>CAWHNI010000012.1:0-115761 GCA_963830755.1 uncultured Actinomycetota bacterium | reverse complement strand
CACTGGGAGCGGGCCGAGACCCGCGACGTCCAGAAGACCTACAACCTGATGACCCCCGAGGAGCTCGCGAGCTGTGCCCGTCCTTCGACTGGGACGCCTACGTCACCAACCTCGGCGGCGACACGACCGAGACCGATCGCCGAGACCTGCGTGCGGCAGCCGTCGTACCTCGAGCACCTCTCCACGGTGCTCGACGAGGTGCCGATCGAGGACTGGCGCGAGTGGCTGCTCAGCCACGTGCTGCGCGCGGCTGCGCCGTACCTCTCCGACGAGTTCGTCGAGACCAACTTCGACTTCTACGGCCGCACCCTCAACGGCACCCCCGAGCTGCGGGCGCGCTGGAAGCGCGGCGTCGCGCTGGTCGAGGGCGCGATCGGCGAGGCCGTCGGCAAGGAGTACGTCGCCCGCCACTTCCCGCCGCGCGTCGAAGGCGCAGATGGACGAGCTGGTCGCCAACCTGCTCGAGGCCTACCGCGCAGTCGATCGCGGACCTGGACTGGATGGGCGAGGAGACCAAGCAGCGCGCGTTCGAGAAGCTCGACACGTTCCGCCCGAAGATCGGCTACCCCGACAAGTTCCGCGACTACTCCGCGCTGCAGGTCAGCTCCGACGACCTGCTCGGCAACGTGGCCGCGGCCGCGGCGTTCGAGACCGACCGCAGCTGCGCCAAGATCGGCTCGCCGGTCGACCGCGACGAGTGGCTCATGCTGCCGCAGACCGTCAACGCCTACTACAACCCGGGCACCAACGAGATCTGCTTCCCGGCCGGCATCCTGCAGAAGCCGTTCTTCTCGCCCGACGCCCACCCGGCCGAGAACTACGGCGGCATCGGCGCGGTGATCGGTCACGAGATCGGGCACGGCTTCGACGACCAGGGTGCGCAGTACGACGGCGCGGGCAACCTCAACGACTGGTGGACCGCCGACGACAAGGCGGCGTTCGAGCTGAAGTCGAAGGCCCTCATCGAGCAGTACGACGGCTTCTCGCCGCGCGACGCTGCCGGGCGAGTTCGTCAACGGCGTCGCTCACCGTCGGCGAGAACATCGGCGACCTCGGCGGCCTGACCATCGGCCACAAGGCCTACCTGATCTCGCAGGACGGGGACGCCGACCTCGAGGCCGCGGCGCATGCTCTTCCTGAACTGGGCGCTACTGCTGGCGCACCAAGCGGCGCAAGGAGCAGGAGCAGCAGTACCTCACCATCGACCCCCACAGCCCGCCGGAGTTCCGCGCCAACATCGTGCGCAACCTCGACGAGTTCCACGAGGTCTTCGGGACCGGTGAGGGCGACGGGCTCTGGCTCGACCCCTAGGAGCGCGTCCGGATCTGGTAGCCGACCCGCCTGCGGGCGTGATCTTGATTACATGATTACAGACGAAGCTCAGGAGCGGGTGCGCGGCTGGTTCGCCGGCCGGCTCCCGCAGGAGTGGCAGGCCGAACCTGCCGCGGTCACGATCGACCGCGAGGAGATCACGGTCATGCTGACCATCGCCGACGTCGAGCTCGGCGACGACGGAGCTCCGACGGCGGCGACCGGACGAGGCCCGGGCCGGCCGTGCGTCGGCCTTCCGCGAGGAGACCCGCGAGCAACGGATGGAGATCGCCGCGCGAGGCCCAGCACCGCTTCGAGCGCAAGGTCTCGTGGGGCGTGGTCGTCGGGGGCGCCAGGAGCTGTGGACCCACGTCGCGGCGCCGGTGATGACGCGGCTGCGGCAGCCGCAGCGGCTGGTGCTCGACACCCTGGTCGACGCCGGCGTCGCCCGGTCCCGCGCGGACGCGCTGGCGTGGTGCGTCCGTCTGGTCGGGCAGCACGAGGACGACTGGCTGGCCGAGCTGCGCGACGCCATGGCGAGGTGGCCGACGTGCGCGAGCAGGGCCCGGCCGCCTGAGGTCAGCCGACGGCCCACGGATCGCAGCGCCCTGCTCCTCGGTCGACCCGTCGCTTGATCGCGCCCATGCCCGGGAGCTTGGCGAGCATCTCGTTCAGCTCGCGGGAGACGTCGAGCAGGTCGTGCAGGTCGGGCGCCACCGAGGTGAGGCTCTCCAGGATCGGGATCACGTCGGTCTCCATCTTGGCCGCCGAGCAGCGGCAGCTGGTCGACCAGCGCGACCATCGCATCGACCTCCCGCGGGTCGGTGGTCTCGGCGAGGCGCTCGAGCGTCGGCTGGAGCCGGGTCAGGGAGGGCTCGAGCCGACCGATCAGGTCGTCGGCCCGCGTCACCGTCGTGTCCGTGCGAGCCACCACCTCGTCGGCCGCCGCCCTGGTCTGCTCGATCCGTGGCTGACCAGCGACGCCCGCGTCCGCGACCAGCTGCTCGGCCGGCCAGGAGACCGGTCACCCGGTCGATGAGCTGGACGACGTCCCGGGGGCCGGGGATCGGCGGGAGGCGCATGCCCGTCACGCTAGCGGCAATCGCGCTGTCGACGACGGCTGGTAGACAGCGCGGGTGACCGCAACTCCGACCGAGCCGAGACCCGCCAGCTGGCCGAGGCCCACCTGCGCGCCCTGGTCGGCCCCGGAGGGCGACGCGACGCGGTCCTGCGCGAGGACCAGTGGACGGCGATCGAGGCGCTCGCTGTCGACCGGCGCCGGGCGCTCGTCGTGCAGCGCACCGGGTGGGGCAAGTCGGCGGTCTACTTCGTCGCCACCGCCCTGCTGCGCGACCGGCGGCGCCGGCCCGACCGTGATCGTCTCGCCGCTGCTGGCGCTGATGCGCAACCAGATCGCCGCCGCCGAGCGGGCCGGGATCCGGGCGGTGACGATCAACTCCACCAACATCGAGCAGTGGCAGCCGATCCACGACGCGATCGCGGGCCGGCGAGGTCGACGTGCTGCTGGTCAGCCCCGAGCGGCTCAACAACCCCGGCTTCCGCGACGAGGTGCTGCCCCGGCTGGCCGCGACCTGCGGGCTGCTGGTCGTCGACGAGGCCCACTGCATCTCCGACTGGGGCCACGACTTCCGGCCCGACTACCGCCGGATCCGCACCCTGCTCGACGACCTGCCCGACGGGCATCCCGGTGCTCGCCACCACCGCCACCGCCAACGCCCGGGTGACCGCCGACGTGGCCGAGCAGCTCGGCGAGCCGAGGGACCGGGGCGACGTGCTGGTCCTGCGCGGCTCCCTCGACCGCGAGTCGCTCCGGCTCGGCGTGGTCCGGCTCACGACCGCCGAGCAGCGGCTGGCCTGGCTGGCCGACCACCTCGCCGAGCAGCCCGGCTCGGGGATCGTCTACTGCCTGACCGTCGCGGCCACCCAGGAGATCGCCGACTACCTGCGCAGCCGCGGGCACGAGGTCGCGGCGTACTCCGGCCAGACCGAGCCCACCGAGCGGCTCGCCCTCGAGGAGGACCTCCTGGCGGGCCGGGTCAAGGCGCTGGTGGCCACCAGCGCCCTCGGCATGGGCTTCGACGCCACGCTCGGGTTCGTGGTCAACCTCGGGGCGCCCGCCGTCCCCGGTCGCCTACTACCAGCAGGTCGGCCGCGCCGGCCGCGGCACCGACCGAGGCGAGCGTGGTGCTGCTGCCGGCGATCGAGGACCGCGACATCTGGGCACTACTTCGCCTCGCTCGCCTTCCCGCGCGAGGAGCAGGTCCGGCAGACCCTCGCCGGTCCTCGCCGACGCCGGGCCGCCGATGAGCACGGCCAACCTGGAGACCCACGTCGAGCTCAGCCGCACCCGGCTCGAGACCATGCTCAAGGTGCTCGACGTCGACGGCGCCGTCCGCCGGGTCACGCGGCGGTTGGGAGGCCACCGGGCGAGGAGTGGGCCTACGACGCCGAGCGCTACCAGCGGGTGGCCGCGGCGCGGGAGCGGGAGCAGCAGGCGATGCTCGACTACCTCACGCACCGACCGGTGCCGGATGTGGTTCCTGCGCGACCAGCTCGACGACCCCGAGGCGGCCGACTGCGGACGCTGCGACAACTGCGGCGGGCTCGACCGTCGCCACCGACGTCTCGGCCGAGGCCGTCGAGGCGGCCGCCGCGCGGCTCGTCGCGTCCGGGCGTCGTGATCGAGCCGCGGAAGATGTGGCCGACCGCGCTGGCCAACCTCGGCATCGCCCTCAAGGGCAAGATCGGCCGGACCCGCCGTCGGAGGGCCGCGCCGTCGCCCGGCTCACCGACCTCGGCTACGGCAGGCAGCTCCGCGACCTGTTCGCCCCGGTGCGCCCGACGGCCCGGTCCCGGTGCCGCTGGTCCGGGCCGTGATCGAGGTGCTGGGCGACTGGCAGCCGAAGGTCGACGGCGATCGTCGTGGTCGAGTCCGCGACCCGCCCGACCCTGACCGCGCGACCTCGCCGACGGCCTGTCGCGCCACCTCGGGGTCCCGGTGGTCGGCCGGTTCGCGATCGTCGACGCCTCGGTGGCGCGCCGGGCCAGGGCGCGGTCAACTCCGCTCAGCGGGTGGCCGCGGTCGAGCCGCACGGTATCGACCTCCGGCTCGACCAGCCGTGGCGACCGGGTCCTGCTGGTCGACGACCTGGTGGTCACCGGCTGGACCCTCACCCTTGCCGCCCGGGCACTCCGCGCGGCAGCGGCGAGCGACGTGCTGCCGCTGACGCTCGCCGTGCAGGCGTGAGGGCGCGTCTCCCGTAGGGCGCCGCCTGGAGCATCCCGTCCGAGCCGCGGACCAGCAGTCCGTCGGCGACCGCGAAGGAGAGCGCCGAGTCGAAGCGGCCCTGCTCCCAGTACGCCGCACCCGACCAGCACCGCGAGCTGGTCGGGGTCGCAGGGCCCGTTGGCCTCGACGGCCCGGACCAGCTGGCCCATCTCGTGGAAGACCTGGCGGTCGCGCCGGCCCTCGGTCGACGGCTTCGGTGGGGGCATGGGCATGTCGTGCTCCTTTGCGTTCGTGGCGTCGCGGTCAGACCGGCTGGCGGTCGCGGTCGTGGCCGCGGCCGGGCCCTCGGCGTCGGCGTCCTCGGCGGTCAGCGGCCGGGCGATGCTCTCCAGGGACCGACCCTCGGCCTTGACGCCGAGGAAGGCGGCGACGATCCCGCCGGCGATCATCAGCGCGGCGCCGATGTAGTAGCCGAGCGCGATCGCCGGTCGATGCCCTCGCCGCCGTCCACGGCGTCGCTGGATCAGCTTGCCGAACAGCAGCGGGCCCGCGATGCCGCCGGCGGCGGTGCCGACGGCGTAGAAGAACGCGATGCACAGCGCCCGGGTCTCCATCGGGAACACCTCGCTGGCGGTCAGGTACGCCGCACTCGCGCCGGCCGAGGCGAAGAAGAAGATGATGCAGCCCATCAGGGTCAGCGTCACCGCGGTGTAGGAGCCGAGCGTCAGCCCGGTGATGCCGAGCAGGACACCGGAGATGACGTAGGTCGCCGTGAGCATCCTGCACCCGGCCGATGGAGTCGAAGAGCGGGCCGAGGACCAGGGCGCCCGACGAAGTTGCTCACCGCGAAGACCGCGATGTAGTAGCCCACCTGAGTGACACCCATGAACTCGCCGAGCGTGTCGCCGTAGGTGAAGAAGAAGGCGTTGTAGAGGAACGCCTGCCCGATGAACAGCGAGAGGCACAGGACCGTCCGCCGCGGGTACATCGTGAAGACGGTCTTCGCGATCAGCGGCAGGCCGATGGTCTTGCGCTGGCGGATCGTGATCTTCTCCGAGACCGTCGGCAGCTCCTTGCCGGAGTCGCTGGTGACCCGGGCCTCGATGTCGCGGACGATCTCCTCGCCCTCGTCCTCGCGGCCGTGGATGAACAGCCAGCGCGGGGACTCCGGCACGTTGCGGCGCACGAGCAGGATGCCGACCGCCAGGATCGCGCCGAGGCCGAAGGCGAGCCGCCAGCCCCACTCCTGGTTGATCGACCGTCGGGTCGAGCAGCGGGATGGTGAGCAGCGCACCACCGGCGGCACCGACCCAGAACGAGCCGTTGATCGAGACGTCGACGCGGCCGCGGTACTTCTCGGGGATCAGCTCGTCGATGGCGGAGTTGATCGCGGCGTACTCACCACCGATGCCGGCGCCGGTGAGGAACCGGCAGGCGAAGTACCAGGTCGGGTTCATCGAGAACGCCGTGAGCACGGTGGCGACGGTGTAGACGCCGAGCGTGATCAGGAACAGCTTCTTCCGACCGAACCGGTCGGTCAGCTGGCCGAAGAAGAGGGCGCCGATGCAGGCACCGGCGACGTAGATGGCGCCGGCGAAGCCCACGTCGAAGCTGCTCGAGCCCCAGGCCGGTCTTGGGGTCGGCGAGCGCGTCGGACATCGAGCCGACGATCGTCACCTCGAGGCCGTCGAGGATCCAGACCGTTCCGAGGCCGATCACCACCAGCCAGTGCCATCGGCTCCAGGGCAGTCGGTCCAGTCGTGCCGGGATGTCGGTGGTGATGCGTCCGGTCTCCACTCCGCTTGACATGGCTGCTCCTCAGTTCTTGTTGTTGAGCTTGCGTGCGACGTCGAGGACGCGCTCGACCATGTGGTCGAGGGCTGCGTCCTCCACGTCCCCGACCGGGTCGGCGTTGTCGGGCCCGGTGACGTGGCCGACGCCGTAGGGGTTGCCGTCGGTGAACTTGAGCGGGTCGGTGTAGCCGGGAGCCACGATGATCCCGCCGAAGTGGTGGATGGTGTTGTAGAGGGCGAGGAGTGTGGACTCCTGGCCCCCGTGGTCGGTCTGGCTGGAGGTGAAGCCGGCGTAGACCTTGTCGGCGAGCTTGCCTTCGCCCCACTGGGGTCCGAGCGAGTCGAGGAAGTTCTTCAGCTGGCTCGCGACGTTGCCGAACCGGGTCGGGGAGCCGAGCAGGACTGCGTCGGCCCAGACGATGTCGTCGGGCGTCGCCGTGGGCTCGGCTGCCGTGGCTTCGACGTGGTCGCGCCATTCCTCGACCGAGTCGATGGCACTGTCGGGGGCGATCTCCTGCACCTGGCGGAGACGGACCTCCGCGCCTGTCTTCTCCCCCGTGGCCGCCGCCCGGCGGGCCATGGTGTCGATGGTGCCGGTGGAGGAGTAGTAGATGACGGCAAGATTCACAGGCATGGCGGCGGAGTACCCGACCCCGCTGGCAACAAACCTGTTGGCCCGGTTACCCCTTTTCTGGCCGCGTAGTCCGTTCGGACTACGCGAGTAGTCACAACGGGCTATGAACCCAAGTGACCCGTTCGCACTAGCGAGGTCGGTCTAGACCGAGTAACGTGACGCGAAATGCACCCACAAGAAGGGTGCTCTTGCTGCAAACCAGTCGGCGAGGCCGCTCGAAATGTCAGGAATCCTGATGAGCGCAAAGCCCGATCTCCGCAGCACCTCCATGTCCAGACGACAGCGACGCGACCGCACGGCGCGTGCGCTCAACGCGGTGGCCGAGACGACCAGCGAACGACGCCGCCAGGAGCTGCTCGACTACGTCGTCCGGATCAACATGGGGGTCGCCCGAACGGTCGCCGGACGCTACTTCCACCGTGGCGTCGACGAGGACGACCTGGTCCAGGTCGCCTACATGGCGCTCACCCGGGCCGCCCGCGACTTCGATGCGAGCCGTCACCAGGACTTCCTGTCCTACGCCGTGCCGACGATCCGCGGAGAGCTCAAGAAGCACTTCCGCGACCAGGGCTGGATGGTTCGCCCGCCCCGACGGGTCCAGGAGGCGCAAGCCAGGATCACCCGGGCAGAGGGCGCGCTCTCCCAGGAGCTGGGACGGCCGGTCCGGCCCTCCGAGCTCGCCCAACGTCTCGACATGGACGTGGACGACGTCATCGAGGCCCTCGCAGCAGACGGGTGCTTCGCACCCTCCTCGCTGGACCGGCCGGTCTCGGCGACCGGCGACGCCGGCGGTGTCGCGCTCGTCGACTTCCTGGGCGAGTCAGACCAGGCCGCGCCCGCGGCGGAAGCCCGGGTCGTGCTCGGCCCGGTGGTCCGGCAGCTCAAGCCGCGGGACCGGCGGATCGTCTACCTGCGCTTCTTCGAGCAGCGCTCCCAGCAGGAGATCGCGGACGAGATCGGGGTCACCCAGATGCAGGTGTCGCGGTTGCTGGCCCGGATCCTGCGAGACCTGCGCCGGGACCTCACCTCGAGCGGCTCGAACTCGGTCTCGCGGGCGTCCTGACGCTGTCGCCCGACCCGCTCCGCACGGCATTCGACGTCAGAGCGGCTGCAGGATCATGTGCCGACGTACGTCGAGCAGTCTGACCCCGCCGTCGGGACGGGCCGGCACCCGGCGTCGTGAGTAGACCCGGTCGTCGGGGTGGATCGACCAGTCCAGCCGCGCCAGCGACGGTACGACGGTGCGCAGCAGCGCCATGGCGATGCCCTCCCCGGGGCAACGGTGACCGGTCTCGACGCGACCACCACCCTGGGGGATGAAGTCGGGGCGTTCGGCCGCGTCGGACCAGAAGCGGTCCGGGTCGAACGTGTTGGCGTCCGACCAGGCGTACGGGTCGGTGTCGGTGCCGTAGACGTCGAGGAAGACCCGCTCCCCCTCGTCCACCTCGTGCCCGTTCCAGGTGAACGGGCACCGTGACCGGCCGGCGAGCAGGGGCACGAACGGACTCATCCGTCGTACCTCCTGGCAGAACTTCTCAACCGCCTCCGGGTCGCCGGTCGCGCACCGGTCTGCGAGGTCCGGGTTGGCCTCGAGCTCGAGCGCGGCGAACGCGGCGTAGTAGGCGACCGCGACGGTCGGTCGCAGCACGTTGAGCAGCTCCACGGCTGCGGTGCGCGCGGGCAGGAGCTTTCCGTCGAGGTCCGTGGCGTGCGCCATCACCGAGGCTGCGGTGTGCCTCGCCGGCTGGCGCCGACCCTGGCGCACGTCGGCGATCACCCGGGTCGCCCAGGCGTCTGCCCGGCGGCGGGCCCACCTGGCGCGGAGCCAGGCCGGTGACGGCGTGGCGAATCCGTCGACGATCAGGCCGAGATCCCTGGAGCGCCGCTCCATGACGGCGGGGGCGTCGGCGGCGCCGGCCCACTCCTGGACGGCCTCGCCGAACACGGCGATCGCCGCCGGGAGGACGGTGCCGGTCCGCTGCCGGACCCAGCGTTCGAGCTCCCGGGCCCACTTGTCCGTCACCCGGTCCCTGAGGTCGGCCACGAGCTCGGGCCCAGTCACCTCCAGGAACAGCTGCTTGCGGTGCCGGTGGGCGGCGTCGTCGAGGGTGTGGACGGCGTCGCGGCCGAAGATCGTGAGCGCGATCGGTCCTGGGGTGGCCTCCCGGCGCCCGACTCGCTCGGTGTCGTAGAACAGGTCGACGCCCTCCTGGCCACGCACCACGAGGGGGCGGCGGCCGAAGGGCCGGAGCAGCGCAGCCGAGCCAGAGGCCCTCTCCTGCAGCCATCCCGAGAGACGGTGGCCGGTGTGCATCAGGTTCACAGTCCGGTCGTGGAGCCCCATGGCAACTCCCTTCCTGGAAGGTGCCCGTACCCGTGCCCCTGCGGGACAAACGGTCAGCCGAGCTGGCCCTCGATCGACTCCACGAGCGCCGGGTCCTCCGGCTCGACGCTGGGGTCGAACCGGGCGAGGATCTCGCCCCGGGCGCCGAGCAGGAACTTCTCGAAGTTCCACGCGATGTCGCCCGTGCGACCGCTTCCGTCCGGTGTGTCGACCAGGGCGGTGTAGATCTCGTGCCGGTCGGGGCCGTTCACGTCGACCTTCTCCGTCATCGGAAAGGTGACGCCGTACGTCGCGGAGCAGAACTCAGCGATCTCCTCCGAGGACCCGGGCTCCTGGCCACCGAACTGGTTGCACGGCACGCCCACGACACCGAAGCCGCGGTCGGCGTACTTCTCCTGGAGCCGCTCGAGGCCGGAGTACTGCGGGGTGAGGCCGCACCGGCTCGCGACGTTGACCAGGAGCGTGGCCCGTGGGCCGGCCAGGTCGCCGAGCGTGGTGGCTGTTCCGTCGAGTCGATGGATGGCGGTGTCGAACAGGCTCATGACAGGAGGGTAGCCACCGGCGATACCCGGGGCCGCCGGCCCTCAGACCGGGATGCCCAGCGACTGCAGGGCCATCTGCCGCAGCAGGAGACTCATGTCGCCGTCGGGCAGCAGCCCGCTGTGCGGCGTGGAGTTGATCAGGCCGAACGCCGCGTGCGACATCGCCCGCGCCCGGTCCGGCTCCAGGTCCGCGTGCGCGGCGCGGAGCCGGCCGGCCCACAGCTCGACGTACTCACGCTGAAGGCGTCCGCACCCGCTCGCGGTCCGCCTCCGGCAGCGACTCCCAGTCGCGGTCCTGGACGACGATCAGCGGCCGGTGCCGGAGTGCGAACTCCACGTGCCAGTCGACGAGGGCGCGCACGGCGGTCGCGGCGTCGGGTGCCTCGGCCACCCGCTGCCGACCCACCGACAGCAGCTCCTCGCTGATCGAGACCAGCATCTCGGCCAGGACGGCGTCCTTCCCGGCGAAGTGCTTGTAGAGCCCCGGGCCGGAGATGCCGACGGCGGCGCCGAGGTCGGCGACGGACACCCCGTGGAACCCCCGGGCTGCGAAGAGCTCGGCCGCAGTCTCGAGGATCTGCTGGCGTCGGCCGGCGGGCGCGCTGCTCACCGACCAAGGTTAGCGTCCGTTAACGCCGATCGTCAGGCGGAGCGGTCAGGCCAGAGCGACTCAGGCCAGCGAGAGGAAGAGCTTCTCCATCTTCTTGACGTCGACGGCGTCCAGTGCCGTCACCGCGATTCATGCACTGCCTGGAGCCCGCTGGCGACGATCGCGAACCCGGCCCGGTCCAGGGCGCGCGACACGGCCGCGAGCTGGGTGACGACGTCCTCGCAGTCGCGACCCTCCTCGAGCATTCGCAGCACGCCTCCCAGCTGGCCCTGGGCGCGCCGGATCCGGTTGATCACCGGCTTCATCTCCTGGGGGTCCAGCTCCATCTCAGCGCTCCTCTGCGTCCGCGCGGGAACCGTCGACGTCGAGGTCGCGGAGCGCCTCGATGACTTGCTCCAGCGCCGGGGCAGGAAGGGCGCCGGCCTGGGCGAAGACGAGCGTCCCGTGCTTGAAGGCCATCAGCGAGGGGATCGAGGTGATCTTCGCGGCGGACGCCAGCGAACGCTCGGTCTCGGTGTCGACCGAGCCGAAGACGATGTCGTCGTGCGCCTCGGAGGCTGCCTCGTAGATGGGTGCGAACTGTCGGCAAGGACCGCACCAGCCGGCCCAGAAGTCGACGAGCACCATGGGGTTCGCGGTGATCGTCTGGTCGAAGTTCTCGGCGGTCAGGGTGATGGCGGCCATGGGTCTCCTCCCGCCGTACACTATACCCGTAGGGGTATGGCAAGGTGAGCGACGTGAACCGTATCGAGGTGCTGACCGTCGAGACCCCCTCGCTCGGCGACCGGAGCTACGTCGTCCATGACGGCCAGGTCGCTTTCGTCGTCGATCCGCAGCGCGACATCGACCGGGTACTCGCCCTGCTCGACCACCACGGGGTCGAGCCGGCCCACGTCTTCGAGACCCACATCCACAACGACTACCTGACCGGCGGACTGGCCCTCGCGCGGGCCACCGGGGCGGCCTACCACGTCAACGCGGACGACGACGTCGCCTTCGAGCGCTCCCCGATCCGGGACGGCGACACAGTGCTGGTCGGCCCACGGATGCAGGTGACCGCGCTGGCCACGCCCGGCCACACCTTCACCCATCTGAGCTACACCCTGACCGACGCCGAGGACGGCTCGACCCTCGCCGTGTTCTCCGGCGGTTCGCTGCTTACGGCGCCACCGGCCGGCCCGACCTGCTCGGCCCCGAGCACACCCGCGACCTCGCCCGCCTCCAGCACGAGTCGGCCCACAAGCTGGCGCGGCTGCTCCCCGACGGCACCAGTGTCTTCCCCACTCACGGCTTCGGCTCGTTCTGCTCCTCCACCCAGTCTGACGCCGACGAGTCGACCATCGGCCGGGAGCGGCAGGCGAACTCCGTTCTCGCCCAGGACGAAGAGACCTGGGTGCAGGAACTCCTCGGCGGCCTCGGCGCCTACCCGGCCTACTACGCGCACATGGCTTCGTCCAACGCCGCCGGGCCCGGCGCCCCCGATCTGAGCCCGCCCTCGACTGCGGATGCGGCCGAGCTGCGCCGCCGCATCGAGAGCGGCGAGTGGGTGGTCGACCTGCGCCAGCGGACGCTCTTCGCCGCCGGGCACGCCCCGGGGACCCTGAACTTCGGACTCGACGGTTCCTTCGCGACCTACCTGGGCTGGCTCGTCGCCTGGGGCACGCCGATCACCCTCCTCGGGGAGACCGCCGACGACGTCGCCGAGGCCCAGCGCGAGCTGGTCCGGATCGGGATCGACCGTCTGGCCGGCCAGGCGACCGGCGGCCCCGAGCGGTGGGCCGAGGGCGACCTGCGCAGCTTCCCGACCGCCACCTTCGCCGACCTGGCCGAGGTCCGCCACCATCGCGACGTGGTCGTCCTCGACGTGCGTCGCGACGACGAGCACGCCGAGACGCGGATCGCCGGCGCCGTCAACGTCCCTCTCCAGGACCTGCCCACCCGACTCGCCGACGTGCCGCCGGGCGAGGTGTGGGTGCACTGCGCGAGCGGCTACCGAGCCTCCGTGGCCGCCTCGTTCCTCGACGCGGCCGGCCGCCGCCCGGTCTCGGTCGACGACTCCTTCGACAACGTCCACACGGCCGGCCTGGCGGTGGACGGCGTGGTTAACGATCGCTAACCTCTGCCTGTGACCCAGGACCTGACCGCGGACCGGCACCCACGACGGCTGCCGGCCTCAAGGAGCTCGTCGACGAGCTGCGCGAGCGGCTCGCCCTCGTCCGGCAGGGCGGGTCGCGAGAGCGCGCGCGACGCAAGCACACCGACCGCGGCAAGCTGCTGGTCCGCGACCGGGTCGACCGGCTGCTCGACCCGGGCAGCCCGTTCCTCGAGCTGAGCCCGCTGGCCGCGACCGGGATGTACGGCACGGGGCCGGACGACGCGAACGCCGTCCCCGCGCCGGCATCGTCACCGGCATCGGCCGGATCAGCGGCCGCGAGTGCGTGGTCGTCGCCAACGACGCCACCGTCAAGGGCGGCACCTACTACCCGATCACGGTCAAGAAGCACCTGCGCGCCCAGGCGGTCGCCGCGCGACAACCGGCTGCCGTGCGTCTACCTCGTCGACTCCGGCGGCGCGTTCCTGCCGATGCAGGACGAGGTCTTCCCCGACCGCGAGCACTTCGGCCGGATCTTCTTCAACCAGGCCAACCTGTCGGGCCGCGGCATCCCGCAGATCGCCGCGTGTCATGGGCTCCTGCACCGCCGGCGGCGCCTACGTCCCCGCGATGTCCGACGAGACCGTGATCGTCAAGGACCAGGGCACGATCTTCCTCGGCGGCCCGCCGCTGGTGAAGGCCGCGACCGGCGAGGTCGTCACCGCCGAGGACCTCGGCGGCGGCGACGTCCACGCCCGCACCTCCGGCGTCGTCGACCACCTCGCCGAGGACGACGCCCACGCGCTGGCCATCGTGCGGTCGATCGTCGACACCCTCGACCGCGCTCGGCCGACGACGCGCGACGCTCGATCGCCGCGTGCACGAGCGTCGAGGAGCCGCACGAGGACCCGCACACGCTCTACGACGTCGTGCCGACCGACACCCGGACGCCGTACGACGTGCGCGAGGTGATCCGCCGGGTCGTCGACGGCAGCCGGTTCCACGAGTTCAAGCAGCTCTACGGCGAGACCCTGGTCTGCGGCTTCGCCCGGATCTGGGGCCACCCGGTCGGGATCGTCGCCAACAACGGGATCCTGTTCAGCGAGTCGGCCCTCAAGGGCGCGCACTTCATCGAGCTGTGCAACCAGCGCGGCATCCCGCTGGTCTTCCTGCAGAACATCACCGGCTTCATGGTCGGCCGCGAGTACGAGAACCGCGGCATCGCCCGCGACGGCGCCAAGCTGGTCACCGCGGTCGCCTGCTCCGTCGTACCCGAAGTTCACCGTCGTCATCGGCGGGTCGTTCGGAGCCGGCAACTACGGCATGTGCGGCCGCGCCTACGACCCGCGGTTCCTCTGGATGTGGCCGAACGCCCGGATCTCGGTGATGGGCGGCGAGCAGGCCGCGTCGGTGCTGGCCACCGTCCGGCGCGACGGCATCGAGGCGCGGGGCGAGAGCTGGAGCGCCGAGGACGAGGAGGCGTTCAAGGCCCCGATCCGCGACCAGTACGAGCACCAGGGCTCGCCGTACTACTCGACCGCACGGCTCTGGGACGACGGCGATCATCGACCCGGCCGACACCCGACGGGTGCTCGGCATGGGCCTGGCCGCCGCCGCGCAACGCGCCCGATCCCGGCCCCCACTACGGCATCTTCCGGATGTGAGGTGACGATGATCCACACCCTCCTGATCGCCAACCGGGGCGAGATCGCGCTCCGGGTGATCCGCACCTGCCGCGAGCTCGGCGTCCGCAGCATCGCGATCTTCACCGACCTCGACCGCCAGGCGCCCCACGTGCGCGAGGCCGACGACGCGCTCCAGGTGCCCGGCTACCTCGACATCGACGCCGTCGTCGCCGCGGCCCAGCAGTCCGGGGCCGACGCCGTCCACCCCGGCTACGGCTTCCTGTCCGAGCGCGCCGGCGTTCGCCCGGCGCGGTCGAGGCGGCCGGGCTCGTCCTGGTCGGCCCGCCGGCCGACGTCATGGACGCAGATGGGCCGCAAGGACGCCGCCCGCGAGATCGCGATCGCCGCGGGCGTCCCCGTCGTGCCCACGGGGCGACGAGGCGCTCCTTCCCCGGTCCTGGTCAAGGCCGCGGCCGGCGGCGGCGGCAAGGGCATGCGGATCGTGCGCTCGGCGCCGACGAGCTACGCCGACGCCGTGGCCGCCGCCAAGCGCGAGGCGCAGGCGGCGTTCGGCGACGACACGATGCTGGTCGAGAAGTACGTCGAGCACGGCCGCCACATCGAGGTCCAGGTGCTGGCCGACGCCCACGGCAACGTCGTCCACCTCTTCGAGCGCGACTGCTCGACCCAGCGCCGGCACCAGAAGGTCCTCGAGGAGGCGCCGGCCCCGACGATCAGCGAGGAGGTCCGCAAGGTCGTGACCGACGCGGCGGTGGCCCTGGCCGCGCACGTCGGCTACGAGAACGCCGGCACCGTCGAGTTCCTGCTCGACGCCAGCGCGACCGGCGAGGCTCTACTTCCTGGAGATGAACACCCGGCTCCAGGTCGAGCACCCGGTCACCGAGCTCGCCGTCCAGGTCCGGGGCCGGGCCCTCGACCTGGTCGAGCTCCAGCTGCGGGTCGCCGCCGGCGAGCCGCTCCGTTCACCCAGGACGACGTCACCGTCGCCGGCCACGCGATCGAGGCCCGGGTCTACGCCGAGGACCCGTTCCACGGCTTCCTGCCCCAGGCCGGCACGCGCGACCCTGGTCGCGGTGGCCGGAGCGGGCCGCGTCGACGCACGCGCTGGAGAGCGGGCAGGTCGTCAGCACGGCGTACGACCCGATGCTCGGCAAGGTGATCGCCCACGGCCCGGACCGCGAGGCCGCCCGCCGGGCGCTCGTCGCCGCGCTCGACGACACCGCGATCCTCGGGCTGACCACCAACGTCGGCTTCCTCCGGGCGCTGGCCGCCAGCGACGAGTTCCGCGACGCGACCATCGACACCGCCTGGCTCGACCACGCCGACGTCGCCGAGCCCGACGACGACCTGGCCCGGGTCTTCGCCGCCTGGACGTCCGTCGCGGTGCTGACGCATGACCAGCGACGTCCGGCCACCCGTTCCAGGCCGACGGCTGGCGGCTGGGCGCCGACCCGGCCTCCGATCCTGGTCGAGCTCGACCGTCCGGTCCGCGGTCGACCGGGGCGCCGGCCAGGTCGGACGACGGCGAACGCGTGCGCGCAGATCGAGGCGCACCGATGGCCAACCACACCGTCGTGCTCGACCGTCGGACGGCCACCGGTGCCGCGCCGTGGTCAACGTGCACCGCGCACTCGGTCGAGGTCGTGCTCCACGGGCACCGGCACGTCTTCGAGCGGCCCGACGTCTTCGCCGACCACGGCGCGGCCGCCGGCGACGGCAGCATCACCGCCCCGATGCCCGGCACCGTGCTCGACGTCCGCGTCGACACCGGCCAGGCGGTGGCCGAGGGTGAGGTGCTGGGCGCCATGGAGGCGATGAAGATGGAGCTCGCGCTGACCGCACCCTTCGCCGGCACCGTCGCGGCCGTGGACGCCACGGCCGGCGAGCAGGTCGCCCTCGGCGCCCGGCTGTTCCTGGTCGAGCAGCGCCTGCGAGCCGCGAGTCCGGACGCCGTGACGTCATCGAAGCGGCGGCCATGGCGCGCGAACCGTATGACGTCCCGGGGCTGCCGGAGCGGGTCACGATCTACGAGGTCGGTCCGCGCGACGGCCTGCAGAACGAGCAGGCGCTGGTGCCGACCGACGTCAAGGCAGAGTTCGTCCGCCGGCTGGTCGCGGCCGGGCTGCCGGTCGTCGAGGCCACCAGCTTCGTCCACCCGAAGTGGGTGCCCCAGCTCGCCGACGCCGCCGAGCTGATGGCGATCCTCGGCGAGGAGGGTCGGGACCTGCCGGTGCTGGTCCCCAACGAGCGCGGCCTGGACCGCGCCCTCGAGCTGGGCTGCCGGCACATCGCGATCTTCGGCAGCGCCACCGAGACCTTCGCCCAGAAGAACCTCAACCGCAGCCTGGACGGGCAGTTCGCGATGTTCGAGCCGACCGTGGCCCGGGCGCGAGCGGCCGGGCTCGACGTCCGCGCCTATGTCTCGATGTGCTTCGGCGACCCGTGGGAGGGCGCCGTCCCGATCGACCAGGTGGTCGAGGTCGGCAAGCGGCTCTTCGACCTCGGGGCCAGCCAGCTCAGCCTCGGCGACACCATCGGCGTCGGCACGGCCGGCCACGTCGGGCGGCTGATCGCGGCGTTCGTCGACGCCGGGCATGGCACGCGACCAGCTGGCCATGCACTTCCACGACACCTACGGCCAGGCGCTGGCCAACGCCTACGCCGCCCTCGCAGGCAGGGCATCACCACCTTCGACGCCAGCGCCGGCGGCCTCGGCGGCTGTCCCTACGCCGAGAGCGCCACCGGCAACCTCGCGACCGAGGACCTGGTCTGGATGCTGCACGGCCTCGGCATCGAGACCGGCGTCGACCTGGAGCAGGTGGTCGCGACCAGCGTCTGGATGGCCGGGCACCTGGGACGACCCAGCCCGTCCGCCGTCGTGCGGGCACTCGCGACGCCCGTACGGCACAATCGCCCGCATGAGCCGGCGCGTCTACCTGCACATCGGTGCCCCCAAGACGGGCACGACGTACCTCCAGGACCGGCTGACCCTCAACGCCGCGAGCCTCGCCGACCACGGGGTCCACTTCCCGAGCCGCTCCCCGCTGGTGAGCCCGGGGCTGTTCCACTTCCGGGCCGCGCTCGACCTGCTCGGCCAGGACTGGGGCGGAGAGCCCGGCCACGCCGCCGGCAACTGGGACGCCCTGGCCAAGCGGGTACGCCGCAAGTCGGGGACCGTGATCGTCAGCCACGAGATCCTCGCCCCCGCCCGCGCCGAGCACGTGGCCCGGGCGATGGCCGACCTCGACGGCAGCGAGGTGCACGTCGTCTACTCCGCCCGCGACCTCGGCCGGGCGATCCCCGCCGCCTGGCAGGAGAGCATCAAGCAGGGCCGCAAGTGGAGCTACCGCAAGTTCCTCCGCAAGACCCGGCGCGGGAAACCGTGGTTCTTCCGCGCGTTCGACCTGCCGACGGTCCTGGCCACGTGGGGGTCGGAGCTGCCACCCGAGCGCATCCACGTCGTGACCGTGCCGCACCGTCCCGACCCCATGCGGGTCGAGCCCGAGGCGTCCACGGCGCCGGGGCCCGTCGAGGCGATCCCCGGCGACCCCCTGTGGCTGCGCTTCTGCGAGGTCTTCGGCATCGACCCGGCGTGGGCACCCCGCGACAGCGACAGGACCAACCAGTCGCTCGGCGTGGCCGAGACCACGCTGCTGCGCCAGCTCAACCGCCGGCTCGACCGGACGACCCGCCGCGAGGCGTCGTACGACGCCCTGATCCGGCGAGATGCTCGCCCAGGACGAGCTGATGGGCCGGACCTCGGCACCCGTCCGGCTGCCGCCCGACCCACTACGACTGGGCCGAGGAGGTGGCCGAGCGCTGGATCGACTACCTGCAGCAGAGCGGGGTCGACGTCGTCGGTGACTACGGCGACCTCCGGCCGGTGCGGCCCCCGGAGGACGCGCACTGGCACGACCCCGACCGGGTGCCACCGCGCCAGCGACTGCAGGTCTCCCTCGACGCGCTGGCGGCCATGACTCGTGAGGCCGCGGCCCGGCCCGATCCCGACCAGCGCTTCACCCACCGGATGCGCCAGCACGCCGAGCGGCTGCGCGGCCAGTGACGGACCGGCGCGCGTGGGGGTGGGTCCAGCACCTCCGTCGACGGCGGCACGACGCCCTGGGCGCGACTGGACCGGCACCGCCGAGCCGCGGAGGCGCGGTGGTCCCCGGGGCCCAGCAGCTCGAGCTCCTGCGTCGCCTGAACGAGGCCGGACCGCCCCGGCCGCCTGCTGGTCGAACGGGTCCTCGGCGCCAGTGCGCCCGGTCGCGGCCAGCCCGACCTCGAGCTGGTCGGCGCCGCCTCGGAGTCCCCGTTCGGACCGCGGCCGGTCGACCCCGGGACGCTGTCCGACGTCGAGCTGCTGCGGGTGGCCGCCAGCATCCTCGCGGAGGACGTCGTCGCGAGCGGGCTGCCCGGACCGCCCGAGGTCGGCCGGCCCCGGCCATGGCGACGCCACTACCGTCTGCACGGCGACCCCGAGCTCGTCGTCCCGGCCGCGGACCGACCTGGTCGCCCGCGGCCGGCCCCCCGGCGGTCGCGCCCGCCGTGCACGTGGTCCTCGCGACCGACCTGGGCCGGATGCTCGCCCACCTGTGGACGGCGCGGGCCTTCGAGGGAGGGATCCCGGCGTGGCGGGCCTGGCTGCGGCGGCTGGAGCGCATCGGGACCCTGCCGCCCCGGATCGACCCCCTCCACCTGGCCCGCACCCGGGCGGGTCGAGCCGCGCCCGACCAGGTTCACGTCGTCCTCGACCCGAAGGTGCTGCCGTCCCTGGTCGGCGTCCGGCGCGCACCCGCTCAGCTGCCCGAGCTCGCGGCCGAGGCCCCCGACCTGGCCCGCCGGATCGGCTCCGTGGTGGCCCTCCTCGTGCCGGACGACCAGCGGCGGGCGCTCATGCGCCGGACGCTGCGGCCCTGGTTGGCCGAGGTGCCGGGCAGCCCCCTCGACGGTCCCCGCCCAGCACCACGGCTGGCTCCGCGACCACGCCGCACGCATCGCCGACGGGCTGAGCCGGGCTGGCTACGCTGTCCACGGCGACCCCGGTGGCCTGGCGCCGGTGCGCCGACCGGGCGTCGAGGCCCCGGCGCCGCGCGCGTTGGCGCTGGCGCTGCGGATGATGCTCGCCGAGGACACAAAGGACACCAGCGAGGAGGAGGCATGACCGACCGGGTCCTCCTCCACGTCGGCACCCCGAAGACCGGCACGTCGTACCTCCAGGACGTGTTGTTCCGCAACCAGAAGACCCTCAAGCACGCGGGGATCCTCTACCCCGCCCACCGGTTCGACGCGCAGTTCCTGGCCGCTCTGGACCTGATGCAGCTCCCGTGGGGCGGGCTGGAGTCCGAGGCCCACGGCGTGTGGGACCGGATGGCGGCCGAGGTGAGGGAGTGGTCCGGCACCGCCATCATCAGCCACGAGATCCTGGCCACCGCGTCGCGAACCCAGGTCGCCCGCGCGCTCTCCTCGCTGGGGCATCCGGACACCGAGGTGCACGTGGTCCTCTCGGTGCGCGACCTGGTCCGCCAAATCCCCGCGGAGTGGCAGGAGAACGTCAAGCATCGCCGCGGCTTCAGCTACGGCGAGTTCCTCGATGCGATCCAGGACCCGGCCAGGGAGGGGCGGGTGGCCAGCTGGTTCTGGGGCGTCCAGGAGATCCCCGACATCCTCAACCGGTGGGCCGCCGACCTGCCGCCGGAGCACGTCCACCTGGTCACAGTGCCTGCTCCTGGCGGGCCGCCCAACCTGCTCTGGGAGCGGTTCTGCGAGACGTTCGGGATCGGTGGCCTCGACCTCGACCTCCAGGGTGAGCGGACCAACCCATCCCTGGGTGCCGCCGAGACCTCACTGCTGCGCCGGATCAACCTCAAGGCGAACTCCGCCGTCCCGCCCGCGCGCTACCGGCCGCTGGTCCGCGAGCTCCTCGCCCACCAGACCCTGTCCCGGCGAACGGGATCGCCGCGACTGACCCTCCCGCCCGACGTCCACCCCTGGGCCCAGGAGCTGGCAGGGTCGTGGATCGACGAGATCAAGGCGCGCGGCTACCACGTCGTCGGCGACCTGGGCGACCTCGTCGGACCCCCGGTCACCACGCCGTACGCCGACCCCGACCACCCCGTCGGAGTCCGAGGTGGCCGACGCGGCGGTCGACGCGATCCGGGCGCTGCTGCTCGAGAACGGCCGCCTGCTCGGCGTCGAGGAGCAGCTGACGGCGGAGCTCGAGGAGACCCGTCGAGCGCTGGATCGGTCCTACCTTCGGCCGACGTACCGAGCGCGCGAGAAGGTCGTGCGAAGGCTCGAGTCAGGCCGCGCCGGACGGTGGGCGTTGCGGGTCTACCGCTTCGGCCGCGGCAGGAGCTCGCGGTCGGCGTAGCGGCCGACCTGCCAGGTGCCGAACCCGTCGGCCCCCATGCCGATCACGCCCCCGATGATCGGGATCCGGCGGCCGACGGTCACCGCCAGCCGCTTGCCGGCGACCTTGGCGATCATGTCCGCGGCCACTTCCACGGAGATGATCCGGTCCAGGTCGGGGTCGTGGGCGGGGGCCGTCGCCAGCGCCATCGGGGGCGCGGGCAGCTTCTTGCGCTTCACCAGACTGTTGACGGCGTCCTCACCCAGCATGCAGACCAGGATCGCGTTGCGGACGCGCGGGTCGTCGAGGTCGTACCCGCGCAGATGGGCGATCCCGGCGACCATCCGGGCCTTGACCAGCGTCAGACCAGCGATGTTGGTGGGGATCAGGATCGATGCGGTCACCAGCCCGCCGAGGTTCGTGAGGAACCCCTGCGCACCGGCGTACCGGACGTGGTTCTCGATCACCTCGTGGATCCCGCGCTCGACGTTGCCGTGTTGCTCGCGCAGCTGGGCGTCGGCGGCCCGGGCGGCGGGCGGGAGTGGACCTACCCCGTTGATGGCACGGTTCAGCGACTCGCGGACGAAGGTCGACGTCAGGTCGGGGGCGAGCTCGCTGACGCGCGGGGCGAGCCGACGACCGATGTTTCCCTTCATGCTCATGTCGCAGATAGTACGGAGGTGGTCGCTACGGTCGTCCCGTGCCAGTCGAACCGGACCCGACTCCCTGGTCCTTCCCGGGCCCGGACCGGTACGGCGTGGACGACGATCTGGTCGGCCTCGGCGCCGATCTCGAGCCCGGCACCCTCCTGAGTGCCTACCGCGCCGGCATCTTCCCGATGCCGGTGGGGGTGCCGGGGGACCCGATGCACTGGTTCAGCCCGGTGCGCCGGGCGGTGCTGCCGCTGGACGGCATGAAGGTCTCCCGGTCGTTGCGGCGTTCGGTCCGCGACTTCGAGATCCGCGTGGACACCGCGTTCGAGGAGGTGATCGACGGCTGCGCCGATGTCGAGCGCGACAGCGGCTGGATCGACGCCGACATCCATGCGGCGTACCTCCGGCTGCACCAGCTGGGCTGGGTGCACTCCGTCGAGGCGTGGCGGGGCGGGCGCCTGGCCGGTGGCCTGTACGGCGTCGCGATCGGTGGACTGTTCGCCGGCGAGTCGATGTTCCACCGGGAGCGGGACGCCTCGAAGGTGGCCCTGGTCGGGCTGGTCGACCTGCTGTCCGACGAGCACGCGGCTACCCGGCGTGCTCGACACCCAGTGGCAGACGCCGCACCTGGAGTCGCTGGGCGTGGTCGAGGTCTCGCGGAGCGACTACCTCACCAGGCTGCGCGCGGCGCTCCTGCTGCCGCTGCCGGGGGCGTTCTCCGGCGCGGGGCCTTGAGGGCGGACCGTCACATGACGTGCGGTTGCTGCCCGGTGTCGCTGACCATCGGCCGGCCGGAGTCGGCCCAGTCGACCAGCCCGCCGTGGAGGTTGACCGCGTCGCGGCCGTGCTGCTTCAGGTAGGCCACCGCCTGCGCGGACCGGCCCCCCACCGCACAGACCACGAGCGTCCGCCCGTCCGGGACCTCCTCCAGCCGATCGCCGAGCTGCATCAGCGGGATGTGGACGGCGCCATCGATGTGGCCGTGCTCCCACTCGACCGGCTCGCGCACGTCGAGGACCGTGAGGTCGTCCGGCAGCGGGTCAGGCACCCCCTGGACCATCACAGCGGGGATCTCGGGCATGTCGTCCCTCATTTCAACAGCTTCGACATCCGGCGGTCCGCCAGTGGCTTACCGCCAGTCTGACACGTCGGGCAATACTGCAGGCTGGAGTCGGCGAACGAGACCTCGCGCACCGTGTCGCCGCAGACCGGGCACGGCTGACCGGTGCGGCCGTGGACGGCGAGGTGGGACTTCTTCTCGCCCTTCAGCTCGGACGCGGCCAGGCCTCGAGAGCGGTCGACGGCGTCGCCGAGCACCACGCGGATGGCGTCGTGGAGGAGGTGGACGTCGTCGTCGGTGAGAGTGCTGGCCGGCTTGAACGGTGACATCCGGGCGGCGTGCAGGATCTCGTCGGAGTAGGCGTTGCCGATGCCCGCGATGGTGCCCTGATGACGCAGGACCCCCTTGATCTGGGACCGTCCGGCCTCGGCGAGGATCTTCCGGAAGAGCTCGATGGTGAAGCCCTCGGTCAACGGGTCGGGTCCGAGCGAGGCGATGCCGGGCACCTCGGCCGGGTCGCGGACGACGTACATCGCCAGGCTCTTGCGGGTGCCGGCCTCGGTGACGTCGAGCCCCGACTGGTCGTCGAGCACCACCCGGACGGCGAGCGGTGACTTGTTGCTCGGCTTCGGGGGCAGGGCGGGCACCTCGTCGCGCCACCGCACCCAGCCGGCACGGGCCAGGTGGAGGACGAGGTGCAAGCCGGAGGCCGAGACATCGAGGAACTTGCCGTGCCGGGTGACTCCGTCGACCAGAGTGCCCTCGAGCGCCTGCAGCGGCGGGTCGAAGGTCTTGAGGGCGCTGAACGCGGCGACGTGCACCTTCACGATCGCGCGGTCGGTGAGCCGGCCCGCCAGGTCGAGGGCCAGGGCTTCCACCTCGGGCAGCTCGGGCACGCCCCACAGTCTAGGTCGCCCTGGGGCCCGGTTACGCAGCGTTGCCCGGGAGACCGCCGAGCACACGACCGGTGACAGAACGCCGCCGCGGGCCCACAATGGCTGGGTGACCTCGGCCCGACCGTTGCCGAAGACGGGGTCGGTCTTCATCGACGCCCGCGGTGGCGACCGCGCGCTCCGGGCCACCTGGCACCACGAGGCCGGGGTGGTCGTCCTCTCGCTCTGGCGCGACAACGTCTGCGCGGGATCGTTCCGGCTGAGGATCGACGAGGTGCCTGAGTTCATCGACATGCTCCGGGCCGGGCTGGATCGCGCCTACGACGCCGCACTGGTCCGGCCGGGCGGCGGAGCTTCCCTCGGCGACCCGGGCGTGACGCGCCGGAGCCAAATCTAAGGTCAGACCTAGAGACCCCGATACGGTCCGATCATGGACCCGATCCGCAATCCCTACGCCCCGGGCGCCGGTCAGCGACCTCCCGAGCTGGCAGGTCGGGACGTCGAGCTGGAGACCTTCGACGTCGTCCTCGAGCGGATCGCCCGCAGCCGGCCGGAGCGGAGCCTGGTGCTCACCGGCCTTCGTGGCGTCGGCAAGACCGTGCTGCTCAACGCGCTGCGCTCCGCCGCCGTACGCCGCGGCTGGGGGACCGGCAAGCTCGAGGCCCGGCCTGAGCAGCCCCTGCGCCGGCCGCTCTCGAGCGCCCTCCACCAGGCCGTGCGTGAGCTGTCGCATCCCAAGCCCGACGACGTCGACCACGTGCTCGGCGTGATCCGCGCGTTCGCGCAGCGCGAAGCAGGGGTCGACGCCAAGCTGCGCGACCGCTGGAACCCCGGCATCGACGCCCCGGTGGTGAAGGGCCGCGCCGACTCCGGTGACATCGAGATCGACCTGGTCGAGCTGTTCACCGACGTGGGCGGCCTGGCCGCTGATGTGGGCAAGGGCGTCGCGGTGTTCATCGACGAGATGCAGGACCTCGCGCCGGACGACGTGTCCGCCCTGTGCGCGGCCTGCCACGAGATCAGCCAGTCGGGGCTGCCCGTGATCGTGGTCGGCGCCGGGCTGCCGCACCTCCCGGCCGTCCTCTCCGCGAGCAAGTCCTACTCCGAGCGGTTGTTCCGCTACCAGCGGATCGACCGGCTCGCCCGCGAGGGCGCCGACCGCGCGCTGAGCGCGCCCGCCGCCGAGGAGGGCGCCGCCTACACCGAGGAGGCGCTGGCCGCGATGTACGCCGCGACCGGCGGCTATCCCTACTTCATCCAGGCCTACGGCAAGGTGGTCTGGGACCTCGCGCCGCGCTCCCCGATCACCGGGGAGGACGTCGCCGTCGCGGCGCCCGAGGCCGAGGGCGAGCTGGCCGTCGGGTTCTTCGGCAGCCGCTTCGAGCGGGCGACGCCGGGGAGCGGGAGTACCTCCGCGCGATGGCCGACGCTGCGGTGGCGATCGCGGAGCGGGCGGCCGAGGAGCTCGACGACATCCAGAGCGTCCCCACCGCCGACGTCGCCGGCGAGCTGGGCAAGAAGCCGCAGTCACTGTCGCCGGCCCGCGACTCGTTGATGAAGAAGGGGCTGATCTACTCCGGCGAGCGTGGCCGGATCGCCTTCACGGTCCCGCACTTCGGGAGGTATCTCCGCGAGCACGCGTGAGGGCAGAAACCGGTTGGCCGACCGGCTCCACTCCGGCAGGCTTCGCGTCATGGACGGATTCGACCCGGCGACCAGCTTCGGCGCTGACGTGGCCGCGCGGTACGACGACCACCTCCGCGGTGACGAGACCGAGACCGTCGACTTCCTGGCAGGTCTGGCGGGATCGTCGGCCGCGCTCGAGCTCGCCATCGGCACCGGACGGATCGCCCTGCCCCTGTCGGAGCGTGGAGTCCGGGTCGACGGGATCGAGCTGTCCGAGGCGATGGTGGCGCGGCTGCGGGAGAAGCCGGGCGGCGCCGGACTCACCGTCGTACTCGGCGACATGGCGAGTGCGGAGGCGCCGGGCAGGTACGGGCTGGTCTACCTGGTGTTCAACACCTTCCACAACCTGCTCACGCAGGACGACCAGGTGCGCTGCTTCGAGAACGCGGCGCGGCACCTGACCGACGACGGAGTCTTCGTGGTCGAGGCCGATCTCATGGCGATGCGCCGCGGGACCCAGTTCGTCGACGCCGAACACGTCGGCGTCGACGCGGTCGTCCTCGATGTCAACCGCTACGACCCGGCGACGCAGATCCTCGACGAGAACCACGTGCACCTCGGCAGCGACGGCGTCCGGATGGGGCCCATCTCCCAACGGATGGTCCATCCCAGCGAGATGGACCTGATGGCCCGCATCGCGGGTCTGCGGCTGCGGGATCGCTGGGGCGGGTGGCGCGGTGAACCGTTCACGGCGGAGAGTGCGCGACACGTCAGCGTCTACGCCCGATAGAGCGGTGGCCGTCACTCCGGGCGGCGATCTCCGGAGGGCCCGAAGGCGGCGCACTGCCGCCGCATGATCTCCCGCATCGAGGTGCCGCGGGGGACGCCGTACACGGTGCCGGGGAAGTCCAGCGGCTCCTGGACCGCCCACAGTTCTTCGTGCCGGTCCGGGGAGAACACCTCCGCAGGGGCACCGGCGGCGATCCACCCGATGGGGAGGACGGTGCCCGGCTCGAGCACCGAGTTGACGTGGAGCACGCTGTTGATGCGCAGCTCGCTACCGGTGCCGGCCCGCGAGCCGGGGAACATCGAGACCCCGGTCGCGACGAAGACCTCGTCCTCGACGGTGGTGCCGTTGAGATGGGTGTGCGGGCCGACCAGGACGGCGTCGCCCACGGTCAGCGCGTGCGAGTCCCGGCCGCGGAGCAGGGCGTGCTCCATGACCACGACGTGCGAGCCGAGCACCACCGGGCCGAGGTCGCCGTTGAGCACCGCGCCGTGCAGCACGCGTGACTCGGCGCCGATCGTGACGTCCCCGGTCACCACGGCCGACGGTGCGATCCAGGCCGAAGAGTCGATGTGTCCCATGACGCGAGGCTAGGGCGTGCCGGCCTACCGCTCGTCGCGGATCTCCAGCACCGGCTTGATGTCGAGGACCGGGGTTCCGTCGACGGCCTCGAGGTATCGGACCTTGATGCCGTGGTCCTCGGTACCGAGGATCCGCACCCGGTGCAGGCCGATCGGGTTGGGCCGATGAGAGGAGCGGGTGGCGAACACACCGGTCAGCGGCGCGGGAAACGTCGTCCCGCGGGTGCACGGCGAGGACATCGCGGTCGGCCAGGTGGAGCCAGGTGAAGACCAGCACGTCGTCGCCGGGCCGCAAGTCGCGGACTGCTGCCGCGAGCTCTGGCGCGAAGGAGATCCACGTGTCCGGCGCGCCCTCGTCGCCTTGCCGCGGTGCTGCGCCGGGGTCGCTGATCGGCGAGTGCACGGTTCCGATCGGGCGCACGATGAATTCACCGGGCATCTCAGGGTTCACGCGGAGCTCCTTCAGTGCGGGATCACAGTTCATCACCTTGACGGTGGCTGTGCCGGTGGCGCGACGTCCTCACGCGTGGCGCACGGCCGTGCAGCCGACGGACCGACACAATGGAGACATGAGAGCCCCAGGTGGTCGCCCATCGGGGCGCCAGCCACGATCTCGCCGAGCACACGCTGGGCGCCTATCTCGCGGCGATGGAGGCCGGCGCGGAGGCGTTCGAGTGCGACGTACGCCTGACCGCCGACGGCCACCTGGTCTGCGTGCACGACCGCAACCTCTGGCGTACCGCGAGCAAGCGGGGCGCGATCTCCACGATGGAGCTGGCCGACCTCGACGCGCTCGACTTCGCGTCGTGGAAGAACCCCTGGGCCGACCTCGACGACGAGGCGCCCGAGCCCGACGCCGAGCACGGCCGGGTGCTGACGCTGCGCAAGCTGCTGGAGACGGTCGCCGACCAGGACCGGCCGGATCGAGGTGGCGATCGAGACCAAGCACCCGACCCGGTACGGCGGGCTGGTCGAGCGCCGGCTGGTCGAGCTGCTGCGCGACTTCGGCTGGGACCGGGCCGGCTCGCCGGTGCGGGTGATGAGCTTCTCCGTGGGCGGCGCTGCAGCGGGTGCAGCGGCTGGCCCCGGAGGTCCCGCTGGTGATGCTGATCGAGAAGGCGCACCACTGGCCGATGCTGCGGCAGGTGATCGGCGACGACTGGATGGTCGGCCCGGGATCCAGCAGCTCCACGACCATCCGGGCCTGCGGAAGCACCTCCTCAAGAGCGGACGCGACATCCACGTCTGGGTGGTCAACACCGAGCAGCGACCTCGAGCTCTGCCTCGAGCTGGGCGTCAAGGCGATCATCACCGACCGACCGGCGTACATGCTGGAGCTGCTGGACGGCTAGCCTCCGTGCGCGCATGGGAAAGCGCTCACGCACCAAGGCCCGTGACCACGCGACGCCGGCGGGGGAGGTCGGGCCCGCGCCAGCCGTGCCCGTGCGGGTCCGGGCGCCGCTACAAGGCGTGCCACGGCTCGGCCGACGGTCCGGCGGCCGTCTTCGTCAGCCGACCGTTCGAGGGGCTCCCGGGCGAGTGCGACGTCGTGGCCATGCGCGAGCTGGTGCCAGTCCGCGACCGCGCCGCTGACGCTGGCCGACGACCACGACCGCACGGTCCGGCTCTGCTCCCTGCTGCCGATGGCGGCGCCCGCGATGGTGCGCGAGAGCGGCGACGTCTGGCTCGGCCTGCAGGTCCGCCACAACTTCGGCGACCCCGCCCGCGACCTGGGCGCCGTCCTGGTCAGCGCGCTCGAGTCCGAGCCCGGCATCGTCGGGCTCACCGACCCGCCGGGCGAGGGGCCGCGGCTGCAGGACCTGGTGACCGGTACGACGCTCGAGGTCACCGTGCACGAGGGCTTCGACTCACTGGGTGGACGACCAGGCGGACCCGTCCGGCCTGGCGGCCGCCCTCGACCAGGCCAACGCGTCGGTCAACCCGACGGCCAGGCTGGCCTCGGTCGAGGCGGCGTACTGGACGAACGTGGGCCCGAAGGAGCACCTGCGCTGGGTGATGCCGGAGCCGGAGGACCAGCTCCTGGACGCCCTGGCCCGGCTGCACGCCGCGGGCCAGGACCACCTCGTGCCGGACGGCCGATTCGTCGGGATGTTCCGCGCCCACGGGCTGCTCACCCCGGTGTGGGACCTCCCGGTCGGCACCGGGGCCGAGGCGGTCGAGGAGCCCGCGGCACGCTTCGCCGCCGACCTGGCCGAGGCGCTGGCCGACGAGTCCGACCTGACTGGCGACGAGCGGGCCGCGCGCTCCGGGCTGGCCAACCGTCAGGTCACCATCCGCTGACGCGCTCCGCCCGCCCGAAGCTCCGCGTGTTCGGAGTCCGAACAGGGTGGCAAACGACACGCCCGACCCGCCTTGTGTGCGGCTCACCGCCCCCTGTAGATTCCGCCACGCCCGGTCGTTGTTGTGTCCCCCGTCAACAGCGGCCGGGTCTTCAATTTCCACGGTGTTTCGTGGCTCACGGTTGTCTTGTTCAGCCGGGGCTGCCTGTGCCCCAATCGAGGGGCCAGTCGGTCCCTGTCACCTCTACCGCCCATCCGAGGGCGGCCAATCGTTGTTCGAGATCAGCGGGCTGGTGCGGGACCTTCACGACGCGGTGGGCGCTCCCGTCATTCAGACGCCGGCGGATGGTGGTGGACGACCCTCCCTCCAGTGATTTCGTCAGGCGTCCGGTAGGCATCGTCGACGAAGAACACACGACCTCCCGGCTTGAGGCATTTGGCAATCAGCGTCCAGAAGGAGTCGAAGCGCTCCAGGGGAACGTGGGAAAGCCAGAAGCCGAAGAAGACCGCGTCGTAGTGGCGGTCTGGCTCCCAGTCGAAGATGTCGGCAGGCAGGAAGCGCACCCGGACGCTGTCGAGACGATTAGAGGCGATCGCGAGCATTTCTGGGGAGGCATCCACGGCCGTGACGTCGTCGGCGTGACGGAGAAGTTGCCCGGTCCACAGGCCCTGCCCACAGGCAAGCTCCAGTACCGTCCCGACCGGTCGGAAAGCATCCAGAGCGGCGGAAAGCTCATCTGCGCCTGCGAACGGGATGGCGTGGTCTTCGTACTCCGCAGCGATGGCACGCTAGTGGGCGATCTGCTCGCCCAGGAGCTGGTCGAGCTCGCTCGATCTTTCGGCCGTCACAGCCGCGATCATCGCTGTTTCGGCGTGGCTCGACAACCGCGTCCGCACGCCCCCGCTGCTCGGGTCAGGTGCGTGTCAGTCCAGAGACTCGATGAACGAGCGGTAGGCCTCGTCCACCGCACCGTCGGCGCTCATGATCACGACCGCGTTCGAGCGCTCTGACAGTAGGCGTTCGAGCCCCGCATGGCACCGAGTGAGCTCGTTGTCCCCGCCGTTCGCTGCCACGATGGACCGCACCTGGTCGTGCCACGGATCTCCCTCTTCCGCTGCTCCACGACCGTAGAAACGCGTCACGCAATTCGCTGAGGTGTCCATGAGGACGCGTTCCACGAACCGCGCTCCGACATCGATGGCACTTGCTTCGAACCGTGCCAACTCGGCCGGATCGATCAACATCTGTGGCAGCACGACGTCGTGGCCATTCGCGAGGTACGCCTGGATCATGGCCAGCGCCGCAGGCCGGATCAGCGCCCCAGCCTCTCCGAAGTTGCTGTCCCATCCGCCGATGAGTGTTCTGAGCACGTCGATGTCGCAGTTCAGAACTCCCGGATGTTCGGCTGCGTAGCGCCTGGCCAGCGTGGACTTCCCGATCCCGGGTGGGCCGTTGAGGTGGATGAGGCGGCTCACGACGGGCGACCCTACCGGCGCCCCGATCGGCTACCCCGCGTGCAGCGGCGCCCGCGTGATCGGGCAGCTCATGCACCGCGGACCGCCGCGGCCGGATCCCAGCTCCGAGCCGGCGATCCGGACCACCTCGATGCCGGCCTCCTCGAGCCGGTCGTTGGTCTCGTCGTTGCGCTCGTAGGCCACGGCCACCCGCGGCGCGATGGCCAGCGTGTTGTTGCCGTCGTCCCACTGCTCCCGCTCGGCCGTGACCGGGTCCAGGCCGGTGTCGATCTGGTGCAGGGTGTCGATCTCCATCGCCTTCGCGGCCGCGACCAGGAACGGCTCGGCGTCGGCCACGTCGAGGACCAGCTCGTGGGCTCCCGCGCCGCGCTCGGCGACCGTGACGGCGTAGGCGCGCAGGGAGTCCGCGACGTTGGGGTACATCACGATCTTGTCGACGTCGACCATCGTGCAGACCGTGTCGAGGTGCATCGTGGCCCGCTCCTGCGCGATGGGTACGGCGAGGACGGTGTGCGCGAGGTCGGCGTGGAACACCTGGCGGGCCAGCCGCTCCACGCCGGCCGGCGTGGTACGCTCGCCGACGCCGACGGCGATGACGCCGGGCGCCAGCAGGAGCACGTCACCACCCTCGACGTGCTCGTGGTGCCAGCCGTGGATCTTGCGGGTGCCCTGGAAGCGCGGGTGAGCGGTGTAGATCAGCTCGGTCAGCTGGGTCTCGCGCGAGCCGGGCCGGCATCGCCAGTGACGTGATCGCCACCCGGTCGCGGATCCAGACGCTGGAGTCGCGCGTGAACAGCAGGTTGGGCAGCGGGTCGATCAGGAAGTCGTCGCTGGCGAGCAGGGAGGTGACCAGCCCGAAGCCGCCGCGCACCTCGTCGTTGCGGATGCCGGCGGTGAGGTAGCCGGTGAGCTCCTCGGGCGGGGCTTCCTGGAGGACTCGCGCGAGGTAGCTGCGCATCGTGTCGCCGAGGTGGAGCCCGCCGAGCGCGGTCGTGATCGCGTGGTTGCGGGCCTGGTCCTGCTGCAGGGTCTCGGTCAGCAGGTCGGTCAGGTAGAGCACCTCGACCTCGCGCGACCGCAGCGCCTCGGCGAACGCGTCGTGCTCCTCCTGGGCGCGGCTGACCCAGGGGATCCCGTCGAACAGGAGCTTGTCGTTGTTGCGAGGGGTGAGCCGCTTCAGCTCGTTGCCGGGACGGTGCAGCATCACCGTCCGCAGCCGGCCGACCTCGCTGTCCACCGTGCGCTCAGGCCGTGCTGCGCCCCCGCCCCTGGCACCTGCGTCTCCATGGGAACAAACTCTAGGGGGTTCTCAGCCGGTCTTCCCCTGTGCGCCCTTCGAGCGGCGCAGCACCCACGGCTCGAGCCGGGAGTACCCCTTCACGGACTTGCGGCGGCAGGCGCCGGAAGCGGTAGTCGCCGGCCTGGGTGTACGGCGAGAGCTGGGCCAGCTCGTCGGCCGCCCGGTCGAGGATCTTCGACAACCGCATCGACTCGTCGGCGGCGGGCAGCTCGGTCGTCTCGATCGCGTCCTCGGCGATCGGCCCGGACAGCTCCTCGTAGGCCCGCGGTCGACCAGGACGCTCCCGGGCCGGGCCACCGACGTCAGCCGGGAGGCGATGTTCACCGTCGGGCCATAGACGTCGCCCAGCCGGCTGACCACCTCGCCGTAGGCGATCCCGGCGCGCACCCGCGGGAACCTGTCCTCCTCGTCCTCGCCGCGCTCGGTGACGATCAGGGCCACCTCGGCCGCGGCGACCGGGTCGTCGGCCACGAACAGCACCTCGTCGCCGATGGTCTTGATCACCCGGCCGCCGAGGTCGACGACGGTGCGGGTCATCTCGTCCTCGAAGTACTCCACCCATTCGACCAGGTCGGCGTCGCTGAGGTTCTTGCTCTGGCCGGTGTAGCCGACGATGTCGACGAAACCCACGGCCATCGTGCTGGTGGTGCCCGGCCCCTCGTCGGCGACCTGCGCCGAGCAGCCGGCTGGCGGCGCTCGCCAGGTGGCGGCGCCAGATGTAGGTCTGCAGCTTCTCGACCCGGGGGAGCACCAGCGTCCATCAGCTCGGTCGAGCCGCCCCTGGGGGTCCTCGTCCTCGATGGCCAGCTCCGCGAGGAGGCTGACCTGCCACTCGGCCAGCCGGGCGAAGCTGCGCCCCCAGGTGCGGACCAGCGCGGCCTGCGACTCAGGCGTCAGGATGCCGAGCGAGATCAGCTCGTGGGTGCGCTCGAGGGCCTTGAGGTCCTCCTTGGTGAACGCGACGTCGTCGTCGGCGGCGTGGGGGAAGCCGAGCTGCTGCCACAGCTCCTCGGCGACCTCGATGGGCATGCCGGCCTTGTCGGCGACCTCGCTTGCGGGTGAAGACCCGCTTCGAGCCGAGGAGTGCGCGCTCGATCTCCTCGATCCGGCCCAGCGGATCGTCGTCGTCGGTGTCGCCCGCCAAGTCAGGAACCCGAGGCGCTCCTGCGCTGCCCGGTCCAGCGCCTCCTTGAACGACGGGACCTCGTCGCAGAGCTCGTCGGAGGTCGTCGCTGGTGAAGTGCAGCACCTCGAGCTTGGCCAGGCGTCACGATCGAGGCGCTGCGGAGCTTGTGGTTGACGATGCCGGCCTCGCCGATGATCTCGCCGGGACCGAGCCGGGCGATCTCCTCGCCGTCCTTGGCGGACCGACACCTCGCCCGAAGCAGGATGTAGGCCTTGTCGGACGGGGTCTTCTCCCAGATGGGCGACCAGTCGGCCGGCAGCGTGACGAAGGTCCCGGCATTCTTGATCCTCTGGACCTCGTCGTCGGTGAATCCTTCGAAGATGGGCATGCCGGTGATCCTTCCGGACCCGGCAGAGGGTGTCCAGCGCGTCTCGCGATCAGGGAAGGAGGCGCCACTCGTCGGCGAGGACGGCGTACTCGAACGAGTCGGTCCACTCGCCCTTGGACCAGTAGTCGCGCCGCTTGTGAGCCTCCCGCCGCATCCCGAGGCGCTCGCACAACGCCGCGGACCGGTGGTTGCGGGCGTCGAGCTGGGCGGTGACCCGATGGACGCCGTAGTGGTCGAAGGTCAGGTTGATCAGCGCGCGGGCCGCCTCGGTGGCGATCCCGCGGCCGGCCACGCGCGGATCGAGCACCCAGCCGACCTCGGCCTGGCTGTACGACGGCCCCTTCAGCATCAGGATCAGGTCGCCCACCATCTGCCCGTCGAGCTCGACGACGAGCGTCAGGATCGGCCCCCGGCCCTCGCCGGCATGCCGGGTGACCCGGCGCCGGATCTCGGCCTCGGCCTCACGTCGATCCAGCGGGGGCAGTCAGGAGGTACAACGAGACGTCGGGGTCGGAGTAGTAGGCGAACAGCGACTCGGCATCGCCCGGCTCGGGGTACCTCAGCGTCAGCCGATCGGTGCGCACCGGCAGCGGCGGATCGACGGGGGTGAGGAAGCGTTCTCTCGGCGCCTCGATCCAGGTCTCCCGCGACAGGAGGCCATCGAACCGGAGTCGGTCGTAGCCGGTCATCGGCAGCTCGAGGTCGTCGAGCTTCGAGGTCGCCTCACCGAGCGAGCCGCGCGCGGTGGCGTCGCGCGGCTCCTGCTCGAGCACGGCGACAGCGGCCCTGACCTGCTCGACGAGCGCGGTCTTGCGGCGGATGGTCACGGGGGTGACGGACCTGAGGCAGACGTACCGCCCGGAGAGGTAGGCCGCCCACTCCTCCTCGGCGGTGTCCTGCGCGTCGGCGGGCCAATGGTCGAGGAACCACGGCCGCAGCCGGTCGAGGCCTCCGGCCCACGCGACGGGCTGGAGGTAGTCGGCCGGCACCATCGGGGTGCCGTCGGCGAGCAGGTAGGACGGCAGCGGCAGCTCGCCCGGCCACCATCCGGTCGAAACGTCGCGTCGGGGTCGGGCACCTCGACGAAGTGGACGCGGACGTAGCAGTCGTCCTCGGGCGACATCGGGTGGTCGCCGTTGACCTCGCGAAAGCGCTCGCGGACCCGATCGATGCTCATCGGGGTCCCCGTTCGGGGAAGCGGAACGAAGTGAGCATTCGAATGCGGTGAGTCATCGCGTCATCTCCCAGAGGGTCGAGCGCGGCCAGCGAGCAGGCACACCGCTGGCGCCGACGTAGTGGAGCACGTGCAGCCGGACGGGCTGAGCAGGACCCGGCCCGCGATCACCGCCAGCCCGCTGACACGCGAGCAGCGCGCCCGAGGCGCCGACGAAGACGCCGACCGGCTCGTCGTACTTCGCGACCAGCGAGAGCGTCAGCAGCTGGGACAGGTCGCCCCACTCGGCGGCGAACAGCACCAGGAAGCTGGCGCCGACCGCCTGGACCGCGCCGTGGGCCTCGTCGCCTTGGCGGCGTACTCCTCGTCGGCCTCGGCCTCGTCTGGTCGGCTGCGGCGCCTCGCGGAACAGGATCACCGCGCCGACCAGGAACATCACGCGCGGCCGCGACCTGGACGACGTCGTCGGGCAGGAAGCGACGCCGCCTGGCCGAGCAGCGACCGCGACCGCGTCTGGACGGCGAACGCCAGCGCCGACCCCGATCCAGACCAGGAGCGGGCGGTAACTTCGTGGCGAGCACCAGCGTCGCGATGAACGTCTTGTCGGGCAGCTCGACCACGAAGATCGCGCCGAAGGTCAGGCGCGACGACGACCGAGATCCATCGGCTCGCAGGCTCGACCTCGCCGCAGGAGCTGCGGCTGGCGGCGACCGCGTCGGCGAGCACGTCGGCCACCGGGCCGGCCGAGCGCGGCCGCGGCGCGGGCCACGTCGTCGTACTCCGGCTGGGCGTTGACCACCACGCCGTCGTGGCGGGCGCAGCTTGACCGCGATCGGCTGGCCGCCGACCTCGACCGACGACCATCTCGCGGTCGAGCGCGTGCTTGTCGAGCGCGCTGCTCGCGCAGCGCCGATCGTGGAGGTCTGCCGGAAGATCGCGGCGCGGACGGCGTCCGCGCGGTCGGCCGTCGACCAGCACGCTGAGGGTGTGGGCGGGGCGGCCCTTCTTCATCAGGATCGGGGTCAGCCAGGCGTCGGACGCGCCGGCCTCCAGCAGCGCCGCGATCACCGCCGGCCAGACCCGCGGGTCGAGGTCGTCGACGTTGGTCTCGATGCAGCAGCGGCCGTGTCGTCCGCGGCTCGAGTCGAGTCGCGCTCGCCGACGAGCAGCCGCAGCACGTTGGCGTGGCCCTGCGGGTCCCGGCCGCCGGCGCCGACGCCGATCTGCGTCGACGGTCATCGCGGGCTGCGGCCCCCAGCCGGTCGCGAGCGTGGTCAGCAGCGCGGCGCCGGTCGGCGTGCACAGCTCCATGCGGGGGCGCCGGCGGGCCGGCGTACGACGGGACGCCGCGCAGCAGCTCGGCGACCGCCGGCGGCGGGACGGGCAGCGTGCCGTGGGCGGCCTGCGACCGTGCCCGGACCCGACGGCGACCGGGCTGACGACGACGACCGGTCGCCGCGCCGAGGTGGACGAACCCGGCGCTGCCCCGACGACGTCGGCGATCGCGTCGAGGGCGCCGACCTCGTGGAAGTGCACGTCGTCGGGTCGCTGCCGTGGACGGTGGCCTCGGCCACGGCGAGCCGCTCGAAGACCGCGAGCGCGAGTCGCGCACGTGCTCGTCGAGGTCGGCGCCTGCGAGCAGCGCCCGGATGTCGCGCCAGGTGCGGTGGTGGTGCGAGTCGGCGACCTCGACGTGGCAGCGGGTGGCGGCGAGCCCGCTGCGGGTCACCTGCTCGACCCGCAGCGCGACCGGCTCGGGGGCGACCGCGTCGACCGCGCGCCTGCAGCACGTCGAGCGGGACGCCGGCGCCGACCAGCGCGCCGAGCAGCATGTCGCCGCTCGCGCCCGAGGAGGCGTCGACCCAGACCGTCACGGGTCATCGCTCGGGCCGCGCTGCCGGGCGCACCCGGGCGGCGAAGCACGCCGGCGCCGTAGCCGTTGTCGATGTTGACGACGGTGACCCCGGGCGCGCAGGAGTTGAGCATCGCCAGCAGGGCGGCCAGCCCGCCGAAGGAGGCGCCGTACCCGACGCTGGTCGGCACGGCGACCATCGGGACGCCGGTCAGCCCGCCGACGACGGACGGCAGCGCGCCCTCCATGCCGGCGACGACGATCAGGCAGTCGGCCTGCGCGAGCCGGTCGCGGACCGCCGAGCAGCCGGTGCAGCCCGGCGACGCCGACGTCGTCGATCCGGTCGACGCCGGCGCCGTGGACCGCGCGCGGTGAGCGCGGCCTCGGCGGCGACGGGGGCGTCGGAGGTGCCGGCGCTGACGACGGCGACCGTGCCGCGCGGCTCGGGCAGCGGGCCGAGGGTGGCCGCGCGGGCGACCAGGTCGACGTCGGCGTCGGGCAGCGCGGCGACCGCGTCGCAGCGCCTCGGGCGCGACAGCCGGGTGGCGAGCACCGCGCGCTCGGGGTGCTTCGTCGTGGAGCGCGCGCAGGATCGCCACGACCTGCTCGGGCGTCTTGCCGGCGCCGTACACGACCTCGGGGTCGCCGGTGCGCGCGGCGCGGTCGAGGTCCACCCGGGCGAAGCCCGAGGTCGGCGATGCGGGGGTCGTCTGGTCCACGGCGCGAATCTACTCGTCCACGGCCGAAAGCGTTCACCGGCACGGTTGCCACTGTCGGTGGCCGGGTGTTGGTCGGACGCTGGGGTCGCGACCGACTGAGAGAGGAGCACGAGATGGCGAAGTTCGAGACGTACGCGCAGGGCACGCCCAGCTACGATCGAGCTGATGACGCCCGACCAGGCCGCGGCGCAAGGAGTTCTACGGGCCAGCTGTTCGGCTGGGACTTCGAGGAGACCCCGATGCGGCGACGACGGCGAGATCGGGCTACCTACGTCGCGATCGCCACGGAGGGCGACGCCGTCGCCGGGATCAGCGGCTCAGATGCCGGGGCTGGCACGGCCACCCGGCGTGGTGGGGTGTCTACCTCGCCGCCGACGACGTGGACGCGGTCGACCGCCAAGGTCGCAGGCCGCGGGCGGCAAGGTCGATGGCCGAGCCGTTCGACGTGATCGGAGCATGGGCCGGATGGCGTGCGATCCAGGACCCGACCGGCGCCCGGGTCAACCTCTGGCAGGCCGCGGCGCTCGATCGGCACCGAGCGCGCCAACGAGCCCGGCACCCCGATCTGGAACGAGCTGACTGACCCCGGACGTCGCCACCGGCGACGGCGTTCTACGCCGACGTGCTCGGGCGTCGGACTGGCGAGGACATGCACGATGGAGGGCGGCCCGGACTACACGCTGCCTCATCGGTCGACGGCCGGCCAGGTCGGCCGGCGCGATGCGCGCCGCAGATGGAGGGCGTCCCGCCGCACTGGAACGTCTACTTCAACGTCGATGACGGTCGACGCCACGGTGGCCAAGGCCGAGCGAGCTCGGGTGCGCAGGAGCTCGCGCCGGCGTTCGACGTCGCCCGGGATCGGCCGGATGGCGGTGCTCGCCGACCCGCAGGGTGCGGCATGTTCAACCTGATGCAGAACCCGGCCGAGTGAGCGCGAGCAGCTACTCGGCGCCGGAACGGGTCGGCGGGGTAGACGCCGAGGATCTTCACGTCGGTGGTGAAGAACGCCAGCTCCTCCAGCGCGCGCGCCACCCCGGCGTCCTCGGGGTGGCCGTCGACCTCGGCGAGGAACTGGGTGGCGGTGAACTCGCCGCCGACCATGTAGCTCTCCAGCTTGGTCATGTTGACGCCGTTGGTCGCGAAGCCGCCGAGCGCCTTGTAGAGCGCGGCCGGCAGGTTGCGGACGTTGAAGATGAAGCTGCGTGACGACCGGGCCGTTGCCGGCCGGCGCCTCGACGTAGTCGCGGGAGAGCACGACGAACCGGGTGGTGTTGTGGTCCTCGTCCTCGACGTCCTCGGCGAGGATCTCCAGGCCGTAGATCTCGGCGGCCAGCGGCGGCGCGATCGCGGCCTGGGTCGGGTCCTGGCGCCTCGGCGACCTCGCGGGCGGCGCCGGCGGTGTCGCCGGAGATCACCGGGGTCAGGCCGTGCTCGCGGATCACCTTGCGGCACTGGCCGAGCGCGTGCACGTGGCTGTGCACGGTCTTGATCGTGTCGAGCGTCGCGCCCGGGACGCCCATCAGCGCGAACCGGATCCGCAGGAAGTGCTCGGCGATGATGTGCAGCCCGGAGTCGGGCAGGAAGTGGTGGATGTCGGCCACCCGGCCGGCGATCGAGTTGTCGATCGGGATCATCGCCAGGTCGGCGTCGCCGCTCTCGACGGCGGCGAAGACGTCCTCGAACGACGCGCACGGCAGCGGCCTCCCAGTCGGGGTAGTGCTGCTCGCACACCAGGTGGGAGTTGGCTCCGGGTTCGCCCTGGTAGGCGATGCGTCGGCGGTCACGGCGCATGTTCCCACGGCACGCTCGGCGGCGATGCCCGATTCGCCCGGCCCGCGGTCATACGGGTCTGCACCGTGCCGATCCTCGCCGTCCTCGCCCTCGTCCTGGCGCTCGTCGCCGTGGTGTTCGCGGTGGTCGCGCTGCGCCGCACGGCGACCCGCGCCGCGCCGGCGTCGACGCGCTGCCCGAGGACGTGCACGGCCTGCGGCAGGAGGTCGCCGCGCTGCGCGCCGAGGCCGTCGACGCGCTGCGGCACCTCGCGGTGGTGCGGTACGACGCCTTCGGCGACATGGGCGGCCACCTGTCCTGGTCGCTGGCGCTGCTCGACGACGGCGGGCACGGCGTCGTCCTCACCTCGATCCACGGCCGCAGCGAGGCCCGCACCTACGCCAAGAGCGTCACCGGCTGGACCTGCGAGCAGCAGCTCTCGCCCGAGGAGGAAGAGGCGATCGCGCACGCCCGGCCGCTGACCGACCCCTATGCTCCGGCCATGAACCCGATGCGCTGGCTGGCGGTCCGCGCTCGGCGCCAACCCTGGCTGCCCAGGTTCGCCAAGCTCATCGTCGGGCCTCGACAAGTCCTGCATCCAGCGGCTGACCCGCGGCCGGCTGTCGACCTGCTGACGCTGGCCGGACTGCCCGAGCTCATGCTCACGGTGCCGGGCCGCAAGAGCGGCATCCCGCGCTCGACGCCGCTGCTCTGCGTGCCGCACGGCGACGGCTGGCTGGTCGCCGGCTCCAACTGGGGCGCGCCAAGCCGCCGGCGTGGGTGGGCAACCTGACGCGCGCCGACGAGGCCGCTGGTCACCTACCGCGGCCGCACCGTCGCCGTCGACGCCCGCCGTGTGGAAGGCGCCGAGCGGGACGAGAAGTGGGCAGGTCGATGCTCGAGACCTGGCCCAACTACGCGAAGTACGCCGAGCGCACGGACAGGGAGATCCCGGTGTTCTTGCTGACTCCGGTCTGACCACGCGAGCACGGGCTCGGGCACCGTCGCCTGAGAACGTCACCGGATTTCGAGACGCGTCGCGCAGGCCTTCGCTTCGCTCAGGTCTACGCCGACGCTCCTCAATCTTCGGCGCTCTTCCCGGGGTTCGCGAGCTCACCCGGCGGCGCCTCACCGCGGGACGCGGACCAGCAGCCGCCCGTGGACGACACTCCATCCGCAGCTCGCGACCGGGACCGATCGAGTCGCCGTCGAGCTGGCGCGGGGTCTCGGCGCCGGCGCGGACCACGACCGACGCGCCCGACCTTGCGGTCGACGAGCTCGTCGGTGTGCTTGCGCTTGAGCAGCACCCGCCAGGCCAGCGGGATCCACGCGAAGAAGTTGCGGGGGTGCAGGATCACGATGTCCAGCAGGCCGTCGTCGATGGCGGCGTCGGGCAGGAGCGGCATGCCGGCCTGGAGGAAGCCGACGTTGCCGACCACGACCGTCCGGGCGCGGTGGCGGGTGAACTCGCCACCGTTGACGGAGATCTCGACCCTTTCGGCGGGGAACATCAGCGACTTCAGGGCCGAGATGACGTAGGCGAACCACCCGATGCGCTTCTTGATGTCCTCGTTGACGCCCTCCATGATCGCGGCGTCGAAACCCATCCCGGCCATCACCATGAAGTGGGTGTCCTCGATGCCGTCTCCGCTGACCGCGACCATGTCGATCGCCCGGTCCTGGCCGCTGAGCGCGATGTCGATGGCCGCCCGGAGGTAGAGCGGGATGTCGAGGTTGCGGGCCAGGAGGTTGCCGGTGCCGGCAGGGACGATGCCGACGGGGATGCCGGTGCCGGCGAGCTCCGCGCACACCTCACGGACCGTGCCGTCGCCGCCGCAGACCAGCACGAGGTCGGCTCCCTCGATCGCTGCCGCCGCGGCCATGCCGGTGCCGGGGTCCTCGATCGTCGTGTAGTGCCAGGTGGGTTCCGACCAGCCCCCCTCGGCGGCCATGGAGCTCACGATCGACCGGAACTGGCCCGGGTCCTCGACCTTGATCGGGTTGAGGACGACCGCCAGCTGCTTCGCCGTGGGCACCACCTCGGTGAGCGGCTCGGCCGCCTCGGCGTGGCTCCGGGGCAGGGGGCTGTAGACGGCCACTCCGAGGAGCACGAAGAAGGCGCCGAGGAGGACGCCGGCCACGACGTCGCTCGGGTAATGGCGGCCCAGCAGGACGCGGTCCGCGCAGACGATTACGACGACCAGGCCGGCGACGACGTAGACCCCTCGCCGCACGTTGGAGCGGCGGACCAGCATCACCACCAGCACCATCACCAGGCCGGCGAAGGCGGCGATCGAGGAGGCGTGCCCGGAAGGGAACGCGTTGTTCACCAGGAGCGACGAGGGCTCCTGCCACTCCGGGCGGGCCCGCCCGAACGCGTCCTTGAGGAGGGTGGTCGCGACCGCTGTCGCGATCATCACGCCGACGGTGAGGTAGGCCGCCCGTCGGTGGTTCTTCACGAAGAGTGCGGTCGCCAGCACCGCCGTGAGGATCGTCATCGCGATCGTGTTGAACCCGAGCTCGATCGCGCGCAGCGCGGGCTGGAGTGCGGGTTCGTCGACCGCCCAGCCCTGGGCGGGTTTGCCCTGTTCGTCCAACGTCGCCAGCGGCGCCCACTCGGACACCACGAGGAGGGTGAGCACGGCGAAGAGACCCAGGCACAGCATGGCCCAGCCCAACGGGGCCGTGCGGGATCTCTCGAGCACTCGCATCTCGTTCGGTCGGGTGATGGTCCGCGACAGGGTATCCAGTCGATGGCGCTGCTATCCGTGTGACCGGGCTCGGTGCCGGCGGCTAGCCTTTCCCTGTGATAGACCCCCGCCTCCTTCGCGACGACCCCGACCGGGTCCGCGCCGCCCAGGTGAAGCGTGGGCTGTCCACCGACGTCGTGGACCGGGCCCTGTCCGCCGACGCGGCCAGGCGGGAGGCCATCGCGGCCTTCGAGTCCCGGCGGGCCGAGCAGAAACAGCTCGGGAAGCAGATCCCTCGCGCCGAGGGCGAGGAGAAGCAGGGGCTGCTGGCGCGGACCAAGGTCCTCGCCGCCGAGGTCAAGTCGGCCGAGGCCGCCCAGGCCGCCGCCGAGGCCGAGTGGCTGGCGGCGCTGATGTCGATCCCCAACGTCGCGGCCGACGAGGCACCGGCCGGGGGCGAGGACAACTTCGAGGTGCTTGAGGTGGTGGGGGAGCCCCGGGATTTCGCGGCCGAGGGGTTCGAGCCACGCGACCACGTCGAGCTGGGCCGGATTCTCGGCGCCATCGACCTCGAGCGCGGGGCCAAGGTGTCGGGCTCGCGGTTCTACTTCCTGACCGGCGTCGGCGCCGAGCTCGAGTTCGCGCTGATCAACCTCGCCCTCGAACAGGCCCGTGACTCCGGGTTCACCCAGGTCGTCGCCCCATCGTTGGTCAAGCCACGCGCGATGGAGGGCACTGGCTTCCTGGGCCAGGCAGCCGACGACGTCTACCGGATCGAGGGGGAGGACCTCTACCTGGTCGGCACCTCCGAGGTGCCGATGGCGGCTTACCACTCCGACGAGATCCTCGACGGGTCGACGCTGCCGCTGCGTTACGCCGCGTTCAGCCCGTGCTTCCGCAAGGAGGCCGGCTCGCACGGCAAGGACACCAGGGGCATCATCCGCGTGCACTGGTTCGACAAGGTGGAGATGTTCGTCTACACCACCGTCGAGGAGTCCTTCGCCGAGCACCAGCGGCTGCTCGAGTGGGAGAAGCAGTTCCTCGACAAGCTCGAGCTCTCCTACCGCGTGATCGACGTGGCCGCGGGCGACCTCGGCCTGTCGGCGCAGCGGAAGTTCGACTGCGAGGCGTGGATCCCCACCCAGGGCAGGTACCGCGAACTGACCTCGACCTCCAACTGCACCGACTTCCAGACCCGCCGGCTCGACACTCGCGGCCGGTTCGATTCCCCCGACGGCGGATCGGTCGTGCGGCCCGTGGCGACGCTCAACGGGACGCTGTGCTCGATCACCCGCCCGATCGTGGCGATCCTGGAGACCCACCAGCAGGCCGACGGCTCGGTCAGGGTGCCCAAGGCGCTCCAGCCGTGGCTCGGCGGCCGTGAGGTCCTCGAGCCGGTCCAGCGGTGAGCGACCCGACGTCGGTCGAGCCGAGCCCGACCGGGAGCCCCAACCACGGTTGGACGCCCAAGCTGGTCGCCCTCGACATCGACGGCACGCTGCTGAAATGGGTCGAGGGCGCCGGCACGACCCACGAGGAGATCGCGCCCGCGGTCCACGACGCCGTACAAAAGGTCCTCGACCGCGGAGCCCACGTGGTGCTCTCCAGCGGACGCTCGCCCCACGGCATGGTCCGGATCGCCGACCTGCTCGGGCTACCGGTCGAGGAGGGAGACCGGCTCTGGGTGGTGGCCTCGAACGGCGCCGTGGTCTTCCGCTACCCACCGCTTGAAGTCGTCCACGAGGAGACCTTCGACGCGGCCCCGGCGGTGGCCGCCGTGCTCGAGCACCACCCTGAGGCGCTGGTCGCCGTCGAGGAGCGCGGGATCGGTTACCGCGTCAACAAGCACTTCCCGCTGGGCGAGCTGTCCGGCGACATGATCATCACCGAGGTCGATGACATCGTCGCCGGCCCGGTCAGCCGTGTCATCATCCGGGACCCCGACGCGACCGCCGACGACTTCGTGGAGCTGGCCTCCCGGCTCGGCCTGCACGGCACCGACTACGTCGTGGGTTGGACGGCTTGGCTGGACCTGAGCCCGGTCGGCGTCTCCAAGGCCTCGGGCCTGGCTCTTGTCGCGGAACGGCTCGGCGTCGGGCAGGGAGACGTCCTCGCCATCGGCGACGGACGCAACGACATGGAGATGCTGCGCTGGGCCGGACGAGGGGTCGCGATGGGCCAGGCGGTCGAGGAGGTCCGGGCCTCCGCCGACGCCGTGACCGAGTCGGTCTACGACGACGGCGTTGCCGTCGAGCTGGGCCGCTGGTTCCCATGACCCTGCCGATCGAGATCGCCTCAGCCCGGCTCCGGCTTCCGCTGATCACGGCGGCCGATGCGGCCGCCATGCGCACCGGGCACCGCGACCCGGCCTGGCACCCCGGGTATCCGCGCCCAGACGACGTCGACGCCGCCTCGCTGGCACGCGACGGCGAGACGTGGGGGCCTCGGCACATCATGTGGGACGGCCAGGCCGTGGGGACGATCGGTCCGCTCGGCCCGCCGGAGGGCGGCGAGGTCGAGGTCGGCTACGGCCTCGTGGAGTCCGCGCGCGGCCGCGGTCTCGCCGCCGAGGCACTGCACGCACTGCTGGCCGAGACCGATGCGGCCGGCGTCCGCGTGCGGGCCGGGGTCCGGCCCGACAACGCGGCCAGCCTCAGGGTCCTCGCCGGCTGCGGCTTCACCGAGCTGCGCGGCAGGGACGACGAGGGCGCGCTGGTGCTCGCGCGTCCGCTACCCGCCCCCGACCGGAGCTGACGGAGTGCCCCGACTGGTTGCCACCGACCTCGACGGCACGCTTCTTCGCAGCGACGGCACCGTGTCGTCGTACACCGCCGAGGTGCTCGAGAAGCTCGACCGGCACGGCGTCACGGTGGTCATCGTCACCGCCCGGCCGCTGCGGTGGATGGAGGACCTGTGGCAGTACGTCGGCAGCCACGGACTCGCGATCGTCTCGAACGGGGCGATCGTCTACGACGTGGGAGCCGGCCGCGTCCGAGAGCTCACCGGCATCGATGTCGACGAGGGTCTGGCCCTGGTCGAGGCGATCACCGTCGCCGTGCCGGAGGCGTCGTTCGCCATCGAGTGCGAGTCCGGCATCCGGCTGGACCCGCGCTTCCACGAGCGCCACGAAGTGCCCGAGGGCAGCCCCGTCGGCGACCTGGGCGCGCTGTGGGAGGAGCCGGCCGTGAAGCTGATGGTGCGGTGCGAGGGCATGGACCCTGACGAGCTGCGCAAGCGGGTGGTCGACGCGGTCGGTGACCTGGCGGTGCCGACGTGGTCGGGTGAACACCTGGTGGAGATCAGCGCCCCCGGGATCACCAAGGCCTCGACGCTGGCGCGCATCTGCGCCGACCTGGGTGTCGGCGCCAGTGACGTCGTTGCGTTCGGCGACATGCCCAACGACCTCCCGATGCTCGCCTGGGCCGGGACCTCCTACGCCATGACGAACGCCGACCCGGCCGTCATCGCCGCCGCCGACATCGTCGCACCCGCGAACGACGACGACGGGGTCGCGACGGTGCTGGTTGGGCTCTTCGACCTGTGATCTGCTGGAATGGAGGGGTGTTCGCGAAGACCCCCCGACTGCTGCCACGGCTGTTGTCAGCACTCGTGCTCGCCTGCGTGGGAGTGGTGCTGGTGCAGGTGCCGTCGCACGCCGTGTGCCGGTGTGTGCAGAGCGACGTTCAGACCGACATCAAGCGCGCTGATGCCGTCTTCGGCGGCGTCCTGGTCGACTCGTCCGGGACGGCAGGCGCGAGCAAGAGCGACTTCGCGACCTACGAGATCGAGGCGGACATCGTCTACAAGGGCGACGTGCGGACCTCCAGCGTGGACGTTCGGTCGCGCAACAACGACTGCTCGCTCGGCGACCTGAAGACTGACGATCGCTACGTCTTCTTCGTCACCGAGAAGGGCTCGGAACTTCGTGCCGACCGGTGCGGGGGCACCGACTCGAGCAATGGCCAGCTCGTCCGCCAGGTCGAGCAGGTGCTCGGCGAAGGCACACCGCTGGGCCGCTCGAACGAGCCCGAGGAGCCGGTGGCCGTGGAGTTCACCAAGGTCTCCGACGCCGAGCCCGACAGCCTGACCCGGATCGCCGCGCCCGGCGCGGCCCTCGTCCTGGTCGGCCTCCTCGGGCTGCTCGTCGTACGCCGCGTCCGCGACTGACTCAGAGTCGGCCGGCGCGCAACCAGTCGTCCGGGTCGGACCACGGCGTCACCGGCCGCGGCACCTCGGCACCATCGATGGTCAGGTCCGTCCGCTCCGCGTAGAAGCACACGTGGTCGCGCACCCGGTCCGCGTCGTGCAGGGGATCGGGGTAGTACCAGGCGACGTCTGCCGCGGCTCCGGACGCCAGCGAGTAGTAGGACGCCTCGCCCTTGTAGGCACACACCGTGCGGGTGGTGCTCGCTTCGAGCAGGTCGAGCCGCACGTCGTCGCGAGGCAGGTACCACCGGGTCGGGAGCCACGTCTCGTAGAGCGCCATCGCCCGCCGGCTCTCGGCGAGTACCTGGCCACCGTGGGACACCACGACCCAGCGGTCACTGCGCAGCACGTCGATCCGCTTGAAGGGGTCGTGCGGGTGGCCGATCACTGGCTCGTCCTCCTCGACCCAGGCGAACGGGGTGGTGGGACCGAAGTCGAGCACGACCCGTCCCTCCAGCTCCGGGTCGTCCGGCACGAACGCCGCGGCATCCGCCACCTCGCCGTCCACCCGGACGGAGAACGAGCGACCGGGGCAGGAGTGGGCCGCGAAGTTCTCAGGCCCGAGGAAGGGCGGCATCGGGTCGGGCAGGGGCTGGGACTCCGCCGGCTCGAGGTCCGCCACCAGGTCGGCCGCTGGGACGGCGTACGTCGGCACCACGCGTCGCGGCTCCCAGACCAGCATGGCCGACGTGGTGTCGCACACGAGGCGCTGGCCCAGACTGACCCGGATCCGCTTGGAGGTCGGATGGAAGCGCAGCTCGTCACTGGCGTCCGCGAGGGCCTGCTTCATCGGGACGGCCATGGTCGGTCAGAGGTACATGCCGCCGCGGTCGCGCTGCCGCGCTGCGTCGTCGGACGGTGCGCCCTGCGGACCGGGGACGGACGCACCCGGCGGCAGCTGCCGCATCTGCTCGAGCTGGGCACGCGCCGCGACCTGCTGGGCGTAGATCGCGGTCTGGATGCCGTGGAAGAGCCCTTCGAGCCAGCCGACGAGCTGCGCCTGGGCGATCCGGAGCTCGCTGTCGGAGGGAGTGCCCTCCTCGGTGAACGGCAGCGAGAGACGCTCCAGCTCCTCGACCAGCTCGGGCGCCAGGCCGGCTTCGAGCTCCTTGATGGAGGCGCGGTGGATCTCCTTGAGCCGGTTCCTGCTGGCCTCGTCGAGGGGAGCGGCCTTCACCTCGTCGAGAAGCTGACGGATCATGCTGCCGATCCGCATCACCTTCGCGGGTTGTTCGACGAGGTCGGTGATGCCGGGTTCCCCGTCCGGATCGTCGTCGCCGCCGCCTGCTGCGGCCTGTTCGAGCACGCTGGCCGGCAGGGTGCCCATGGGCTGCCCGTCGGGTCCGACGACCACGACCTGCTGCTCCTCTGCGTCTCCGGAGGACTTCTCACTCATGCGGGGTCCCCGCGGAATTGGGAGCGAAGCGAGCGATTTCGTGGGGTGTTCATGCGGCCACCCTACGCATCCGTCGTGAGCAGGATCTTGCCCACGTTGTCGCCCGCCTCCATCAGGGCGTGCGCGTCACCGGCCTCGACCAACGGCAGCGTGGTGTGCACGATCGGACGGATCCGCCCCTCGACGACGAGTGGCCACACGTGCTCGGCCACCGCGGCGCAGATCGCGGCCTTCTCCGCCGTGGGGCGGGACCTCAGCGCGGTGGCGACCACCGCCCCGCGCTTGCGCAGCAGGACGCCGATGTCCAGCTCTCCCTTGGTGCCGCCCTGCATGCCGATGATCACCAGCCGGCCCTCGGTGGCCAGGGCCTCCACGTTGCGGCCGAGGTAGGAGGCGCCCATGTTGTCGAGGATCACGTCGGCACCGTGCCCGTCGGTGGCCTCACGGACGGCCTCGACGAAGTCGTCCGCGCGGTAGTTGATCGCCACGTCGGCGCCGAGGTCGGCGCAGACCGTGAGCTTCTCCGCCGAGCCCGCGGTGGTGAGGACCCGCGCTCCCAGGGCGGAGGCGAGCTGGATGGCGAACGTACCGATGCCGCCCGCACCGCCGTGCACCAGGAAGTGCTCGTCCGGCTGGAGCCCGGCCACCATGAAGACGTTCGACCACACGGTGCACGCGACCTCCGGCAGCGCTGCTGCGGTGACCACGTCGACACCGTCCGGGACCGGCATCACCTGCCCCGCGGGGACGCACACACGCGTGGCGTAGCCGCCCCCGGCGAGCAAGGCGCACACCTGGTCGCCGACCTGCCAGCCGCCGGTCTCCGGGCCCACGGCGGAGACGGTGCCGCTGCACTCGAGCCCGATGATGTCTGAGGCGCCCGGCGGTGGCGGGTAGAGGCCCTGGCGCTGCAGCAGGTCGGCGCGGTTCACCGCAGTGGCGGCGACGTCGATGACGAGCTCGCCGGACCCCGGCTCGGGGTCGGGAAGCTCGGCCAGGGTGAGGACCTCGGGTCCACCGGGTTCGGAGACGGTCACGGCACGCATGGCAGGCAGCCTAGGTGTTCTGCTGCCCCGCCTGAGAGCGGCCAGGTCAGCGAACGAACTCGTCGGTGCTGTGGTCGACCGTGCTGTCGTCCGGGATCGGGTCGTCGACGTCGTCCGGGTCGGGTGCGTCCGCGGGGCGGTCCCATCCCTCCGCGAGCGCCTGGGCCCTGGCTGCGAGACCCTCCACCGCGGTCGGGTCGGCGCCCTGGGTACCGGCTGCGAGCCCCAGCAGGTACGTCGTCACCGGGGCGGCGACCCGCTCCACCTGGTGCGCGCTGGTCCGCGCCAGGTCGAGGATCAGACCTTCGTCGACCTCGGCCTCCTCGATCTCGAGCACGTCACACAGCTCGTCGATCCAGTCGTGAAGGTTCACAGGTCCAGAGTTGCCACTGATCGTCCCCGCCGCAACCCCTGACTAGCCATCCGATTCGTCGCCGAGATCGCGCAGGTCCGCCCACGTGTCGACGTCGCGTGCCTCGCCAGGCTCGCCGGCGACCTCGGCCAGGTCGAGCGGAGCAAGGAACCGGTGGAGGGGCAGGCCATGAAGATCGCTTGGCCGCACGCGGTCGAGCGCCGCCAGGTCCATCACACCGGCCAACGCTCGGCGACCCGAGGCGTCGGCGAGGAACGCGCCATCGTGGCCGTCGGCGGCGGTCAGGAGCCGCTGGAACGTGTCGGCGCTGACCCGCGGCATGTCAACGGCCAGCACCGCCAGGTACGCCGGCCTGGCCAGGAGGGCGTCCCGGCCGGCCAGCAGCGCGGCGGCAGGGCCGCCGTGCGGTGGGTCCTCGCGCACGAACGTCGCCGGCCTCGATGTCGGGACCGGGTCTCCGACGACGACCGTCTCGGCCGCGCCGGAGGCGGCGGCCAGGGCGTGCTCCAGAAGAGTGCGGCCGGCGTACTCCACACCCGCCTTGTCGACGCCATCCATCCGGACGGAGGTACCGCCCGCGAGGATCACCGCGGCAAACTCGACGGCCATCCCGGAAGTCTCGCAGCAGGCCGTCGGGCCACTTCGGGAGGACGTGGCAGGCTGGGTCTGTGATGCAGGTGGCAGTGGTGCAGCAGGCCTCCGAGCTGGAGCCGGAGGTCAACCGGGCCCGCCTCGACGAGCTGGCCCCGCATGACGCCGACCTCGTGGTCTTCCCGGAGGCGTTCGCCCGGGACTTCGGCGAGGCCGGCTCCGATGTCAGCGCCCACGCCGAAGCGTCCGACGGTCCGTTCGCAGCCGAGGTGGCACGCGTCGCCGAGGCACGTGGGACGACCGTGGTCGCCGGGATGTTCGAGTCCAGCGACGACCCCGACCGCCCCTTCAACACGCTGGTCGTGCGCGGGACCGCGTCGGCGGACTACCGCAAGATCCACCTCTACGACTCGTTCGGCTACCGGGAGTCGGACCGGCTCACGGCCGGTCCCGTCTCCGACCCACCCGACGCGGCGCTGGTGAAGGTCGGTGGGTTCACGCTCGGACTGATGACCTGCTACGACCTCCGTTTCCCGGAGTTGGCTCGCGTCCTGGTCGCAGCTGGCGCCGAGGTCCTCGTCGTACCCGCGGCGTGGGTCGCAGGCCCCCGGAAGGTCGACCACTGGCGGACCCTGCTGCGGGCCCGGGCGATCGAGAACACGGTCTACGTCGTCGGCGCCGCGCAGCCAGCCCCCCGCTACAGCGGTCACTCGATGGTGGTCGACCCACTCGGGGACGTGCTCGCCGAGGCCGGGGAGGACGACGAGATTCTCGCCGCCACTCTGGACCGGGGCGTGCTCGAGGAGGCCCGCCGGACCAACCCGTCGCTGGCCAATCGGCGACTGTAGCCTTCCTCAGCGTGTCCCACACCGCGCCGCGACGTCGAGCCGTGCGGCAGACCCCGTGGACCCGCGCGCGGGCACGGGTCGCGGGCCTGCCGGAGAGCTCGCTGCCCGCACTGGTCGGTGGCCTGGTGGCGCTCGGCGGGGCGGGCGTGCTGGTCGCGGCCATGCTCGGGCTCGTGTCCCACGCCGTGGGGGTGCTCGGGTCGGTCGCCGTCGCGACCGCCTACTCCTGGGCGCTGGCCGCGCGCGTGGGGGGGCGACCGGTGGTCTTCGGCGCGGTGGCACTCGTCGTCGGTGGGGCGGTGGTCTGGCTTGACCGCGACTTCCTGACGACGGGCGCGGCGGTGATGACCGGTGTCGTCAGCTCGGTGCTGGCGGTGATGGCGACGGTCCCCGCGGTCACGGCTCTGCGGGTACTCCGCGAGGTCATGGTCGCGACCTCGGTCGCTGCCGTCGGCGCGCTCGCGGTGGTCGGCTTCGAGCCTGCGGTGTCGCTCCCCCGGTTCGAGTACACGACGTTGATGCTCTCGCTCGTGGTCGCCCTGGGTCTGGTGCACCGGCTGGGCGCGGGGCTGCACGGCCTCAGCAGACGCGGCATCCTCACCGTCGCGGTGGGAGGACTGGTTCTCGCGGTCACCCTGGCCTACGGCGAGCTGCTGCGCCGGTACGGCACCCCCGAGCTGGTCGACAGCCTCCTCGAGATGGTCCGCTGGTCGCGGGAAAACCTCGGGGCCTTCCCCCGGCCGCTGGAGGCGGTGCTCGGCGTTCCCGCGCTGACCTGGGGGATCCACATGCGGGCGCGCCGCGGCCAGGGCTGGTGGGTCTGCTCGTTCGGGGTCGCGGCCACGGCGCCGATCGCCACCAGTCTGGTCAACACCACGGTGTCCGTGGTCGAGTCGTCGTTGGCGGTGCTCTACGGGATCGTCGTCGGGCTCGTGATCGGGTTCGTGCTGATCCGCGTCGACCTGTTGCTCACCGGCTCCGGGCGTCGGCGCGGGAGCCGGGCGCAGGCGGCGGCCGGGCCGGAGCCCGCCCGCACCCGTCCGCTGCTCTAGGCAAGGTCGGCCACGGCCGCTCCCCCGGGTGGGCCGTTCCGGGTACGCGTCGGTAACGGCTAGGTTCTGCTTCCATGGCGCGCGAACAGATTACCGAGATCATCGCGGAGATGGTGGCCAACGTGATGGCGATCGAGGTCGCCCCGGGCGACCCGGTCGCGGTCGGCCAGACCGTCTGCCTGCTGGAGTCGATGAAGATGGAGATCCCGGTGATCTCCGAGTGGGAGGGCACCGTGAGGTCGGTCAAGGTGGGCCCTGGCGACGTCGTACAGGAGGGTGACGTGCTGATCGTCCTCGGCTAGAGGGGACCACGCGGGTCGCGGTCAGCAGAGGGGGCGGGATTCGAACCCGCGGCTGACATCTCTGCCAGCGACCGCTTTCAAGGCGGTTCCGATCGGCCACTCCGGCACCCCTCCGAGCCGTCCGGGACGGCACCGGAGCAGTGTACGGGCGCTCCCGCAGAACTGCTGGGGCCTACTCGGAGCCGCCGAGCTCGAGCTCCACCTCGTCGTAGGCGAGGTCGTGCAGGCGTTGGACGTGGTGGGAGATGTCGACGAGCAGCCGCTTGAGGTCGGTGCGGATCCGGTCTACCTCGGCACTCTCGAGGACCGCGGGTCCCATGGCGGCCAACCGGGTGAGCAGGGTGTTGCGCTCCCGGAGCATCGCGCCGCCGCGGGCGGCCAGCCAGCCGTCGGACCAGTGCTCCCCTTCCGCGACGAGGGTGTCCCGTACGGTGGCCATCCGCTGTCGGACCACCCAGCGCCAGTTGCCCAGCGGGATGCCTTCCTGGTGCGGGGCGTCCAGGGCTTGCTGAAGGTGGAGGAGTGCAGCGGACGTCGCGGTCATGATGACCTCCGGATGGCGGGGTTCCGGTGGTTCCGGTGAATCTTCTGATTTTGGCGCCCGGTGAGGCCGGGCGGCAACCCCTGTGGGTCCGCGAATGTGCTGTCTTGTTCAATCATCCCCATGTCGTCCGACTATCGGCTCGCCCCGGCCCTCGGCGCCCGACTGCTGGGGTCCGCCCTGGTCGGGCTCGCCGTCCTGGTCTTCGCGGTGACGGTGGTGGCCGCCTTGCTGGGCCTGTCGGCGGTGTTCGTCGCGGTGGTCTCGGCGCTGGGGCTTGCCGCGGTGCTGGTGGCCGGTCACCTGCTCACGCGGCGGGCGTACGTCGTCCGCCTCGGTGAGGAGGAGTACCAGGTCCGGATGGTTCGCGGTGCCGGCGTCCGTTCAGCCCGCTGGGTGGAGGTCGAGAACGCCGTCACCGCGACCCCGCGCGGGATCGACTGCGTGGTCCTGCACCTCCGGGACGGCCGGACCACCACCATCCCGGTCCAGGTGCTGGCGGCCGACCGCGAGGAGTTCATCCGCGACGTGCGGGCGCACCTTGAGAGGAAGCTCCGGCGGGGCCGCCCCGCGCCGGACCTGATTCGGCAACACCGTCGCGCTACTTGTAGCCTGTGCAGGCTGTCGGGAGGCGTCGCCTAGTCCGGTTTATGGCGCCCGCCTGCTAAGCGGGTTGAGGGTGATCCCCTCTCGCGGGTTCAAATCCCGCCGCCTCCGCTCCCGCCCTCCCCGGACCCGTCCGGGGAGGGCCAGCACGGGCGTGAAATCGCCCCGACCCGCCCGGCAGGAACTGCATAAAGTTGCAATGCAACTTTATGATGCACGGTTTCCCTGACGGCGACCGATTCTGTGGCTCACACTAAAGGTCTTGGATGGGCACCCCGGACCCATCCACGGACATCGAGGCGGAGACAATGAGAATCGCAAGCAAGGTCGGCATCGTGCTGGCCGCTGTGGGTATGACCATCGGCCTGCTCGGTACGCCCGCGCAGGCGAAGGACAGCAGCTGGGACAACAAGACGGGCGTCTCGGCGAAGTACATCCCCTGACAGATCTAGGAGTTTGAGACCGGGGCTGACTCCCCCCACACGCGTCAGCCTCCAGCGCCATCCCCAGGCCGGTCTCAGCCGCACGAGGGCAGTGACGTCGACGTCACTGCCCTCGTGCTATTGCCCTGAGCTGTTGACCTGAACTCACTTTTTCTTGTGGCCCCGGTCCGGCTCGTGGTGCTCGTTGCCGGACACCCCGAGCTTGCCCATGACGTAGCCGAGCTGGAAGCGGGTGTCCGCTTCGTACTCCTCCTTCAGGTCGGCCACGTAGCCGGCGTAGGTGCGCGCACTGACGCCCAGCCGCTTGGCGCTGACCGGGTCGGCGTGACCCTCGATCAGCATCCGGATGGTCATCGCCCGTTGCTCGCCCGCGATGCCGGACATCGTCGAGGTCTCGCGGCTCATCGTGAACGGGCGGGCCCGCTCCCAGGTGCGTTCGAAGACGTCGGCGAGGTAGGCGACGATCGACGGCTCCCGGATCGCGATCGCAGTGCGGAGGTCCTCCTCGGCGGGGATAACCGCGATCCGCCGGTCGATGATGATCATCCGGTTGAAGAACTCATCGAGCGTGCGCACCTCCGCGCCCAGCGCGGTGACCGCGGCGACGTACTTTCGGGTGACGGCGTGGCGTCGGGCGCTGTGTTGGTAGAGCGTGCGCATCCGCATGCCGCGCTCGAGCAGGGCGGTGTCGCGGACCGCCGCAGCGATCCTCTTCCGGTCACGCCCTGCCTGTGGCTGGGCGGTCAGCATCTCGTCCTCGCACTCCGCGACCAGGCCCTCGATGAAGGGTTCGATGGCCGGTTTGTGGACCAGCGTGAACGGCCCGCGGGCAGTCTCGGGTGATCGACGCCAGACCTGGGCCAGCTCGCCGAAGGCCTGGGCCCACTGCGACGACTCGTCGAGCAGCCGTGCGCCCTCCTGGCCGAGCGGGGCCACCACCCGGGACTGCACTGCGCCTGGGTCGACGGCGCGGAATACCCCTTCTTCGCGGTGGGGGTTGACCAGGCCGAGCTCGAGGAGCAGGTCGAAGGCGGCGGGCTCCGCCGCAATCTTGGGATCGCCCTCCTTGATCCCGCCCGCCGCGACGATCTCTTCGTAGAACTTCGCGGCGTCGGACCTCAGCAGGTCGCGGTCATCGGGACCGAAGCTGCGCACCCGGGTGCACCCCTCTCATTGACCCCCACCCACGATGATCCCACAACCGGGGACGCGAGAAGGCCCCTTCCGCAACAGCGGAAGAGGCCTTCTGGTCGTCGGTCAGGAGCCGAGTCTGGCCCGGAGCCCATCAAGCTCGGTCCACAGGACGGCGGGCAGGTCGTCGCCGAACTTCTCGAACCACTCCTGGATCTGCGGGAGCTCGGCCCGCCACTCCTCGACGTCGACGTCGAGAACAGCCGCGAGCTGCTCCTCGGGCAGGTCGAGGCCCTCGGTGTCGAGCGCGCCCGGGGCAGGGACGTGGCCGATCGGGGTCTCGACCGCAGCAGCCTGTCCTTCGATGCGTTCCACGACCCACTTCAGGACCCGGCTGTTCTCGCCGAAGCCGGGCCAGAGGAAGTCGCCCTCGTCGTCGCGACGGAACCAGTTGACGTAGAAGATCCGCGGCAGCTTGGCGGCGTCGTTGTCCTTGCCGACCGAGATCCAGTGGTTGAAGTAGTCGCCGGCGTTGTAGCCGATGAACGGCAGCATCGCCATGGGGTCGCGGCGGACCACGCCGACCTGGCCGACGGCCGCGGCCGTGGTCTCGGAGGACAGGGTCGCACCCAGGAAGGTGCCGTGGGTCCAGTCGCGAGCCTCGAAGACCAGGGGGACGGTGGTCTTGCGGCGACCACCGAACAGAATCGCGTCGATCGGGACGCCTCGCGGGTCGTCGTACTCCTCAGCGAGGATGTCGCACTGCTTGATCGGCGTGCAGTAGCGGCTGTTGGGGTGGCTGCTGAGCTCGCCGGAGTCCGGCGTCCACGGCTCACCCTTCCAGGACGTCGCCTTGTCGGGGGTGTTCTCGAGCCCCTCCCACCAGATGTCGCCGTCGTCGGTGAGTGCGACGTTGGTGAAGACCGAGTTGCCCTTGTTGATGGTCTTCATCGCGTTGGGGTTGGTGTGCTCGTTGGTGCCGGGAGCCACGCCGAAGAAGCCGTACTCGGGGTTGACCGCCCACAGCCGGCCGTCCTCGCCGACGCGCATCCAGGCGATGTCGTCGCCGAGGGTCTCGACCCTCCAGCCCGGGATGGTCGGGGCCAGCATGGCGAGGTTGGTCTTGCCGCAGGCGCTCGGGAAGGCGGCGGCGATGTACTTGACCACGTGGTCGGGACTGGTGAGCTTGAGGATCAGCATGTGCTCGGCCAGCCAGCCCTCGTCACGGGCCATCACGCTGGCGATGCGGAGGGCATAGCACTTCTTGCCGAGCAGCGAGTTGCCGCCGTACCCAGAGCCGTAGGACCAGATGGCCCGCTCCTCGGGGAACTGAACGATGTACTTGGTGTCGCTGCAGGGCCAGGCGACGTCGTCCTGGCCGTCCTCCAGCGGCATGCCGACCGAGTGGAGAGCGGGCACGAACTCGGCGTCGAGCTGCTCCATCCGTTGCAGGACGTGGGAGCCCATCCGCGACATCACACGCATCGAGGCGGTGACGTAGGCGGAATCGGTGATCTCCACGCCGAACATCGGCTTCTCGGCCTCGAGGTGGCCCATCACGAACGGGATGACGTACATCGTGCGGCCCCGCATGCAGCCGTCGTAGAGCCCGCGCATGAGGGTCTTCATCTCGTCGGGCGCCATCCAGTTGTTGGTGGGGCCCGCGTCCTTCTCGTCGACCGAGCAGATGTAGGTGCGGTCCTCGACGCGCGCCACGTCGGTCGGATCCGTCGCCGCATAGAAGGAGTTCGGCTTGATCTGCGGGTTGAGCTGGGTGAAGGTCCCCGAAGCGACCAGCGACCTGGTCAGCTCCGACCACTCCTCGTCGGACCCGGTGCACCAGTGGATCCTGTCCGGCCTGGTCATGGCGGCGACCTCGTTGACGAAGTCGAGGATGCCTTGGTGGGTGGTGGGTGCTGGATTGCCCTCGGCGGTGCTCGGGGCGCTGGTCTCGGCCCTGTCGGCGGTCATGCGTTCTGCTTCCCTCTCGCGCATTCGCGGTGGACGCCTGGGTACGTCGGCGCCGCCGGCCGTCGAGCGTGTCGACGGAGGAGTCGTGGAGTTGTTATGGATCGCTCGGCGTCGTTGTCGGCGAATGATGTGGTGCGGGGCGTCCGGGATCTGGCTCCTCGCGCGTCCGCGCTGGCGCTGAGGTTACTCGGGCTGGTAGGTGCCACATATTGGAACGATCCACGGTGGAACGAACTCGGCCGCCGCCACTGATTTCGGCGGGCTCCGACGGGTCGGCTATCCTCATGCAGTCGCTCAGCCGGACTGTGCGGCATGCGCCCGTAGCTCAACGGATAGAGCATCTGACTACGGATCAGAAGGTTTGGGGTTCGAATCCCTACGGGCGCGCAGATCGCAGCGCAGGTCAGTGTGGGTTTCCGGCCCGAACCCGGCCGCCCGTGGCCCCTTTCAGAAATTCCGTCACAACCGGCCCGGACCCAAAGTAAAGTCCTCGCACCAGGTCGACACGAGACCCCGTCTCGGGCGGAACATTCCAGCTGCCCCCGTCGCCTGGGCGCTTCAAGTAGTGGGGGGCACATGCGGGGGCACCGTCCTTGGCAGGGACGGTGCCGCCGTCGCATTTTCGGCGATCGAGCCCGCGGAAGGGGCGACCGGCGTAGGGTCGGCGCCGAACTGGGTCGTCAGCTTCCCCTGGGCGACCCGAGACGTCGCTGTCGGCCCGGTTCTTGAAGAGCAGTGGGGCGGCAGCTCCAGAGGCGGGGGTCGACCGGTCCTGCCGCACCCACTGGCTAACGAGTCCGGCATGGGGAATCAGCACGACTGGCGCGGTCCGCTGGTTGGCCCTCCTCTTGGTGGTGGTGGGTGACGTCGTCCTGCCGTCGACGCGGGACCAGCTCTGGCTCTCGCGGTCGATAGACCTTCGGGGTGGCCGGGCCTGCATTGAGCTGCACCGAGCAATTGCCGAACGGTCTCCGAGTAGGAGTGAACGGCCACACCTGCACCGGCCTGCACGAGTGCGCCGAGGCTACGGATCAGAAGGTGCCGGCCCTTATCCCAACGGTGATCGCACGCTCGAGGTTTCGACGCCCTCGTCAGCGTCGGCCGGCGCAGGGCAGGAACGAGGCCGGGTGCCAGGAGCCCATTGTATGGCGCCCGATGGTGCTGGCTTGCTCAAGCCGGGTCGTTGAAGGGTGGGGGCTGGGGATCGTTGCCGGAGACGGCTTTGACGATGTCGGTCGCGATGTCCTGAAGCTTGCGGTTTTGGTGTTGGGAGCTCTCGCGCAAGATGGCGAAGGCGGTCTCGAAGTCGCAGCTGTTGTGGCCCATCAGGATCCCCAGGGCCTGGTCGATGACGGCCCGGCTGGCCAGGGCGTCGCGTAGCTGCTCGCTGAGTTGCACCTGGTGCACCTGGCGGGTGACGACCGTGAGGGCGGCCGAGGCGGGGCCGGCGAAGAGTTCCCCGTGCTGTTGTTCGGACGGCCCGAAGGCGTGGGCGGTGCCCGCGTAGAGATTGAGGGCGCCTCGGGTATCTCCGTTGACGGTGAGCGGTAGGGACAGGGAGCTGTGCACGCCGTAGCTCAGTGCGTAGGCGGGGTAGGGGCCCCAACGCTGTTCGGTCGCCATGTCGGGTGCCCCCACGATCTGGCCGGTGCGCAGGGCCTGCAGGCATGGCCCCTGGTCGTGGTCGTACTGCACTTCGTCCACATGGGCTGCGACTGCGTCGCTGCTGGCCACCGTCAGGGGCAGGTTCTCTTGAGCCAGGGTGATACCGCACGAGGCTGGCGGGGTGATCACGGCGGTGGCCAGCCGTGCCAGGTCGTTCAGGAACCCATCCATGGTCGGGGTAGCAACCATCAGGTTGGCTAGTTCGGAGAGGGCGTCGGCAAGGTCGGGGACGCCACGTGGTGCACCTTGCAGCCGGCCCATCGCCGCACCCACAGGTCCCCGGAACGACCCTCCACGGAAGCGGTCGCTACGCATCGTTCCTCACCGGGAACGACACCACCTTGACCGGCGATGCACGAAGAACTCTCGGCACCTCCACTCTACGCGCCCAAGCCCAGAAGGAGCGCCTGACCGTGGTGACTGGTTGGCCTTCGCGGCGTATGCTGGCCGTGGGTTCGGTGAACAGCCCGCAGCGTCGACGTCGTCGCACGCCGGGTAGGTTCTCGGCCCCTCTGCCCTTTGGCTGCCCGGTGTGCGTCGGCACCCCGTGTCGTGTGGAGGGTGAACCAGTGTGGCTGGAGGCCTAGAAGAACATGGCCCGCACCAGTTGGCCGTGCATGGCGGGCAGGGCGTTGAGCATGAGCAGGCGTCGTTCTTCCGCGAGGGGATGGATGGCTGCATGGTCGTGTTCGCTGTCGGCGAGCTCGACCTGGCTACGTCCCCGACTATGCGGGAAGCGTTGGTGGAAGCCGTGGAATCCCGACGCCATCTCATCGTCGATCTGAGCGCAGTGACGTTCCTGGACTCAACCAGCCTTGGCGTACTGATCCGCACCCAGAAGCGGATCGAGGCAACTCACAAATCGATGAGCCTGGTCGGACCCACCGGCATGGTCGCGAAGGTCCTCAGAATCACCCGGATCGACGAAGCCATCCCGGTCCACCCGAACCTCGACGCAGCTTTAAGAGCGACCAGCGCGGGATGAGTTCCACCATTGAATTCAGATTATGCCGCGAGAGGACTCGGCCAAGGAATTGATCTTCTGTGGACTCCGAGAAGCTAGCGCAGACGTTTGTCGAACTTGCCGACAGCCTGGTCGACGACTTTGATGTGCTCGATCTGCTCGACGTGCTCGTGGAGCGCTGTGTCGACCTCCTGGGTGTGGCCGCGGCCGGGCTGTTGTTCGCCGACGGTCAGGACCAGCTGCGGCTGGCGGTGTCCTCGAGCGAAAGCGCCCGGCTCCTGGAGCTCTATCAGCTCCAGAACCACGAGGGCCCCTGCCTCGACTGCTACCGCAGCGGCCTTCCGGTCTCCGTTGGCTCGATGGAGGAGGCCCATTCCCGTTGGCCGCGGTTCGCCGCGGCTGCGGCCGGTGAAGGGTTCGTCGGTGTGCTCGCGCTGCCGCTGCGGTGGCGAGGACAGGTGATCGGGGCGCTCAACCTGTTCGACGCCCGGGACGGCATCCTCGCCGATCCGGCGGTCACCCTGGTCGCACAGTCGATGGCTGACGTGGCGACCATCGCGATTCTGCAGGAGCGAATCGGGAATGAGCGCGAGCACCTCAACGAGCAGTTGCAGAGCGCGTTGAACAGCCGGGTGGTCATCGAGCAGGCCAAGGGAGTGTTGGCCGCCCGACTGGAGATCGAAATGGAGGAGGCCTTCGAGGCTTTGCGCAAGCGTTCGCGGGATCACCGCCGCCGTCTCGTGGAGGTCGCTGAGGAAGTGGTGAACGCGCGCTCAGACGAAGTCCTGGTGTCGTACCGCGGTCTGCGGTAACACCCACCTGCACCCTCATGGCCGTACCAACCGCCAGCGACTCCGTGAGGGCCCACGGAAACGCTTGTGACTGACGGGAAGCCGCGCATGGCCGAGCCCGCCCACGCTTTTACCCGGACAGCGCGTCCATCAGCTGATCCGACGCGTAAGGTTGAGGGATCAACACTCCGCCAGCGACGCTGCTGGTGAAGGGACCCGGACCCCGCCCCCGTCGATGAGATGGCTTTGCGAGGTCCTTTTCATGTTCCTGCTTCGAGCGCCTGAGTCCGGCACGGCTGCGGCTGCACGTCCGCCCCGACGTCGGGCAACGCCATTGAGCGCATCAAAGATGCCCGGGGAAGGGGTAGATCGATGAGCATCCAGATCGTGATGATGGTTCCGCCAGAGGCGGCAAGTGTGTCGCTGGCACGGCACACCCTGACCGAGACGATGAGAATCGCCCATGTCGAACCCGAGTGCATCCAGGAGGCGGAGGTGGCCCTGTCCGAAGCCTGCACCAAGGTGTGGCACGGCCTGGCAGAAGGCAAGGGCCTCGAGGTCCTGATCAATGTCGGCGACCAGGAGCTCTCGATGCACGTCCTGGAGTCCGGGAATGGCTACCGTGGGCATGACCACGGGACCTTCGTTGCCGAGGTCAGTGCCCAGAACAGCCGCGGGATGCTGCTGATGAACGAGTTCGCCGACCGCGCCAGCTTCCACGCAAACGGTGGAGGGGGCTCGATTCGTCTCACGAAGCAGCTCCGTTGGATCGAGCAGCCACTGCCATCAGGTGAGCGTTGACCCGTCGCAGACCCAGGCGAGGATGCCCACGCAGCCAGAGCGCGGGAATCGGCCGTCCGCTATCGGTGGGTGGGTGGCCTACTTCTCGGTGTCGACCCGGATGAACGGGGCCGGCCTGGTCGGGTGGTTGTTGGCACCGTTGACGATCAGGTCGCCGTCGAAGGTCACCTGACCGGTCGCGGTCGCTTCCCGCTGCATCCGCTTGCTGCCCGGCCCGTTGACCTCTGTCATCAGCGGTCCAACGGCGGTGTAGGTCACGTCGAAGGACACAGTGTGCGATACACCGAGGTTGTCCCTGACAGAGCCGCTCCCGACGGTGTGCACGCTCTTGAGGTTGTCGGTGCTGGTGATGGTTGACGGCAAGATCCCACCCCAGGTGTACGAGCTTCCGCCTTCGGGCGTGGGGCAGACGGCCTGGAACTGCACCCGAGTGGTGGGGTCCGTGTCCTCGGTGTCGGGTGCCTCGTAGTCCCGTGTGCTGAACACCAGCAGGGTGCCCTGGACGACCGTGCCGTCGGCGCACTGGTGCGGGACAGCCCAGAAGGCTGAGGCGGACTCCTCGAAGAATAGCTCTCGGACGGCTTGGGCCGGCGTGGCCGTCAGGGCCGTCAAGGCCACGACCAGGGCGGCGAGCGGAGCGGCCAGGCGCCGTACGAACGTCGATGTTGACATGTTGAACCTCCTCGACTGCGCGTCCTATGCGGATGCGCGAACAGCCAAATGCACCATGTGCTTGAAACATCAACAATGTCAAAGGAACTTTGGTACTAGTACCGCATGCGCTGAGTGGAAGCGGCGTCCCTCGGACCAACCCGGCGTGCTCGACCACCCGGACCTTGCTGCCGATGCTGCGGGTGTTGCTGGCCCACCCTGAACCAGGACGGTGTGTGTTTCACTGGCAGCGTGTGGCGGCTGCTGGAACCGCTGCGGCCGACGACCGCGAGGCGTTCCTCGCCCTCGCCCGCCGTCGGACGTTCGCACGCAACGAGGTGCTCTGTCACGAGGGTGACCCGGCTGACTCCCTGCACCTGGTCGAGCACGGACACCTGGCAGTTCACGGGGGTCTCGCGTCCGGTGCCACAGCCACCTTCACGATCCTCTCATCGGGTGACTACTTCGGGGAGCTCGCGTTGCTGCGTGCGGATCACCGGCGCACGGCGACTGTCACCGCGCTCGAGCCGAGCCGCACGCTGGCGGTCGCCGCCACGGCCTTTGACGCGCTGTGCAGCCGCAACCCGGGCATTGAGCGGATCGTCTCCACCGTGCTGGCAGACCGGATCGAAATCTTGAGTCGACGGCTCTTGGAGACCATGTACGAAAGCCTGGATCGTCGCGTGTACCGGCGTCTCCTCGAGCTGGCCCGTTCCTACGGAGGCGCGGGAGGCACCGCGACGATCCCGTTGAGCCAGACTCAGCTCGCGGGCCTCGTGGGGGCGACCAGGCCGTCGGTCAACCAGGTCCTGCAGCGGCTCGCGGAGCTCCACGTGGTCACGCTGAGCCGATCGCGTATCGAGGTCTTGGACCTGGCAGCCCTGGAGCGGCGGTGCCGCGGATGACTTAGGCGCCGGCACGGCGACCGTCGTCAGTCGGTCGCTGGGAGTGTCGGCACGCGAACAGAAGAATCCTCGGCGCACGCGCAGGATCGACTCATCAAATCAACCGACTCGATCCCACACCAGGAGCCCGACATGTCCGGAATGGAATACTTTCTCGCCAGAGCGATCATCGAGGACCGCATGCGCGAGACGAACCAGCAGAACCTAGCCCGCGAGGTCAACCGTCGTGAGCAGCCCTCCCCCGCCGCAAGGCCCGTCCGGAAGGCCCGGCGCCATTCTCGTCTCTGGCGTCTGTCCACGTCCGCCAGGCTGCCAGCTGAGGCTGGATCGGGCTTTCCAGGCCCAGGCACACAGTCCCGGCACCGGTTCATCGCGCATGATCGGTGCCGGGTTCGTCATGCGGGCATGGTCACGAGACCACCTGCATGCCGTTGAGAGACCGGATGGAATGCACTCGGACCGGCCGGGAGAAGCCTTTGGGCTGGATGTCGCCGATGAGGTCTGATTCGACTTGCCCGTCGAGCTCGGAGAGCACGCGGTCGGTCACGCGCACCTCCCAAGCCGCGGCGTCAGCGCACAGCCGGGCCGCGAGGTTGGTGACGCTGCCGATCGCTGCGTAGTCGAAGCGGCCGGGGAAACCGATCCTTCCGAGGGTGGCGAAGCCCTGCGCGATGCCGCTGCGGTGCGTCAGGTCATGGCCGTGTCGTCGCCATCGGTCGGCGAGCTGCTGTACGTCGGCATCGATCTCGAGCGCCATGCGGACGGCGCGCTCGGCCGCGTCGTCGCAGGGCACGGGGTCGTTGAAGAACACCATGATCCCGTCGCCGGTGAACCGCTCCAACGTCCCCTCGTGCTGGTGCGCGCGACGGCCGACAACGCCGTGGTAGTCGCCCAGAACCCCCATCACTTCCTCAGGCTCGCTGGTCTCCGCGAAGGTGGTGAAGCCGTGGAAGTCGCAGAACACCACGACGATCTCGCGGCGGTGACTTGCCAGCAGCTCCTGGTCGCCGACGACCACGTCGGCGAGCTGGGGGACAGGAAATGGCGGAGCCGGTTGGTGCGATCGAGCTCGGCGACGCCGTGTGCCACGCGTCGCTCGAGCTCGGCGTTCCACGACGCCAGCTCGGCTGCCTGCCGTTCGATCGTGTCGTGGTAGCGCTTGAGACGAGCGAGCGACGCCACCCTGGCGAGCAGCTCGTCCTGGTCGAACGGCTTGGTCACGAAGTCGTCGGCTCCGGCCTCCAGCGCGGCAAGGCGCTGCTCGCCGCCGCTCGCCGTGACCATGACGACAGGAAGGTACGCCGTCCGCTCCTGGGCGCGGATCCGGCGGCAGACCTCGTACCCGTCGAGTTCGGCATCACGACGTCGAGGAGGACCAGGTCGATGTCGAGCTCCTCGAGCAGCGCGAGGGCCTCCTGCCCAGAACTCGCGGTGACGACCCGGTAGCCGCGCGGACCGAGCACCGCGTCGAGCAGACGCAGGTTGGCCGGTTGGTCGTCCACCGCGAGAACTGTCACCGGGGTGTCGTTCATGGCCGGCCGCCTCGGAGGAAGCCTTGTACCTCGCCGACCAGTCCTCGCACGCTGATCGGCTTCTCGAGGAAGCCGTCGAAGCCCGCACGCGTCGCGTTGGCCTGGTCCTCAGCCATCGCGAACGCTGTCACCGCGACCACCGGGACGTAGTCGGCGAGCGGCCCGTCGCGCAGCCGACGCATCGTCTCGGCACCGTCGATCCCGGGCAGCTGGAGGTCCATCAGGACCAGGTCAGGCGGGTGCTCCGTGGCCATCCGGAGTCCGTCCTCACCCGAGGTCGCCGACACGACGTCGTACCCCGCCGCCCCGAGGACGTCACGGACCAGCTTGAGGTTGAGCGGGTTGTCCTCGACCACGAGGATCCGCGCGCCGCTCACGCCGGCTCCTTGCCGACCGCATGCACGCCGACGCCCACGTCTGCCAGGGCCGTCAGCAGGTCGTCACGGCTCACCGGCTTCTGGAGGTACGCCACGCGCCCAACGCGAGCCCACGGGCGCGGTCGTCGACCACCGACGCGACGATGACCGGGATGCCGGCAGTCGTCCGGGTCCTCGCGGAGCCGGTCGAGCACCTGCCAGCCGTCCAGCCGGGGAAGACGGATATCGAGAACCAGAGCCGCCGGCCTCAGCTGGCGGGTCGAGCCGCAGAGCCTCGACGCCGTCCGTGGCCCGCTCAAGGCGAACGCCCGAGCCCTCGAGGTAGGCAGCCATCAGATCCAGGGAGGCACGGTCGTCGTCGACGAGCAGGACCGTCGACCGCTCCGACCCCGGCACCCCCGACTCGTCTCCCTCGGCTGCCCGCCGCCGCACAGGGATGGCGAAGGCGAAGGTGCTGCCCACGCCTACCTCCGACTCGAGCCACAGCCGGCCTTCGAAGAGCTCGATGATCCGCCGGGTCAGGGTGAGCCCGAGCCCCGTTCCTTCCTCCCGCGCCACCCCTCGGCCACCCTGCTGGAAGGACTCGAAGATGCGCTCGCGGTCCTCCGGCGGGACGCCGACTCCGGTGTCCGACACCGTGACCACCAGCTCGTCGCCCGGCCGCGCGGCACGCACCGCCACGCTGCCGCCGTCCGGGGTGAACTTGACGGCGTTGGACAGCAGGTTGAGAAGCACCTGCTTGAAACGCAGCTCGTCCGCGTCGAGCGTGTCCACGTCCTCGCCGACTCCGACACTCACCGAGATGCCGTGTCGGGCTGCGCGCTCGCGCACCAACGACACGGCGGCCTCGATGGCCTGCTCGACGCTGAACGTGCTGGGCTCGAGAACCATCTGGCCGGCCTCGACCTTGGAGAGGTCGAGGATCTCGTTCAGGAGCTCCAGCAGGTGTCGGCCAGAGTTCCAGATGTCGTGTACGTATTCGTCCTGACGTTCGTTGAGCTCCCCGAACATCCGGTCGATGAGGACCTCCGAGAAACCGATCACCGCATTCAGCGGCGTGCGCAGCTCGTGGGACATGCTGGCCAGGAACTCCGACTTGTGGCGGCTGGCCACCTCCAGCTCCGCGGACTTCGTCTCGAGCTCCCGGAACAGCCGGGCGTTCACGAGGGCGACCGAGGACTGCGCAGCGAAGGTCTGCAGGAAATCGACCATGTCCTCGTGAAACGAACCCACGGTCCGACGACGGATCACGACCACGCCGACGATGAGGTCGCCCCGGAGCATCGGAATCGCGAGCATGGACCGCCAGCCATCGCTGTAGAGGGCGTCCAGGTGGGGGTCGAGCGGCACCTGGGAGAGGTCGGCGACCTGGAGCGGCCGCTGTTCGGTAGCGGCCCGGCCGACGAGGGTGGCGTCCCGTCGGATGGTGATGTCCCGCAGGCGGTTCAGGAGGGTCTGGCCGCTCCCGTACGCCGCCCTGACGACGAAGGCGTCCGTACGCTCGTCGTACTCCATGATCGAGCCGCCGTCGGCGTTGGTGAGCCGGACCGCGTTGCTGACGATGCTGTTCAGCACCGCATCGGGGTCGAGGCTGGAGCCAACCGCGTCGCCCAGCTCTCGCAGCGCCTCAAGCTGCGCCAGCCTGCTGGCCAGCTCGGCGCTGCGGGCTTCGAGAGATTGCATCAAATCCACCTGTCGAAGCGCGATCGCCGCCTGCGCCGCGAACTCGTCCAGGAGGCCCATGTCCCGCTCGCTGAACGGCGCCACCCGGGTCCGCCACATCGACAGCACGCCCACCACCTCGTCACCCAGCAGCATCGGCGCTTGGAGCAGGCTGCGATATCCCGCGAGGCGCTGGAGGTCCTGCCGGCCGTAGTCCGGGTCCGCGAGGACGTCCTCGATCTGCTGCGTGCGTCGGTCCAGTGCGACCCGGCCGAGCAGCGTGGCCCGGTTCAGGTGCATGGGGTGGTCCGGCAGGTATCGGCGGAACTCATCGGGGATCTTGCCGGACATCCGGGACATCCGGAAGACGTCCCCGTCGAGGAGGTAGAGCTGCGCGGCGTCGGCACGGCACAGCTGCGCCGCCTGCTCGATGATGGTGTCGAGAATCTGGTCGGAACCGCCCCGCTCACGCCCCAGCGCGAGGAGGATCTCGCGGCTGGCCAGCGACTGCTCCCGGGCGTCCTGGAGCGCCTGCCCGGGGGCGGCGTCCGGCGGGGCTTGTCCGACGTGCTCGGACGCGGGGCCCACCGGCGTCGGAAAGGTCTCCTCCTCGGCCACGGTCACCCCCTCGATCGTTCCATCATGAGTTCGCAGACCCGCGAAGGCAATGCCGGCGCCCACGCCCCACTGCCTTGCCCTGCGAGACTGAGGCGACCCGGACCCGACCACCGACGAAGTCATGACTGAGCTGCTCGCCCACGGAACCGTCGTACTGGACGGTGGCCTGTCCAACGCGCTGGAGGACCGTGGGCACGACCTGTCGTCGGACCTGTGGACGGCGCGGCTGCTGCGGGACGACCCGGACGAGATCGTGGCGGTGCACCGGGCGTACTTCGCTGCCGGGGCCCGTGTCGCCACCACGGCGAGCTACCAGGCGAGCGTGCCGGGGATGGTGGCCGCCGGGCTGTCGCGCAGCGAGGCCGAGAGGCTGATCGCTGCGAGTGTCCGGCTCGCGCGGGAGGCCCGCGACGAGGCTGCGGCGCACACCGAGGCGCCCCTGTTCGTGGCTGCCTCCGTCGGGCCGTACGGCGCCGCTCAGGCCGACGGCTCGGAGTACACCGGCCGCTACGGCCGCACCGCCGCGCAGCTGCGCGACTTCCACGCGCCACGGCTCGAGCTGCTCGCCGCCGCAGGGCCCGACCTGCTGGCGATGGAGACGATCCCCGACGCCGACGAGGCGGAGGTGCTGGTGCCGCTGCTCGACGAGATCGGGGTGCCGGCATGGTTCTGCTACTCCGTGGCGGGCGGCGCCACCCGGGCCGGCCAGCCGCTCGCTTCGGCGTACGACGTTCTCAGGGGCAGTACGACGATCCGCGCCGCCGGCGTGAACTGCTCGGCCCCCGCCGATGTCCCCGCCGCCCTGCGGACCGCGCTCACGGTCACCGGCCTGCCGGGCGTGGCCTACCCGAACCGCGGCGAGGCCTGGGACAACGCCTCGCAAACATGGGCCGGGTCAGGCACCTTCGACCCCCGCGAGGTCCGCAGCTGGATCGACGCCGGGGCGCAGCTGGTCGGCGGCTGCTGCCGGGTCGGCGTCGATGACATCGCGGCGATCGCCGACGTGGTAGATGCCTCCTGACCCGGAGGCGTCAAGCTGCATGACCAGGTAACTCGTCGGTTGCGCCGACCGTGAGCGGGTACAGGAGCGACATGGGCGCTCTCGACTCGGCGGCCCGGGCCGCCTCGTCCGCCGGTGGGCAGGTACTGCGCGCGGCAACCGGGATGATCGCGACCCGGCCGGCTGCCAAGCCCTTGCACCCCAGCGGCTCCGTCGTACGTGGCACGTTGCACCGGTTCGGTGCCGAGCCCAGGACCGGCGCGCCGTGGCTGGACCAGGCAGGGGAGGACCAGGTGCTGGTGCGGCAGTCCCGCGCCGTCGGGCTGCCGTCTCCGCTACCCGACATCTTCGGCCTGGCGATCCGGGTGCCGGTCGAAGGGGGTCGTCACGGCGACCTGCTGTTCGCCTCGACGGGACTCGGACGATTGACCCGCTTCACGCTGACACCCGCCCGATCACCGTACGGAAGACCACTGACCACGCTGCTGCCCTATCGGACGCGTGCCGGTGCGGTCCTGCTCTCCGCGGTGTTCCGCGACGAGACCACGGTGGCGCTGGCCTGGGCCGTCCGCTCGGGTCCCTGGCACACCTTCGCCGAGCTGTTGCTCCATGAGGACCCGGTCGACGAGGCGGATGCACCCCTGTCGTTCGAGCCGGTCAGGAACACACTCCCCGGCCTGGAGACCTACCAGTGGGTTCGGCGGCTCCGCGCGCCCGCCTACGTCACCGCCCGGCGGTCCCGCCAGCCCTGAGGCGCTGATCAGGGCGCTACGGCGAGGGTGACGGAGAGGGCGACGTGGACTCGGTGGTCGGTTCCGGAGATGGCGGGGCGTGGTCGGCTCGGTGGTCGGTTCGGGCGACGGCTCGGTGGTCGCAGGCTCACTGGGACTGGTCGAGTCGGGCGACGTCGTGTCGGGCTCGCCGGTCGGCGCCGACGTCGGCTCCGACGATGGGCTGGTCGTCGAAGGCTCGCTGCCATCAGACGTGGTCGTGCCGTCGGGCGAGGTCGTGGGAGCCGATTCGGTCGTGCTCGGCTGCACCGGCGGCGCGGCGTCGAGGATGTCGATGATCTGGGACTGGAACTCCTCCAGCGTGGCCGTGATGGTGTCGATCGAGTACGTCGTGATGGCCTGCCCGAACTGGGTCAGCTGGTTCCAGACCGCTCCGAGGGCCAGGAGTTGCTCCTGGCCCGGAGTCTCCTCGACCGAGAGGACGAGCTGGCTGGCGATCGCGGCCGTGATGCACTGGAAGCACTGGTAGTTGGCAGCCACGGCGAGGTTCTGCGGTACCACCACCTGAGCGTCGTCCATGATCAGCACGACCTGGAAGGCGACGGCCACCGTCACGCAGTTGGAGCACGACGCGTAGGCATGGGCCTCGTTGACGTTGAGCACCTCGTTGCCCGTCGCCCACACGAGTGCGAAGGCGACGTCGTACTTCATCGAGCCGTCGGTGGTGTTGACGGCCAGCGCCTGGTTGTCTCCCTCCGCGGGTGGCAGCGGCTTGTCGAACGGGAAGACCCAGGGTTCGTCCGACCCATCGGTCGCCGGCGGTGCGTCGACGTCGGGGTCCGCGGTCGGGACGAGCACCATCGCCAGCTGGGGCTCGGCCTCGGTCGGCAGCGCCGCGCCCTCGGGGAAGGTCGCCTCGAGCGGGGCGCCGCTGGCCAGCCGCTGCTCCGCCGACGCGCCCGTCTGACCACCTCCGCCGATGGACGCCGTGGCCGTGGCCGCATCCAGCGCCGCAGGGCGGGGAGCCCCTCCCGCACTCGAGGTGGTGGGGAGCAGGGCGCTGAGCAGCCCCTGTTCGTCCGGGCTGATCGGCTCGTAGGTGCCCGGCTGCGGCCACCAGGCCCAGGAGAGGCTGGTGATGGCGACCGTGGTCACCGCCGCGGCGACCACTCGCTTGAGGAAGGATCCGCGGCTCCAGCGTGCGAGTCCACGGGAAGACCGGAGACCCATGCGCCCGAGGATCAGGACGCACGCCAGCATCGCCAGGACGACACCCAGCAACTCGAGGACGTGGGCGGAGGCGTCGACCATCCCGCCGGTCCGCCAGGCAGCCGTCACGCCCGCAGCGTCCTCCTGCATGACCTGCCACGCCGTGCCGACCAGTCGTGGCACGGCCTTCACCACGGCGTAGAGCATGAGCGCCATCATCGGGATGGTGATCAGCACCCAGAAGGTGATCACCGCCCGGCTCCACGGCTTCAGGACACGGTTCTCCGGGGCGAACCAGCGGTGCGGCAGGAGCCCGAGCAGCGTCGGCCTGATCCGGTGGTAGAGGTCGGGGACGCCGGCGAGGTCCGCGAGCAGGTGGTACCCGTCGAAGCGCAGCAGCGGAAGGAGCTGCTGCACCATCTGCATGACCTGGGTCGCCACCAGCAGCAGCAGGGCGTCCCATCCGGTGTAGTACCACCAGGCGAACGTGAGCACGACCACGATGGCGTTGAAGTAGAGCCCGCCGAGGTCGGTGCGGATGCGGCCCGCCCGCCCCAGTCGGTAGCTGTCGGTCACGTCGGTGTAGAACGCCGGCCACACGAGGTAGAGGCCGGCCCCGATCACGCCGGGCTGGGCGCCGCTATAGCGCGCGGCCGCGGCATGCCCGAACTCGTGGAACCCGGCGGAGAGCACCGACACCGCGAAGACGAGCAGCAGCAGCTGTGGCCGCTGGAAGGCGTCGTACGCCGCCGGCGCCAGGCCCTGCTCGAAGAAGACCCACCAGGTGACCGCGAAGAAGCCGAGGACCACCGCCGTGGCCAGCACCGGTTGGAAGAGAATGCGGAACGGATCGGTCAGGAGGCGCGTGAAGCGGGGGTTGGTGACCGCCAGCTTGAGCTTGAGTCCCAGCAGTGGGTCGGACCGGTTGAGCGGCGGCTCGGACCCGTCGGCCAGCCTGAGCAGCCCCAGCGGTCGCAGGTGCTGGTCGATGACCGTCGACACCATCTCCTCCGAGACACCCCTCTGCAGGGCGCGGCTGACGATGGTCGCGATCTCGGCGCAGCTGCGCCGTCCGTCGACCGCGTCCAGGACCTGGTACAGCAGGGGCGTGAGCTGGAGCGTCTGCCCGTCGCTGCGGCGAACCAGGGATGGTGGGGTCCGGTAGCCGGACCCCACCATGGTCCCCAGTAGCTGGACGTCGTCGACGCGTGTGGGTGCGTCGACGAGTGTGGTCACGGTTGCGTGGTCTCCGTGGTGGGCTCGCTCGTCACCTCACCCGTCGTCGCCTGCTCACCGCCGGAGACCGGAGTGGTCGTCGAGTCCGAGCCGTCCGTCGACGCGGTGTCGGTGTCGGGCGGCTCGACCGAGCCCTGGTCGATGTCCGAGACCTGGGTGGACGAGGCATCCGCATTCCCGGTGACGGTCTGGGTGATGTTGACGCTCTGGTCCGCCTGTGCCACGGCGATGGAGTCGTCGGACAGGATGTTGGCTGCCACCGACGCGTCGATCGGCGCCGCCACGTTGGCGTTGGCCGCAACGGCTCCGTTGATGGGCGCGGCGAGGTCGGCGTCGAGGTCGACGTTGACGTCGACGTTGAGCAGGTCGCCCTTGAGCAGGTCTCCGGTGTTGAGCCCACCCAGGGTGTCGGTGACGTCGTCGAGGATGGGGCCGAGCGATCCGATGATGTTCCCGGCTGCGTCGAGGACCTGTCCGGTCAGCGGGTTGACGGCTCCGATGATGGCGCCTGTCGAGCTGAGGATGTTGCCGGTCGTCGCGTCGAGGGTGCCGATGATGTTGCCGGCCGAGTCGACCATGGTCGCGCCATCGACCAGGCTTGTCACGGTGCCCAGGACCTCGTTGGCCGTGCTGAGGACCTCTCCGGTCAGCGGGTCGAGGGTGCCCACAAGGCCGCCGTCGGCGTCGAGTACCTGGCCGGTGAGCCCGTTGAGGACGCCGATGATGTCGCCGTCCGCGTTGGCCACCACGGCGCCGTCGACCAGGTTGGTGACGGTGCCGAGGATGTCGCCGTTGGAGTCCAGGACCAGCCCGGAGGCCTCGTTGACCGTACCGACCAGGTTGCCGGCCGCGTCGGTCACGTTGCCCGTGGCGGTGTCGAGGGTACCGAGGATGTTGCCGGCGGAGTCCACCACCACGGCGCCGTCCACAGGCTCGGCCGCCGCGGTGGCGGCGTCGACGGCACCGGCCGTCGCGTCGCCCGCATCCACGGCCGACAGCATCGCCGCTCCTGCGCCGCCGGTGTCGTCGGTCGGGGCCGTGCCGGTGCCGTCGGTGGTCGTGTCGGACTGGTCGATCGTGCTGTCCTGGATGCCCACGGCGGTTGCGTCGGCGGTGATTGACTGGGTCACGCTGCCGCCCTGGGTGGATATCGCTTGGGCCTGCGAGCCGTCGGACAAGAGGTTGGCGCTCACCGCGGCGTCGATCGGCGCCACGACGTTGGCGTTCAGGGCGACGGCGAGATCGATGGGGGCGGCCCCGTCGATGGCGAGGTCGATGTCTGCGGCGAGGTCGAGGATCGAGATGACTTCCTTGTCCGGCAGCGCGGTCACCCCTTCGGCGGCCAGTTCCTCCGGTGTCAGCGGTGCCAGGTCTTCCTCGGACATTTTGTTCCCTCCCAGGGCCACCACACCCCGAGCGGTAGGCGCCCTCACGTCATTTCTCGGACCAATCGATTGCCCACAGCAGAAACCCACTCCGAGCCCTGAGGAACGTACCCATGTGGTTGCGGTCTAAACCACACACATGCGACCACCCGCCTACCGACCCGGTAGGCGGGCGGGCCGGTTCAGGCGGTGTTCGGCGCGACCGTGCACACCGTGGTGGCCGAGTTTCCCGACGCGTCGATGCCCATGGGTCCGGCATCCCCTTTGAGCGGGGGCTGACCCCCACGACGCCTGCGGCGGTTGCAGTCGTAGCCAGGGCGAGCGCCCCGGCCGCAGCGGCGACGGTCGCGATGAGACCGCGTGGTCCGAGAACTGACAACTGAAACCCCCGAGATGGCGAGGCGGCGGGCGCCTCGGGACAGTTAGGCGTCCAGCCAGCGGTGCTTCCGCAGCGGTTTGGTGACTTTGCCGATCAGGAGCACGCGCCCGCTGTGCGCGACTACTGGGCGGTGAAACTGACCGTCCCCGTGGCGACGTTGCCCGCCAGGTCTGTCACGGTGATCGTGAGCTGCAGGGAGCGTCCCGCCACGACGCCGTACGCGATGGCCCTGGACCAGGCGGTGGTCCCGGTGACCGCGAGGGCGCTCGCGCAGGCAGCGTAGCCAGTTCCGGAGCCTGTCCAGCAGGTGTTGGTGGTGGTGTCCCGGAGCGTGAGCGTCACCGAGGTGGCCCCGGAGCCGGAGTCCGACGCGGTGCCGCAGGCGCCCGGTACGCCACCACAGGTGTCGCCCCAGCGGATGGTGCCAGGCGGGCCGCCGTTGCGGTAGTTGAACCCGTTCCTGGGGTCGGTGATCGTAACCGTCGGAGCCACGGTGTCGAGGGTGGCCGAGACCGCCCCCGAGGCGGGGGAGTTGTTGCCAGCCTGATCGGTGGCGACGGCGGTGAAGGAGTTGGCGCCCTGCACCAGGGTCACCGGAACCGAGTAGGTGCCGTTGGCGGCGGCGACCACCGAGGGGAAGGTGGTGGCGCCCCGCGAGATGGTCACGGTGGACCCGGCCTCGGCCGTGCCCGTGAGGGTCTGCGCGGCCACGTTCGTCACCCGGTCGCCGGCGACTCCGGAGTCGCTGCTGATGGAGTTGTTGATGGTCGGGGTCGCGGGTGCGTTCGTGTCGATCCTGGCGGTGTAGGACTTGGTCGACTCGACGTTCCCGAAGGTGTCGGTGGCGTGGTAGGTGATCGTCGTCTGGCCTTGGGCGGAGACTGCGAACGACGTCGACGACCCGGCGACGGTCACGGGGGAACCGGCGCCGATCTGGTACGTGATGTTCGCGACCACGGACGCGTCGGTCGCCGTCAACGTGAGCGTGACCGCACTGTTGTTCCAACCGGCCCCGTTCGGAGTGGGGTTGCTGGCCACGGTCGTCAACGGTGGCAGCAGATCGAGACTGAACGGGGTCAGGGGGCTCTCCTGGCCGGTCCACGATCGGAACCTGGCGACCACGCCGTACTGCACGGTGCCCTGGACGGGAGCCGTGTCGGTGCAGGAGCGGGTGGGCTCCACGGTGGTGCAGATTGGCGTGACGACGCCTATGCCGCTGTGACGCAGCACGGTGTAGCCGGTCGCGGGGGTGCCCTCGTCCAGGGTCACCGCAGCCCAGCTCAGGTTGACCGAGGACCCCACCTGGGTGGCGGTGGGGGCCGCGGCCCGGTGCATGTACGTGGCACGGGCGGGCGCGTTGCCCGAACCTGTCGCAGCCCAGGCAGCGGACGCGGCCTGGGGCTGGAGCACGACGAGGGTCGCGGCGGCGGCCGCGATCAGGACAACGGGTGATCTCACAGCTGCACCGCCGTCACCTGGACGCTGACCGCGAACCGCACGCCCTGACAGGCGTCGGGCGCGGATCGGCGCATTCCCACGTCGAGGGTGGAGTCGACCGACGCACCCGAAGTGAGACGCAGGCGAGGTGCCGCTGCGGCCCTCAGGTACCGGGCGGAGCAACGATCCGTCCCGGTGGCGGCCACGTTGACCGTGTTGATGGCGATCGGGAAGGAGTACGGGTTCACGTACGTCACTCCCAACTCCACTCGATGGCCCGGATAGAGCCCGCCCACCGAGCCCACGGTGACTCCGGGGCCTCCGGCCGACCCAGTGGCTAGCACCGTGGTCGGCGGGGCACCCTCGGAGTCGTCGATGAGCTGGCTGGGGACGACGGTCGGCTCGGGGGTCGAGGGGGAGCGGGTGGTTGCCGGTTCGCGCGGCTCGACCAGCTCCGGTTCCACGGTCACGGCGCCGGAACCCTCACCGCCGATCATCGGCAGCTCCTGGTTGCCGCCACCGGTCCGTACGACGAGGGCGACGGCCACTCCCGCTGCCGCCATGACGGCGGCAGCGGTCAGCGCGTGCCCTCGTCGTCCCACGTCAGTGCCCTTCGTCCCTGACCAGCGCCGTCAGGCGCAGGTCAGCTGCTCAGGCCGGTGACGCCCAGGGTCACGGTGAACACTGCGCCCTGGCAGGCGTCCGAGGCCGCATTGCTCATCGTCAGCGTGAAGTCCTGCGAAGGGCTGGTTGCGCCATTGGCCACGACGTCGCTCAGCACGACGTCCGAGCCGGTGACCACCGACGTGGCGCACGCGCTGTGCGCGGCGTCGACGGTGACGGTCTTCAGCTCGGCCTTGCTCAGTGTCACGTCGTAGTCATTGGTGTTGGTCACCGTGAACGGAACGTCCACCGAGCCGGTCGGGAACAGCCCGGTCACGTCGGTGACCGTGACGGTCAGCGGCTGCGCCTGTTCGGCCGTGACACTGCCGGAGCCTTCGCCGTAGTTGGTCCAGGCCGCGACGGCGACACCGATACCGAACAGAGCGGCAGCGGTTCCTCCGACTACGGCTGAACGCCTGGTGTTGTTGCGCATGTGATCATCCCCTTGTAAATCGCGCTGCGGCGATTCGGGGCACTGCGCCCCGCCCGAGCGATTCGTTAACAGTGATTCACTGTGGGGCGCTCGGAACTCCGCACTCGAGCGATTGATTCAATCTTGAACAACCCCGAGACGTCTGGACCACCGGCTCCACCCATCCGGGCTATGGATGGGTGGTTCGCCTAGGCCACTCCCCGGGTTTTCTGCCCCCGGTGGCCGCCCGCAGGACGGCACGACTCAACGCGCGGAAAGGCCCGATTCAACGGTCAGGAACGCCCGATTCAAGCCGTGGTGGGGCATGAAATCGCCGCGATCGGATACCGGTAGGTACGTCCATGCACGCGTCCGATCAGGAGGAGAATTCCCATGGGACTGAAGGACAAGGCCGAGAACACCGGCGACAAGCTCAAGGGCAAGGCCAAGGAGGCCGAGGGCCGTGCGACCGGTGACCGGACGCGCGAGAACCAGGGCAAGGCCGACCAGAGCAAGTCGGACCTCAAGCAGGCCGGCGAAAATGTCAAGGACGCCTTCAAGAAGTAGGCGCTTGACCAGAAGAGGGAGCACTGCATGACACTGATCCTGTTCATCATTGCGGCCATCCTCGTGATCAGCGGCATCTTCGCGCTGATCCGTGGTTCGGTCCTGTGGGGGATCCTGCTGATCGTCCTCGGGCTTCTCGTGGGGCCGGGGGGCTACAGCATCTTCCAATGACGCAGGTGCGTCACACGTCGGCGGCGGGCTCTAGGTTGGAGCCCGTCGCCGACGTATGAGGAGGCATGGGGTGGCGCTCACGGTGCATCCGGCCGAGCGCACCGACGTGCTCGCCGACGCGCTGGGCGACCTGCTCACGACTCCGCTCGATGACCCGTTCGCCGAGGAGATCGTGGTCGTACCGGCCAAGGGGGTCGAGCGGTGGCTGACCCAGCGACTCTCCCACCGGTTGGGTACGTCGTCCTCGGGCGGCGACGGGGTCTGCGCCGGCGTGCGGTTCCTCAACCCGCGTTCCCTTGTCGCGATGCTGCTCGACCGCGACCGTGACGACCCGTGGGATCCCGACCGCCTGGTCTGGCCGCTGCTCGCGGTCATCGATGACAGCCTCGGCGAGCCATGGTGCGCCACGCTGGCCGCCCACCTCGGACACGGTCTCGAAGGTGACGACGGCGAGCTCCGGCGCAACCGCCGCTACTCCGTCGCCCGCCGGCTGGCCGGCCTCCTCGCGTCCTACGCCGTCCAGCGGCCGACGCTCATCACCGACTGGCGCGAGGGACGTGACACCGACGGCGCCGGTGGCCCCCTCGACCCCGACCTGCTCTGGCAGGCCGAGCTCTGGCGGCGGCTGCTCGGCGCGGGTCGACGAGCCGCCGCCCGACGTCCGGCACGCCGACACCCTCGCTCGCCTGCGCGCGGGAGGAGAGGGGCTGGACCTCCCGTCGCGGCTGTCCCTGTTCGGCCACACCCGGCTCCCGGTCACCGAGGTCGAGCTGCTGGAGGCGCTGGGCCAGAGCCGCGAGGTGCACGTCTGGCTGCCCCAGCCCTCGCCACGCCTCTGGGGCGACCTGGCCGACATCGGCGGACCGGTGCCGCGGATCGACGACTCGTCCGCCGAGCTCGTCGGCCATCCGTTGCTCGCGTCGCTCGGCCGCGACACCCGCGAGCTCCGGCGGATGCTCGACTCAGTCACTGACAACGACGCACCCGGCGGTCGAGCCTCTCGCGACCCCCGACCCGCGTGCTCTGGGCTGGCTCCAGGCCGACATCCGCACCAACCACGCCCCGACCGTCGCCGAGCGCGCCGACCGCCACCTCGCCGACGACGACCGCAGCCTCCAGGTGCACGCCTGCCACGGGCCCGCCCGCCAGATCGACGTGCTGCGCGAGGTGCTGGTCGGGCTGCTGGAGGACGACCCCACGCTCGAGCCGCGCGACATCCTCGTGATGTGCCCCGACATCGAGACGTTCGCGCCGCTGATCTCGGCCGGGTTCGGGCTCGCGCCCGCCGGGGGCACGCCGGGCGGGCGGACACCCGGCCCACCAGCTCCGGGTCAAGCTCGCCGACCGGGCCCTCACCAGCACCAACCCGTTGCTCGCGGTCGCCGGCACCCTGCTGGAGCTGAGCGGTGGCCGGGTCACCGCGTCCGACGTGCTCGACCTGGCCGCGACCGACGCCTGCCGGCGCCGGTTCTGGTTCACCGACGACGAGCTCGACCGGGTCAGCCGGTGGGTCGCCGAGGCGGGTGTCCGCTGGGGCATCGACCGCGAGGCCAGGTCGGCGTTCGAGATGGAGAGGTTCGAGCACAACACCTGGCGGGCCGGCCTCGACCGGATCCTTCTCGGCGTTGCCATGAGCGGTGACGACCACCGCCACCTCGGCCGTGGCCTCCCGCTCGACGACGTCGGCAGCAACGAGATCGATCTCGCCGGCCGGCTCGCCGAGCTCCTCGACCGGCTGACCGCCTGCCTGTCCGGCCTGCGCGGCGCGACCACCGTCGAGGACTGGACCGTCGCACTGCGCGGCAGGCGTGCGCGCCCTCACCGACGTGCCCGCCGACGATGCGTGGCAGGTCCCGCAGTTCGAGCGCGAGCTGGCCCGCGCCGCCGCGTCCTCCGACCAACGCGGGCTCGAGCTCCGGCTGCCCGACGTGCGGGCGATGCTCCAGTCGCGGCTGGCCGGACGACCCACCCGCGCCAACTTCCGCACCGGCACCCTCACCGTCTGCACCATGGTCCCGATGCGGTCGGTCCCGCACCGCGTGGTCTGCCTGGTCGGCCTCGACGACGGCGTCTTCCCGCGCGCGGCGGTCGTCGACGGCGACGACGTGCTCGGCCGTCGACCCGCTCACCGGCGAGCGCGACGCCCGCAGCGAGGACCGCCAGCTGCTGCTCGACGCGCTGCTCGCCGCCACCGAGCACGTCGTCATCACCTACACCGGCGCCAACGAGCACTCCGGCGCCCGCCGACCACCCGCCGTACCCCTCGGCGAGATCCTCGACGCCGCCGACCGCACCACCGCCGCCCCCGTCCGTCAGCGGATCCTGACCCGCCACCCGCTCCAGTCCTACGACGCCCGCAACTTCAAGCTGGGCGACCCGGATCGCGACCCCGCCGAGTGGGACGGCGGCGAGCTCAGCGGGCCCGCCCACCGGCCCTTCAGCTTCGACGGTGCCGCCCTCGCCGGAGCGCGGGCGACCTGGGCTCCGCGTCGCCAGCCGCAGCGACTCCTCCCCGGACCGCTCCCCGAGCGACCGTCGGAGGACGTCTCGCTCGCCGACCTCCAGGCGTTCCTCGCAGCATCCCGTGCGTGCCGTTCCTCCGCGGCCGTCTCGAGGTGTCGACACCGTTCGAGCCCGACGAGCTGGCCGACGCGATCCCGGTGACCCTCAACGCGCTCGAGGTCTGGCAGGTCGGCGACCACCTGCTGCGCGAGGTGCTCGCCGGGCGGGACCCTGTCGCCGTGATGACTGCCGAGCAGCTGCGCGGCACCCTTCCGCCCGGTGGTCTGGGTGAGCTCGCGCTGCGCGGCGTGACCGAGGAGTGCCAGCAGCTCTGGGCGCGCACCGCCGAGCTGCGTGAGGGCGACCGCCGGTCCGTCGACGTGGACGTCGACCTTGGCGACGGCCGCCGCCTCACCGGCACCGTTGCCGACGTCTACGGCAACCGGCTCGTCTCGCTCGGCTACTCCCGGCTCAAGCCCAAGCAGCGTCTCCGCACCTGGGTCGACCTGCTCGCGCTCAGCGCCGGTCGGCCCGACGAGCACTGGACCGCCCACGCCGTCGGCCGCGAACGGGCCGGCCCGAAGCGTGCCCTGTCCGGCCCGCTCGACCACCGGGCGGCCGACTGGCTGCGCCGGCTGGTGGAGCTGCGCGACCTCGGGATGACCGAGCCGCTGCCGGTGCCGATTGCCACCGGTGCGGCCTGGGCCGAGGCCTACGCCCGCGAGCTGATGGGTCAGGACGCCCCGCCGAGCGTGGCCGCGCGGCGGGAGTGGGAGACCGACCCCCACAACAGCGTTCGGCATCGAGGGCGAGGACGCCGACCCCTACCACCAGCGGGTCTTCGGCACCGGCGCGCCGGTCGAGGACCTGATCACCGCCGGGCTGCCCGACCACGCCTGGACGATCTGGGAGCCGCTGCTGACCGGCGCGGAGAGGGTCGGCCCGCTGTGACGCGACATGCGACCGTTCGACGTCACCGGCGAGCTTCCCGTCCGGCACCGTCCTCCTCGAGGCCAGCGCCGGCACCGGCAAGACCTGGACCATCGGCGCGCTGGTCACCCGCTACGTCGCCGAGGGTCACGCGCGACTCGAGGAGATGCTCGTCGTCACCTTCGGCCGCGCCGCCAGCCAGGAGCTCCGCGAGCGCGTCCGCGCCCAGCTGGTCGAGGCCGAGCGGGTGCTCAGCGACGATCCCGCGGCCCGGGCGCTGCTCGACGACGCCCAGGTCGAGGAGTCCGAGCTGGTCGGTCTGCTGCGCGGCTGGGACGACGACCAGCGACGGCTCGGCCACCGGCGGGTGACCGAGGCCCTGGTCGGGTTCGACGCCGCGACCATCGCGACCACCCACCAGTTCTGCTCGATGGTGCTCGACTCGCTCGGTGTCGCCGGCGACACCGACTCCCGCGCCCGGCTCGTCGAGGACCTCGACGACCTGATCAAGGAGACCGTCGACGACCTCTACCTCCGCGCGTTCGCCTTCGACGACGGCGGCCCGGTCTTCTCCCACGACGAGGCGATGGCGATCGCGCGCACCGCCGTCAACGACCCCCAGGCCCGGCTCGAGCCCGCCGGCGAGGACCGCACCACGCCGGTCGGCCGCCGGGTCGGCTTCGCGCTCAAGGTCCGCGACGAGATCGAGCGGCGCAAGCGCCGGCTCGGGATCCTCTCCTACGACGACCTGCTCAGCCAGCTCGCCGACGCCCTCGGCCGAGCCCGACGGCGCCGCCAGCCAGCGGATGCGCGGCCGCTGGAAGATCGTGCTCGTCGACGAGTTCCAGGACACCGACCCGGTGCAGTGGGAGGTGCTCGACGCGAGCGTTCCTCGGCCACGCCACGATGGTGCTGATCGGCGACCCGAAGCAGGCCATCTACGCCTTCCGCGGCGGCGACGTCACGACGTACCTCCAGGCGGCCGAGACCGCGGCCACCCAGCAGACGCTGTCGGTCAACTGGCGCAGCGACGCCCCGCTGCTCGACTCCTTCCAGCGGCTGCTCTCCGGAGCCGCGCTCGGCGACGAGCGGATCGTGGTCCGCGACGTGGAGGCCCACCACCAGGGCACGCGCCTGGCCGGCGTCGCCGTCGCCCTCGCCGTTCCGGGTCCGGGTCGTCCGCCGCGAGACCGTTCGGCAAGCGCGGCGGCGGCACCCTCACCGTCGGCCAGGTCCGGCCCCACATCGCGCGCGACCTCGCCCTCGACGTACGCCGCCTGCTCGCCTCCGGCGCGACCTACTGCGGCGAGCCGATCCGCCCGCGCGACATCGCGGTGATCAGCTACCGCCACGCCGACCTGGCCGACGCCCGGGAGGCGCTGCAGGAGGCCGGAGTCCCCGCGGTGATCGCCGGCGGCGGCAGCGTGTTCGCGACGCCGGCCGCGGTCGAGTGGCTGAGCCTGCTCGAGGCGCTCGAGCAGCCCCACCGCAGCCCGCGCGTCCGGGCCGCCGCGCTCACCTGCTTCTTCGGCCACACCGCCGCCGAGCTCGACGCCGGCGGCGAGGACCTCACCGACCAGGTCGCCGACACACTCCGCGGGTGGTCCGAGCTGTTCAGCACCCGCGGCGTCGCCGCCGTCGTCGAGGCCGCGAGCGTCGGCGGGCTGCCGGCGCGGGTGCTGGCCGAGGTCGGCGGCGAGCGCCGGCTCACCGACCTGCGCCACATCGGCGAGGCGCTGCACGAGGTCACCCTCACCGAGCGGCACGGGCTGGTCTCGCTGCTGACCTGGCTGCGCGAGCAGGTCGCCGAGGGCCGGGCCGGCCGCGGCACCGAACGCACCCGCCGCCTCGACTCCGACGCCGCGGCCGTGCAGCTGGTCACGATCCACGCGAGCAAGGGCCTCGAGTACCCCGTCGTCTACCTCCCCGCCGCTCGCCGACCGCTTCGTGCCCAAGCCGACCCGCCCGCTGTTCCACGACGACGACGGGCAGCGCTGCGTCAACGTCGGTGGCGGAGGCGCCGACTGGCACGACCACTGCCGCCGCTGGCAGGACGAGGAGGCCGGCGAGTGGCTGCGGCTGCTGTACGTCGCCGTCACCCGCGCCAAGTCCCAGGTCGTCTGCTGGTGGGCGCCGACCAAGAACGCCGTCGCCTCCCCGCTCCACCGGATGCTGATGCGCGACGCCGGCGGCGACCGAGGTGCCCGACGAGCCCGCGGGTGCCGACCGACGACGAGGTGGTCACGCTCTTCGCCGAGTGGCGCGACCGCGGCGGCCCGACCCCGGAGCCCGCGCTCCATGCCGACCCGGGCGCCGACCCGCCGCGGCCGGACGCTCCCGACCTCGGTGCCCGGCGCTTCACCCGCGAGGTGGACGCCGCGTGGCGGCGCACCTCCTACTCCGCGCTGAGCAAGGTCGAGGCCGCCAGCCGGGCCGGCGGGCGCGGTCGCCAGCGAGCCCGAGGTGTCGGCCAAGGACGACGAGGAGGTCGCCGGTGGTGGCCGCCGACGTGGTCTCGACAAGCGCGACCGACGTTGCGTCGCCGATGGCCGGATCTGCCGGTGGGTGCGACGTTCGGCTCCCTGGTGCACGCCGTGCTCGAGCACACCGACCCCCAGGCGCCCGACCTGCGCGCCGAGCTGCTCGGCCACATCGACGACCAGCTCGGCTGGTGGCCGGTGGACCTCGACCGCGAGGAGCTCGCCGATGCCCTGGTCGACCGTGTGCGACTCCCCGCTCGGCCCGCTCGTCGGCGACCACCCTGCGGGAGATCCCGCTGGCCGACCGGCTGCGCGAGATGGACTTCGAGCTCCCGCTGTCCGGTGGCGACCTGCGCGGCCGGGCGCCCGACGTCCGCCTCGGCGACCTGGCGCCGCTGCTGCGCCGCCACCTCGCCCGCCGACGACCCGGTCGGCGCGCTACGCCGACGCCCTCGTGGGCGAGCTCGGCGAGCAGAGCCTGCGCGGCTACCTCACCGGGTCGGTCGACGTCGTGCTCCGCGTGCCCGACGCGGCGGGGCCGCGCTACCTCGTCGTCGACTACAAGACCAACTGGCTCGGGCCCGATCGACGAGCCGCTCACCGCCCACAGCTACCGCCCCGAGGCGCTGGCCGACGCCATGGGCCACTCCGACTACCCGCTCCAGGCGCTGCTCTACGTCGCGGTGCTCCACCGGTTCCTGCGCTGGCGCCAGCCCGGCTACGACCCCGAGCGCCATCTCGGCGGCGTGCTCTACCTCTACCTGCGCGGCATGTGCGGTCCCGACACCCCGGTGGTCGACGGGCACCCGTGCGGCGTCTTCTCGTGGCGACCGCCGGTCGCCCTGGTCGAGGAGCTGTCCGACCTGCTCGACGGCGTGGTGACGACGGGGGCAGTGACGATGACCGAGCTGTTCGAACCCACTGGCGAGCTCGACTGGCGGTTCGCCACGGGTGCGGGCGGGCTGCTGGCGAGCTTCAACGCCGCCACCCTGCTCACCGCGTCCGACGTCCACGTCGCGTCCCGGATCGGTGTGCTCGGCGGCGAGACCGACGAGCGCGTGCTGCTGGCGGTGGCGCTCGCCGTCCGCGCCGTACGCCGCGGCTCGGTGTGCCTCGACCTCGCCACGGCCGCCGGCGTCGCGCCCGACCTCGACCTCGACTGGCCGCCGACCCGACGAGTGGCGGGCGGCCGTCGGCGCCTCGCCGCTCCTCGAGCAGGGCGTGATCCGCTGGGAGCACGACCTGCTCTACCTCGACCGCTACCACCGGCTCGAGACGCCAGGTCTGCGACGACCTCGTGGAGCGCGCCGCCCAGCCACCACCGGACGTCGACGAGGCCGCTCTCGCCGCCGCCGTGGAGCGGATCCGGGCGGGCACGGATCAGCGACGAGCAGCTCGACGCAGCCGTGCGCGCGGTCCGCCAGTGGACCACCGTGATCACCGGCGGTCCCGGCACCGGCAAGACCACGACCGTCGCGCGCATGCTCGCACTGCTGGCCGACCAGGCCGACCGCCGCGGCGAGCGAGCTCTCGGTGGCGCTGACGCGCCCCGACCGGCAAGGCCGCCGCGCGGCTGCAGGAGGCCGTGGAGACCGAGCTCGCCGACAGCTGGCGACCGAGGACCGGGAGCGGGTCGGCCGGGTCGAGGCGATGACCCTGCACCGCCTGCTCGGCTGGCGGCCCGACAACGCCACCCGATTCCGCCACGACCGCGGCAACCGGCTCAAGTACGACCTGATCGTCGTCGACGAGTCCTCGATGGTCGAGCTCACCATGATGGCCCGGCTGCTCGAGGCGGTGCGGCCGCAGTCGCGGCTGGTGCTCGCCGGCGACCCGCGTCAGCTCACCTCGGTCGGCGCCGGCGCCGTGCTGTCCGACCTCGTCGCCGGCTACGAGGGCGACCCCGACTCGCCGGTCGTCTCGCTGAGCCACAACTTCCGCTCCGCCGGGCACATCAAGACGCTGGCCGAAGCGCTCCGGGCCGGCGAGGGGGATGCCGTGGTCGACGCGCTGCGCGCCGACTCCGACGAGGTCGAGTTCGTGGAGACCGACGAGCCCGAGGCCGTGCTGCGCGACGACGCCGTGGCCGCGGCCCTCGCCGTACGCCGCGCGGCGGAAGACGGCGACGCCGAAGGAGCGATCCGCGCGCTCGACGAGCACCGCCTGCTGTGCGCACACCGGGAGGGGCCACACGGCGTACGCCACTGGAACCGCCGGGTGGAGCACTGGCTGGTCGAGGAGACCGGCCAGGAGATCTGGGGGGAGTGGTACGTCGGCCGGCCGCTGCTGGTGACCGCCAACGACTACACGCTGCAGCTCTACAACGGCGAGACCGGCGCTGCGGTGCTGCGCGACGACGGTCGGCTGCGGGCGTGGATCTCGGGCTCGGGCGGGCTGCACGACTTCGCGACCGGCCGGCTCGACGAGGTCGAGACGATGCACGCGATGACGATCCACAAGAGCCAGGGCAGCCAGGCGCGACGGATCACCGTGCTGCTGCCCGACGCCGGTTCGCGGCTGCTCACGCGCGAGCTGTTCTACACCGCGGTCACCCGCGCCCAGGAGCAGCGTGCGGGTGGTCGGCTCCGAGGCAGCCGTCCGGGCGGCGGTGGCCACGCACGCCCAGCGGGCCACCGGGCTGCGCCAGCGGCTGCTGGCCTCGCGCAGCCTGACCGGCTGCGGACCGAAACCTGCCGGCAACGTCTCGGATACGTGGGCCGACCGATAGGGTCGAGACATGCCCTTCCTGCTCGCGCGTGGAGCTGCCCGACGTGCCCGGTTCGCTGGGTCGGCTGGCGACCGCGATCGGTGAGGCCGGCGGCGACATCGAGGCGATCGAGATCGTCGAGAAGGGCCTCGACGGCGTCGCGGTCGACGACGTACTGCTCGAGACTGGCGCCGGGCGCCCTGCCGGACTCGATCGTGTCGGCCTGCACCGCCCTCGAGGGCGTACAGGTGCTGTGGATCAGCCGGTACGCCGCCGGCGGCAACGTCTTCCTCGACCTCGAGGCGGTCGAGGACCTGACCGCCCACCCCGAGCGAGGCGCTGGACCGGCTGGTCGACCTGCTGCCGGCGGTGTTCCGGTCCGACTGGGGCGCCCGCGTCCACCGCGACGACGGCGTCATCCACTCCAGCGAGGCGGCGCCCGGAGAACGTGCCGTGGGCGCCGGTCGACCGGCCGCCATCAGGCTCGACGTCGAGGACGACGAGAACCTTGCTCGTGCGCCGCCCGGCTCGACGACGACGAGATCGTCGTGATCGGCCCGCCGCGGCGGCCCGGACTTCCTCGACTCCGAGCTGGCGCGGCTCGGTCACCTCACCGGCCTGGCCGTCTCGATCGCGCAGCCCACTCGATAGTCCGGAACAATCCGCACGCCTTGGCGGCTTTGAACCCTGCGAGGTGTTCCGGACTATCCAGAAAGGGTCAGGCGCGCTCGAGCAGGAACACCGGGATCTCCCGGTCCGTCTTCGTCTGGTACTCCGCGTAGTTCGGGAAGGCGGCGACGGCGCGCTCCCACCACTCGGCCCGCTCCTCGCCAGTGGCGATCCGGGCGACGTACGACGTCGGCTCGGGACCGTCCTGGAGATCGACCTGGGGATCGGCCACCAGGTTGTAGTACCACTCGGGGTGCTCCGGTGCGCCGCCCTTGGAGGCGACCGCGGCGTAGACGCCGTTGTGCTCGACCCGCATGACCGGGTTCTTGCGCAGGTTGCCGCTCTTCGCGCCGCGTGAGGTGATCACGACGATCGGCAGGCCCATGATCTCGTTGCCCTCGGTCCCGCCCGTTTGCTCGTACTGCTCCACCTGGTCGCGGACCCACGCGGAGGTACTGGGCACGTAGTTGCCTGTGAGTGTCATGTCGTGTGCAACACCGGGCGGCGCGGACGGATTCCAGTGACGGATAGCGTGCGCCCATGAGCGCGATCGAGGGTGTGTCAGAGACGTTCAACCCGGAAGCCTGGGATCCCGTGCCCGGGTTCGAGGGCCTGACCGACCTCACCTACCACCGCGCGAAGGCGCACGGCACCGTCCGGATCGCCTTCGACCGGCCCGACGTGCTGAACGCCTTCCGGCCGCACACCGTCGACGAGCTGCTCCGCGTGCTCGACCACGCACGGACCTCCAGCGACGTCGGCTGCGTCCTGCTCACCGGCAACGGGCCGAGCGACAAGAACGGCAAATGGGCGTTCTGCACCGGCGGTGACCAGCGGATCCGCGGCCGGACCGGCTACCAGTACGAGGACGGCACCGGCAGCGAGGTCACCGACGCGCGCACCCCGGCCGAGCAGGCACGGCTCGGACGGCTGCACATCCTGGAGTGCCAGCGGCTGATCAGGTTCATGCCGAAGGTCGTGATCTGCCTGGTCAACGGCTGGGCGGCCGGCGGCGGCCACTCCCTGCACGTCGTCTGCGACCTCACCCTCGCCAGCGAAGAGCACGCCCGCTTCAAGCAGACCGACGCCGACGTCGGCTCCTTCGACGGTGGCTTCGGCTCGGCCTACCTGGCCCGTCAGGTGGGCCAGAAGTTCGCCCGCGAGATCTTCTTCCTCGGCGAGGAGTACGACGCCGCACAGATGCACCAGATGGGCGCGGTCAACAAGGTGGTCCCGCACGCCGAGCTCGAGGGCCAGGGTCTGGAGTGGGGCCGGAAGATCAACGGCAAGTCGCCCACCGCGCAGCGGATGCTGAAGTACTCCTTCAACCTGATCGACGACGGCCTCGTCGGGCAGCAGCTCTTCGCCGGCGAGACCACCCGGCTCGCCTACATGACCGACGAGGCGCAGGAGGGCCGCGACCAGTTCCTCGAGAAGCGGGATCCCGACTGGTCGCCGTACCCCTGGTACTACTGAGGCCGCCGTGAAGATCGTCGTGCTCACCGGGGCCGGCATCTCCGCCGAGAGCGGGGTGCCGACCTTCCGCGACGCCGACGGCCTGTGGGAGGGGCACCGGGTCGAGGACGTCGCCTCCCCGGACGCGTTCGACCTCCAGCCCGCGGTCGTGCACCGGTTCTACGACGCCCGCCGGGCCGCCATCGCCGGGGTGGAGCCCAACCCGGCCCACTTCGCTCTCGCCCGGCTCGAGGAGCATCTCGGCGACGACCTGCTCGTCGTCACCCAGAACATCGACGACCTGCACGAACGTGCCGGCTCCACGCGCGTCGTGCACATGCACGGCGAGCTGCGGTCGGCCCTGTGCCGGGCCTGCCGGAACCGGACGCCCTGGACCGACGATCTCGGCGACTACCCGCCGTGCCCGAGGTGCGGGGTCAGCGAGCTTCGGCCGGACGTCGTCTGGTTCGGCGAGGTGCCCTACGAGATGGACCGGATCTTCGCCGCCCTCCACGAGGCCGACCTGTTCGTGGCGATCGGCACGTCGGGCGTGGTCTACCCGGCCGCCGCCTTCGTCCAGTTCGCCGCCGGCGGTGGGGCCGCGGACGGTCGAGCTCAACCTGCTGGCGAGTGACGTCTCCGGCGACTTCGACGAGTCGCGGGAGGGGCCGGCCGGCAAGCTGGTGCCGGCCTGGGTGGACGAGGTGCTAGCGGGCGAGCTCTGAGGCCAGGAGTGCCTCGGAGCCGGTCCTGCTCGGCGTCCATCCCGAGCCGCGGCATCCACTCGTGGACCATCGCGGCGAAGATCGCGCCGCTCTCGATGATCCGTGGGTCGAGGTGCCCGAAGACCTCGAGCGTCACGACGCCGTACAGCGCGGCCCAGGCGTTCATGAAGACCCACAGCAGTCCCGCGGTGGCCGTCGGGCAGCAGCGCCAGGTCGATCGGGAACATCGGCTCCTCGAGCGCCTCGGCGACGGCGGGGTCGAGCTCCGACAGCTCGGGGTGTGGGAACCGGTGCTTCTCCCAGACCCGGACCAGCAAGGCGTTGAAGAAGTGTCCCGACGTCGCGGAGGTGAGCAGGTCGCGCCGCACGCAGGCGCTGTCGGCGATGGGGTTGGCGAAGACCAGGGAGAACTCGCGGGGGCTGCCCAGCGCCCACCGGCGGAACGCCACCGATGCGCAGAGGAGCTGCGCCAGCCGGGTCGTCCTCGGGCTGGGTCGCAGCCGCTTCCCGAAAGCCCTCGGTCGCGGCCTTGTCGATCTCGAAGGCGACCAGGTCGACCAGCTCCTGGTAGTTGGCCGACGTAGCGGTAGAGCGCCGGCGCGGTCATCCCCATCCGGGCGGCCACGGCGCGGAGCGAGAGCTCGGCACCCGCGGCCAGCAGGTCGCGGGAGACCTGCACGATCTCGGTGTACGTCGCCTCGCGCTGCCGCTCCCGACGCGTCGGCTGGGGGAGCGCCGGCTGGACCGACTGCTCGGTAAGACGCTGCGCCGACTGTGGGGCCACCCCGGTCCTCCTGACCGCCCGATCCCTTGACAGGAATTGTTTACGGCGTTTACTGTTTACGCCGTTCACTAGTCTGACACAGTTTCACTCCGAATTCGAGGAGCCGCAATGATGGAGCGGTGGGGGGCCTTCGTGGCCCGACGGGCACTGGCGATCCTGCTGGCCGGGGTGGCGCTGGTCATCGGGGCCGGCGCCTACGGCTTCGGCGTCTTCGACCACCTGGCCCAGGGCGGCTTCGACGACCCCGACAGCGAGTCGGCGCGGGAGCTGGCGCTGGAGCGCGAGACCTTCGGCAACCGGACCGTGGACGTGGTGGCGATCTACTCCAGCGACGAGCTGACCGCCAAGTCGCCGGACTTCCGGGCCGAGGTCGAGGAGACCCTGGCCGACATCCCGGCCGACAGCACCAGCTCGGTCGTGTCGTACTACGACACCAAGAGCCCCGACATGGTCAGCAAGGACGGGCACGCGGTCCAGGTCCAGATCTCGCTGGCCGGCGCCAGCCAGGACGACCTGCTCGACAACTGGGACGAGGTCGAGCCGGCACTCGAGAGCGAGAACCTCGAGACCGACCTGGCCGGGTCGTTCGCGGTCTACGGCGACGTCAACGAGATCTCCTCCGAGGACCTCGAGCGCGCCGAGATGATCTCGCTGCCGATCGTGATCCTGCTCGCGCTGCTGATCTTCGGCAGCCTGGTGGCCGCCTCGATGCCGGCGCTGGTCGGTGCCCTCGCCGTCGTCGGGTCCCTCGCGTTGGTCCGCTTGCTCACCACCTTCACCGACGTGTCGATCTTCTCGGTCAACGTGATCAGCCTGCTCGGCATGGGCCTGGCCATCGACTACGCCCTGTTCATGATCAGCCGCTTCCGCGAGGAGCTGGCCCGCCTGCCGATGGACGACCCGGACGCGTCGACCAAGGCGATCACGACCACCATGGTCACTGCTGGACGCACCGTCCTGTTCTCCGGCCTGACCGTCGCGGCGGCGATGTCGTCGCTGCTGGTCTTCCCGCAGATCTTCCTTCGCAGCATGGGGTACGGCGGCATCTCGGCCGTCGTGATCGCCATGCTCGCCGCCCTGACCGTGCTGCCGGCGACCCTGCGCCTGCTCGGCCGCCGGATCGACGCCGGCCGGATGCCCTGGCGCCGACACCGCCCGGTCGCCGTTGACGACGACCACGGCTGGTGGGCACGCCTCGCGCACGCGCGTCATGCGGAGGCCCGTCGTGACGGTCGTCGTGGTGACCGCAGCGCTCCTGGCGGTCGCGTCGCCGTTCCTCGGCGTCAAGTGGGGCAGCGTCGACTACCGCGTTCTGCCCGACGACGCCTCGGCCCACGTCGCCGCCGACAAGCTGAACGCCGAGTTCGGTCCGGAGCAGTCCACCGCCAACCTCCTGCTGCAGGGTGCCGACCGGGCGGACGTCGCGTCGTACACCCGCGACATCGAGGCGGTCGACGGCATCGTCGACGTCCAGCCGGGTCGAGACCGCGGGCGACACCACGCTGCTGCGCGCGTTCTGGGACGGCAACAGCCAGAGCCAGCAGTCCCAGGACATCGTGAGGGACCTCCGCGAGGTCGAGCCGCCCGAGGGCGAAGTCCTCGTCGGCGGGCTCACGGCCGACACCGTCGACCTGATCAGCTCGGTCGGGCGACCACCTGCCCTGGATGGGCCTGATCGTGGTCGGCGTGATGCTGGTGCTGCTCTTCCTGGCGTTCGGCTCGCTCGTGCTCCCGCTCAAGGCGGTGGCGATGAACGCCGTGTCGATCACCGCGTCCTTCGGCGATCGTGACCTGGATCTTCCAGGACGGCCACCTCTCCGGCCTGCTCGGATTCGAGTCGACCGGCTATCTCGACGCCACCAACCCGATCCTGATGCTGGCCATCCTGTTCGGACTGTCCATGGACTACGAGGTGTTCCTGCTCTCCCGAGTACGCGAGCAGTGGGACCGTACGGGCCGACAACGACCTGGCCGTGGCCACCGGCGTGCAGAAGACCGGCCGGATCATCACCAGCGCGGCGCTGCTGCTGGCTGTGGTGATCGGAGCCTTCGGCCTCTCCGGGCATCGTCTTCATGAAGATGATCGGGATCGGCATGCTGGTCGCGCTGATCATCGACGCCACCGTCGTTCGCGCCCTGCTGGTGCCCGCGACCATGAAGCTGCTGGGTTCATGGAACTGGTGGGCCCCGGGTCCGCTGCGCCGCTGGTGGGAGCGGTACGGCTGGCGCGAGACCGACGCGGCCCCACCCCAGCGGCCCACCGAGCGGGAGCTGGTCGACGCCTGACCCGAGACCCGTCACCCGTGGGCACACCTGCCGTGTGATCATGGTCCATTCACCAAAAGGCTGGAGGATTCGTGGCGGGCATCAGGCAAGTGGCGGGCGCGATCGTTGCGCTCGCCGTACTCTCGGCGTGCGGGGGCGGCGGCGACAGCGGCGACAGCGGCGACAGCGACTTCGCCAACGAGTCGGCCGCGACCATCCAGAAGGCATCGGTCGACGACATGAAGACCCTCGATTCCCTTCACATGGACGGGTCGATCACCCAGCAGGGTGGTGAGATCGGGCTCGATCTGTCACTGACCACCGAGGGCGACTGCTCCGGAACCATCTCCCGGGGCGACTCCGGCAACGCCGAGGTGATCAGCCTCGAAGGCGCCTCCTGGTTCAGGCCGGACGAGGAGTTCTGGCGGGCCCAGGCTGGCCCGGCGGCGGACCAGATCATCTCCACGGTCGGAGACAACTGGGTGCAGCTGCCCGAGGGCGATGAGAGCTTCGCCTCCTTCTGCGACCTCGACTCGCTGCTCAAGCAGATCGAAGCCGACGAGGACCAGAAGTCTTCGGAAAAGGGCGAGACCGAGGATGTCGACGGCCAGCAAGCGATCAAGCTGACCCGCGACAACGCCGACGATGAGGGCGGCGGGACGACCACCGTCTGGGTGGCGGTCGACGACCCTCACCACATCCTGAAGGTCGAGCGCGAGAGCGGCGAAGCGCCCAGCTCGGTCAGCTTCTCCGAGTTCGGTGAGGACGTCTCGATCGAGGCTCCCGGCGCCGACGAGGTCATCACGGTCGAGGAGCTGCAGCAGCAGACGCAGCAGCAGTAGGGCTCAGCGGCCGTTGCGGCTGAAGTGCTGGTAGTCCTTCAGCGACCGCCACGAGCCGCCCCATTCCCACCCGATCGAGGCGAACGCCCGCACCACCGGGCCGTTCGCCTCGATCATGCCGGGACGGTCGCGCGTCCGCAGCAGGTAGGCGCTCGCGAGCTCCGGCAGCACCAGGTCGCCCGAGAGATAGGGGTTCTGGAAGCTGTTCACGTCGACCGCCAGGCCGTAGGCGTGCTGGGAGTACGTCGTTCCGCCCGTCGTGGGGCGGCAGGCGAACGCCGTGGTCGCGTTCCCGTCGCCGGTCGGGGGTGCGTCGAGCTCGCGCCGGGTGATGATGCTCAGCTCCTCCAGGGGGAACCTGGCGGCGTAGAGCCGTCTGAACACCGACACCAGGTCGCGGGCCACGTCCGTGTGGACGAGCAGCTCGCCGGTGTGCCGCCGGTCGTCGAATCCCCAGAAAGCCAGCCGCAGCCAGGTCAGCTCCGCGGGGCCCACCGGGCAGCGGGGACGCCAGGTCGAGCGGGCGATCACGGGACGTGGGGCTGGCGCGGACACTCTGGCGGCGAAGCCCTTGCCGGGCAGGGCGCGCACGGTGTCGGGGAGGGTGAACCGCCGGTGCCGCAGTGCCGGCGGCGTGGTCCGGACCTCGCCGAACCCGGTGTCGGTCGTGGGCAGTACCCGGGTCCCCAGCCAGGGTGGTGGGACCGTGCCCGGTGCCGCCGCGGGCCGCTGGGTGGGCCTCGGGGTGGGCTCGGCCGGCGGGCTCGTCTCGGCCTGCGAGTCACCGCGGACAGGCGGCACGGGCGTCGTCGTTCGACGCCCGTCCTGGCCACCACAGCCCGCCACGAGGCTGGCGGCCAGGAGCCCGGCCACGAGGGCCGGCGAACCGCTGCGCATGGCTTCGACGGTACGTCGACTGCTCAGCCGACGAGGGCGCCGGCGTGGGGTGGCAGCAGCAGCTCGGTCTGCTCCACGTGCACTCCCTCGCCGGAGGCGAAGAGCAGGTCTGCGTCGGCACCGACGTCCACGGACGCCGGCCCGTCGCCGAAGTTGACGACGACCAGCAGGCAGCCGCGCCGCATCCGGAACACCCGTGTTTCCTCGTCGACCGCGCACGAGGTGGACCCGAAGGCGGGATCGGTGAGGTCGGGGTGGGCGCGGCGGAGCACGGTCAGCCGGCGGTAGGACGCCAGCAGTCGGGCATGCCGCCCCGACTCGGTCTCGGCCCAGTCCAGCTTCGAGCGCTGGAAGGTGTCGGGATCCTGAGGGTCGGGGACGACGGCCGGGTCCCACCCCATCCGTTCGAACTCCTCGAACCGCCCCTCGGCGGTCACTCGTCCCAGGTCCGGCTCGGGATGCGAGGTGAAGAAGCGGAACGGTGTCGACGCTGCCCACTCCTCGCCCTGGAAGAGCATCGGCGTGAACGGGCCGGCCATGGTCAGCAGGGCGGCGCAGCCGAGCTGGTGCTCGTCGAGGTGGTCGGTGAGACGGTCGCCAGCGGCGCGGTTGCCGACCTGGTCGTGGTTCTGGCTGCCGACGACCAGCCGCCAGGTCGGCATCCGGTCGGTGTCGATCGGCACGCCGTGGTCCTGGTCCCGGAACGACGAGTAGGTCCCGTCGTGGAAGAACCCCCGCTCGCACACCTTGGCCAGCGCGGCGAGCGGCTCGAAGTCGGCGTAGTAGCCCTGGGTCTCCCGGGTCAGGGCGACGTGGACGGCGTGGTGGAAGTCGTCGCTCCACTGCGCGTCGAGGCCGTAGCCGCCGGCCTCGCGCGGCGTGACCAGCACCGGGTCGTTGAGGTCCGACTCCGCGATCAGGGTCAGCGGGCGGCGCTGGTGGGCGGACAGGGCGGCCACCTCGACCGCCATCTCCTCGAGCAGGTGGACCGGCGAGGAGTCCGAGAGGGCGTGCACGGCGTCCAGGCGCAGCCCGTCGACGTGGTAGTCCTCCAGCCACATCCGCACGTTGTCGAGGATGTAGCGGCGCACCTCATCCGACCCGGGGCCGTCGAGGTTGACCAGATCGCCCCAGGTGTTGCGACCCGCCTTGAGGTACGGCCCGAACAGCGGCAGGTAGTTGCCCGACGGTCCGAGGTGGTTGTAGACGACGTCCTGGATCACCCCGAGCCCAGCCGCGTGGCAGCCGTCGACGAAGCGCTGGTAGCCGCACGGACCGCCGTACGGCTCGTGAACGGCGGACCAGAGCACGCCGTCGTACCCCCAGTTGTGGGTGCCGTTGAAGGCGTTGACCGGCATCACCTCGACGAAGTCGACTCCGATCCCGCGCAGGTGGTCGAGCTTGCCGAGGGCGGCGTCGAAGGTGCCCTCGGGGGTGAAGGTACCGATGTGCAGCTCGTAGATCACCGAGCCGGCCAGCTGACGGCCAGTCCAGGCTGCGTCGGTCCAGGTGAACGACCGGGGCTGGTGGGTTCGCGAGCGCGCGTGGACGCCCGCCGGCTGGCGCCGGGACCGCGGGTCCGGCACCGGCGTGTCCGAGTCGTCGATCAGGTAGCCGTAGTCCACCTCCGCGGTCGTCGGGTCGGGGACGGGTCCGGCGGGGGTCCACCAGTCGTCCCCGCCCCTGGTCATCTCGACGATGGCATCGCCTGCCGCTTGTCCTGGAGCCGAGGACGAGGCGTCTCGAGGACAGGCGGAGCTGCGCCGGGATCGGGGCCCAGACGTCGAAGGGGCCTCGGGGGTGCTCATGCCGCGTCCCGGACCAGCAATGCGACCGGGAGTGAGCGCAGGACGTCGGCTCACCAGCAGGCCGTGGTCCGGCGAGCTCGCGGAGACAGCGCCGGTGATGACGTCGCGCCAGGTTCCGGCCGGCAGCTCCAGGGCGGTCGTGCCCCAGCCGCCCGCTCGGTCAGCCCGACCGGCAGCCGGGTGGCCACCGTGACCGCGCCTCCCCGGTCGAACGCCAGCACGTGGTCGGCCGTCGAGCCCGCGACGCCGGGACCGGCGAGTAGGTGGTGAACAGCTCCGGGCGGTCACGGCGCAAGGTCAACCCGGCCCGGGTGACGGCGAGCTTCGCGACGCCGGGGTCGTCTGGTCTCGCGGTCAACGACACCGCGGTGCCAGGACCCAGCGCGTCGAGCAGGTCGGCCCGGGCGTCGAAGTCGACGAACCGCCGGTTGTCGGGGTCGACCAGGCTCTGCTCCCACAGCTCGCTGCCCTGGTAGACGTCGGGCACGCCGGGGATGGTGATCGCGACCAGCTTGGCCGCGAGGGCGTTGCTCCAGCCGGGTCCCGCCAGGTCGGTGAGCAGCTCGTCGACGAGGTCGGCGACGCGGGGGTCGTCGTACGCCGCGTCGACGGCGGCGTGCACGGCATCCTCGTAGGCCGCGTCGGGCGAGGTCCACGTCGTGCGGTCACCCGCCTCGCGCATCGCCTTCTCGGCGTAGGCGTGCAGCCGCTCGCGGGAGATCGGCCACGCACCCACGGCCGCCTGCCACAGCAGGTTGCCGAAGCCGGGGTCGGGGAGCGGCGCGAGCTCGAGCAGGCGGGCCAGCGCGTGCATCCAGCGCTCGGGCATCTCGGCGAGGGCGGTGATCCGTGCCCGGACGTCCTCGCCCCGCTTGGTGTCGTGGGTCGAGAGCGTGGTCATCGCGTCCGGCCACCCGGCCTGGCGTGCGGCCATCTGGTCGTGGAACTCACCCGGCGTGATCGAGAAGATGCCCGGGTCGGCCCCGACCTCGTTGAGCGAGGTCAGCCGCGACCAGCGGTAGAACGCGCAGTCCTCGACGCCCTTGGCCATCACCATCCCGCTGGTCTGCTGGAAGCGCAGGGCAGGGGGCGCGTCGGGGTCGGACAGCCGGGGACGCAGCTGGTCGAGCGCGCCGGCCAGGTCGGGGCGGTGCATCCGCGCCCGGTCGAAGGCCTCGTCGAGGTGCCCGCGTCCCTCGGGCAGGTAGGAGCGGTAGACCGGGAAGCAGGCGAGCAGCTCGGCGACCGCGTCGACCAATTCGTCGGTCGAGGTTCCGGCGACAGGGCCCAGCTCCCGCACGATGCGCCGGACCTCCGAGCCGAGGATGCCGTCGGCCACCGCCCGCTTGGTGTCGTGCACCATCTGCTCCCAGTCGACCGGGGCCCCGCGGAGCCGGGTCTCGAGGAGGTCGAGCGGCTCCCGGGCGACCGGGTCGGTCAGGACCCGGTCGAGGAGGGCGAGCGCGTCGTACCCGGTGGTCCCGGCCGTGTCCCAGGACGACGGCAGGTCCTCGCCCGGGTGCAGGATCTTCTCCACCAGGACGTAGGCGCCGCCGGTGATCCCGGCCAGGTCGGCGAGGTAGCGGCCCGGCTCGCGCAGGCCGTCCGGGTGGTCGACCCGCAGACCGTCCACCAGTTCCTCGTCGAACCAGCGCCTGATCTCGACGTGGGACTCGTCGAAGACCCGGCGGTCCTCCACCCGGATCGCGGCGAGCGTGTTGACGGCGAAGAACCGGCGGTAGTTCAGCCCGTGGTCGGCGACCCGCCAGTTCACCAGTTCGTAGTGCTGACGGGCGTGGACCACCTGGGGGTCGTCGTGCTCGGTGCCCGGCGCGATCGGGAACCGGTGGTCGTGGTAGCGCAGCTCGCCGTCCGCCACGTCGAGGTTCGCGATCGGTCCGCCGTCGGTGGCCTGGTCGTCGTCACCGACCACCGGGATCCGGATCCGGCCGCCGCCGGCTGGCCAGTCGACGTCGAAGGCAGCCGCGTGGGCGGATGCCTGGCCGTGCTGCAGCAGGTCCCACCACCAGGCGTTCTCGACCGGGGTGGCGACGCCGACGTGGTTGGGGACGATGTCGACCAGCACGCCGATGTCCAGCCGGCGTGCCTCCTTCGACAGGGCGGTCAGTCCCTCCTCGCCACCGCGCGCGGGGTCGATCCGGTCGTGGGCCACGACGTCGTACCCGTGTGCGCTGCCGGGCTCGGCCGCGAGGAGGGGCGAGAGGTAGACCCAGTCGACGCCGAGGTCGCGCAGGTAGGGCAGTCGCCGGGCGGCCTCGAACAGGTCGAAGTCCTCGGTGATCTGGAGACGGTAGGTGTTCCTGGGAGTGCGCACGGGTCAGCCGTTGGCCGCCTGGGCCGCGAGGGAGGCGGCCACGGAGTGGTCGGGCTCCTCCTCGGGCGCGGCATGCTCGCGGAGCACCACCAGACTGCGCGCCTCCAGCTCGATCGGCGCCCCGGACTTGCAGGTGTCGTTGCCGTCGAGGGTGCCACCGGTGTCGATTACGACGTCCCACGCGTCGGCGTACTCCTCGGGCGGGAGGGTCGCCTCGACCGGGTCGCCGGCGTTGAAGTAGAGAAGGAAGTGGTCGTCGGTGATGGTCCCGCCGCGGTCGTCCTTGCCGGCGATGCCGTGGCCGTTGAGGTACATCCCGATCGTCTTCGACCCGCTTTCCCAGTCGGCCTCGTCCATCGCCCGCCCCTCGGGGTGGAGCCAGACGATGTCGTTGAGGCGCGCACCGTCGCCGGTGCGCACCGTCGTACCGGTGAAGAAGCGCTTGCGGCGGAAGGTGGGATGGCTGTGCCGGAGCCGCGCGACCGCGGCGGTGAACTCCACCAGCGGCTGGTCGGCCTTGTCCCAGTTGACCCAGCGAGATCTCGGAGTCCTGGGCGTAGGTGTTGTTGTTGCCGTCCTGGGTGCGGCCGAGCTCGTCGCCGTGCGCCAGCATCGGCACACCCTGGCTGAGCAGGAGCGTGGCCAGGAAGTTGCGCTGCTCCCGGGCGCGCAGGGCGAGCACCTCGGGATCGTCGGTCGGCCCTTCGACGCCGTGGTTCCAGGAGCGGTTGTGGCTCTCGCCGTCGTTGTTGTCCTCGCCGTTGGCCTCGTTGTGCTTCTCGTTGTAGGACACCAGGTCGCGCAGGGTGAAGCCGTCGTGGGCGGTCACGAAGTTGATGCTGGCCACCGGGCGGCGACCCGAGTGGGCGTAGAAGTCAGACGAGCCGGCGAGGCGTGAGGCGAACTCACCCAGCGACGGCTCGCCTCGCCAGAAGTCGCGGACGGTGTCGCGGTAGGCGCCGTTCCACTCGGTCCACTGCGGAGGGAAGTTCCCGACCTGGTAGCCGCCCGGGCCGACGTCCCACGGCTCGGCGATCAGCTTCACCTGGCTCACCACCGGGTCCTGCTGCACGAGCTCGAAGAACGTCGCCAGGCGGTCGACGTCGTAGAACTCGCGGGCCAGGGCCGAGGCCAGATCGAACCGGAAACCGTCGACGTGCATCTCGGTCACCCAGTAGCGCAGCGAGTCCATGATCAGCTGAAGGGAGTGTGGGTGCCGCACGTTCAGGGAGTTGCCGGTCCCGGTGTAGTCCATGTAGTACTGCGGCTCGTCCTCGACCAGCCGGTAGTACGCCGGGTTGTCGATCCCCTTGAAGCTGAGGGTCGGGCCGAGGTGGTTGCCCTCGGCGGTGTGGTTGTAGACGACGTCCAGGATCACCTCGATGCCCGCCGCATGCATCGACTTGACCATCGACTTGAACTCCTGCACCTGCTGGCCGGGGTTCTGCTCGTCCCCGGCGGTCGCCGCGTAGTCGGCGTGCGGGGCGAAGAACGCGAGCGTGTTGTAGCCCCAGTAGTTGCGCAGCCCCTTGTCCAGCAGCGTGCTGTCCTGGACGAACTGGTGGACCGGCATCAGCTCGATCGCGGTCACGCCCAGCTTGGTCAGGTGGTCGGTGACGGCGGGGTGGGCCAGGCCGGCGTACGTGCCCCGCAGCTCCTCGGGGACGTCGGGGTGGAGCTGGGTGAGCCCCTTGACGTGGGCCTCGTAGATGACCGTCTCGTTGTACGGGACGTGGAGGGTCCGGTCGCCCTCCCAGTCGAAGAACGGGTTGATCACGACGCCGTACGTCATGTGGGGGGCGGAGTCGTCGTCGTTGCGCGAGTCCGGGTCCCCGAAGTCGTAGCCGAAGAGCGACTGGTCCCAGTCGATCTCGCCGCTGGTGGCCTTGGCGTAGGGGTCCAGCAGCAGCTTGTTCGGGTTGCACCGCAGGCCGCGTGCGGGATCCCAGGGACCGTGGACGCGGTAGCCGTAGCGCTGCCCGGGCTGCACGGACGGCAGGTAGCAGTGCCAGACGAACGCGTCGACCTCGGTGAGCTCGATCCGCTCCTCGGTGAGCTTCTCGCCCGTCACCGTCGATGAGGCACAGCTCGACCCGCTCCGCGACCTCGCTGAACAGCGCGAAGTTGGTGCCGCTGCCGTCGAAGGTCGCGCCCAGCGGGTAGGGCGTTCCGGGCCAGGACTCCACCAGGGTTCCTCCTCGTTTGCCTGCGCCCGTCCGGGCGCGCCCGCCGAGAGTACCCGTCCTTTGGAACGATCAAACCATCGTCGAGGCACCGGCTGTTACCCGGAAGTAGGATCGGCCCATGAAACGCACGATCTATGACGAGGACCACGAGGCGTTCCGCTCCTCGGTCAAGGAGTTCCTGGACCGTGAGGTCGCCCCTCACCTGGAGGAACACGTCGCCGAGAAGTCCATCCCCCGGGACTTCTGGATCGAGGCCGGCAAGCAGGGGTTCCTGGGGCTCGAGGTCCCCGAGGAGTACGGCGGGTCCGGGGCCGGCGACTACCGCTTCAACGCGGTGCTCACCGAGGAGCTGGCCAAGGTCAACATGGCGCTGCCCTCGTGCGTGGGCATCCACGGCGACATCGTGGCGCCGTACCTCGTGCACCTGACCACCGAGGAGCAGAAGAAGCGCTGGCTGCCGGGCTTCTGTGCCGGTGAGATCCTGACCGCGATCGGGATGACCGAGCCCTCGGGTGGCTCCGACCTCGCGGCGCTGAAGACGACCGCCGTCAAGGACGGCGACGACTACGTCATCAACGGCTCGAAGACGTTCATCACCAACGGCTACTCCGCCGACCTGGTCCTCGTCGCCGCCCGCACCAACCCGGAGAAGAAGGCGCGTGGGATCACGCTCTTCGCCGTCGAGGCGGACGCCGACGGATTCTCCCGTGGCCGCAAGCTCGACAAGGTCGGCCAGGACGAGTCCGACACCGCGGAGCTGTTCTTCGAGGACGTCCGGGTCCCGGCCGACAGCATCGTCGGCGAGCTCGACAACGGTTTCATCCACATGATGGAGTTCCTGCCGCAGGAGCGCCTGGGTTCGGCGATCACCAACCTCGCCCACGCCGCGCAGATCCTCGAGGAGACCCTGCAGTACACCAAGGAGCGCAAGGCGTTCGGCCAGCCCATCGGGCACTTCCAGCACAACAAGTTCCTGCTCGCCGAGCTGCACACCCAGGTCGAGGTCACCCAGGCGTACCTCGACCATTGCGTGCTCGCCCACACCCGCGAGGAGCTCACGCCGATCGACGCCGCCAAGGCCAAGTGGTGGAGCGCGCAGGTCCAGGGAGAGGTGCTCGACCACTGCGTCCAGCTCTACGGCGGCTATGGCTACATGAACGAATACCGCGTTGCCCGTGCCTGGCGTGACGCCCGCGTGACGCGAATCTGGGCCGGCTCCAACGAGATCATGAAGGAACTGATCGGGCGCGACCCTCGGTCTCTGAGTACTACGATGAGCCCAGCCTTCCCTTGCTTGCGGGAGGACCGCCGAGGTCGAACGATTGGCCCATGAGCATCGACACCGGCGCGCTCGACACCCCCGTCGGCCCGCACGAGGACGAGCCGCACGGCGACGGCATCAACAACCGGCTCAGCTGGCTCCGGGCCGGAGTCCTGGGCGGGAACGACGGCATCGTCTCGACGGCCGGCATCGTGATGGGTGTCGCCGGTGCGACCAATGACCGGACCACGATCCTGATCGCGGGGATCGCCGGCCTGGCAGCCGGTGCGTTGAGCATGGCGGCCGGGGAGTACGTCTCGGTCAGCACCCAGCGCGACTCCGAGCAGGCCCTGCTGGCCAAGGAGCGGGCCGAGCTCGAGGACGAGCCGGAGGAGGAGCTCGCCGAGCTGGCCGGGCTGTACGTCGAGAAGGGACTCAGCGAGGGTCTGGCGCTGCAGGTGGCTGAGGAGCTGACCGCCCACGACGCCCTGGCCGCTCACGCAGAGACCGAGCTCGGCATCGACCCGGACGACCTGACCAATCCCTGGCACGCCGCGTGGGCCTCGATGCTCGCCTTCACGCTCGGGGCCCTGCTGCCGCTGTTGACCATCACGTTGACGCCCGCCTCGGTGCGCATCTGGGCCACCGTGGCTGCCGTCGCCGTGGCGCTGGCGTTCACCGGCTGGGTCTCCGCCCGTCTCGGGTACGGCGCCGCAGGCCGAGCCGTGGCCCGCAATGTCGGCGGAGGCGTGCTGGCGATGGCAGTCACCTATGCGATCGGTGCCCTGCTCGGCACCCAGATCGGGTGACGCCTCCCCACGGGACGCGGATGTTCGTCGCCCTCGTCCCGCCCCGGCAGGCGATTGATGACCTCGACGCGTTCCTCGAACCCCGCCGGGAGTCCGGCGCCTTCCGGTGGGCGCTGCCCGAGCAGTTCCACGTCACCCTCTCCTTCCTCGCCGCGGTGGCGGACCGACACCTCGACGAGCTGGTGGAACGGCTGGAGCGGGCCGGCAAGCGGCGTACGTCGTTCGAGACCCGCATCGCCGGCGGTGGAGCCTTTCCCAATGCCGGTCGCGCGCGGGTGGTGTGGGCCGGCCTCGAGCTCGACGAGCAAGGCGCGACCGAGCTGGAGCGGCTGGCGACCGGCGCGCGGGCCGCTGCGTCGCGAACCGGCATCCCGGTGGACGGCCAGCGATTCCGGGCGCACATCACCGTGGCCAGGCTCGGACGGCCGGCCGAGGTGTCGAACTGGGTACGACTGCTCGACGCCTACTCCGGTCCGTCCTGGACCGCCGACCGGATCGCCCTCGTGGCGTCGCACCTGGGCGAGGGTCCCGGCCACCGCCCCAGGTACGAGACGGTGGCCGAGATCCCGCTGGGCGAGTAGTCAGCCGATGCGGACGGCGGAGACGCTGGCCGCCGCCGTGAACTGCGGCTGGGCTGAGTTGGGCACGCCACCGAAGCCGCTGCGGTCCTCGTTGTAGCCGAACGCACGAACGTGGATGACGTCGCCGGCGGTGGCGGTGATCACCTGGACCGACTGGCAGGTGGTCTCGGTGAAGCCCTTCGGTGAGACGGCGGGGGTGAAGCAGGTTCCCGCGTGACTGCCGGGCGCACCACCCCGCACCGTCAGCTGGAGGTAGGTCGTCGGTGGACGGCGCCTCGTAGCCGGCGCTGCCTTCGTTTCGTCGGTCGAAGAAGCCGTACGCCGAGATGAGGTATTGGCCCGTCCTCGGGACGGTGAACTGGCCCAGGTCGGTCGCGTTGGTGGAGTAGCTGCCGCCGATCATGTCGATGTTGGTGGGGGCGCTGGCGAAGCCGGTGGTGTATTCACCGAACTTGTCCGAGGCCGGGTTGCCCGGGTCCCCCTGGGGACCCTCGGGACCCGGGGGCCGATCTCGCCCTGGATGCCCTGCTCACCTTGCTCGCCCTGCTCACCCTGGAGACCCTGCTCGCCCTGGAGACCCTGCGGGCCTGTCTCGCCCTGCGAGCCCGGCGCGCCGTCCGTGCCGGCGAAGCCGCGGATCCGGGCCTGGGTGTCGGCGTTCACGTTGTTCCAGCCGAGTGCGTCTGCCTTGAGCTCGCTGTTTCCAACGCTGTTGGCCTGCAGGTCCTCCTCCTGGATGGAGTTGTTGACGATGTCGGCGGAGCCGATCATCCGGGCGGCGACCGCGCCGCCCATCGAGCCGGCGATGAAGACGGAGGCGCCGGTGAGCGCGAGGACGCTGGTCTTCACAAGGTTGTTTTGCATGGGGTCCCCCGGTGTTGCTGGAAGTGGAAACGGTGACTGTTGTCACGCGTCTGACACCGAGACGTGAGACGACTGTCCCCATGACGCGACTTGCCCTAGGTTTCAGCGGGTGAAGATCGCTGTAGCCAGGGAGACCAGGGATGGCGAGTCCCGCGTCGCGATGGTGCCGGAGCTGGTCGAGAAGCTCACCGTGCTCGGTTACGAGGTCGCCGTCGAGCCCGACGCCGGCCGGGCCGCGCAGTTCGCCGACGAGGAGTACGTCGATGCCGGCGCCACCGTCGACCAGGGCGCGCTCGAGGGAGCAGACCTCGTGGTCTCGGTCCAGCCGCTGTCCAACGAGACGATCCGCAGGCTCCCGAAGGGGACCGCGACGATGTCGTTCCTGCCCACCAGCCAGGAGGAAGACGTCGTCCGCGACCTCCGCGACTGCGGGATCACGGCCTTCGCCATGGAGTTCGTCCCTCGCATCTCTCGCGCCCAGTCGATGGACGCGCTGTCCTCCCAGGCGCTGGTCGCCGGTTATCGCTGCGCGATCGTCGCCGCCGGCATGCTGCGCCGGTTCTTCCCGCTGAACATGACCGCCGCGGGCACGGTCCAGCCGGCCACGGTCGTCGTGCTCGGCGCCGGCGTCGCCGGCCTCCAGGCGATCGCCACCGCCAAGCGCCTCGGCGCCGTCGTCCAGGCCTACGACGTTCGGGCGGCTGCCGCCGAGGAGATCGCCTCGATGGGCGCGAAGCCGATCGACCTCGAGCTCGAGACGCTCGAGGGTGCCGGCGGTTACGCCCGCGAGATGACCGAGGATCGCGCCGCGAAGCAGCGGGAGCTGCTGACGCCCTACATCGCCGACGCCGACGCCTTGATCACCACCGCCGCCGTCCCGGGCCGGCAGGCACCGATGCTCGTCACCCAGGAGATGGTCGAGCAGATGCGGCCGGGGTCCGTGGTGGTCGACCTCGCGGCCGAGACCGGGGGCAACGTGGAGGGCTCGGTCCCCGGTGAGGTGGTCCGGATCGGCAACGCCCAGGTCTGGGGCGGCCGCAACGTGCCCTCCCAGATGCCCGGGCCCGCCTCGCGTCTGTATGCCCAGAACATCGTCAACCTCGTCGAGCTGATGACGGCCAAGGCCCAGGAGGCGGACGACGAGACCGAGGGCCGCCCGGCGGCGTTCGCCCCCGACTTCGACGACGAGGTCGTGGTCGGCGCGTGCGTCACCCGCGAGGGCGCCATCGTGCACGACGGCACCCGCGAGGCGATCGAGGGTCCGGACCCCGCCCCCGACCCGTCACGGGCCGAAGCCGAACAGACCACCCCGGAAGGTGAAGCGAGTGAGTGAAGCGGTCGTCTGGCTGACGATCTTCGTCCTGAGCGTGTTCGTCGGGATCGAGGTGATCTCGAAGGTCTCCTCCACCCTGCACACGCCGCTGATGTCCGGCGCCAACGCGATCCACGGAATCATCCTGCTCGGCGCCATCATCGTGACCGGCCAGGCCGAGAGCACCGGAGCGCTGATCGTCGGGCTGGTCGCGGTGGTGCTGGCTGCGGTCAACATGGTCGGCGGCTTCGTGGTCACTGACCGGATGCTGCAGATGTTCACGCGCAAGAAGAAGAAGGCCCCGGCCGAAGGTAGCGCGGCATGACTCCCACCTGGGTCCAGCTCGCCTACCTCGCGTGCGCGGTCTGCTTCATCCTCGCGCTCAAGGGACTCTCGGGTCCGAAGACCGCGCGGAACGGCAACCTCCTCGGCGCCGTCGCCGCGGTCGTCGCCGTCACGATCCCGTTCTTCTACCTCGACCTCGACCACGTCGCGCTGATCCTGGTGGCGATCCTGGTCGGCACGGTGGGCGGTGTCGTCGGCGCGCGCAAGGTCCAGATGACCCAGATGCCGCAGATGGTGGCGCTGTTCAACGGCGTCGGTGGTGGCGCCGCGGCCCTGGTCGCGCTGCTGGAGCTGGCCGAGATCGTCGGGCACGGCGAGGACGTCGGCTGGTTCGTGCTGCTGGCGACCGCCTTCACGATCGCCGTGGGCTCGGTGTCGTTCGCCGGATCGATCGTCACCTTCGCCAAGCTTCAGGACCTGATGACCTCGGCGCCGGTCGTGTTCAAGGGCCTGCCGATCGTCTTCGGGATCGCACTGCTCGCCACGATCGGCCTCGCCGCCATCACCGTCGGCGACCCCGTTCTCTGGGCCGGTGTCGTGCTGGCCCTGGTCGGTCTCGGCGTCGGCGTCCTGCTGGTGCTGCCGGTCGGCGGCGCCGACGTACCGATCGTGATCTCGCTGCTCAACGCCTTCACCGGACTGACGGTGGCGGCGGGCGGCTACGTCCTCGACAACACCCTCCTGCTGGTGGCGGGAACGCTCGTCGGGGCCAGCGGTACCTTCCTGACCCTGCTGATGGCCAACGCCATGGGCCGCTCGGTCGCCAACATCCTGTTCGGCGCCCTCAAGGGCGGGTCGACGCTCGGCGGCGGTGAGGCGTCGGACCGTCCGGTGAAGTCTGCCCAGCCCAACGACGTCGCGATCATGCTGGGGTACGCCGACCGGGTGATCGTGGTTCCGGGGTACGGCCTCGCCGTGGCCCAGGCCCAGCACGCGCTTCGCGAGCTGGTCGACGTGCTGGGAGAGCGCGACATCCAGGTCGACTACGCGATCCATCCGGTGGCCGGCCGGATGCCCGGCCACATGAACGTGCTGCTGGCCGAGGCGCAGGTGCCCTACGAGCAGCTCAAGGAAATGGCGGACATCAACGGCGACTTCAAGGACGCCGACGTCGTCCTGGTCGTGGGCGCCAACGACGTGGTCAACCCGGCCGCCAAGACCAGCCCCGGGGCTCCGATCTACGGGATGCCGATCCTCAACGCCGACGAGGCCAAGCAGATCATCTTCATGAAGCGCTCGATGCGTCCCGGCTTCGCGGGGATCGAGAACGAGCTGCTCTTCGACGAGAAGACCACGCTGCTCTTCGGCGACGCGAAGGACACCATGAGCAAGCTGCTCAACGCGGTGAAGGCTCTGTAGCCCCGATCCCACGGGACTTTTGCGGCGTTCGCACGTTGAACATGTCGACGGGGTACCACCGGCAGGAGGCACGAGGATGACCCAGCAGGATGACGAACGCCCGGCACGCTGGGAGGGGCACAAGTACGACGCCCCCGAGTCCGATGAGACTCGGCGCGGCAAGGAGTGGAGCTACGCCGTCCTGGGCGCGCTGGTCGTGCTGCTGCTCGTACTGATCGCCACCGGGAAGGTCCCGGTCTTCGGCTGACCCGGTCCACGTCGTCGCCGCCGACGTTTGGTCCCGTGTCAGCCGTGTCGGCTGCCAGACTTGCCAGATGAACGACGCCGAGTCACCGGACCGCACCCCCAGCTTTCGGACGACGCGCACGGAGGCGTTCAGCGATGGCGTCTTCGCCATCGCGATCACCTTGCTCGTGCTCGAGATCGGCGTACCCGACGGCGCCGGGGACGACCTGCTGGGCGCATTGGTCGACCAATGGCCGTCGTACCTCGCCTACATCGTGAGCTTCGCGTCCATCGGCGCGGTGTGGTTCGCGCACACCGTGATCACCGAGTGCCTCCACCACACCACCAAGGTGTTCGTGCGGCTGAACCTGCTGTTGCTGCTCGTGGTCTCGTTCCTCCCGTTCCCGACGCGCCTGCTGGCGGAGTACATCGGCGATCCCCAGCCCGCCCGCGTCGCGGCGACCGTCTACGGGATCAACCTGCTACTGACGTCGCTGCTCGTCTCGGCGCTGTGGCGGTATGCCGTTCACGCGGGACTGGTACGGCGGGACCTGGCGACCGAGGACGTCGTGGGGCTCACCCGTCGGCTCACCCCGGGACTGGCCGGCTACGTCGTGATGATCGTGCTGGGAGTGTTCCTGCCGGTGATCGCCGTGGTCGGATACTTCGCGATCGCCGTGTTCATCCTCGTGCCGTTCCACGTGCTCCGCCGGCCCTCCACCTGACAGACGGCTCGAACACGCCCCCGGAAACCTTGACGTTTCGCGATCCATGACGCGCCGGGGGCATACCGTGAGCCCGGCAAGTGTTGTGACCAGTGAAATGTTGCTGTGCCGAACGGCAACCGTAGGAACGCGTCACCGCGCTCGCCGCCATGCCAACCCGGAGCCCCCATCGCCATGAGCAACACCACGACAGGTCCCCACCAGGGCGCCGCCCCGCCAGTCCAGAAGCGGCGACGTCACCTGATGGACCCGAACGCCCCTCGCCCGGTTCGCGACCCGCACGCCGAGGACCGGAGCCTCACCAACGTGCAGCGCTGGGTGATGTCGACCCTGGCCGTGACGACTCTCCTACACCTGTCGGTCGGGGTGATCATCGCGGCCATGACCCACTCGAATCCGACCCTCAGTGCCCAGATCGGGCTGAACGTCATCGCCGGTGCGTTCGGGGTGATGGCGGTCGTTGCCGCACTGGCCATCCACGGTCGGCGCGTCCTCTCGTGGTGGCTCCTGGTCGGCCCCGTGCCGACGGTTGTCGGCCTCTGGCTCACGCTGGGCTGACTTGGCGGGAGCCCCGCCTACCCGGCGACGCCGTACAGCCGGTCGCCGGCGTCGCCGAGGCCAGGCACGATGTAGCCCTTCTCGTTGAGCTTCTCGTCCATGGCGGCGGTGACCACCCGTACCGGTACGTCGATCCCGGCCAGGTCACCCTCCAGCCGCTCGCACCCCTCGGGCGCGGCCAGCAGGCAGATCACCGTGATGTCGTCGGCGCCGCGCTGGGTGAGGAAGCTGATCGCGGCGGAGAGCGTTCCGCCGGTGGCCAGCATCGGGTCGAGCACGTAGCACTGGCGCCCGGCGAGGTCCTCCGGCAGCCGCTCGGCGTACGTCGACGCCTCCAGCGTCTCCTCGTTGCGGACCATCCCGAGGAAGCCGACCTCGGCCGTCGGCAGCAGCCGCATCATCCCGTCGAGCATGCCCAGCCCGGCCCGCAGGATCGGCACCACGAGGGGCTTCGGCCGGGCGAGCTTGACGCCGGTCGTCGGCGCGACCGGCGTCACGATGTCCTTGGGCGACACCCGGACGTCCCGCGTGGCCTCGTAGGCCAGCAGGCTCACCAGCTCGTCGGCGAGCCGACGGAAGGTGGGTGAGTCGGTCTGCTCGTCGCGCAGGGCGGTGAGCTTGTGGGCCACGAGCGGATGGTCGACGACGTGGGTGCGCATGGGCGAAACCCTAGGCCACGGCGGCCGATCAGGCGTCCGCGAGCACGAGTAAAGGGTTGGCCGAGGCCGCGGGTTCTGCCACTCTGGGACCAACCCCGTTGGGTCCGACCGCGTGTTCGGGAGGAGTGAGATGGCCGACCAGCTGGACGGAGTGGACTTCGCGCTGGCCGCATACCGGGAGGAAGGCGTCTGGCAGGTCGAAGAGCTTGCCCACGACACGCTCGGTGACGTCGAGACTCTCTCCCACGCCCTGCGCCGGTTTCCCGGCGACGGAGGAGCGGTCGGACTGGTGGGGATCGACGAGGACTTCTTCGTGATCGTCCGGGTCGCGGGGGCCAACACCCGGGTCCTGCTCTCCGACGTCACCGCGGCCGACGAGTGGGAGCTCGCCGCCTCCGCGGTCGCGTTCCTGGGGCTGCCACCGCCGGAGGACGAGGACGACCAGGTCCCGGCCGGCGACCTCGACCTGCTCGGCGACCTCGGCATGGGCGCCATGGACATGGGCGTGCTCCTCGACGACTACGACCTCTACCCCGACGAGCTGCTCTCCGACGTCACCCGCCGGCTCGGGTTCGGGTCGCTCTTCGACGAGGCCGTCGGCCTCGCGTCCGCCTGAACGACCGACACATGAGCCCGTCGTACGACCTGCCGATGGGCGCCGCGCTCGACGACGCCCGCGCGGCCCTGGCCACCGGCGACGTACCGATCGGCGCGGTCGTCCTGGATCCGGGCGGCGCGATCATCGGTCGCGGCCGCAACGTGCGGGAGGCCGAGGCCGACCCGACCGGGCACGCCGAGATCGTGGCGTTGCGGGTGGCGGCGAAGGCGATCGGCAGCTGGCGCCTGGAGGGCTGCACCCTGGTCGTGACGCTCGAGCCGTGCACGATGTGCGCCGGTGCCGCGGTCCTGGCCCGCGCTGGACCGTGTGGTCTTCGGGGCCTACGACGAGAAGGCCGGCGCCGTCGGCAGCCTGTGGGACGTGGTCCGTGACCGGCGCCTCAACCACCGGCCCGAAGTGGTCGCGGGCATCAACGCCGCGGAGTCGACCGCCCTGCTCGACGAGTTCTTCCGCGGTCAGAGGACGTCGTGACCGCCCGCCGGCTGCCGAGGAGGCACGACCTGGCGCCGCTGATGAGGTTCAAGCGACCGGTGCTGTCCCCCAGGGAGCGCCGCCTGGCCGCTGCGCTGACGATCGAGGACCTGCGTCAGGTGGCGAAACGACGTACGCCCCGCGCGGCGTTCGACTACACCGACGGCGCCGCCGACGACGAGGTGTCGCTGAGCCGGGCCCGCCAGGCGTTCGCGGACGTGGAGTTCCACCCGTCGATCCTCCGCGACGTGTCGAAGGTCGACACCTCCCGCGACGTGCTGGGCGTGCCAACGGCGCTGCCGTTCGGGATCGCGCCCACCGGGTTCACCCGCCTGATGCAGACCGAGGGCGAGATCGCCGGGGTGACGGCCGCCGAGGCGGCGGGCATCCCCTACACGCTCTCGACGATGGGGACGACGTCGATCGAGGACGTCGCCGCGGCTGCTCACGGCGCGCGGAAGTGGTTCCAGCTCTACATGTGGAAGGACCGCGACCGGTCCATGGCGCTGGTCGAACGGGCCGCGAAGGCGGGGTTCGACACCCTCATGGTCACGGTCGACGTGCCCGTTGCCGGCGCGCGGCTGCGCGACACCCGCAACGGCTTCACGATTCCGCCGACGCTCACGCCACGCACCGTCGCCAACGCCCTACCCCGACCCGGCGTGGTGGTTCAACCTGCTCACCACCGAGCCGCTGGCATTCGCCTCGCTCGACTCGTGGTCGGGTACGGTCGGCGAGCTCCTGGACACGATGTTCGACCCGACGGTGACCTACGACGACCTGGTGTGGATCCGGGACCAGTGGCCGGGGAAGGTGTCGGTCAAGGGCGTGCAGACCGTCGATGACGCCCGCCGGCTCGCCGATGCGGGGGTCGACGCGATCGTCCTGTCCAACCACGGCGGCCGGCAGCTCGACCGGGCGCCGGTGCCGTTCCACCTGCTGCCGTCGGTCGTGGACGCCGTCGGCACCGACGTCGAGGTGCACCTCGACACGGGGATCATGTCGGGACAGGACATCGTGGCCGCGATCGCCCACGGCGCCCGCTTCACCCTGATCGGCCGGGCCTACCTCTACGGCCTGATGGCCGGCGGACGGCCCGGCGTGGACCGGGCCATCGACATCCTGCGCGGTCAGCTCGAGCGGACCATGCGGCTGCTCGGCGTCTCATCTCTCGACGAGCTCGAGCCCGGGCACGTGACGGCCCTGCGTCGGCTGGTCCCGCGGGACATGATCGCGCCCGACCGATGATTTTTCGATCCTCGGGCAGTCTTGACGGCATGGATCCCCTGGACTTCGACCCTGCCGCGACGACCATGGCGCGGCTGGTCACCCGTGTGACGGACGACCAGCTGACCGCCCGGACTCCCTGCCCCGACTACACGGTCGCCGACCTGGTCGACCACATCGGTGGGCTCGCCTTCGCGTTCACGCAATCGGCCCGTAAGGGCGAGGTCCCCGGAGGCGGCGGGGCGGGTGACGGCTCCCGGCTCGAGGCGGGTTGGCGGGAGCGGATCGTCGCCCAGCTCGCCGACCTGGCGGAGGCGTGGCGGGACCCGGCGGCGTACGACGGCGTCACCATGGCCGGCCCCATCGAGATGCCGGCCGAGGTGGCCGCACTCGTCGCGCTGGACGAGGTTGTCGTACACGGCTGGGACCTGGCCCGATCCACGGGCCGGCGCTTCGACGTCGACGAGGCGGCCGCGTCCGCGTGCCTGGCGTTCGTCGAGTCCTTCGACGCCCCGGCGGACGATGACGGCGGGCTGTTCGGCCCACCGGTCCCGGTCCCGCCCGACGCTGATGTGCTCGACCGGCTGATCGGCGCCACCGGACGCGACCCCTCCTGGACCCCGTGATCGATTTCGGGCCGCTCCGCCGTCTCCGGTAGCCTTCCCGGCGGTGGCGTGTCCGAGCGGCCTAAGGAGAACGCCTCGAAAGCGTTTGTGGGTGCAAGCCCACCGAGGGTTCGAAATCCCTCCGCCACCGCCAGCCAGCCCGGGCTCAGACCAAGGTCTGGGCAAAGTCACGTTGACGCCGTCTCGTGGTCCCGATGGGGATCACCGGGCGGCGTCTTCGTGTCCTCAGCGGACACGGGGCGCGGACGAGAACGCGCATGCTGCTGCTCGTCTCGCCGATTGGCGAGTTGGGTAGGTCCGGCGGTCAGATTTCGGCCCCCAACTCGCCAATCGTTCGGTCCCTCGATCCGCCGCGGGATGACTGTCACTCAATCAACGTTGAGTGAGCCTCGCGATGCAGCTTGGCCCGCGGCTGCCGATGGGATCTGGTGTGTCGTCGATGGCGCGGCCGCAGGTCACTGAATGGCAACGCGACCGCGTGCCGATGTCCCGAGACACCGACCTTCGGCGTCTCGGGACATCGCTGCCATGGGGCCCCCCGCCCGCCCGGGAGGCCCCACTCGTATGGCGGCTAGGCCGGTGCCCCCGCCACCGGCGGAGCGGCTGCGGCCTCGTGCTCGCCGCGGCGTACGACGTAGCCGGTCGCCAGGAACGCGATGCCCCAAACGATGGCGACGAGTCCCAGCACCCACGCGATGGCCACGGCCGACGATCCGGGGTTGGCCACGAACAGGATGCCCAGGATCACGTCGACACCGGCGGTCACCAGCAGCAACCACCGCGGAGCGTCACGGCTCGCGCTGAAGGCTGCGAACACCTCGAAGGCACCACGCACGATCAGCCAGATGCCCAGGATCCAGGTCAGGGTCACCGCGGCGACGGCCGGACTGAAGATCGCGAAGAAGGCCGCGATGAGAGCGGCCACGCCCATCACGATCAGCAGGATCCGCGCGGAGGTCGGTGTGCCCTTCTCAAAGGCCTGGGCGAACGACCCGACGCCGTCGACCAGGGCCCAGGCTCCGAAGAGGATCGCGAGGGCGATGGCGGTCTCGAGCGGCCACGCCAAGGCCAGGATGCCGAAGACGACCGCGAGGGCGCCGCGAACCATCAGCATCTTCCAGGAGAGATTGAGCCAGTCTTGGGTCATGGCGACCATCCTCTGCGCAGACGAACGCTGCGCCTGATTCGATGGTAGGGCGCGGGTGGGAGGCCGTAAATATGACTGGGCTGGACCGGCCTCCTGACCAAGGAGGACGATGAGGCGAGGGGGGGAGTCGTGACTCGACAGCTCAGCATCGCGTGGATCGGCCACTCGACCGTCATGCTCGAGATCGACGGCGTCCGTCTGCTCACCGATCCCCTCCTGCGACGCCATGCATGGCTGCTCCGGCGCCGGTTCCCCAAGCCCGCACCGGAGCTGTGGCAGGACCCGGACGTCGTACTCATCTCCCATCTCCACCACGACCACGCTGAGGTGGCATCCCTCAAGATGCTTCCGCGCGTGCCGGTCCTGACGGCCGACGAGAACGCCGCGTGGTTGCGGGACAAGGGAGTGTCTGGCACCGCCCTCGACGACGGCTGGGAGGAGGTGGGTGATGGGCCGGTCGAGGTGCGGCTCACGAAGGCGATCCACCGGCACCGGCCGATGCCGCATCGGCCCAACGAAGCCAACGGCCACCTGGTCCGCGGCTCCGAGATGAGTGCCTGGCTGGTGGGGGACACGAGCCTCTATCCCGAGATGGCCGAGATCCCCGACCTGCTCGGACGCCGCCTGGACCTGATCGCCGTCCCGATCGCGGGATGGGGGCCGCGGCTCTCCCCGGGCCACCTGGGGCCGGCCGAGGCGGTGCGGGCCTGCGCGATGTCCGCGGCGCGGTGGGCGCTGCCGGTCCACTGGGGAACACTGCATCCCCCGATGCCCACCCTGTTCGGCGCCGGCTGGATGGACCGTCCCTACCACCAGTTCGTCGAGCTGCTGCACCGCGAGGCGCCTGAGTGCCGGTTGGTCGAGCTGATGCCGGGAGAGGTCTGGCGCGGCGGGGACTGACGCGGCAGCCGGTTTCCGGTGGAATGGCCCCCATGCACCTCTACGAGTTCGAAGGCAAGCGGCCCACCGTCCACCCCGAGGCATTCGTGGCGCCGACCGCCACCCTGATCGGCGACGTGACTGTCGAGAAGGGTGCGAGCGTCTGGTACGGCGCGGTGCTGCGCGCCGACATCTGCACGATCGTGGTCCGGGAGGGCGCCAACGTCCAGGACAACTCGGTCCTCCACGCCGGACCCGACCAGATCGTCGACGTCGGTCCCGGCGCCACGATCGCCCACACCTGCGTGGTGCACGGCGCAGTGGTGGCCGAGCGGGCCCTGGTCGGCAACGGCAGCACCGTCCTGGACGGCGCCCGAATCGGGGCCGGGTCGATGGTCGCCGCCGGTGCCCTGGTCACCCCGCAGACCGAGATCCCGGACGGAGTTCTGGCCGCCGGGGCACCCGCCAAGGTGCGGGGTCCGCTCGAGGGGACGCCGGCGCAGTTCTGGGTCGAGACCAATCCGGCGTACTACGCCGAGCTGGCGCAGCGTCACCGCGCTGGGGTCTCAGAGGTCGAAGCATGAGCGTGCACGTGGAGGTCGAGGGCCCGGTGACCACGGTGGTCCTGGACCGTCCGGAGGCTCACAACGCCGTGGACCGGCAGACGGCCGAGGCGCTCGCCGACGCCTTCCGGGACTTCGACGCTGACGAGAGCCAGTCGGTGGCGGTGCTCTACGGCGCCGGCGGCACCTTCTGCGCGGGCGCCGACCTCAAGGCGATGGACAACCGGGTCGAGCCCGACGGCGACGCGCCGATGGGCCCGACCCGGATGCGGCTCCGCAAACCGGTGATCGCCGCGATCGAGGGGCATGCGGTGGCCGGCGGACTGGAGCTGGCGCTGTGGTGCGACTTGCGGGTGGCAGCGAGCGACGCAGTGCTCGGCGTCTTCTGCCGGCGTTGGGGTGTCCCACTCATCGACGGCGGCACGGTGCGCCTGCCCCGACTGATCGGCACCAGCCGGGCCATGGACCTGATCCTCACCGGCCGATCCGTCGAGGCCGCGGAGGCCGCAGCGATCGGGCTGGTCAACCGCGTGGTGGCTCCCGGGCGGACGAGGGATCGGGCCGAGCTGCTGGCCCACCAGCTGGCCAAGCTCCCCCAACGCTGCCTGCGCAACGACCGGCTCTCGGTGCTGGACCAGGAGGGGAGACGCGAGGAGGCGGCGATGGTCGGAGAGCTCGGGTACGGCGCGGACTCGCTCACCGAGGCACTGGACGGTGCGGCGAGGTTCGCGGCAGGCGCCGGTCGTCATGGCGCCGACGCGAGCGACGAATGACCGCTCAGCGGGGTGGGTCGAGGCAGACGGCGACGAGCGCGTGGGGGCGAGTGCTCGTGTAGACCTGCCACCCGCGGTCGAAGCTCACCACCTCCAGTCCGCTCTGGCTGCGGATGATGGCCGACCGCGGGGTCCTGCCGTCGTCGAAACCGTCGGGGGAGCAGTCGTAGCGCTTCATCAGCTCCCGCTGGGCCGGGGTCGGGGACTCGACGGCGAACGGGCCGGTGGGGACCTCGGCGGGCGGCGCGAGGTTGACCATGCCTACGAGGATCACGGCGGCGACCAGCGTGCGCGCCATCGTGCGTACGCCGGCGCGACCGAGCTGGCCGCGCATCGTCGGGCGTGACCGGCCCACCGGAGGCCGCTGGGCACGCGGCCCCGCATGGCGTCCTGCGTGGCGCCGGGGGAGTCGCATGATCCTCCTTCGGTCGGGCCGAGCCTGCTGCTCGAGAACGTGTCCACCCGGTCCAACGACGAGACCGCGGGACGGTCACGACCCATATGCTCGCGCCGTGACCTCCCTTCGAACGGCTCAGGACGGCGCCTGGTTCTCCTCGCCCGACGACGCCGTGACGCGTCTCCACGACGCCGGCTACCTGGCCGACGCGGCCACCGCCACGACGACGTACTTGTCCGGGGCGCTGGAGAAGCCGCTGCTCGTCGAGGGCCCGGCGGGGGTCGGCAAGACCGAGCTGGCGAAGGCGGTGTCGCGGGCGACCGGGGCCGAGCTGGTGCGACTCCAGTGCTACGAGGGTCTCGACGAGGCGCGTGCGCTCTACGAGTGGAACTACAAGAAGCAGCTGCTGAGGATCCAAGCGAGTGGCGGCAACGCGTCCTGGGACGAGACCCACGACGACATCTTCACCGACGAGTTCCTGCTGACCCGGCCCCTGCTCACCGCGATCCGGCGTGAGGAGCAGACGGTGCTCTTGATCGACGAGGTCGACAAGACCGACGTCGAGGTCGAGGGCCTGTTGCTGGAGATCCTCTCCGACTTCCAGGTCACGATCCCCGAGCTCGGCACCCTCGCCGCGCGCCGCCGCCCGTTCGTCGTCCTGACCTCCAACGCGACCCGCGAGCTGTCGGAGGCGCTCAAGCGGCGGTGCCTCTACCTTCACCTGGACTACCCGGACGCGGCCCGCGAGCGCGCGATCGTCACCTCGCAGGTGCCTGAGCTCGAGGACAAGGTGGCCCGCCAGCTGGTGGCGTCGGTCGCCCGGCTACGCGAGCTGGAGCTGAAGAAGGCACCCTCGATCGCGGAGTCCGTCGACTGGGCCCGCACCCTGATCGCGCTGGAGATCGGCGAACTCGACGAGAAGGCGGTGGCCGACACCCTCGGCGTCGTCCTCAAGCACGCATCCGATCACGAGCGGGCCGTAAGGGAGCTGAAGCTGGCAGCGAACCGCAACCACGGACGTAGCGGCGGGTGACCCTCCTCGGCTCTCACATCGCCTTCCTCGAGGCACTGCGGTCGGCCGGGCTGCCGGTGTCGCTGGCCGAGAACCTCGACGCGATCGCGGCGCTCCAGTCGCTGCACTGGGGTGAGCGGTCGACGGTCCGGGACGCGTACGCCGCCACGCTGGTCAAGCGCCAGTCGCAACGGCCGACCTTCGAGGCGCTGTTCGACCTCTACTTCCCGCAGCTGATCGGGTCGGGGGCCGCCGCCGCGGAAGACAGCGGCGAGACCGTCCGTGACGGCGCGGATGCGCTGCGCGGCTTCCGCGACGAGCTGTTGGCAGCCCTCGGCGATGGCGACGACGCGGAGCTGCAGCGGCTGGCCGTCGAGGCGGTCGGACGCTTCGGGGCGATGCCCGGCCGGGGTCCCGGTTTGAGCTCCTGGTCGGCCTACACAGCACTCCAGCGGATCGCGCCCGACGACCTGGTCGAGCAGCTTGTCGCCGCGCTGCTCGCGGAGGGACGCGTCGACGAGGAGGCCCGTCGGGTCGCGGGCCGCAGGATCGGCGCCTTCGCCCGCGTGGTCGAGGGCGACGCGCGGCGCCGGATCGCGGAGGAGAAGGGGCCCGACCACGTCGCCGACGTGGCCGTCCGGCCGACGATCGACCGGCTCGACTTCACCGCCGCTCGCAAGGCCGACCTCGAGGAGATGCGCCGCGAGATCTACCCCCTCGCCCGCCGGCTCGCGACCAGGCTGACCAAGGAGCGGCACGCCAGGCGGCGCGGGCCGCTGGACTTCCGGCGTACTGTCCGTGCCTCGATCTCCACCGGCGGGGTCCCGCTGACGACTCACCACCGTCCCCGGCGCCCGCACCGCACCGAGCTGGTGGTGCTCTGCGACGTGAGCGGTTCGGTGGCGAACTTCGCGCAGTTCACGCTGCTGCTGGTGTTCGCGCTGCGCGACCAGTTTCACAAGGTCCGGGCGTTCACGTTCGTCGACCATGTCCACGAGGTGACCCATCACTTCAAGCCGGGCGCCGACGTCGCGGACGTGATGGCCGGCCTTGCGGCGAGCACGGCGCATGCCGCCCTCTGGGGCCGCACCAACTACGGCCGGGCCCTCGCGAAGTTCGCCGAGGAGGCGGACGACGCGCTGGGCCCGAAGACGTCGCTTCTGATCCTGGGCGACGCCCGGTCCAACTACAGCGACCTGAACGTCCCGGTGCTCGCGGACCTGGCGGGGAGGTGTCGGCATGCCTACTGGCTGAACCCAGAGCACCCGCGACACTGGGACACCGGCGACTCGGCCGCAGGCCCCTACGGAGAGGTCGTCCCGATGGTGGAGTGCCGCAACCTCACCCAGCTCGGGGAGTTCGTGCACGACCTCGTGTGAAGCCGGCGCTCACTCGGCCAGAGCGAGGTCCACGGCCGCTTCGACGTGCAGGCGGGTCGTGGGGAACACCGGCACCGGACGTCGTCCTGCTGATGAGGAGCTCGATCTCGGTGCACCCCAGGATCACGCCCTCGGCGCCGCGGGCGACGAGCCGCGTCGATCACCGCAGGTAGGCCGCGCGCGACTCGTCGCGCACGATGCCCATGCACAGCTCGTCGTAGATGACTCGTGCACGACCGCTGCTCGTCCGCGTCGGGCACCAGCACCTGAGCCCGTGCGCCTCGAGCCGTCGCGGTAGAACGTCTCCTCCATGCTGAACCGGTCCCGAGCAGCCCCACCGCCAGCCGCCCGCGCCGCACCGCCGCCGCCGTCACGTCGGCGAGATGGACCAACGGGACCGATCGCCGCCTGGACCGGTCGGCGACCTTGTGCATCGTGTTCGTGCACAGCAACAGCAGCTCGGCGCCGGCCGTTCTCGAGCGCCTGCGCCTCCTCGGCGAGCGCCTGCCGGCTCGTCCCACCGCCCGCGACGCTGCAGCTCTCGATCTCGGCGAAGTCGACGGAGTACAGCACGCACCCCGCGGAGTGCAGGCCGCCGAGGCGCTCGCGGACGAGTTGGTTCAGCAGACGGTAGTACTCCGCGCGTGCTCTCCCAGCTCATCCCGCCGAGCAGCCCGATCTTCTTCACCCGGCCACCATGGCTGGTGCCGGGGCCGTGGTCCAGCACGCGGACGGTCGCCGTAACCCAGCATCC
>CAWHNI010000011.1:0-254425 GCA_963830755.1 uncultured Actinomycetota bacterium | reverse complement strand
GAGCACCGTCGAGGCGCCCGCGTGGAGTGGGAAGAGCAGCACCCCGCCGAGCCCGAACGTGAACGCGTACGGCGGCGTCCCCGTGAACACGTCGTCGGGCGACGGCCGCAACACGTGACGGGAGAAGGTGTCGCAGATCGCGAGCACGTCGCGGTGGAAGTGCATGGTCGCCTTCGGTCGTCCCGTGGTGCCGGACGTGAACGCGAGCAGCGCCACGTCGTCGGAGGAGGTATGCGGCGTCGTCGTACGACGTCGGCTTTCCCTCCATCAGGGACGGCAGCCCGGCCGAACCACCGAACGACACCACCCGCACGCCGAGGTCGCCGGACAGCCCCTCCGTTCCCGACAGGAACCGCTCGTCGACCAGCGCCAGGTCGATCCGCGCGATCTCGTGGATCGTCGCCAGCTCACCCGGGCGCAGCAACGGCATCGTGGTGACCGCCACGGCGCCGGTCTTCAGCACCCCGAACCAGCAGGCGGTCAGCCACGGGTTGTTGGGTCCGCGCAGCAGCACCCGGTTGCCGGGGACGATGCCGAGCTCCTCGATCAGCGCGTGGGCGATCCGGTTCGCGGCAGCCAGGAGGTCGGCGTAGGACCAGGTGTCGGCGCCGGGCGCGTGCAGGCACGGCCGGTCACCGCCGTGCTGGTCACCTCCGAAGCGGGCGATCACGTCGTCGAGCAGCGCCGTCGCGCAGTTCAGACGCTCGGGGTAGGCGAGCTCGGGCAGGTCGAACCTCAGCTCCGGCCACTGCTCGGCCGGCGGCAGGTGGTCGCGGCAGAACGTGTCGACGTGGACGGACGGCAGCAGGTCCATCCCGGCAACGTATTGACCGTCTCCAACGACCGTCAAGAGTGCGACATACGGCCGCAGCCCGGGTACAGACCGAAGGTCACTTCACAAACCGTTCGGGAAGGAGGAATCTTGACGTGGGGCCACAGCTCCGGGCCCCCTGCCGAGGAGAGTGGCCCATGACCGCAACGATCACTACCTTCGAGAGCCGGGTCGCACCCTGCGGCAAGCAACACCCGGGTGAGCAGTTCGTGAGCGAGGACATGCACGGCCTCGTGACCGAGGACCTGCGCTTCGACTGCGGGTGCCAGAGCCACCGCGAGGAGTTCCACGACGGCAGCGTCCACCACATGGTCGTGAACCATCACGGCAAGGTGTTGGTGGACGAGGAGTTCCGGGGTGAGTGACCCCCCGACAGCCGACACGCACGACGTACTCCTGGTGGGTGGGGGTGCTGCTGGCCTGCGCGCGGCCATCGCCGTCGCCGAGACCCGACCCAGACCTCGACGTGGCGGTGGTCTCGAAGGTCTACCCGATGCGCAGCCACACCGTCTCCGCCGAGGGCGGCGCCGCCGGCGTGATCGCCCAGGGCGACACCATCGAGGAGCACATCTACGACACCATCTCCGGCAGCGACTGGCTGGGCGACCAGGACGCGATCGAGGCGTTCGTGCACGAGGCACCTCGCGAGCTGCTCCGGCTCGAGCACTGGGGCTGCCCCTGGAGCCGACAGCCGGACGGACACGTCGCGGTCCGCGCGTTCGGCGGCATGAAGAAGAAGCGGACCTGGTTCGCCGCTGACAAGACCGGCTTCCACATGCTGCACGCGCTGTTCCAGACCTCCCTCAAGTTCGGCGCCGTCCGGCGCTACGACGAGTGGTTCGTGACCCGGCTGCTGGTCGACGACGGTCGGGTGCACGGCGTGGTGGCCGTCGAGCTGCGCACCGGAAGGATCGAGGCGATCGCCGCAAAGGCGGTCATCCTGGCGACCGGTGGCTGCGGCAAGGTCTTCCCGTTCACGACGAACGCCAACATCAACACCGGCGACGGCATGGCCCTGGCCTACCGCGCCGGCGCGCCGCTGAAGGACATGGAGTTCGTCCAGTACCACCCGACCGGGCTGCCGTTCACCGGCATCCTGATCACCGAGGCGACCCGCGCCGAGGGCGCATGGCTGCTCAACAAGGACGGCTACCGCTACCTGCAGGACTACGACCTCGGCAAGCCAACCCCCGAGCCCGAGCTGAGAAGCATGGAGCTCGGCCCACGCGACCGGCTCTCCCAGGCGTTCATCCACGAGCAGGAGAAGGGCCGCACGGTCGACTCGCCGTACGGCGACGTCGTCCACCTCGACCTGCGCCACCTCGGCGCGAAGCTGATCGACACCAAGCTGCCGTTCGTGCGCGAGCTGTGCCTGAAGTACGAACGCATCGACCCGGTCACCGACCTGATCCCGGTCCGCCCCGTCGTCCATTACATGATGGGCGGGGTCTCGACCGACGGCGACGGCGCGACGCCGATAGCCGGTCTCTACGCCGCCGGCGAGACGGCCTGCGTGAGCATCAACGGCGCCAACCGGCTCGGCTCGAACTCGCTGCCGGAGTGCCTCGTCTTCGGCGCCCGGGCCGGCGCTGCCGCCGCGGAGTACGCCGGTTCCGCCCCACCGCCCTCGCCGGCGATCGACGCACAGGTCACCGACGAGGTGCGGCGGATCGAGCGCGTGATGGGCGAGGTGCCGCGCGACGACTCGGTCGCGTCGATCCGCACCGAGATGCAGGAGACGATGGAGGAGGCGGCCGGGATCTACCGCACCGGTGAGGCGCTGTCGAAGGGCGCGGACCTCCTGCGGGAGCTGCAGGGCCGGCTGCCCAAGGTGGGGGTGCGCGACACCAGCCGGAGCTGGAACACCGAGCTGGTCGGGGCACTCGAGGCCGCCAACATGCTTGACATCGCCGAGTGCATGCTCGCGTCGGCGCTGCAGCGCGAGGAGTCGCGCGGCGCCCACCAGCGCACGGACTTCCCCGCCCGCGATGACGAGCGGTTCCTGGTCCACCAGCTCAACCACCGCGACGACGACGGCACCCCGCGGGTGGAAAAGCTGCCGGTGACGATCACCCGGTGGCCGCCGGGCGAGCGGGTCTACGGGAGGTGACGCATGGACGACCAGATCAGCCTGCGGGTGACCCGCTACCGGCCGGACAAGGACCTGGAGCCGTCGTGGCAGGACTACGACGTGCCGCTGCGGGAGGAGTGGACCGTCCTCGACGCGCTCAACCACGTCAAGAGCGATCTCGACACGACCCTGGCGTTCCGCTGGTCGTGCCGAATGGGCATCTGCGGCAGCTGCGGCATGAACGTCGAGGGCGAGCCCCGGCTGAGTTGTGCGACCTTCCTGTCCGACTACGCGCCCGGCCCGATCCGGGTGGAGCCGCTCGGCAACTTCCCGATCGCGCGTGACCTGGTCGTCGACATCGAGGACTTCATGGAGAAGCTCCCCCGGGTCAAGCCATGGATCATCCGTGACGAGGAGCAGTCGGTGGACGACGGCGAGTATCTCCAGACGCCGGAGGAGCTTGACGCCTACAAGCAGTTCAGCATGTGCATCAACTGCATGCTCTGCTACGCCGCGTGCCCGGTCTACGGGCTCGACCCGGACTTCGTCGGACCCGCCGCGATCGCCCTCGCCGAGCGCTATGACCTCGACTCCCGTGACCAGGGCGCCCGCGAGCGGCTCGACGTGCTGATCGAGCACGAGGGCGTCTACGGCTGCACGTTCGTCGGTGAGTGCACCCGGGTCTGTCCCAAGCACGTCGACCCCGCCGGCGCCATCCAGCGCTACAAGCTGAAGGCCGCCCAGCAGTCGATCAAGGCGTTCCTGCTTCCGAGGGCGCTGCAGGGATGAGCGAGACGAGCGACCTGCTCTACCGGCGGCCGATCTCGGTCTGGTGGTGGACCCGCAAGCGCAGCTACTTCCTGTTCGTGATGCGCGAGCTGAGCAGCCTGTTCATCGCCTGGCTGGTGCTCTACCTGCTGCTCCTGATCCGCGCGGTCGGACGCGGCGAGGCGGCGTACGCCGACTTCCTCGACTGGGCCTCCTCGCCGTGGCTCGTGGCGCTGAACGTGGTCGCGTTCGGGTTCGTGCTCCTGCACACCGTCACGTGGTTCTCGCTCACGCCGCAGGCGATGGTCGTCAGCCTGCGCGGGCGACGGGTTCCGGCGGCCGCGATCATCGGCGCGCAGTACGCCGGCCTGGCCGTCGTGTCTGCCTTCGTGTTCTGGCTGGTGACCCGATGACCAGCCCACGGATGAAGTTCCGCATCTATCCCTTCCTCTGGCTGGCGTTCAGCGGGGGCGGCGTGATGGCCGCGGTGTTCCTGCCGGTGCTGGCCTTCCTGTTCGCGCTCGCGTTCCCGCTGGGCTGGATCGACACGCCCGACTACGACCAGCTCGCCGCCGTGGTCGGCCACCCGCTGACCTTCCTGGTCCTGCTGGGCGTCTTCCCGGTGATCCTGATCCACGCCGCCCACCGGTTCCGCTACACGCTCTATGACGGACTTCAGGTCAAGCACAAGGGCCTGGTCGCGCTGCTGTGTTACGGCGGGGCGCTGGCCGGCAGCTTCGCCACGCTGGTGTTCCTCGGCAACGCCCTCACCGCCTGACGTGCGTGGGCTTCGCCCCACCTCGTACGTTGAGTACGAAAACGACAGGAGTCCGACATGGAGTGCCCCACAGACGGAGCCACACTCGTGATGAGCGAGCGCAGTGGCATCGAGATCGACTACTGCCCCACCTGCCGCGGCGTGTGGCTGGACCGCGGCGAGCTCGACAAGATCATCGAGCGGTCCTACGCCCAGGCCGCTCCTCCAGCGCCGCCGCCTCAGCAGCAGTACCAGCAGCGCGACCACGGTTACCAGACGGGATACCAGCAGGGCCATCCGCGCAAGCGCAAGGAGAGCTGGCTCAGCGAGATCTTCGACTGACCCTCTGGCACCGCGTCTCAGTGGGGCGCGGCCTCCCCGTCCGGAGTCACGACCAGCCACCGCCCGCCGTACTCCTCCACGTTGTGGCAAAGGACCTGACCGGGTTTCTCGTGGGCGTAGAAGTAGAGCGGGTGCCCGCCGTAGGTCACCTGCACCGTGCCGTCGGAGCGTCGCGTGGTCCCGAGCATCCCGCGTTGCGTGGCGCCGATCGCGACAGGATCACCCTCGGTGAGCACCGGTGGCCACGCCTCGGCGCAGGCGTCGTAGCAGCGCGGCTTCCGGGTGGTCTCGCGGTCGAAGAGATAGATCGCCTGGCCGCGGGCGTCGAACAGCATCGGCCCGAAGTCGCTGGGGCGGACGGTGATCCGGGTACCCGGCCGCGCCGACGTCGGGGACGTCGCCTCCGGCTCCCTGGGGGATTCGGTCGCGGGCGCCTCTGAGGTCTCGGAAGCCGCGGCCTCGGACGCCGGCTCCGGTGCGTTCTCTGCGCAACCCCCCACCAGCACGAGCAACGAGATCGCGACCCAGCGGATCATGGTCCGATTGTGCCCGCCGCCCGCAAGCGGGCAGCCGCCGCCTGGAGGAGATGATGGGCCGCATGGAGTACACCGAGATCGCACGCGCGGAGTCCGACCGCGGCGAGCTGGTGCTGCGCGAGCGGCAGGAGCACGGCGGACCGACTGCGCTCGAGCTGCGGGCGAACGGTGTGTTCGTCATGGACACCCTCGAGACCAGCTCCGAGGAGGCGCTCGCCAACGCGGCGCTCGACCTGGTGCCGGAGCCGCGCGACGTGCTCGTCGGCGGCCTCGGGCTCGGCTACACGATGCACCAGGTGCTGGCCGACCAGCGGGTCGAGCGTTGCTCGGTGGTCGAGATCGAGCCGGCACTGGTGGAGTGGATGCGGGACGGGACGATCCCGCACGGCCCGGCGATGCTGGCCGACGCGCGGGCCAACCCGGTCGTGGCCGACATCGCGGCCGCGGTCGGTGAGGCGTCCGACGCGTCGTACGACCTGGTGCTGCTCGACGTCGACAACGGTCCCGACCACCTGGTGCACGAGCACAACGCCGCGCTCTACCAGCCGGCGTTCCTCACCGAAGTGCGGCGGATGCTGCGTCCCGGCGGTGCCGTGGCGATCTGGTCCGCGGACGCGTCGCCCGAGCTGGAGGCCACCCTGGAGAAGGTGTTCGGCGACGCCGAGACCACGGGGTACGACGTCAGCCTGCAGGGCCGCGACGAGAAGTACTGGCTGCACGTCGCACGTGTCGGCGCAGTAGCCTCTGCGGAGTGAGCGAACAGCAGGAGTACCGCATCGAACACGACTCCCTCGGCGAGGTCCGGGTCCCGGCCGACGCCCTCTGGCGGGCCCAGACCCAGCGCGCGGTCGAGAACTTCCCGATCAGCGGGACTCCGCTCGAGTCGAGCCACGTCCGTGCCCTCGCGCTGATCAAGGGTGCCGCCGCCAAGGTCAACGGCGAGCTCGAGGTGATCACCCAGCAGCAGGCCGACGCCATCGCGGCGGCGGCTCGCCGGGTCGCCGACGGCGACTACGACGACCAGTTCCCGATCGACGTGTTCCAGACCGGGTCGGGCACCAGCTCGAACATGAACATGAACGAGGTCATCGCCGGCGTCGTCGGCCGCCGACGGCGGGGAGGTCCACCCCAACGACCACGTCAACGCCAGCCAGTCCAGCAACGACACCTTTCCCACCTCGATCCACGTCGCGGCCACGCTCGCGGTCGTCGACCAGCCTGATGCCTGCCCTGGCCACCCTGCAGCGCAGTCTCGAGGGCAAGGCCGAGGAGTTCGCCGAGCTGGTGAAGTCGGGCCGTACGCACCTCATGGACGCCACCCCGGTGATGCTCGGGCAGGAGTTCGGCGGGTACGCCGCCACCCTGCGCTACGCGAGGGAGCGGCTCGACGGCGTACTCCCCCGGGTGCGGGAGCTGCCGCTCGGCGGCACCGCGGTCGGCACCGGCATCAACACTCCGCCCGGGTTCGCGGCGCGGGTGATCGAGGAGCTGGCCGTCGTCGACCGGCCAGGAGTTCACCGAGGCCCGCGACCACTTCGAGGCCCAGGGCACCCGTGACTCGCTGGTGGAGCTCAGTGGCGTGCTGCGCACGATCGCGGTGGGCGTGACCAAGATCTGCAACGACCTGCGCTGGATGTCGAGCGGCCCGACCACCGGTCTGGCCGAGATCCACCTGCCCGACCTGCAGCCCGGGTCGAGCATCATGCCCGGCAAGGTCAACCCGGTGCTCCCGGAGGCCACGCTTGATGGTGTGCTGCGCAGGTGGTCGGCAACGACGCCACCGTGGCGTGGGCCGGTGCGAGCGGCAACTTCGAGCTCAACGTGATGCTGCCGGTGATCGCCCGCAACGTGCTGGAGTCGATCCGCCTGCTGTCGACGTCGAGCACCCTCCTGGCCGAGCGCTGCGTCGACGGCATCACCGCCAACGCCGAGCGGATGCGCGACTACGCCGCGTCCTCGCCCTCGGTGGTGACCCCGCTCAACCGCTACATCGGCTACGAGAACGCCGCCAAGGTCGCCAAGCGGGCCCTGGCCGACGGCGCCACGATCCGGGAGACCGTGATCGCGATGGGGTTCGTCGAGCGTGGGGAACTCACCGAGGAGCAGCTGGACGAGGCCCTCGACCTGGCGTCGATGACCCACCCCTGAGGGCTCAGTACCAGTTGTTGCTCTGCTTGAACTCCCAGGCGCTGCACGGCGAGCCGTAGGAGTCCTGGATGTACTCCAGGCCCCAGCGGATCTGCACCTCCGCGGAGGTCATGTAGCCGGGGGGCAGGTCGTGCATCGAGGTCAGTGCCTGCGGGATCCCGTAGGCGGACGACGTGGGGTTGTCGGCGTCCACCCGCCAGTCGCTCTCGCTGACGTAGAGGGCGTCGAGGCAGGAGAACTGGTCGGTGGAGAAGCCGTACTCCGGGAGCAGGGCGAGGCCGATGTCGCGAGGATCCGCATCGCTGAAGTCGTCCTCGGACTGGTTCTCGTCGCTGCTGCGGGTCCGCTCCTTGGTGCGGTCGGCATCCTTGCGGCCCTCGGACCGCGAGAGCGGCGTGGAGGCCCGGAGGACCTCAGTGCGCTCGTCGGTCGGCTCGGCCGTCTGCTCCGGCTCCGTGAGGCGCTTGGACGGCGGTGCTCAGCGCCGCCGGGGCTCGAGGCGACTCCGGTCGTCACGACACCGGCGGTCGCCGCGGCAGCGACCGACGACAGCATCACCGTGTTGCGCAGCACCCTGCGGGGGGCGCGGTTGGCGACGACTGACGAGCGGGACTTGCGGTGCTTTGGGACGTGCTTGCCAGATGTGTGAGGCATACAGAAGTACTCGCGGGGGTAGACGGCGCGGGTGGCGGGACGTGGTTCGTCGGAACCGGCCCGGGGAAACACCCAGTTCACGTGCAGGAGCCACCATGCAGGACACCGCGCAGGCACGCAAGCCGACGGCGGCACCTGTGGGCGCGAGCCTGCTCACACCAGGCCTGCTCGCACCAGGTCAGAGCGTGACGTTCTCCAGCATCTCGGTGACCAGGGCTGCGATCGGCGAGCGCTCGGAGCGGGTGAGCGTGACGTGCGCGAACAACGGGTGGCCCTTGAGCTTCTCGACCACCGCCACGATCCCGTCGTGGCGGCCCACCCGCAGGTTGTCGCGCTGGGCGACGTCGTGGGTGAGCACCACCTTGGAGTTGGCACCGATCCGCGACAGCACGGTCAGCAGGACGTTGCGCTCCAGGGACTGTGCCTCGTCGACGATCACGAACGCGTCGTGGAGCGACCGGCCCCGGATGTGGGTGAGCGGCAGGACCTCGAGCATGCCCGCGGTCGAGCACCTCGTCGATCACGTCGGGAGAGGTCAGGGCACCGAGGGTGTCGAAGACCGCCTGCGCCCAGGGCGACATCTTCTCCGACTCCGAGCCGGGCAGGTAGCCCAGCTCCTGGCCACCGACCGCGAACAGCGGGCGGAACACCACGACCTTCTTGTGCTGGCGCCGCTCCATGACCGCCTCGAGCCCGGCGCACAGGGCCAGCGCGGACTTGCCGGTGCCGGCGCGGCCGCCGAGGGAGACGATGCCGACCTCCGGGTCGAGCAGCATCTCGAGGGCGACCCGCTGCTCGGCCGACCGCCCGTGGATTCCGAACGCGTCGCGGTCGCCGCGGACGAGGTGGACCTGCTTGTCGGGTCCGACCCGCCCCAGCGCGGTCCCCCGGTCGGAGAGGAGCACCAGGCCGTTGTGGCACGGCAGGTCACGGGCGGCCTCGAGGTCGAGGCGGCCGGCGTCGTACAGCTCGTCGAGGTCGCCCGAGGTGACGTCGATCTCGGCCATGCCGGTGTAGCCCGTGTCGGAGTCACTGATCGGCTTCGGCGCGGTACTCCTCGGCGTCGAGGCCGACCGCCGACGCCTTGATCCGCAGCGGCAGGTCCTTGGAGACCAGGGTGACCGCATGACCCTCGTTGGCGAGGTTGCGCGCGACCGCGAGGATCCGGGTGTCGTTGTCGCCGAGCCGGAAGCCGGACGGCAGCGAGTCGGCGTCGGTGTGGTTGAGCTCGACCCGGATCGACCCGCCCTCGTCGCCCACCGGCACCGGCTCGTCGAGGCGGCCGTGGGTGATCCTCAGCTCGTCGAGCATGCGCAACGCCGACCGCGCGAAGAATCCCAGCTCCGGGTGGTGCCGCTTGCCCTCGAGCTCGGTGATGACCACGACAGGCAGCACCACCTCGTGCTCGTGGAACCGCCTCAGCGCACCGGGGTCGGCCAGCAGGACGCTCGTGTCGAGCACGAACGTGCGAGCGGACGGTGTGGCGGCGCTGGTGGCTTGGGACTTCGACGGCACGATGTGACACCTCCCGTTCCGACGAGCTTCCCCACTCGTCGTTACGACGGAAAGTACGCCGCTCCGGCCCGGCTACCCCCTCGACACGCCCGAACGTGGGGTGACGGGCGGGTGACCGGTTCACGGCTACCGCCCTGCCGCCTCAGGAACCGAACCGGCGCTCCCGCTGGGCGTAGGCCCGGATGGCGCGCAGGAAGTCGACCCGGCGGAAGTCGGGCCAGTAGGCCTCGCAGAAGTAGAACTCGCTGTGCGCGCTCTGCCAGAGCAGGAACCCGCCGAGCCGCTGCTCGCCGGACGTGCGGATCACCAGGTCGGGGTCGGGCTGGCCCTTGGTGTAGAGGTGCTCGGCGATGTGCTCGACGTCGATCACCTCGGCGAGCTCCTCCAGGGTCATCCCCTTGCTGGCCTGCTCCTGGAGGAGCGACCGCACGGCGTCCGCGATCTCGCGGCGGCCGCCGTACCCGACCGCGATGTTGACGAGCAGCCCCGGGGCGTCCTGGGTGGCGTCGGCGGCGGCCTTGAGCTTGGCCGCGGTGGGAGCCGGCAGCAGGTCCAGGGCGCCGACGGGGTGCAGCCGCCAGCGGCCGGCCTCGGCGAGCGTGGCCACGGCTCCCTCGATGATCGACAGCAGTCCGGCGAGCTGGTCGGGCGGTCGGTTGAGGTTGTCGGTGGACAGCAGCCAGAGAGTGACGACCTTGACGCCGACCTCCTCGCACCAGTCGAGCAGGGGCTCGATGTTGGCGGCGCCGGCCTGGTAGCCGTGCGCCGTGTCGGCGCCGACGGCCCTCGCCCAGCGCCGGTTGCCGTCGAGCATGACGCCCACGTGCTGGGGGATCTGGTCGGCCGGGAGGGCCTTGACCATGCGGGACTCGTACGCGGGATAGAGCATTCGTCGGATCCCGCTCTTCCAGTCCGTCACGCCTCCGATGCTACTGCCGGTCCCCCGGCCGGAAGATCGGGTGACCTGCGACGCGTTGAGGTTTCCGGTCACGCCCTCTCGGGTAGGTTCTGAGGCGATGAACGACGCGATCCGCTCCGGCTTCGACCACGTCGTCGACAACGTCACCGAGTCGCTCGCCGAGGTCAAGCCGAAGCTCCGGGGCTGGCTGCACCTCGGGATCGTCCCCCTCACGGTCGCCGCCGGGATCGTGCTGATCGCCCTCTCCCCGACCGAGACGACCCGGATCGGCTCGAGCGTGTTCGTGGCCTCGGCCCTGATCCTGTTCACCGTCTCCGCGATCTACCACCGCGGCACCTGGTCGCCGCGCACCTGGACGCTGCTGCGCAGGTTCGACCACTCCAACATCTTCCTCCTGATCGCCGGGTCCTACACCCCGTTCACCCTGATCTTCCTCGACGGCACCGCCCAGGTCGTGCTGCTGGCGACGGTGTGGACCGGTGCGGTCCTCGGCGTCCTGTTCCGCGTGTTCTGGGTCGACGCCCCGCGCTGGCTCCACGTCCCGATCTACTTCGCGCTGGGCTGGGCCGCGGTGTTCTTCCTCCCGCAGTTCGTGGACGGGGTCTCCCGGATCGGGCGTCGGCACCGGCGTCACCGCGCTCGTGCTGGTGGCGGCCGGCGGCATCTTCTACACCCTCGGCGGCGTGGTCTACGGCTTCCGGCGGCCCGACCCGTGGCCGACCTGGTTCGGCTTCCACGAGGTCTTCCACACGTTCACGATCCTCGCCTTCGTCACCCACTACGTCGGCGTCTCGCTGGCGACCTACTCGCTGCGCTGACCCGCCCGCATGCGCGCGGTCAGGCGGGTCTTCCTCGAGGTGCTGGGCTGGGCGCTGGTGATCGGCGGCATCGCGGCGCTGGTGCTGCCCGGGCCCGGGCTGCTCGCGCTCTTCGCCGGCCTCGTCCTGCTCTCCCAGCAGTACGCCTGGGCCGAGCGGCGGGTGGAGCCGGTCAAGGAGCGCGCCTTCAAGGCCGCCGCCGACGGAGTCCAGACCTGGCCGCGGATCCTGCTGTCGATGTTCGGTGTCCTCTGGCTGATCGGCGCCGGCATCGTGTGGGGCATTCGGCCGCCGGCCCCGGGCTGGTGGCCGATCGACGACCGTTGGTGGCTGATGGGCGGCTGGGCGGCGGGGGTCACGCTGATCGTGTCCGGGCTCATCTGCGCCGCGATGATCGGCTACGCGTTCCACCGGTACCGGCGCCCGCGCTAGCGCCGGCGATCGATCAGCGCACGCGCCGGACCCGGCGCCGCAGCTGCAGGATCCGCAGGGCGCCGGCGATGACGGCCAGATCATGCCCGCTGGTGGCGGCGATCAGGAGCGCGACGGCCAGCGGCGCCTGGCCGGACCAGCCGAAGAAGGCGACCTGGACGTCCTGGGTGTTCTGGCCGATGAAGATCACGAGCAGGAGCAGCAGCACGACCAGCCCGATCACAGCGACCCAGGTCGTGCTGGTGCGGGAGCCGCGCAGCGGGATCGGTGCCACCCGCGGGGGTGGACGGCTTGGTCTGCTCCTGGTCGGTCATCTGGGCTCCCCCTCGTCCGGCGCGGTTCCAGCCTGGAGGTCAGCGGGATCGGTCACCGGGCGCTCGCACACCTGGTGCCGGCAGACGTACGCCGCCGGTCGGCCGTCCACCGTGGTCCGCCCGGTCAGCAGCGGGATGTCGTCGCGCGGCCCGTCGCTGACGACGACCACCGCGCCCGGCACCCGGCGGGCCCGGTCCTCGAGCGCGTCGCGCTCCGGCCCGGCGGTCCCGACGACCGCGATCTCGAGCGGTCCGTCGAGCATGGCCTCGGCTGCGGCGAGCGACCAGCCGGCGAACCGGGGCGCCCGCTCGGCCAGCGCCCGGGTCGTCGCCAGCGCCTCCTCGGCGGCCTGCCGGTGCCGCCCGGAGCCGGTGAGCGCGGCGTACGTCGCCAGCGCGTGCACCGTCGCGGACAGCCCGGAGGGGCTGGCGTTGTCGGAGGGGTCGCGCGGCCGCGCCACCAGCGCCTCGGCGTCGTCGGCGGTGTCGTGGAAACCGCCGTCGTCGGCCCGGAAGTGGTCGAGGGCGACGTCGAGCAGGTCGCCGGCCGGGTCGAGCCACCGGGCGTCACCGGTGGCCTGGACGAGGTCGAGGAAGCCCGTGGCGACGCAGCCGTAGTCCTCCAGCACCCCAGCCGGCGAGCCGACAACCCCGTCCCGGGAGACCCGCCGAAGTCTGCCCGTCGACGAGGTGGGTCTGCAGGAGCAGCTCTCCGGCCGCGACCGCGGCGTCGACGTACGCGGTGAGCCCCAGCCGGGTGCCGGCGACGCAGAGACCGCTGATGGCCAGGCCGTTCCAGGCCGCGACCACCTTGTCGTCGCGGGCGGGTCGCTCGCGCTGCTCGCGTGCCTCGCGCAGCCGCCTCTGGCAGTCGAACCACCGCTCCAGGTCGTCGGGGTCCTCGCGCAGCTGCAGGGTGGAGGTGCCGTGCTCGAACGTTCCGGCGTCGGTCACCGACAGCAGGTCGGCCGCCCACGGCCCGTCGTCAGGCCCGAGCACCTCGACCAGCTGCTGCGGTGTCCAGACGTAGAAGGTGCCCTCGGCGCCCTCGGAGTCTGCGTCGAGGGCGGAGGCGAAGCCGCCCTCGGGTGTCCGGAGCTCCCCGAGCATGAAGTCGGCGATGCCCTCGGCCGCCCAGACCCCGACGTCGGTGCTCCACTCGGCGTAGACCCGCAGCAGCAGGGCGTTGTCGTAGAGCATCTTCTCGAAGTGCGGCACCACCCAGTCGGCGTCGACGCTGTAGCGGGCGAAGCCGCCGCCGAGCTGGTCGTGGATCCCGCCCCGGGCCATCGCCTCCAAGGTCCCGGCCGCCATCGCCAGGGCACGCTCGGAGCCGTGCCGGAGCAGGAACTCCAGCACCATGGACGGCGGGAACTTCGGGGCGCCTCCGAAGCCGCCGCGCTCGGCGTCGTACTCCTGCTCGAGCAGCGCGACCGCCCCGTCGAGCACCTCACGGTCGAGGCTTCCCGAGGGCAGGGAGGCCTGGCGACGCAGGTGGTCGCGCAGGTTGCCGGTCACGCGGCGTACGTCGTCGCCACGGTTGTGCCAGGCGTCGGCCAGTGCCTCGAGCACCTGACGGAACGCCGGCTGCCCGTGCCGCGGCTGGTCGGGGAAGTAGGTGCCGGCGAAGAACGGGTTGCCGTCGTGGTCGAGCACGCACGTCATCGGCCACCCGCCGTGCCCGGTCATCGCGGTCGTGGCGTCCATGTAGACCGCGTCGACGTCGGGCCGCTCCTCGCGATCGACCTTGATGCTGACGAAGTGCTCGTTGAGGTAGGCCGCAGTCGCGTCGTCCTCGAAGGATTCGTGTGCCATCACGTGGCACCAGTGGCAGGCGGCGTACCCGACGCTGAGCAGCACGGGCACCCCACGTGTGCGCGCCTCCGCGAAGGCCTCCTCGCCCCACTCCCACCAGTCGACCGGGTTGTCGGCGTGCTGGAGGAGGTACGGCGACGTGGCGTCCGCCAGTCGGTTCGTCATTCACCCACGCTAACGAACGTCCACCCGAGCGAGGCGACGTAGCGGTCGCCGGGCTCCAGGACGGGCGAGGGCCACTCCGGGTGGTGTGGTGAGTCGGGAAATAGCTGGGGCTCCAGGGCGAGGCCGTCGCCCTGTCGGTAGAGCCCACCGCTGATCGAGGGCCGGGCGCCATCGAGGAAGTTGCCCGTGTAGACCTGCAGGCCCGGCTGGTCGGTGCGCACGTCGAGACGCGTCGCGGTCCTGGACGACTCGAGGACGGCCGCGGTGCGCAGGCCACGACCGCGGATCACGAAGTTGTGGTCGACGCCGCGGGCGAGCTCGACCTGCGGGTGGCGTCGCCGCACCGCCGGTCCGATGGCGGTGGGCGACCTGAAGTCGAACGGGGTTCCGTCGACGGCCTCGTGGCCGCCTGTGGGGATGCCGCTGCCATCGACGGGGGTGTAGTCGTCGGCATGGATCGTCAGCGTGTGGTGGTCGATCGTGCCCGCGTCCTCGCCGTCCAGGTTGAAGTAGGCGTGGTTCGTGAGGTTCACGAGGGTCGGCTGGTCGGTCACCGCCTCGAGGCGCACCGTCACCGAGTCACCCTCCACCCGGTAGTCCACGTTCGCCTCCACGGTGCCGGGGAATCCCATGTCGCCGTCCGGGCTGACCAGACGGAGGTGCGCGTGGTCGTTGTCTGCGTCCACCAGTTCCCACAGCCGACGGTCGAAGCCGTCGGGTCCTCCGTGCAGTGAGTTGCCACGGTCGTGCGTCTGCAGCTGGACCTCGCGGTCGCCGAGCCGGAAGCGGCCACCGGCGATGCGATTGGCGTAGCGACCGATCGTTCCGCCCAGGTAGTCACTGGACGCCAGCCGGTCAGCCACCGTCGCGTGGCCCAGGACCACGTTCCGCCGCAGGCCGTCACCGCAGGTCACCTCGAGCCGGTGGACACCTGCGCCCAGGGTGATCAGGTGGACGACCGGACCAGGGGCCGCCCCCAGGATGATGCGGTGCACCTCCCGCCCATCGGGCATCCGGCCGAACCCACTGACATCCACGAGGTGCACGCTAGCGGGGGCCGCCCCACTTTCAGGCGGCGTTTGCTTCAATCGCGGGTGTGGACGCGAACGCCTGGGACGAGCGGTACGCCGCCAGCGAGCTGGTGTGGTCGGTCGGGCCGAACCAGTTCGTCGAGGCCGAGTGCGCCGGCTTGCCGCCCGGCCAGGCGCTGGACCTGGCCGCCGGCGAGGGCCGGAACGCGATCTGGCTGGCCCGGCGGGGCTGGGACGTCACTGCCGTGGACTTCTCGCAGGTGGCGCTCGACAAGGGCCGCACCCTGGCCGGGGACGTGGACGTCGAGTGGATCTGCGCCGACGCGACGACCTGGAACCGGGCGGACTCCTACGACCTGGTCGTGATCGCCTACCTCCAGCTGCCCGCGACCGAGCGTCGCGAGGCGGTACGCCGCGGCTTCGGCGCCCTGCGGTCAGGTGGCACGTTCCTGCTGGTCTGCCACGACACCACCAACCTCACCGAGGGCACCGGCGGGCCGCAGGACGAGAGCGTGCTGCTCACCGCCGAGGACGTGCTGTCGGACCTGGCCGACGAGGACGTCGAGGTCGTCCGCGCCGAGCGGGTGGAGCGGAACGTGTCCGTCTCCGACGAGCACGGGGGCGAGGCGGAGCGGACGGCGTACGACTGCCTGGTGCGGCTACGGCGTCCCTGAAGCCTCGTCGGGCTCCTCGGGATCGTCGTAGACCCCGGCGTCCTTGGCCGCCTGCGCCTTGCGCAGCTGCTTGACCAGGCTGAACCCGAGGAACACCACGGCCGCGATCAGCAGCAGGAAGACCACGAGGGCGGTCCAGCCCGCGGTGACGTCCTCGGGCTCGGGAGCCTGGTCGGCGAGGAGCGTGACGAGGTCGGGGAGCGCCATGCCGACATCCTGTCAGGCGGGGTGCTGCCCGTCCGGACGGGGGATGCCGGCGAAGAGGTCGTCCTCGGGGGTCGGGGACTCGACGTGGCTGACCACCAGCTCGAAGTCCTCCGTGGGCCACACGGCCGCCTGGATCTCGTGCGGGATCGCGAACCACGGCCCGTCCGGGTCGATCTGCGTGGCGTGCGCCATCAGCGCCTGGTCGCGCACCCCGAAGTAGTCGGAGCACGGCACCTTCGTGGTGATCCGGGCGTCCCACTCCGGCTCGGGCTCCCACTTCTCGAGCCGCTCGACGTAGGGCGACTCGAGGCCGTGCCGCAGCATCTCGTCGTGCAGCGCCTGGGTCCGGGGACGGTTGAAGCCGTGGTGGTAGTAGAGCTTGAGCGGCTGCCACGGCTCCCCCAGCTCGGGGTAGCGGTCGGGATCGCCGGCCGCCTCGAACGCCGCCACGGACACCTTGTGGCACATCACGTGGTCGGGGTGGGGGTAACCACCGCGCTCGTCGTACGTCGTCACGACGTGCGGCCGGAAGCTGCGCATCAGCCGCACGAGCGGGGCCGCCGCCTCCTCCACCGGCAGGGTCGCGAAGCACCCTTCCGGCAGCGGCGGCTTGGGGTCCCCCTCCGGCCAGCCGGAGTCGACGAAGCCGAGCCAGTCCTGCCGGACCCCGAGGATGTCGCGGGCCCGCTCCATCTCCTGGCGACGCACCTCGGTGATGTTGGCCTCGATGTCGGGGCGCTCCATCTTGGGGTTGAGGATCGACCCGCGCTCCCCGCCGGTGCACGTGACGACGTGGACGTCGACGCCCTCGGCGACGTACCTCGCGGTGGAGGCGGCTCCCTTGCTCGACTCGTCGTCGGGGTGGGCGTGCACGTGCATCAGTCGGTAGCCCGCACGCGGGCGATCGGCGGCGCTGGAGCGGGGGTGCTGCGGCATGGCGCGAGTCTAGGAGGAAGGATGAGGGGGTGAGCCAGCAGGACAGCCTGACCGAGAGGTACGGCAGCCCGTCACCGGTCGCGCGTCGCGCCCTGGTCGCGGGGGTCGTCGTGGTGGCTGCGGCATTCCTGGGATGGCTGGCCTGGACGGCGCTGGCGCACGGAAACCCGGACGCCACCTCCGACCTGGTGGGCTTCACCGTCGATGACGAGCACCAGGTGACGGCTCGGGTCGACGTACGGATCGACGACAGCAACGTCGTCGCGACCTGCCTGCTGCGCGCGATCGCGGAGGACCACACGGTCGTCGGCGAGCTGCACTTCGACGTGCGCGCCGCCGATCTCGAGGACGGCAACGTGCTCGAACGCCAGATCCGCACCGAGCGCCGGGCGACCAGCGTGGAGGCGGTCGGCTGCACCACGGCGGACCAGCAGCGTCCGCGCTGACTCCGCCGATCTGCATCGGTGGCCCCGAGTTGTTAGGCTGGTCCGATACCCGGCCCGCCAGGCCGACCGGGCCACACCGGTCGTGAGCCGGCACGGACCACCCGAACCCCAACGAGCACGTGGGTGTGACACGTCATACCCATCACCTCACCGCAGGAGAATCAATGACGCAGTCGAGCGAGCAGAGCACTGTCTGGCTGACCCAGGACGCCTACGACAAGCTCCACGCCGAGCTCGAGGACCTCAAGGGTCCTCGCCGGCAGGAGGTCATCGACCGGATCAGCTCCGCGCGCGACGAGGGCGACCTGAAGGAGAACGGCGCTTACCACGCCGCGAAGGACGAGCAGGGCAAGATCGAGGCCCGGATCCGTCAGCTCGAGAGCATGCTGCGCAACGCCGAGGTCGGCGAGACTCCTCCGGACGACGGCATCGTCGAGCCAGGCATGGTGGTGACCTACAAGTTCGCCGGCGATGGCGACGACGAGGCCGAGAAGTTCCTGCTCGGTGCGCGCGAGATCGAGCCTGAGGGTTTGACGGTCTACTCGCCGCAGTCGGCGATGGGCTCGGCGATCCTCGGCTCCCGCAAGGGCGACACGGTCAGCTACACCGCGCCCAACGGCAGCGAGCAGCGGGTCGAGATCCTGGACGCGGTGCCCTACAAGGCCTGACTTCGATCACTCGAAGATGCGGTAGCCCCGCTCGCGCAGCCGGGCGAGGACCTGCTCGGCATGCGGTTCGCCGCGGGTCTCCATCTGGATCCGCACCTCGACCTCGTCGAGGTGCAGCAGCGGGCGAGATCCGTTCGTGCGTCACGTCGAGCACGTTGCCGCCCGTCTCCCCCACCTCCGCCAGCAGCCTCGCGAGGCCGCCGGGCAGGTCGGGGATGCACACCCGCAGGTAGAGGTAGCGGCCCGCCGCGGCCAGGCCGTGGCGGATCACCTTGCCGAGGAGCAGCGGGTCGATGTTGCCGCCCGACAGCACCGCGACCGAGGGCGTGGAGTACGCCGTGGGGTCGTCGAGGAGAGCCGCGACGGCGGCCGCGCCGGCGGGTTCGACGATCATCTTCGCCCGTTCGACCAGCGCCAGGAGCGCTCGTGACATGGACTCCTCGGACACGGTGACGATGTCGTCGACGTACTCCTGGACGGCGGCGAAGGTGATCTCCCCGGGCAGGCCCACGGCGATGCCGTCGGCCATGGTCTTCATCGAGTCCAGGCGCACGGGTGCGCCGGCCTCCAGCGATGCGGGATAGGCCGCGGCGCCCTCGGCCTGCACCCCGATGACGCGGACCTCGGGCCGGGTCGCCTTGACCGCGATCGCGATCCCGGCCAGCAACCCACCGCCGCCGGTGGGAACGAGCAGGGTCTGCACGTCGGGAGCCTGCTCGAGGATCTCGAGGCCGGCGGTGCCCTGCCCGGTCACGATGTCGACGTGGTCGAAGGGGTGGATCAGCACCGCACCGGTCTCCTCGGCGAACGCCTTCGCGGCGGCCAGCGCATGCTCCAGGTGTCCTGGCTCGAAGACCACGTCGGCGCCGTACGCCCGGGTCGCCTTCTCCTTGGGGATCGGCGCCCCCTCGGGCATGAACACGGTCGACTTGATGCCGAGCAGCTGGGCGGCGAGGGCGACGCCCTGGGCGTGGTTGCCCGCCGAGGCGGCCACGACACCATTGGCCCGCTCGGCCTCGGAGAGCCGGGAGATCCGGAGGTAGGCCCCGCGGATCTTGAAGGACCCGGTGCGCTGGAGGTTCTCGCACTTGAGGGCGACCGGGCCGCCGGCGAGCGAGGACAGCCACCGCGAGTCCTCCATCGGGGTCCGGATCGCGACCCCCTGCAGCAGCTCGGCGGCGGCCTCGATGTCGGCCAGCGTCACGCGCGGCACTTCAGTCACTGGCCCCTCCTCCTGACCGGCGCGGCCCTTCCGATGGAGGCGTTGCTTCCGCTGGGAGCGGTGGGGCGTCGGCATCGACCTCGTCGATGTCCTCGTCGAGGGCCTCGTCGGGGTCGTCCTCCCCGACCTCGGTGTCGCCGGCGAGGTGTTGGACGACCGCATTGCCGGCGGCGGCCAACGGGACGGCGACCAGGGCGCCCGCGATCCCGGCGACCAGCACGCCGCAGCCGATGGCCACGATCACGCCGAGGGGATGGACCCGGACGAAACGTCCCATCAGGAACGGCTGCAGCACGTGCCCCTCGAGCTGCTGGACCCCGATCACACCCGCGAGCATCAGCAGCGCGGTGATCGGCCCCTGGGCGACGAGCGCGACCAGGATCGCCACGATCCCGGCGATCGTGGCGCCGATCATCGGTATGAACGCGCCGAGGAAGACGAGCACGCCGATCGCCAGCACGAACGGCACGCCGAGGACCGCCGCCACGATCATGATGCCGATGGCGTCCACCGCGGCGACGAGCACGGTGGCCCGAACGAACTGGGTGAGCGAGACCCAGGCGACCCGTCCGGATCCGTCGACGTGCTCGCGGGCGGCGCGGGGGGCCAGGCGGACCAGCCAGGCCCAGATGCGTTCGCCGTCGGCGAGGAAGAAGAACGTGGAGAACAGCACGATGAAGAAGCCGGCGACCACGTGTCCGACCGCCGTACCGAACTCGGTGACCTGGCTGAGGGCCTCTCCGTCCTGCGACTGTTCGGTGATGGTGTCCTGGGCGCTCTGGATGACGTCGTTGATCTGCGAGTCGCTCGCGTTCAGCGGCCCGGTCTGGAGCCAGGCCCGAATCTCGTCGAGGCCCTGCACCACCTGGTCGGCCAGGTCGCTCGCGCCTTGGGCAACCTGCTGCCCGGCGAAGGTGAGCAGGGCGGCGATGAACGCTATACCCCCGATGACCACGAAGGCCGCGGCCAGTCGGCGGGGGACCCCGACGGTGTGGAGACCGCGCACCACCGGGGTGACCAGCGCGGCGATCAGCAGGGCGACGACGAGCGGCAGCGTGATCACCGCGAAGAAGCCGAGCACCCGGGCGATGAGGTAGCCGGCCGCGACGATCACGAGGAACCGCCAGGCCCAGGCGGCGGCCAGGTCGACGCCCCAGGGAACCTGGGCGGGCGCGAAGTTCGACGGGCCGACCGGGATGGGAGCCGGCTCGGGGCTGGCGCGACGCTCCGCGCGGACCGTCGCCCACTGCTCGGCGAACTGCTGGGCCAGCCGTGCGCGGAGACGCCCCTCGTTGCTCACGGCGACAGGCTATGTGAGACGAGTCACGAGCCGGTACGCCGCCTGCGGGTGTCGGCCCGCGAGCAGCCCGGCGGCGGCCAGCACGTAGTCGTGGTCGACCACGACCCGGGGTTGCCGGGGAAGCTGCCACCCGCCTTCGAGATCAGCGCCGGTGCTGCCGTCGAGGGTCCGCTCGGCGACGCCGGGTCGACCGTTGCGGAACACCCCGCCCGAGCACACCAGTAGATCCACCTCGCGCAGGTCCTTGCCCGAGCGCTCGACGACCCGACCCTCGGGACTGACCACGACCCGGGAACGGCCGGCGTGCCGACGCAGCGCGAGCCCGACGGCTGCCCCCGCGATGGCTTCGTCGATCTCGCTCTCGCGGTCGTTGTCGGGCAGATAGTCGGGGTCGTTGCGCCGACGCTCCGCCGCCTCCACCAGGTCGCCGCGCCCGGCCTCGTGGACAGTGGAGGTCGCCGACCAGCGCATGCCGAGGTCGCCCTCGACGGTCCGGGTCACCGGCGTGGTGGCCACCACCTCCCGCGAAAGTCCGGTGTCCTCCGGGTCCGTCTGCACCACGCTGTGCACATCGGTGGTCGCGCCGCCCACGTCGACGACCACGACGTCGCCGGCACCGGGATGCTCGGCGTCGAGACCGCGGGCCAGGAGCTCGACCGCCGTGAGGACCACGTCGGGGGTGGCGCCCCGGACCAGCCGTGCGAAATCCGCTCGCTTGCTCAGGTGCTTGCCGCCGATCACGTGGGCCAGGAACATCTCACGGATCGCCCCTCGCGCCGATTCGGGCTCCAGTACGCCGATCCGCGGCACCACGTTGTCGGCCAGCACGTGCGGGACGCTGCCGAGGATGCTCCCCACGTCGTCGCGGGCGTCGACGTTGCCGGCCACGACCACCGGGCCGCTCCAACCGCTGTCGACCAGGGCTCGGGCAGCCCGGCGGATCGGACTCGGCGTTGCCGCCGTCCGTGCCACCGGTCAGCAGCACCACGTCCGGTGCGCAGCGCGGGAGCTCTGCCAGGTGGTCACCCTGGGACGAAGACGCCGACGACCTTGCCGCCGCTGGAGAGCGCGACCCGGCGACCGGCCTCGGCGGTCACCAGCTCCTCGTTGCCGACCACGGCGATCCGCAGGCCACCGCCGGCGCTGGAGCAGGCGAGCACCTCGGCGTCGGCCGCCCGCGGGTCCTGGGCAGCCAGGGTGGCGGCGCAGGCGTCGTACCCGTCGAGAACGTCAGTGACGATCGTGGTCGGATGAGACGCCGAGGCCACGATCCGTCCTTCTGCGAGGTCGACCAGGGCGGCCTTCGTGAACGTGGAGCCGAAGTCGACGCAGATGGCCGTGTCAGCACTGGCGGCGGAGCCGCCCATCAACCCAGGGCACGGTCGAGGTCGGCGATCAGGTCGTCGGCGGTCTCGATCCCGACACTGAGCCGGACCAGGTCGGCCGGCACCTCGAGGTCGGTGCCGGCGACGCTCGCGTGGGTCATCCGCCCGGGGTGCTCGATCAGGGACTCCACCCCGCCGAGGGACTCACCGAGGGTGAAGACCTCGGACCGCTCGCACACCGCCAGCGCCCGCTCCTCCCCGCCCGCGCACCGGAAGGACACCATGCCGCCGAAGCGCTTCATCTGCTTCGCGGCGACGTCGTGGCCGGGGTGTTCGGGAAGACCCGGGTAGATGACCTCGCTGACGGCCGCGTGGCCGGAGAGGAACGCCACGATCCGCTCGGCGTTGTCGCAGTGCCGGTCCATCCGGATGCCCAGGGTCTTCAGGCCGCGCAGCACCAACCAGGAGTCGAACGGCCCGGCCACTCCTCCCATGGCGTTCTGATGGAAGGTCAGCTGGTCGGCCAGGTCGTGGTCGCGCACGACGAGCGCGCCGCCGATGACGTCGGAGTGGCCGCCGCAGTACTTCGTCGTCGAGTGGACCACCACGTCGGCGCCCAGGGACAGCGGCTGCTGGAGGTACGGCGACGCGAAGGTGTTGTCGACCACCAGCAGCGCTCCGGCCTCGTGCGCCACCCCCGCCAGCGCCTCGATGTCGCCGATGTTCATCAGCGGGTTGGTCGGCGTCTCGATCCAGACCAGCTTGGTCTCGCCCGGCCGGATCGCCGCCCGGATGGCGTCGACGTCGGAAACCGGTGCGGGGCTGTGCTCGAGCCCCCAGACCCGCTCGACCTTGTCGAAGAGCCGGAAGGTGCCGCCGTACGCGTCGTCGGGGATCACCGCGTGGTCGCCGGGGCGGCAGGTGGCGCGGACCAGGGTGTCCTCGGCGGCCAGCCCGGAGGCGAACGCAAAGCCACGCTCTCCCTCTTCCAGCGCCGCGATGTTGCCCTCGAGGGCGGTGCGGGTCGGGTTGGCGGAGCGGCTGTACTCGTAGCCTCCGCGCAGCCCGCCGACGCCGTCCTGCTTGTAGGTCGAGGTCGCGTAGATCGGCGGGATCACCGAACCGGTCATCGGGTCGGGCTCGTAACCGGCGTGGATCGCACGCGTCTCGAAGCCGGACTTGTTGGCGTGTTTCTGGCTCACGGCCACGACCCTACTTGGGTCGGTTTGCGAGGATGAATCCATGTTCGGACGCCACAAGACCACCCTCCCCTCGGCCGACGAGGCACTGCCCGGCCGCGCGGAGTCGCCGTTCCCTCTGGCCGATCGCCACGTCGTGCTGGACGCACCCGTGCGCACCGACGAAGTGCCCGAGGGCCACGAGGTCGCGATCTTCGGTCTCGGCTGCTTCTGGGGCGCCGAGGAGATCTACTGGCAGCTGCCCGGCGTGTGGTCGACATCGGTGGGATACGCGGGCGGGGTCACGCCCCATCCGTCGTACGACGAGGTCTGCTCGGGCCGGACCGGTCACACCGAGGCGGTGAGGATCGTCTACGACCCGTCAGTGGTGGCCTACGCCGCCCTGGTGAAGCGGTTCTTCGAGATCCACGACCCCACCCAGGGCATGCGCCAGGGCAACGACATAGGCACGCAGTACCGCTCCGCGATCTACTTCACGACGCCGCAGCAGGAGGACACCGCGCGAGAGCTGACCGAGGTCTACGGCGCCGAGCTGAAGCGCCGCCGGCTCGGTGATATCACCACCGAGATCAAGCCCGCGCCGACGTACTACTACGCCGAGGACGTGCACCAGCAGTACCTCGCGAAGAATCCGTACGGCTACCGGTGCCACGCCAACACCGGCGTGAAGTTCCCCGAGACCGCCTGAGGCCCTGATCCATAGCCCCTTCGGGCGGGCCCCAACGTGTCTTTGAATCATCAACCGAACGGCGAAGAATGGATCCGCCGGGGGGCATGAGATCTAGAAGGCCGTCATGCAGAACACGGTCCTGAGTCTCGGCAGGACGTTCGACAAATCTCCCAGCGGGCACCTGGGCAGTCGACCACGAGCGGGTGCACTGCTGGTCGCCGGCCTCATCGCCTCCGGCGTGGTGCAGCTGCCCACGTCCGCGGTCGCGACGACGGCCGTGCGAACCCACGACTCCTCCGTCACCGAGGACGGCTCGCGGGTGCCCGACGTCAACCCAGCCCCCGCGCGCAGCCTCAACGCGAGCCGTCCGCGATTGTCCGTCGACGACGACGCGGTCTTCGAGGGTGACGACGCGAGGTTCGAGCTGCGCCTGTTCAAGCCCAGCCGCCGGTGGGTCACCGTCCACTTCTTCACCGACGACGGCACCGCTCGGGGAGGCAGTGACTACGACGAGCTGGCGGGCTCGCGGAGCTTCCGCCCAGGTAGCACGCGCGCCTGGGTCAGCGTGGAGACGTTCACGGACCGGCGCGACGAGCGCAACGAGACCTTCTACCTCCGCCTGTTCCGGGCCAGAGGGGCAACCCTGGCCGACTCACGTGGCCAGGCCACGATCCTCGACCGCAACCGGGCCGACCCACCGTGCCACCCGCGTTGCGACCCGCCGCCGTGCCACCCACGTTGCGACCCGCCACCGTGCCACCCACGTTGCGACCCGCCGCCGTGCCACCCGCGTTCGACCCGCCGCCGTGCCACCCCGTTGCGACCCGCCCACCGTGCACCACCCGACGTTGCGACTCCGCCAGGTCCCCCGGACCCGCCCGGCCCTCCGCCCGGTCCCCCGGACCCGCCCGGCCCTCCGCCGAACCCACCGCCAGGTCCCCCGGACCCGCCCGGCCCTCCGCCCGGTCCCCCGGACCCGCCCGGCCCTCCGCCGAACCCACCGCCCGGTCCCCCGGACCCGCCCGGCCCTCCGCCGAACCCACCGCCGGGTCCCCCGAACCCACCGCCAGGTCCCCCAGGACCGCCCTAAAGATCGCTGCCTTAAGGAAGCCTCAGCCTCGTGGTGAGGCCCGGAAAACGGCTACCCGGACGTCGCCGTTGCGATCCTCGATCTCGGCGACGAACGCCAGTTGGCCCGAGTCGTTGAGTCCCTCTTCGCAGAATCTGAGGCCGGCAACGGTCCCGCCATCCAGCTTGTCACCAGGTCCGATGACCCGGTCCTTCTTGGGGTTGGGGCCGACATAGATGGAAGGGATTCCGAGGTTGTCGTCATCCAGAGTGGCGCTGAACGCGACCGCCCCGGTGTCGTTGATGGCGTAGGAGTCGAAGATGTTGAACGCTCCCGACGAGTCGACAACCGTCGTGGCCGGACCAACGCCGTCGTCGTCCTTCACGATCGCCCTGGCGGCGAATCCGGTCTCATCGATGAACTCCGTCTGCCAGGCCACGGTTCCGCCGTTGTTGAGGAGAGGCGGCGTAGAAGCCGACGGCGGGTTGGATGCCGAGATCGTCGTGAAGCTCTCCTCCTGACCCCTGAAGATGTCCTGGCGGAAGGTTCCCTGGATCTCATCCAGAAACGCGATGTCACCGAGGTTGTTGATCGAGGGGCGATCTGAGGTGGCGTTGAAGCGGGCCGGGTTGCCGTCCACGGATGCATCCTCCGTGTTCAGGTAGTGGGTGGTGGTAGCACCACCAGTTCCTGAGAAGAGACCCCTTGCGCCGGAGCCGAGCTGACCGTCGAACGCAACCTCACCGGCGTCGTTGATCGAGGTGTTCTCTGCCGAAGGAAGCGAACCCCATCCTCTGCGTGCTGGTTCTGGCGATCGTCGTCAAGGTGGTGCCGTCGCCTCGCATGATGGTCTGTCCGCCGTCGGCTGGGACTTGCTCCGAACGAGACCTGACCGGAGTCGTTCATCGATGGGTTGCCGTTGGCGAGGAGGGCGCCACTTCCCGGCGCCACCTCGACGATGGGCGTGACGCCTCCACCCGCGTCCGCTCGATATATGCCGTCCTCGGCAGCCCCGCGATCCGACTTGAACGCGATGTCTCCTCGGGTGTTGATCGAGGGACATGCGAGCCTGAGAGTTTGCGGATTGAAGCCGTCGGCGACGCTGTCGACCACCTTGGTGAACACGTAGGCATTTGCCGCATTTGCGGGAGCCTCGAACGCCGACAACATCGCCAGCGGAGCCAGTGCCAGGGCGGCCCCGGCAACAAGGTGCTTCCTCATGGCCGGTCACGCTAATGAGGTCTAGACCGTCGCACAATGGCCACCCCGGCCCATGTGTTCTGGCCCGAACGGGTCACCCCTGACGGCGGCTGTCAGGGCGGGGGCGGCCCGAACCAGCGAGTCAGCGCGTCCTCGAGCCCGACGTGGGTCCCATCTCCCACCCACGCGACGTATCCGTCGGGCCGGATCAACACCGCAGCGGGAGCAGCGACGTTGCCGAGCACCGGAAGCTCCCAGGTGCCGCCAAATTCGGCATCGACCAGCTGGACCCGATCCGCCCACGGCGTGATGTCGAATCCACCGGGTTCGCCGAGGTTGAGCAGGACCGGCTGGGCCTCGTGAAGCAGGGTGAAGACCCGACGCGGCCCCTCCGCGGTGACCAGGTCGAGATCGGGCATGCGACGACCGAGCATCGGGTGTCCCTCGCCGAGGTCGTAGTGGATGTCCAGGCCGGACATCATCGCGGCGTACCGCGTGCGCGGCTCGTCCATGCTCAACAGGTCGGCCACGGTGTCGCGCAAGGCATCGAGGCGCGCGTCGCCGGGGCGGGTGAGCGCGACCTGCGCCATCGTGTTGCGCAGCACGCGGGCAGCGACCGGGTGGCGTTCGTCGTGATAGGTGTCCAGCAGGCTGTCCGGCGACACGCCCTTGACCACCTGGGCCAGCTTCCACCCCAGGTTCACCGCATCCTGCACGCCGGTGTTGAGTCCCTGCCCGCCCACCGGGGAGTGCACGTGTGCGGCGTCGCCGGCCAGCAGCACACGTGCTCTCGCGGTAGGCCGCGGCCTGACGGGTCATGTCGGTGAACCGGGAGATCCAGATGGGGCTGTGCATCCCGTAGTCGGTCCCGTAGACGCAGATGAGCGCCTCGCTGAGATCGCGCAGGGTGGGTTCGCTCGGTCGACTCCGACGTGCTGCTCGGTCACCATGACCCTGACCGGCTCCGTGGTCGGCGAAGACGATCTCGCCGTCGCGGATCTCGTACTCGACCCTGCCGAGGCCGTGGAGGCCGCGGGCGTCCTGGCGGGTGCCCAGCTCCGGCTCCTCGGCCATCTCGACCTCGGCGATCAGGGCGCTGGTCGTCGGATCCCAGCCGGGGAACTCGATGCCGGCTTGCTTGCGGACGAGGCTGCGTCCTCCGTCGCACCCGACGAGGTACGTCCGCCCGCAGCGACTGGCCGTCGGACAGCTCGACGTCGACGCCGGTGTCGTCCTGCGCGAACCCCGTCACCTCACGTTCGCGGTAGATGGTCACGGCCAGCTCGTCGACCCAGCCGGCCAGGATGCGCTCGATGTGGTTCTGCCACAGCCCGAGCCCGTAGGGATGCCGGGTGGGGAAGTCGCTGATGTCGAACGAGACCCGAGCGAAGCCCGCGACCTGGGCCACCTGTCCCTCCGCGAGGAACCGATCGGCGATGCCCCGCTGATCGAGGACCTCGATGGTTCGTGCGTGCAGACCGCCGGCGCGCGAGCCGGGGAGGTCCTGGCTGGCGCGCCGCTCGACGATGGCAGCGTCGACCCCCGCCAGCGCCAGCTCGCCGGCCAGCATCAGCCCCGTGGGCCCTCCCCCAACGATCAGTACGGCATGCTCGGTCACGGTCCAGCCCCTCCGACGTTCTGCCTTCGAGTCGGCGATTCTGCGGCATGAGGGGGGCCTTGCAGCAAGCCCCCCTCCGCGGGTTACCTTGGAAATGCGAGGAGAGGGTCTGCTCACGCACTCGGTTCGGTCGAGGTGTCCACCCGCACGGCCAACGTGACGACGTAGCCGTCGTCGATGCTTCCGGTGACGGTCCCCAGTTGGCTCGCGCCGCCGTCGTCCCCGAAGACGATGTCGCTGGACAGGCTCAGCGCGCTGAGACTGGACACCGACTGTTCGTATCCAGTCGTGGCGTACACGCGATCGCAGGTCGCCTTGGGCAGCGCCACCTGAGAAGTGGCGATCGCGTTGGTGGAGTCGCTGATGCTTTCCCGGTCGGGATACACCTCGAAGTGGATGTGCGGCCAGCGGCCGGGGTAGCAGGCGGGAAAGACGCTGGTGAAGCGCACGATGCCGTCCTCGTCAGCCACCTGCACACCCCGCAGGTAGTTCTGGTCCTCGGCGCCCTCGGAGTACAGCGAGTACCGTCCCTCGCGGTCGCAGTGCCAGACGTACACCGCGGCCCCGGCGAAGGCGGAGCCTCCCTCGGCCAGGTCGCTGACCGCGAGTTCGAGGGTCATCGGAACCCCCTCGGCGGTGCCGGTCGCGTCGCCGATGCTGGATCGGATGTCACGACGAACGATCCCGCTCTGTTCGAGCACGTCAGGCCCGTTCGAGCCGTCACCGGGAAACGGTCCCGCGGTCTCGTCCGGAATCTCCCCGGTCGCCGCGGCCGTCGACTCGGACGAGGGAGCGCCTCCCGAGTCGCTGGTGCACGCCGCCAGCCCCATCCCGACCGCGCCGAGACCGGCCCCGCGCAGGACCGCCCGGCGGTTGAGCACGGTCTCGACGTCGAACCCCAGGCCCTGGTCCTCGATGTCCTCAGCAGGGCGGGGCAACGGCCGTCCGAACCACGTCTTCGGCGGTGTGGCCCCGCCTGGTCGATGTGCTCTGCTCACGCCGCTCGCTCCCGTCGATTACCTGTCCCCACACTGGCCCCGCATGCTGAATGGGTGCTGATTCCACCCTCTACGTCCCCTGTGAACGAACAATCAACCTGAAGCAGTTGTCCTCGCCGGCGGAGCGAAGCACAGTAGAGACGTGGTGTCCCCGCGTCGTGAACGTCGAGCCGCGCGAGCGCGACTTCGGAGGGTCGAGGCCTTGTCGGCCCAGCTCGCCCAGCTGCACACCATCCGCGCGCTGCTCGGGCAAGCCACCGAGATCGTCCGCAGCGGCTGGATCCAGGGCGCATGGTTCGCCGTCGACATGGACGGCAGGACCCGGGCGGTCATCGCACCGGAGGGGCGCCGGACCACGAACCATCCAGTGACCGGTGCCTGTCTGGTCGGAGCAGTCGTCCAGGCCGGAGGAGGACCCGCGGCGATGCGATCACAGCCAGTCCAACGGACCCTGGACCTGATCTGGCACAGCCTGCGGGACGACGCCGCGCAGCCGGTCCGCTGGTGTCCCGGACCACCGATACGGGCCATGCACGTCCTCGACCTGACGCACTGGAACGACGCTCCCGACCGGACGCGCGGCGACGTGGTCGAGCTGCTCCTCTCATCCGTGGCGACGGCCGACGCTCAGCGGGAGCGGTGCCGGTCCGAGCAGGCGGTGCTCGCCCGGCAAGTGCGGGCACGTGGGCTGGTGGAAGCCGCAGCCCCATCTAGGTACACCTAGTCCCGGCGCTCCAGGGCGTCGAGGTCGCGCTCGGCGAACAGCCGGTGGTACCACTCCTCGTTGAGGATGATGAGCAGGACCTCGCGGACAGGAAAGCTCTCCGGAGGTGGCCAGCCCGGGCCCTCGACCGGCTCGGTGTTGGCCGCCAGGGTCTCGTCGGTCAGGCCGTCGATGACGGTGCGCACGGTCGCCATCCGGTCGCGGCGCAGCGCCAGCGCCTCGTCGAGCGAGGGGCGGACCTCGCGGTCGCGTGGGACTCCCGGGGTGTCGGGCATCTCGTCCCACGGCAGGTCGAGCGGATCCCACGGCGAGGGGTCGCCGAGGATGGCCCGCCGGACCCAGGAGTCGGTGGCGAACGCGAGGTGGCGCAGGGTCTCGATGAACGACCACTCGCCGCCGATGGACTCGTGCAGGAGCGCGGGGTCAAGGCCGCGGGCCCGCTCGACCGTGCCGTCCCAGAGCCGCTCGACGATGTCCCATGCCTCGCGGAACCCGGCCGGATCGGTGGGTCTCATCCTGGGCCGATCCGGGTCGCGCCGGTCGAGCTCCGCCTCGACCAGCGGCGCCACGTCGACGCCGTTGATCACGAGGTTCTCGAACTCGCCGTCGATCCGGACGTCGCACATCTCGACGCCGGTCATCACGACGCCCCTGAAGTCGACGCCACGGAACCGGGCCTGGCAGAGGTCGCTGGCGCGGAACTCGGAGCCGGTCAGGTCGACGCGCTCGAAGCGAGAGCCGCTCAGGTCATCGTGGGTGAACTCGGCCACGACCAGACGCTAGCCGTTCAGGCGAGTCTGCACGACAGATCTGGGTACGAGCAGGAAGGGAGGGATTGATGATGAGGATTCTTCGTGGACTGGGCGGCGACCGTCCTGTGGCTGCTGGCCTGCGTGGTGGGGCTCGTCGCGGTGATCCTGTGCGTGACGGTGCTGTTGTTGCCAGTGGGGATCCCGCTGCTGAGAGTGGCGCGCCGCATGTTCGGCAAGGCGGCGCGGCTGATGTTGCCCAAGGCGCTCGCACATCCGGTGCAGAGCGCCAAGGACTCCATCAGCGAGACCGGGTCGAAGGCGGGATCCAGCGTGTCGGACACGGCCGAGAAGGCGACAACCAAGCCGAGCAAGTTGCCCTGGCGCAGGCGCAGGCGCTTCAGCTTCGGCTGAAGCTCAGGCCAGCGACAAGAACATCACGTGCAGACCGACGTACCCGTGCTGAGGTGAGCTGAAGGCGCCCGGCACCGTGCCGACGATCTCGAACCCGAGGTCCTGCCACAGGCGTACGGCGGCGACGTTGGTCTCCACCACGGCGTTGAACTGGATGCCGCGGTAGCCCTCGTCGCGGTGCCACTGCACGACGTGCTCGGCCAGGGCGCGCCCGACGCCACGGCCCCGCGCCTCGGGAGCCACCATGAACGACGCGGTGCCGATGTGGTCGCCGTGACCGGGACGGTTGGGGCCCATCTTGGCGGTTCCGAGGATCCGGTCGGCCTCTTCGAGGACCACCGTCTGCCCGGGCGGCCGCTCCATCCACAGCTCCCTGCGCGGACTCGCGGGTGAGGTCCATGGGGTAGCGCGTAGGTCTCCCCTGCCTGAACGGTCGCGTCGAAGATCGGCCAGATCCGCGGCCAGTCCTCGGAGGTGGCGCTGCGGATGGTCACTCGCCCGTCGACCCGTCGATCGACTCCCGGATCAGGTCGGCGTGGCCGTTGTGGCGGGCGTACTCCTCGATCATGTGCAGCAGGATCCAGCGGAGGCTGAAGCGGCCCTCCTGGGCGTAGCGGCTCTCGCGGACCGACAGGCCGTCCAGCCCGTCTGCGTCGAGCACCTGCCGGATGTTCTGGTCGGCGTCGGCGATCGCCTCGTCCAGCAGCCGACGCAGCTCGTCGGGGCTGTCGTCGGCGGCGGTGCGGAACTCCCAGTCCGGGTCGGCGTCCCAGTCCAGTCCCTGCCACGGCTCGGCGTCCGGGTTGTCGAGCAGGACCACGCTGAACCACCAGTCCTCGACCAGGGCCATGTGCTTGAGCAGGCCGCCGAGGGTGAGGGTGGAGGGCTCGAGGCGGGTTGCCTGCTGGGCCTGGGTCAGGCCCTCCGTCTTCCGGCGCAGGGTGTTGCGCTGGTAGTCGAGGTAGGCCAGCAGCGTGTCGGCCTCAGCCGCGCGAAGGGGAGGGTGGGCGCGATCGGTGGGTTCGCTCACGGCCGCCACGCTAGTCGCGCGGCTGGTTGCTCGACCACCGAGATCCGGTCACCCCCACAGGCCCAGGACCTCGCCGCCGATCCGGACGATGAACGCGGAGACGACCACGATGAAGAACGCCCGCACGAAGCGGGTCCCCCGGGAGACGGCCGTCCGGGCGCCGACGTACCCGCCTGCGAGGTTGCTCAGACCCATCACCAGACCGACCTTCCACAGCACGGCACCCTGCGGAACGAACACGCACAGCGCCGCGAGGTTCGTCGCCCAGTTGGCCAGCCGCGCCTTCGCCGAGGCGTCGAGGAAGTTGTAGCCGAGCAGCCCGACCAGCGCGAACACGAAGAAGCTGCCCGTGCCCGGCCCCAGGGCGCCGTCGTAGAAGCCGATCGCCAGCCCGGTCACCATCGCCGCCGCGGTGTGCCGGTGGCCGGAGAAGCGCAGCGCCGTCACCTCACCGAGCCGCGGCTTGAGCAGCACGTAGGCGCCGACCACGATCAGCACCACGAGCACGATCGGGGCGAACGCCGACGCCGGGATCAGCGAGGCGGCCAGTGCCCCCAGCACCGACCCGATGAACGCGAGCAGCATCAGCGGACCGAAGGTCCTCGGGTCGGGGCGGACCCGGCGGTAGTACGTCGCGCTGCTCACCGTCGTACCGCAGATGGAGGCGAGCTTGTTGGTCGCCAGCACCTGCACCGGGCTCGCGCCTGGCAGGCCCAGCAACAGGGCCGGGATCTGGATCAGCCCGCTGCCACCGACGACCGCGTCCACGAAGCCCGCCGCCAGCCCGGCCAGGGCGAGCAGCGCGAGCACGGTCAGGGTCGGGTCGTCCACCCGCAGGATCGTAGGGTGCTTCCGTGCGCATCGTGTCCCTGCTGCCGTCGACGACCGAGATCCTGTTCGCGATCGGGGCCGGCGACGACGTGGTGGGGGTGACGTTCGAGTGCGATTACCCGACCGAGGCGCGGACCCGGACCATCGTCTCGACCTCGGCGATGCCCGAGGGGCTGGCGCCGGCCGAGATCGACGCGTTCGTGTCGTCGGCGATGTCGCGCGGCGAGGACCTCTACCGCCTCGACGAGGGCGCGCTGTCGGGCCTCGACGCCGACCTCGTGGTCACCCAGGACCTGTGCGCGGTCTGTGCCGTCGACGTGTCCGTGGTCGACGACGCGCTCGCCCACCTGGGCTGCTACCGCGGAGGTGCTCACCATCGACCCGCACACGATGGACGAGGTGCTCGACTCGATCGGCACCCTCGGCAAGGCGACCGGCCACGAGGCCGAGGCCAACGCGTTGGTGGCGGGGCTGCGGGAGCGCCTGTCAGCGGTACGACGACGCGTGGCCGGCCGCGCGCGGCCGCGGGTGATGCTGCTGGAGTGGACCGACCCGCCGTTCGCGCCGGGCCACTGGGTGCCGGAGATGATCGAGGCCGCCGGCGGCCAACCCCTGCTCGGGACTTCGGGCGAGAAGTCACGGCGGGTCACCTGGGAGCAGGTCCACGAGGCCGAGCCCGAGGTGATCATCGTGGCGCCGTGCGGGTTCGACCGGGCGGGCTCGCAGGCCCTCGCCGACGAGCTGGTCACCAGCGGCGCGCTGCCGGCCGGCGTACCCGTGCACGCCGTCGACGCCAATGCCGCCTGGGCGCGCCCGGGCACCCGTCTGGTCGACGGCGTCGAGGAGCTGGCGGGCATCCTGCACCCGGACAAATCTCCTGCCTGACATTGCGTTCCGGGTCGGCGAGGCACACACTCAGGAAGTGGCGGGTCAACTGTCCTTGGAACCGCATGCCCATGCGGTGTCCTTCTACGTCCGCGACCAGGACGTCGTGGACGAGCTCGCGCGCTTCGTCGCCGAGGGCCTCCGCCAGGAGGGCCGGGCCGTCGTGGTCGCCACCTCCCAGCACCGCAAGGCACTCGTGGAGACGCTGCGCGCCATGGGCCTCGACCCCGACGAGCCTCGCGCCGCCGGACGGCTCGTCCTCCTCGACGCGAAGGAGACCCTCCGATCGTTCACGACCGTGTCCGGATTCGACCGGGACCGCTTCCTGGCCAGCGTCGTCCAGCGCGTGATCGACGCCGGTGCGGACGGTGCCCCGGTACGGGTGTTCGGCGAGATGGTCGGCCTGCTCTGGGAGGCCGGCGACGTCCAGGGAGCCATCGCCCTTGAGGCGATGTGGAACGGCCTGATGGTCCGGCTCGACTTCGACCTCATGTGCGCCTACCCCGCCTCGCTGATCGAGACGAGCAGCCTGCGCGAGGTACGGGCCGTGTGCGACCAGCACTCCAGCGTCCACGCCCGGCAACACCACGCTGCCCCGGACGGCGACCACGCCGCATCGTCCCGGATGTTCCTTCCGGTCTCCGAGTCGGTCAGGGCGAGCCGGAACCACGTCGTGGCCGCACTGCGCCGACTCGACGCCGACCACCTGGTCCACGACGCCACCGTCATCGTCTCGGAGCTGGCCACCAACGCGGTTCGCCACGCCCGCTCACCCTTCCGGGTCTCGGTTGACGAGTCGCCCGGTCTCGTGTGCATCTCGGTCCAGGACGTGGGCGACAACCATGCCGGCCTGCCGACGATCGCCCCCGACGACCACGCGATCGAAGGCCGGGGCATCGCGATCATCGACGCCCTGGCTCACAGTTGGGGGTACGACGCCCTCGAGGACGGCACGATCGTCTGGGCCCAGCTCGCCTCCTGAGCGCCGGTCCGGGTCAGGTGCCGACCCAGAACCCCCGGCCGCCGAACCAGTCGCCGTAGTGACCAGGCCCCACCCCGGGCCCGCGCGCGCCGAGGTAGGAGCCGACGACCGCCGCGCCGAGGTCGTCGAGCTCCGGAGCGACGACCCGCCCGTCCACCCGGCGGGCCATCGAGTCGATGAACCGGGCCAGCCCGGGGTCCTCTCCCAGCCGGAAGAACGTGGTCTGGGCGCCCAGCCGCCCGGCGTTGTCGAGCTCGCGCACGGCGTAGGCGATCGTCAGCGGATGCGGTGGGTAGGAGAACATCACCTCGCCGTCCGGCTCGAGGTGGGAGGTCGGCTCGCCGTCGGTGACGATCAGCAGCACCGGCTGGGCGTTGGGGTGCTTGCGGAAGTGACGGTTGGCGAGCAGCAGGGCGTGGTGGAGGTTGGTGCCCTTGTCCCACATCGCGTCGAGCGCGGTGAGCTGCTCGATCTCCATCACCTCGGCGTGGCGCCCGAACCCGATCAGCTGCAGGTGGTCGCCGCGGAAACGGGACCGGATCAGGGTGTGCAGTGCGAGCGCGGTCCGCTTCATCGGCACCCAACGCCCGTCCATGGCCATCGAGAACGACGTGTCCACGAGCAGCGCCACCGCGGCCTGGGTGCGGGCCTCGGTCTCGCTCACCTCGATGTCCGCAACGGACAAGCGCACCTGTGGTGGGTCACCTGAACCCCGCCGTCGCAAACCGTAATCGGAGACCTCCCTTCGTACGCCGTTCAGCACCGTCCGGGTCACGTCCCACGGCTCGGTGTCGCCGAACGTCCATTCGCGGGTGGCGCCGCTCAGCTCACCGGCCGCACCGGCCTGACGGAGGTCGCGCTGTCCTTGCCGGCCCGACATCCGGTTGGCCACGTCGCGCAGCAGGGCCTTGCCGAGCTGCCGCATCGCCTTGGGGCTGAGCCGCAGCTCGCCGTCGGACCCGCGTTTGAGGAGACCGGCGTCCCGCAGGGCCCGCTCGAGCTCCTGCAGGGTGCGGGCGTCGACGGCGGCCTCGTTGCCCAGCTGCCGGGCGAGCTTGTCGAGGTCGACGTCATCCAGCCGGGCTCCGCTGTAGGACTGTGAGAGCTGGTCGGCCAGGTCGTCGAGGTCGGCGAGGTCCTGCAGCGCGCCGGTGCCGTCGCCGAGGCCCAAGCCCTCTTCGCCGTCGAACCGCTCGGAGCCACCCCAGTCCTCCCCCGGGCGCAGCGCCTGGAGGTTGGCGTCCATCCGGGCCAGCTGCTCCATCAGGGCCGGTGAGCCGAACGCCTGGCTGGAGAGCTGCATCAGCTCCTCGCGCTGCTCGGGCGTCATCGAGTTCAGCATCCGCTGCGCGGCCGCCGACCGCTGGGCGAGCGCGTCGAGCAGCTCGTCGATGTTCTGCGGGTTCTCGGGGAAGAAGTCGCCGTGCTTGTCCATGAAGGCGTCGAAGTCGGCCTGGGTGTCGACACCCTGACGGTGCTTCTCGAGCAGGTCGTTGAGGTCGGAGAGCATCTCGTTGACCGCGGCACGGTCCTCGTCGGTGGCGTTCTCGAGCGCCTGCTTCATCCCGGCGAAGCGCTGGTCGAGCAGCTCACGACCGAGCAGGTCCTTGATCTGCTCGTAGGCCTCGCGCGCCTCCGCACTCTTCCAGTCGTACGACGACAGCTCGCTGACCGCGGCCGCGGTGCTGGACGGAAGGTTCTCCAGCTGCATCTCGCGAAACGCCCGGTCGCCGTCGTCCATGTCGACGTCGCGCGCCAGCTGCTTGCGCTCCTCGAGGACCGCCTTGTCGAGCAGCTCGCGCACCTCCTGCATGGTCCCGTCGAGGTTGTGCCGCGACAGCAGCTCGCGACGTCGCTCGGCGATCCGTCGGGCGAGGTCGTCGAGGCCGGCCTGGTCGCGACCACCGCGGCGCAGGAACTCCCGCATCGCCCGTTCGGGGCTGTAACCCGCCATCACGTCCTGCCCGATCGCGTCGAGCGCCTCGGCGATGTCGACCGGGGGCGCCAGTGGGTCGGGCCCGCCGTCGTACCGCCCGTAGCGGGAGCCTCTAGCCATAGACGGTCTCCCGGCCGTCGGTCTCCTTGCTGACCTTGCGGGCCAGGTAGAGACCTTCGAGGGCGAGCTCGATCGCGCTCGCCCGGGTGCCGTCGGTCGAGGCGTCGAGCCGGTCGCACACCTGGTCGTAGAGCTCGGACTCCCCGAGCACGGGCAGCCCGGCCAGGAAGTCGCGGGCGGACACCTGGTCGCCGGTGGTGACGATGACGCCGTCCTCGATCGCCTCGACCAGCAGCGCGAAGTCGAGGCCGCGGAGGTGGCTGCGGACGGTCTCCGCGGTGGCGGTGCGCAGGAGGTGGTCGAGGATCTCCCGCTCGCGGCCCTCCTCGCCGGTCTCGAACTCGATCTTGCCGCCGAGCACGTCGACCGCGGTCTCGAGGTCGACGACCCGGGCGACCGCCTCGTCCTCGCCCTGCGTGGTGGCCCGGTGCAGCGCGGCCGCGGCGATCGTCTCGGCGCCCGCGATGGCGAACCGGGCGCTCACACCCGAGCGCTGGTCCACGCTGCTGGACTCGCGGAGGTTGGCGGTGAAGCGGGCCAGGATCTCCAGCAGGTACGCCGGCACCTCGGCCGTGAGGTGGGCCTCCTGCCGGATCACCGCCACCTCGTCCTCGAGCTCGGTCGGGTAGTGGGTGCGGATCTCGGCGCCGAACCGGTCCTGCAGCGGGGTGATGATCCGGCCCCGGTTGGTGTAGTCCTCCGGGTTGGCGCTGGCGACGACCAGCACGTCGAGCGGCAGCCGCAGCACGTAGCCGCGGATCTGGATGTCGCGCTCCTCCATCACGTTGAGCATCGCAACCTGGATCCGCTCGGCGAGGTCGGGCAGCTCGTTGATCGCCACGATCCCCCGGTGGCTGCGCGGGATCAGGCCGAAGTGGATGGTCTCCGGGTCACCGAGCGTGCGGCCCTCCGCGACCTTCATCGGGTCGACGTCGCCGATCAGGTCGGCCACCGACGTGTCCGGGGTGGCGAGCTTCTCGGCGTACCGCTCGTCGCGGTGCCGCCAGGAGATCGGCAGGTCGTCGCCGAGCTCGGCCGCGCGGCGGCGGCTGCCGACGGTCACCGGCTCGAAGGGGTGCTCGCCGAGGTCGGAGCCCGCGATCACCGGCGTCCACTCGTCGAGGAGTCCGACCAGCGTGCGCAGGACCCGGGTCTTGCCCTGGCCGCGTTCGCCGAGGAGTACGACGTCGTGCCCGGCGATCAGGGCCCGCTCGAGCTGTGGGATGACGGTGTCGTCGAAGCCGTGCAGCCCGGGCCACGGATCCTCGCCGGCGGCGAGCATCGCGAGCAGGTTGTCCCGAATCTCCTGCCGGAGTGACTTGTGGACGTGTCCGCTGGCGCGGAGCTCACCGAGGGTCTTGATCGAGGGTGCCATCACCTCTCGAACGCTAGCCCGCGCGGTCAAGCCCCCTCAGCGGTCGTCGGTGAACCGCGGCTCGCGTCCCTCTCGCCGGGCGAGGGTCGCCTCCTCGAAGTTTCCGGTGAGCAGCCGGAGGTAGAGCTGGCCGAGGCCCTCAGACGTGAGATACGTGTCGAGCGAGGTGGCGGCCAGGCCGGCGTGGAGCGACTTCTTGGTGAGCTCGATGCCGGGCTGCGACATCCGCGCGATCCGCTGGCCCGTCTCGACGGCGGCCGCGACGACGTCCTCGTGCACCGACGAGACGAGACCGATCCGCTCGGCCTCCTCGGCGTCCACGTCGCGACCGGTGAGCATGATGTCGGCGGCCCGGGTGGAGCCGACGGCCCGCGGCAGCAGGAAGCTGAGGCCGAGCTCGCTCGCGGTGAGTCCGTTGTTGATCCCGGCGGCGCGGAAGTACGCCGTCGTGGCGGCGAGCCGCAGGTCGCAGGCCAGGGCGAGGCAGAGACCGCCGCCGATCGCGGGGCCGTTGACGGCGGCGATCACCGGCTGGTGCAGCCGACGCAGCGTGAGCACGATGTCTTCCAGCAGCTCCATCGAGCGCAGCGCGTAGGTCGGGCGGGTGAGGCCGTCGACGTGGGGCGGCACACCGGCCGACTCCTGGTCGGCGCCGGAGCAGAAGCCGTCTCCGGCGCCGGTGAGGACCACGGCCCGGACGGCGTTGTCGTGGCCGAGCTCCACGAGTGCGTCCCGGAACGGCACCATCACGTCGAACGCCATCGCGTTCATCCGGTCCGGCCGGTTGAGGGTGACGACCGCGACCTCGGGGACCGGCCGGTCGACCAGCACGAAGTTCATCTGGTCAGCAGGACCGAGGAGCCGTGGCCGAAGAGGCCCTGGTTGGCGGTGATGCCGACCCGGGCGCCCTCCACCTGGCGACCGGTGGCCTGGCCGCGGAGCTGCCAGGTCACCTCGCAGACCTGGGCCAGCGCCTGGGCAGGCACGGCCTCGCCGAAACAGGCGAGCCCGCCGGAGGGGTTGACCGGGATCCGGCCGCCGACGGTGGTCTCGCCGGCCCGTAGCAGCGACTCGGCCTCGCCCGGCTTGCAGAGCGCGAGGTCCTCCATCCAGTCGAGCTCGAGGGCGGTGGACAGGTCGTAGACCTCGGCCAGGTCGACGTCGGAGGGGTCGACGCCCGCCTCTTCGTAGGCCGCCTGGGCGATCGACTCCTTGAACGTTGTCTCCGGCTGCCCTGCCGTGCCCGCGGCGTCGGTGGAGAGGTTCGGCATGTCCAGAACGGTGTTGGGGAAGGTCGGGGTGACGGTGGAGACCGCGCCGACCCGCACCGCGTCGGTCACGCCCAGCCGCTGGGCGTGGTCGACGCTGGTCAGCACCACGGCGGCGGCGCCGTCGGAGGTGGCGCAGATGTCGAGCAGGTGCAGCGGGTCTGCGACCACCGCGGAGCCGAGCACGTCCTCGACCGTCACCGCCTTGCGGTAGCGCGCGTGGGGGTTCTCCAGGCCGTGCCGGGCGTTCTTGACCTTCACCGCCGCGAAGTCCTCCGCGGTCGCGCCGAAGAGGTCCATCCGGCGCCGGGCGTACATCGCGAAGTACGCCGGGTTGGTCATGCCGAGCAGGCGGAAGCGCAGCCAGTCCGGGTCGTCCCACCGCTCCCCCGCGTTGGGCGCGAGGAACCCCTTCGGGGTGGTGTCGGCGCCGATGACCAGCGCGACCCGGCTGCTCCCCGCCCGGATCCGGCTGCGGGCGGTGTCGAGGGCCTGGGCTCCGGTCGCGCAGGCGGCGTACGACGTCGCAACGCTGGCACCGTTCCACCCCAGGGCCTGGGCGAAGGTGGCGCCGGCGACGTAGCCGGCGTACCCGTTGCGGACCGTCTCGCCGCCGACGACCAGGTCGACGTCCTGCCACGAGACGCCGGCGTCGGCGAGGGCCGCGCGCGCGGCGTGGACGCCGTAGGAGACGAACGACCGGCCCCACTTGCCCCAGGGGTGCATGCCCACCCCGAGGACGGCAACGTCGCTGTTCATGCGTCGCCCTCCTGGCCCAGCTCGACGACCGGTTTCCAGCGCCACACCAGGCGATCACCGGTGTCGTCTGTGTAGAGCGTCTCCACGACCAGCTCGACCTCGGCCCCGACGCTCAGGTCCTCCACGCCGTAGCCGGCGGCGACCTGCCCGAGCACGACCATCCCCTCCTCCAGCTCGACCGCGGCGAGCGCGAACGGCTCGAACGGGTCGGTGGGCGGGATGTAGGGCGGCGGGGGTTGGTACTGCGCGTCGGTGTAGGACCAGACCCGACCGCGGCGCGACAGGGGCACCTCGGTAAAGGACTCGCCGGCGCAGCCGGGGTTGCGGCAGAAGCCCTCCGACCCGGTCGGCGGAAAGAACACCGTCGAGCAGGCATCACACCGGGAGCCGAGCAGCGTCGGCTCCGGACCGGTGGTGAACCAGCCGTCGATCGCCGGGGTGGCCGTCATGGCCCCAGACTAGAACATGTTCTCGTTTCTGTCTGTCCGGGTCAGCCCCGCGCGAGGAAGGCCAGCAGGTCCTGCCGGGTCAGCACGCCCACCGGCTTGCCGTCCTCCTGGACCAGCACCGCGTCGGCGCTCTCGAGGAGCGCGACCGCGTCACGGGCCGGCTCGGAGGAGCCGACCGTCGGCAGCGCAGGCGACATGTGTTTCTCGACCGAGTCGGTGAGCCGCGCCGAGCCGGCGAACAGGGCGTCGAGGAGGGTCCGCTCCGAGACCGAGCCAGCCACCTCGGCGGCCACGATCGGGGGCTCCGCGCGGACCACCGGCATCTGCGAGACGCCGTACTCCTGGAGGATCGCGACGGCTTCGGCGATGGTCTCGTTCGGGTGGGTGTGGACGAGGTCGGGCAGCTGTCCGGCCTTGCCCCGCAGCACCTCACCGACCGTCTTTTCGTCCTGCTCGACCTCGGCGCCGACCGCGAAGCCGTACTGGTTCAGCCACTCGTCGTTGAAGACCTTGGTGAGGTAGCCGCGTCCGGAATCGGGGAGCAGGACCACGATCACGGCGTTGTCCCCCTCGGCGGTGCCGGCCAGCTCGCAGGCGAGCTGCTTCGCGGCGTACGCCGCCATGCCGGACGAGCCGCCGACCAGCAGCGCCTCCTCGCGGGCCAACCGGCGGGTGAAGGCGAACGAGTCGGCGTCGGAGACCTCGATGATCCGGTCGGCGATGTCGCGGTCGTAGGTCTCCGGCCAGAAGTCTTCGCCCACGCCCTCGACGAGGTAGGGGCGGCCGGTGCCGCCGGAGTAGACCGAGCCGGCCGGGTCGGCGCCGACCACCTGGATGTCGGAGTTCTGCTCCTTGAGGAAGCGGCCGACCCCACTGATCGTGCCGCCGGTGCCGACGCCCGCGACGAAGTGGGTGACCTTCCCGTCGGTCTGCTTCCAGATCTCGGGACCGGTGGTCTCGTAGTGGGAGCGCGGGTTGTGCGGGTTGGAGTACTGGTCGGGCTTCCACGCGCCGGGCTCGGCCGCAAGCTTGTCGGACACGTTGTAGTAGGAGTCGGGGTGCTCGGGAGCGACCGCGGTGGGGCAGACCACCACCTCGGCGCCGTATGCCTTGAGCACGTTGCGCTTGTCCTCGCTGACCTTGTCGGGGCAGACGAAGACGCACCGGTAGCCCCGCGCCTGGGCCACCATCGCCAGGCCGACACCGGTGTTGCCCGAGGTCGGCTCCACGATCGTGCTCCCCGGCTTGAGCAGGCCCTCGGCCTCCGCGGCGTCGATCATCCGGGTCGCGATCCGGTCCTTCACCGAGCCGCCCGGGTTGAGGTGCTCGAGCTTCGCCAGCACCAGGGGCCCGGCGTCGGACTCGAGCTCGGGAGCGAGGGAGGTGCCGAGTCGGAGCAGCGGGGTGTCGCCGATCAGGTCCAGGAGCGAGTTGACGTACTGCACGCGGCCAATCTAGTGGGTGTAGACGAAGGGGCGGCCACCGCGAGGTGACCGCCCCTTCCTGCGTTGCTGTGGTGCAGAGCTCAGCTCACTCGAAGCTGACCTGGTGGCCGGAGATGACCAGGCTGGTGACGGTGACCGTGCCAGGGTTGCCGCTGTCGTAGACGACACCCGCAGCGCCGACGCGACCGTTCTTGCCGATCACGACCGACTTGGTGAACGTCCCGTCGCCGTTGTCCGTGCCGGGGTTATTCGGGTCCGCGTCGTTGGTGTTGATGAACTCGCCGCCGACCTCGATGAACACGCGCGGGGCACCTCCACCGTAGGTTGCACCGTCAGCCAGCGAGTAGGTGAACTCGACGGTCTTGGTCGCGTCCACGGGCAGGTCGAGATTGAGGATCTCGACCGAGGTGGGCGTCGGCCCAGTGAGCTGGATGGTGCTGGTGTCCACGACGGTCGAACCGGCGTTGGCCACCCAGTTGGTGTTGACGCCGGACGCGTCCTGGGCCTCGAGAGCAGCCACCTTCTCCTCGAGGGCGGTGACCCGCTCCTCGACGCCGGTGATCTCGCGATCGGTGGCCTTGTTCTGGATCCGGTCGCTCACGCCGCCGTGAAGGTCGATACCGCGCACCGACCCGTCGCGGATGTCACCGGAGTCGATCAGGTCACCGGCGACAGCGCCGGTGGCGCCGAGACCGACGACGAGAACGGAGCCGGCCACGACGGCCGTGATGCGGTTGTTGAGCAGAGACATGCAGTTCCCCCATGAGGATCTTGTTGTGTGGGTGGTACGGACCGGCATAGACCACCAGATACCAGCCATGTAATTCGGGCGATTGCATCGAACTTGCGAGGTACTTGTCGGTCCCTTGAAGATCCGCAACCGGAACGGTTCTATGAGGCCCGACCGGGTTCCGTAGAGTTGACGCGTGGAGAACGCCGGAGCCGTCCGAAAGCTCGCTTCCCTCGCAGCCTGGGGCGGTGGCACCGTCTCCGCGCTGGTCGGCACGACGGGCGCCCTTCTCTGGGCGGAGGCGACGCTCGCCCGCAAGACGATCGGCATCCTCACCGAGGACAAGCCACCGGACGCGACCGGGTGGTACGGCCGCGGGCGGCCGGGTCCTGCCCTCCGGGTGACCCTGCTCGGCGACTCGAGCGCCGCGGGCTACGGCGTCTACCGGGTCGAGGAGACGCCGGGCGCCTTCCTCGCCAGCGGCCTGGCGGAGCGGGCCGACCGACGGGTCCACCTGCGCGAGTTCGCTGTGGTGGGTGCCCAGAGCTCCGACCTCGCCTCCCAGATCGACCGGGCCCTGCGCACTCAGCCAGACGTCACCGTGATCCTGATCGGGGCCAACGACGTGACCCACGCGGTGCCGCCGGCGGTTTCGGTCCGGCATCTTCGCGAAGGGGTACGCCGTCTGCGCGAGGCCGGCGTCGAGGTGGTCGTCGGCACCTGCCCCGATCTGGGCACCCTGGGCCCCCTCCCGCCACCGCTGAAGCAGCTGGCCCGCTACTGGTCACGCAAGCTGGCGGAGGCACAGACCGTCGTCGTCATCGAGCAGGGCGGTCGCACCGTGTCGCTCGGGCCGATCCTCGGCCCGGAGTTCGCAGCGGCCCCGGCGATGCTGTTCGGCCCCGACCAGTTCCACCCCTCGGCCGACGGTTACCGCTCCGTGGCGGGCGTGCTCCTGCCGTCGGTGCTCGCTGCCCTGCGGCTGGTGCCGGCGGCCGAGATCTCGCCCCAGCCGATGCGCGGCGAGGGCGTGCTGCCGATCGGGGCGGCCGCGATCCAGGCGGTCCGGACCCCGGGCACCGAGCTCGACGGCACCGAGGTCGGCGGCTCCCGGCGCGGCGTCCGCGGCCTCTGGGTCGAGATGCGGCATCGGCGCCGGGCTCCCCAGGCCGAAGCCCAGGCACCCGACGCCGATGAGGTCATTGCCGGAGGGTGAGGAGGTTGCCCTGGCAACCTCCTCGACGCCGCATCAGTCCTGACTGAAGATCGCCAGGATCCGGAGCAGGTTGGTGTAGATCCAGACCAGGCTGACGGTCAGCGCGAACGCCGCACGCCACGACTCACGCTCGTCGATGCCGGCAGCGACGCCCTGCTCGACGAAGTCGAAGTCGAGGATCAGCATGAACACGCCGAGCACCAGTCCGGCGACCGCGAACAGCAGGCCGAGGTTGCCGAAACCGAAGAGTCCGAGCTGGTTGCCGAAGGCACCCAGCACCATCTCGAGCAGGCCCAGACCGACCATGCCGAACATCGCGGCGATCACGAAGGTGCGGAACTTGCTGCCGACCTGGATGTTGAAGAATTTGTAGGCCGCCAGGGTGCCGGCGAAGGCGGCGAACGTGCCGATCACCGCCTGGGTGACGATCCCGTCGCCGAAGTAGGCGTCGAAGAACTTGCTCAGCGCGCCGAGCGCGACGCCCTCGAGCGCACAGAAGGCGATCACCAGCGCCGGGCTGACCACCCGCTTGAACGAGTTCACCATCGACAGCCCGAAGGCGCCGAGCGAGCCGATCATCAGGGCGGCGTAGAGGATGCTGGTGTTGCGCTCGACGTCCGCGGCTGTGGGGCGAATGTCGCCGATGTACCACCAGGTCAGCGTGGCGAACACCATCACGACCGCGAGGGAGATGCCGGTCTTCTGGACGACCGAGTCGATCGTCATCGGCCGCCCGGTGGTGGTGGGCGCGGCGCCCTGCTGCTGGTCGTAGCCGACAGCCTGGCCGTAGCCCTGGTGGGTGGCGCCGTTGCCCGGGTAGGTCTGATTGCCGTAGGCGTTGGTGGACGCCCCGTTGAAGGCTTCCGAGCGACGGAACACCGGGTTGTTGCTCTGCATGGTCTCCTCCTTGGAGGCCCGAAGTGACCGTCCATCTGACGGTGCACCGATCTGCTTCCCCAGTCTACTGGGATCCCGACCTGTTCAACGTGCGACGGGGGCGCGCTGTTCCTGCGAGCGGCCGAGGGCCGGGACCTGCGGTCCCGGCCCTCTGCCACGACTGGTCATCCAGCGGCGGCTGGCTGCTTCTGCACCCCCAGCGGCTCGAAGTCGTAGATCGTGTCGTTGATCTGGAGTCCGTCGACCGCGCCGGAGAAGGCGTAGTCGCGGCCCTTGGTGACCTGGACCGTCAGCAGCGTGGCGTTCGGGTACTCGGTCTGCACCTCGTCGAGCGTGCAGTAGCTCGCCTGCGTGCAGCCCGAAGCCGTGCCCGCCGCACCGGTGAGGAACCACCGGTCCGCCGTCGAGGCATCGAGGCGCGTCCACGCGTTGCTGTCCGCGGCCGTGGGGGCGTACACGAGGCTCGAGTAGTTCGGAGCCGTGCCGTCCGCGTTCCCGCTCGGGTCGATCTCCATGGTCACGCTCGGCCCGTTCTCCGCGTAGCGCTGGTTGTTCTCGCCGGTCGTGTAGACGGAGTACGCCACCGTCTCGATACCCGAGAGCGGATCCCCGCCGAAATCGACCTGGTTGCCGAAGGAGGCCTTGTCGTCCGCGCTGCCGGTGCGGAGACCGAGGCTGCCAGCGCCGTACGGCGTCCCGTCCGGGCCGGTACGGAGGTAGGAGTCACCGTTGCCGATCACGTTGCGGTCCACGATCGACCACCGATCTCCCGGCGTGACATTCGCGCTCATGTCGCGGTTGCGGATCGTGCCGTCCTGGATGTCGACACTCTTGATGCTGTCGTCCCGGATGTCGGCAGAGCCGATCTGCCCGGCGGCGTAGCCGGCGCTACCCCCGATGAGGGCGATGGCCACCGATCCGGTCGCGACTGCGCCGAACCGGCTGTTCAGGAAGTTCTTGAACCCCATGTCTTGAACCTCTCCTTTATGTGGTCTCAGTTGCCTGAGACGTTGTCGGCACCCGCCGTCGGCGGATGTCGTTTTCCTCTCCACCCTGTTCATAAACGCCGGCGCGATGCAAGGGGAGCGTGTCGCGCGAACGCATGGTGGAGCCTCACGGCGCCGTACCCCGCGGTAACTCGATCACACGGGGTGTGTTCTGGTACCAGAAGGCCGGGTGCCCCCGCTGGGACTCGAACCCAGACTTGTATCGCTTTTAAGGCGACTTCCTCTGCCGGTTGGGATACGGGGGCGGTCGAGACGACGACGTCCGCCGGTCATAAGTAGGTCTTGCGGGGGTGGATCGCGTGCGCCCCGGCGACCCGGTCGAGGAAGAGCAACCCGTCACAGTGGTCGATCTCGTGCTGGAGCGCGCGGGCCTCGAAGGCGTTCGCGGTGAGCCGCACCTCGCGCCCGGTGCCCGGCAGTCTGCCCTGTACGACGAGCCGCGTGGCCCGCTTCACGTCGCCGGTGAAGTCGGGGACGCTCAGGCAGCCCTCCCGGGCCTTCTCGTTGCGGGTCGCTTCCACGACCTCAGCGTTGCACAGCACGAACGTGCCGTGGTGGTCCTTCGTCTTCGGGTGCTGCGAGACGTCGACGCAGAAGACGCTGGCGGCCGCTCCGACCTGGGGGGCCGCGAGGCCCACGCAGCCGGGGCTCACCCGCATCGTCGCGACCAGGTCCGCGGCCAGCTGCACCGTCTCGGCCGCCACCGGATCCACCGTGTCGCCGGCGGAGGAAAGCACCACGGCCGGAGCCTTCACTACCGGCAGCACCCGCCCCGGCACACCGAGCTCCGCCTCCGACCAGGACGCCACCAGGTCGTTGACGAGGGAGTCGGTCACAGGTCGTCGGCCTCGGCCGGGCGCAGGGTGGCGCCCACCCCGAGAGACGCCGCGACGGCGTTGATCGCGGCCTCGACCCCCGCGACGTCGGTCGAGGCGGGGAGGTCGATCTCGGCGATGAGCAGGTAGAGGTCACCCGCCAGCCGAGTCGTCAGGTCGGTGATGTTGCCGCCCACCTTTGCGACCTCGCCGACGACCGAGGAGACGATGCCAGGCCGGTCACCGCCGTGGACGGTCAGCACCCAGGACGTGCCCTCGGTGGCCCAGGCATGCTCCTCGGGCACCTCGCGCACGGTCACTGTCAGGCTGCCGTCGTCGGTCAGGGGCGCGAGGGCGGACTCGATCTCGACGTCACTGGCCGAACCGGCGCAGACCAGCATCATCGCGAAGTGGCCGCGCAGCAGCGTCATCGTGGAGTCCTCGAGATTGAGGCCCAGCCCCGCCAGCTTGCCGGTCGTCTCGGCGATGATGCCGGGGCGGTCGTGGCCGAGGACGGTGATGGCGTGGAGGGTCATTCGCGTGAGTCTGCCAGCGCCCGGGCCCTGAGGAACACGTCGTCCAGCATCTCCGGAGTGAGCCGCCCGGTGAACGTGTTGTGCTGGCTGGGGTGGTAGCAGCCCAGGAGGGTGACCCCGCCCAGATCGGCCTCGGCGGCGTGGCCGAACTTCGGGCGCGGGCGCGGGACGGCGTACCCCGCGTCCCGGTACGCCGCGAGCGCGGCGCCCCAGCCGTAGCCCCCGAGGGCGACCACCACGCGCACCGACGAGGACAGCAGGTCGATCTCCGCCCGTAGCCACGGAGCGCAGGTGTCGCGCTCGACCACGGTGGGCTTGTTGGCGGGCGGGGCGCAGCGGACGGTCGCCACCATCCTCGCCCCGACCAGCCCCTGGCCGTCGCCGGCGTGCGTGGAGGTCGGCTGGGTGGCGAGGCCGACCCGGTGCAGGCTGGCGAAGAGCCAGTCTCCGGAGCTGTCCCCGGTGAACACCCGGCCGGTGCGGTTGCCGCCGTTCGCCGCGGGCGCCAGTCCGAGGATCAGGATGCCTGGGGCGACATCGCCCCAACCCGCGATGGGGCGACCCCAATAGGGCTGGTCGGCGAACGACGCCCGCTTCTCCCGGGCGACGTCCTCGCGCCACCGCACCAGGCGCGGGCAGGCGCGGCATACCGAGATCCGCGCCCCCAGCTCGGCGAGCGGGGTTGCCGTTTGGTACCAATCGGCAGCATCACCGTCCGTCAGGCTGCCGTTTGTAGCCAAACGGCGCACCTGCGCGGCCGTCCGGGCGACGGGTGTCTCAGACGTCGCCGGGTCCTCCGGCCAGCCGACCCGGGCGGAACCGGCGAGGCGAAGAAGCCCCCGGTTGCGGGGTGCGGCAGCAGGTCAGCGCTCAGCGGTGTCGGCGGCGCCACACGACCAGACCGACCACGCCCGCGAACGCCACTGCGGTGAGCGCAGCGACCTCGGGGCGCGGCTTGCCGTCGTCGGTGGTCGCGCGATCCCGAAGCTCGGAAGCCTTCGCCTTGGCCCTGCTCTTGACGTCGAGCCGCTCTTGCAGTGCCGAGACGGTGTCGGCGAGCTCTTCCCGCTGGCGCTCGATGTCGGCTTCGATGGCGTCGGGCGACGAGCCGTTGACGTTGGAGCTCGTGGAACGGTCGCTCGGTGTGGTGTTCATGAGTGGTGGCCTCCCTTGACGGTGGCGACGTCCTCTTTGATGCTGGCGATGGTCCGTTCCGGCGCTGGTGGAGTCGCCTGGTCGACCTCCCTCTTGCCGACGAGGGCGGCGACGCCGGCTCCGGCGAACAGGAGGACCGCCACGATCAGCGCGGCGGCCCAGGCCGGCAGCACGAGCGCCAGCGCGAGGATGGCGGTCGCGATCAGGGTCGAGATGCCGAGGAAGGCGAGCAGCCCGGCGGCACTGAACATCCCGATTCCCAGGCCTGCGCGCTTCCCCTTCTCGGTGAGCTCGGCCTGGGCCAGGCGCAGCTCGCTGCGCACCAGCTCGGGGATCTGCTCGGATAGCCGATGGACGAGGGCGCCGATGGGCTCGTCGGACGGGTGGGTGGTCGGATCGCTCATGGTGCCTCCGTTCCCCTGCGGGTTCGCTCCAAACCTTTCACCCGGCGACGGACCACGCAATTCCCTCGAGGATGTCGGCCTCCGAGGCGACCATCGAGTCCACACGCGTGCGGCGCAGGACGCGCGAGAGGATCAGCGCCCCGGCGTCGATCACGTCGGCGCGACCGGGGTGCATCCAGGGCAGCGCGAGCCGCTCCTCGAGCGGCATCGCGACCAGGCGGTCGACGAAGGCGTGCACCTCCGCGACCGCAACGACGGACTGGTCGAGCACGTCGCGGTCGTACGCCGGCAGGTCCAGCACCCCGGCTACCACCGACAGGATCGTCCCGGCCACGCCCACGACCGTGGCCGCCGCCGTTGGGTCGACTCGGCTCTCGTCAAGCGTCACGTCGATGTCCTCCACGCAGGCTCTGACCTGGGCCGGTGTCGGCGGGTCGTCGTGCAGGTGGCGTTCGTGCAGCCGCACGGAGCCGACGTCCATCGAGTGGGCCGCGTCGGGGGTGGCCCCACCGAGGACGAGCTCGGTGGACCCGCCGCCGATGTCCACGACCAGCACCGGGGTGGCCGGCGAGGTCTGCAGATGCCGCACGGCGCCGTCGAAGGCGAGAGCGGCCTCCTCGTCACCGGTCAGCACCTCCGGCGAGACGCCGAGCCGTTCGCGCACCCCGGACGCGAATACGTCTCCGTTCGCGGCGTCGCGGGTCGCGGAGGTGGCGCAGAAGCGGATCCGCGAGACGTCGTGCGCACGGACCAGGGCGGCGTACTCGTCCACCGCGGCGAACGCCCGCGCCAGGGCCTCCTCAGAGATCCGGCCGGTCCGGTCGACGCCCTGACCGAGCCGGACCATCCGGGTCTCGCGCACCTCCACGTGAGGGGGATCGCCGATCAGGAGCTTGATGGTGTTGGTGCCGCAGTCGACAGCCGCGATCATTCGCCCACGGGGGCGGCGTCCACGCACGGCCCCGCCTCCCACCACGCGCCGAGCTCGTCGAGGACCTCGTCGCCGAGCGGATTGGCGCCGCGGCCCTGGGCCAGCGACTGGGCCGCGAGCACATGCAGGCACTTCACCCGGTCCGGCATGCCGCCGGCCGACACGCCCTCGATCTCGGGCACACTCTGGCCGATTTCGAGGGCCAGCCCGGCCCGGGCGTCGAGGTACCGCCGGTGGGCGGCCTCGTAGGCGTCCGCCAGCGCCGGGTCGGTCGCGAGCCGGTCCTGCATCTCCTTCATCAACCCCGACCCCTCCAGCGTGCCGATCCGGGACGCGGCACGCGGACAGGTGAGGTAGTAGGTGGTCGGGAAGGGCGTCCCGTCGGGCAGCCGGGGCTCGGTGGTCACCACGTCGGGGTTGCCACAGGGGCATCGGTGTCCGACCTCGTGGATCGCCCGGGGCTCACGCCCGAGCTGGGCGGCCACGGCAGCCTCGTCGGACGGATCGATCACCGGCGCTTCCCGGCCGGGGCCTTGATGTCGGTGGCCGGCGGCGCCTGGTGGCGCGGCGGGTTGCCCGCGAGCTCCGTGGACTGCCAGACCGGGCCCCACCACGCCTCGGGCTCGCGCTCGCGCACGTCGGAGGGGTCGGGCAGGTCGGTGTCGCTCTCGAGCGGCTTGCCGTCCTCGCCGAGGACGACGTACGACGTCTGGCCGGGCATCAGGTAGCCGAACCGCTCGCGGGCCTGGGCCTGCACATAGGCCGGGTCGTTCCAGCGTCGCTTCTCGCGCTCGAGGTCGTCGATGCTGGCCGAGCGTTCGGCGATCTGCGCCTTGAGGTCGGCGATGTGGGATCGCTGCTGGAGATAGGCCCGCAACGAGGAGGCGTAGGACACGGTGAGCACGGCCACCACGAGGATCAGGATCGCCGCGCGACCGGTGAACCGGGGCCGGCGCGGCCCGGCCGCGGGTGAGGCCGCGGCGGCGGTGGCGCGGGACCGCTGGGGCGCACCCCTGCCGCCCGGTCGCCGGCTGCCACCGGGACCGCCCCGCGCGCTGCGCCGCTGTGCCATGGCCGCTGCTCAGCCCCCGAACCGCGGAAAGGCCGCAGCGCCGGCGTACCGGGCCGCGTCGCCGAGCTCGTCCTCGATGCGCAGCAGCTGGTTGTACTTCGCGACCCGCTCGGAGCGGGCCGGGGCACCGGTCTTGATCTGGCCGCAGTTGGTCGCGACCGCGAGGTCGGCGATGGTGGTGTCCTCGGTCTCGCCCGAGCGGTGGCTCATCATGCAGCGGAACCCGTTGCGGTGGGCCAGCTCCACGGAGTCGAGGGTCTCGGTGAGCGAGCCGATCTGGTTCACCTTCACCAGCAGCGCGTTGGCCTGGCCGCCGCTGATCCCACGGGCCAGCCGCTCCACGTTGGTGACGAACAGGTCGTCGCCGACCAGCTGGGTGCGCTGCCCGAGCTGGTCGGTGATCGCCTTCCAGCCGTCCCAGTCGTCCTCGTCGAGCGGGTCCTCGATCGAGACGATCGGGTACGACGACACCAGGTCGGCGTAGTAGGTCGTCATCTCCTCGGCGGACTTCTTCTTGCCCTCGAAGGTGTACTTGTTCTTCTCGCAGAACTCGCTCGCAGCGACGTCGAGGGCCAGCACGATGTCGCGGCCCAGCTTGAGCCCGGCCTTGCCGACCGCGTCGGCGATCAGGTCGAGGGCGTCGCGGTTGCTCGCCAGGTCGGGGGCGAAGCCACCCTCGTCGCCGACGCCGGTGGCGAGGCCCTTCTTCTTCAGTACCGCCTTCAACGCGTGGTAGACCTCGGCCCCCTGCCGGAGGGCCTCGCGGAAGGTGGGGGCTCCGATCGGCGCGACCATGAACTCCTGGACGTCGACGTTGGTGTCGGCGTGGGCGCCGCCGTTGAGGATGTTCATCATCGGCACCGGCAGCAGATGGGCGTTGGGGCCGCCGAGGTACCGGTAGAGCGGCAGACCGGAGGAGTCGGCCGCGGCCCGTGCGACTGCGAGCGAGGTGCCGAGGATCGCGTTGGCGCCGAGCTTGGCCTTGTTGGGGGTCGCGTCGAGCTCGAGCAGCCGCTGGTCGACCAGCCGCTGGTCGTCGGCCGTCATCCCCTCGAGGGCCGGCCCGATTTGCTCGATCACCGCCGCGACTGCCTTGCCGACCCCCTTGCCGAGGTAGCGGTCGCCGCCGTCGCGCAGCTCGACCGCCTCGAAGGCACCGGTGGAGGCGCCGCTGGGCACGGCGGCCCGGGCGAAGGATCCGTCATCGAGGGCGACCTCGACCTCGACGGTGGGGTTGCCGCGCGAGTCGAGGATCTCGCGGGCGCCGACGGCTTCGATCGATGCCAAGGTGGGCGGCTCCCTCTTTCAATTGACGGGCGGTTCGGGCTGGCTTCCGGGTCAGCCTAACGGCGCGCGGCGCCCGATCCGGGAAGGCCCACGCCGCCGGCGCGAGAGAGCTGACGAGTGTTGACCCCGTGGTCTAGACCGGATTAGATTTGAAGGCTGTAGGGGTTTCCTTCCGGGGGCCGGAAGCGCCTCGGGTGACGGTCGCGAGACCCGGGCCGACCAGCGCCTGCAGCTTGTGGCCCGGCGACCCTGCAGGAGGAGCCATGAGCGAGGCGACCACCGCCCGCGGCGAGGCAGAACGATCAGAGATCCCGGACCGGCATCTACCGGCGGTCAAGTACACCGACCTTCCCGAGCCGCTTCCGATGAAGAAGGTGATCGGACCGAGCGTGCTGCTGCTGGCCGGCGCGATCGGGTCCGGGGAGTACCTCCTGTGGCCCTACATCACCTCCCAGGTCGGTCTGGTGCTGGTCTGGCTCGTCGTCGATCGGGCGTCGGCACGCAGTACTTCCTCAACATGGAGATCGAGCGCTACACCCTGGCCACCGGCGAGACTGCGGTCACCGGGTTCACCAGGCTGTGGAAGCCGTGGGGCGTGCTGTTCATCGTGATGGCGGTCGGCGCGTGGATGTGGCCGGGCTGGGCGACCGGCGGGACCACCACCCTCAGCTTCGCGCTCGGCTTCAGCGAGGACGCGATCCCCTACGTCACCATCGGCGTGCTGGTGCTGATCGGGGCGGTGCTGACCGTTTCCCCCGTGGTCTACCGCACGGTCGAGAAGATCCAGATGTTCATGGTCGGGTTGATCATCCTGTTCATCCTCTACACGATCGTCGGGCTGCTCGGCAGCGGGGGGTACGCCGCCCTCGGCCGCGGCTTCGTGGAGGTCGGCAAGATCCCGGAGGGCATCAGCGAGCTGCCGATCGCCCTTCTGCTGGGCGCCATCGCGTTCGCGGGGGCCGGTGGCGTGATGAACCTGGTGCAGTCGAACTGGGTCCGCGACAAGGGCCTCGGCATGGGCGCCAAGCTCCCGAAGGTGGTCTCGCCGTTCACCGGCGAGGAGACCGCCGCTCCCACGACCGGCTACTTCTTCCGCCGCGACGAGGAGAACATGCGGCGCTGGAACGAGTGGTGGCGGGTCGCGGACCGCGAGCAGTTCGTCACCTTCTTCGTGATCGGCGCGACCGCCCTGCTCACCTTCATGACGCTGACCTTCGTCACCGTCGGCACCGGCGCCGTGAGCGGGGAAGCCGACCTGGCCTTCATCGAGCTCCAGGGCGAGTCGCTCATGGCCGCCGAGGGAGACTGGCTCGGCACCGCCTTCTGGCTGATCGGCAGCGTCGTGCTCTTCTCGACCAACCTGACCGTGCTGGACATGGTGGGCAGGCTGACCGCCGACGTCCTCAAGACCACCGCGCTCCGAGACAGCACCCGGTGGAGCGAGAGCAAGCTCTACTTCATCACCGTCTGGTCGATGATCGTGTTCGGCTCGGTGATCCTGCTCTCGGGCGTCGACCAGCCACTGGTCCTGCTCGTGATCGCCGCAGCCCTCAACGGCCTGGTCATGGCCATCTACTCCATCCTGCTGCTGAAGCTCAACCGCGGCGTACTGCCCCGCGAGATCGGTTTGAAGGGTGGTCGGCTGGTCGTCATCATCTGGGCGGTCGTGTTCTACGGCGGCTTCTCGGTGGTGCTGCTCTACGACCAGGCGAAGACCCTGATCAGCGGCGGCTGACCGCGGGTTCGCGCCGAGCCTCCGACAACGCCCGGCGGGCGTAGCCGCGGACGTCGGCGTCGCCGTCCTTGGTCGCGCGTTCCAGCACCTCGGCGACGTCGGGTCGGTCGGCCCAGCTGGCCAGGGTGATCACGGCCGCTTTCCGGACGTCGGCATGCGGGTCCTCGACGGCGCTCACCAGCGGGGACACAGCGATCTCGGCCGGCGCCGCGGCCAGTCCCCGCGCCGCCCCGACGCGGACCTGCCACTCGGGGGCGTCTACCCCCCTGACGGCGAGCCGCCACAGCTCCTCGACGCCGGACAGTCCCGCCGCGGCCTCGAGGGCGGCGGCCCGGACCAGCGCCTCGGTGTCGCCGGCCAGTCCGATCAGCGGCTCGGCGGCGTCGGCGTGCCCGATCGTGCCGAGGCCGTGGGCCACCGCCACCCGCACCTCGCGGGCGGGATCCCCGCTGGCCAGGGAGACCCCGGCGACGTCGTCGAGCGACACCAGCCCGCGGATGCCCTGCAGGCGGACGCCCGGTTCGAGGTCGCCGCAGGCGTCGGCGAAGGTCGCGGCGTCGCCCAGCCGGAGGGCGCGCAGCACGTCGAGCACCGCCGACCGCGCGACCGGGTCGGGCGCGCCCAGTGACTCCAGCAGCGCGACGCGGGTCGCCTCGTCCGCCGAGAGCACCTCGACCACCTCGCGGAGCGCCACGGCTGCGGCGTGCCGCACGACCTCCTCGTCGTCGAGGAGCCGGGCCGCGAGCGCCGGTCCGGTCCCCTCGGGCACGACCTCGGTCACGGTCGCGACGGCGGAACGGCGCACCTGCGGGTCGGGATCGGTGAGATAGGGCTCGAGGGCCGCGAGATCGGGGGCGTTCTCGGCGAGCTCCAGCAGCTCGAGCACCCGCGGAGAGTGCAGCTCCGCGTCGCCCTCGTGGGCGACCACACCCGTCGCGGCCGGGTCCGCGAGCTGTCGCGGTTCGACCACGCCGAGGACGGCGACGTCCTGGGGTGCGCCGGCGGGGATCTCGACGTCCTCGACCGGGACGACGTACGTCGCCACCGGCCGCCGCAGGAGCTCCGTGGCGCCGTCGGACCGCCGCCTCACGTTGAGGTGGAAGAACCAGTCGTCGTCGTTCCGGGCGGGGATGTCTGCCCGGGAGTGGTAGAGCCCCCAGCGGCTCTCCTCGCGGACCAGGGACGTCCGGGCTGCCAGCTCGGCGCAGTCGCGGATGAACGTGACCTCGACACACCGCATCAGCTCGTGCGGCGTCCGCGCGCCCATCTCGACCAGCTCGCCGGTCATCCGGTCGAAGGACTCGAGGGCGATCTCCAGCTTCGCGGCGGTCTTGGGCGGCGCGACGTAGTCATTGACGAACCGCCGCAGCTTGTACTCGACCTGCGGCTGCGGCGGCCCGTCCGGGTTGCGCAGCGGCCGGTAGATCAGCTCGTGGGCGGCGGCGACCTGGTCCTCCGGCAGGGTTTCCGGCGGGGTCGTGAGGTGTTCGCTGGCGTGGGAGCCGGCGAGGTCGCCGAAGACGAAGGCCCCGATCATGTAGTTGTGCGGCACGCAGGCCAGGTCGCCGGCGGCGTAGAGCCCCTCGACCGTGGTCTGCGCGTTCTCGTCGACCCACACGCCCGACGACGAGTGACCGCCGCACAGGCCGATCTCCGAGATGTGCATCTCCACGTCATGGGTGCGGTAGTCGTGACCTCGACCGGCGTGGAAGGTGCCGCGGGTCGGCCGCTCGGTGTGGTGCAGGATCCCCTCGAGCGTGCTGATGGTCTCCTCGGGCAGGTGGGTCAGCTTGAGGTAGATCGGGTCCACGGGCGGAGTCGATCTCCTCCTTGACCTCGGCCATCATCTGGCCCGACCAGTAGTCGCAGTCGACGAACCGGTCGCCCTCGTTGTTGACCTGGTAGCCGCCGAACGGGTTGGCGACGTAGGCGCAGGCGGGACCGTTGTAGTCCTTGATCAGCGGGTTGACCTGGAAGCACTCGATGCCGCTCAGCTCCGCTCCCGCGTGGAACGCCATCGCGTAGCCGTCGCCGGCGTTGGTCGGGTTCTCGTAGGTGCCGTAGAGGTAACCGCTGGCCGGGAGGCCGAGGCGCCCGCAGGCGCCGGTCGCGAGGATGACCGCCCCGGCCCGCACGGTGACGAACTCCCCGGTGCGGGTATCGAAGCCGACCGCCCCGACGGCGCGCCCGTCAACGGTGAGGACGCGCACCGGCATGACGCGGTTCTCGATCGTGAGCTTCTCGCGGATCTCCCGCTTGCGCATGACCCGGTAGAGCACCTTCTTGACGTCCTTGCCCTCGGGCATGGGGAGCACGTAGCTACCCGATCGGTGCACGCGGCGGACGTTGTAGTCGCCGTACTCGTCCTTCTCGAACTTCACGCCGTACTTCTCGAGGCGCTGCACCATCGCGAAGCCGCGGGTCGCGGTCTGGCGCACGGTCGCGCTGGTTGACGATGCCGTCGTTGGCGCGGGTGATCTCGGCGACGTAGTCCTCCGGTGTCGCCTTTCCGGGGATCACGGCGTTGTTGACACCGTCCATCCCCATGGCGAGGGCCCCGGAGTGGCGCACGTGCGCCTTCTCCATCAGGAGCACGTCGGACCCGGCCTCGGCGGCCGTGATCGCGGCCATCGTGCCGGCGGTGCCGCCGCCGATGACGAGGACGTCGCACTCGAGCTCGCGTCGCTCGGTCACGGGGGGCGCCTGCAGGGTGGTGGTGGTGCTCATGCGACCGCCCGCCTCTCGTCGATCGGGGCCAGCGACTGGGTGTTGGACAGCTCCTCCAGAACCCGGGCCCGGAACTGCGCTCCGCGGTGGCTGTTCGGGATCCCGGGGGTGCTCCACGGGGTGTTCGGAGACCACCCCGTAGCGACCCAGGACCACGATCCGGTCGCCGAGCACGAGGGCTTCGTCGACGTCGTGGGTGACGAACACCACCGTGCAGCCGGACGTCGTCCAGGCCTCGATCAGGAGGCGCTGCATGGAGGCCCGGGTCTGGGCGTCGAGGGCACCGAACGGCTCGTCCATGCAGATCACGCCGGGCTCGCCGGCCAGTGCCCGGGCGAGCTGGACCCGCTGCCGCATGCCGCCGGAGAGCTGGCCGGGCAGGCGCTCGGAGAACCGGGACAGCCCCACCCGCGCCAGCCACTCCTCGGCCCGCCGACGCCGCTCCCGCCGCCCGACCCCCTGGACCGCAAGTGGCAGCTCGACGTTGCGCCGAGCCGATCGCCAGGGCAGCAGAGCGTCATCCTGGAAGACGAGCGCACGATCGGCGTCCGGTCCGGTGACGCGCCGACCGTCGGCGACGACCTCGCCGTGCAGCGGCGTGATCAGGCCGGCGATGGCCCGCAGCAAGGTGGACTTCCCGCAGCCAGAGTGGCCGAGGACGACCAGGATCTCGCCCGGCGTGACGTCGAGGTCGACGTTCTCCACGACCGGTTCGCCGGCGTAGCCGAGCGTGAGGTCGGTGGCGCGGACGGCGGACGGTGCGTGGTCGTTCATCATGCACTCCTCTGTTCGGACGAGAGCCAGCGAGTGAGGCGGCGACCGACGAGCTCCACACAGCCCGACGTCAGCCAGCCGATCGCACCGATCGACAACATGCCGACCAGGACGTGCGGGTAGTCGACGATCGTGTAGGCCTGCCAGGTGCGGTAGCCCAGGCCGAAGTCGCCGGAGATCATCTCGGCGGAGATCACGCAGATCCACGCGACGCCCATGCCGACCGACAGCCCGCCGAAGATGCCGGGCACGATGCCGGGCAGGACCACCGTGCTGAGCACGCGGCGCCGGCCCGCTCCCATCGTCAGCAGGGCGTCCTCCCACACGGTGGGAAGGGCGCGAACGGCGTGCCGGGTGCTGACCAGGATCGGGAAGAACGCGGCGGTCGAGGTGATGAAGACGATGCCCTGCTCGTTGGTGGGGAAGAGCAGGATCGCGACCGGCACCAGGGCGATGGCGGGGATCGGACGCACCACCTCCAGCAGCGGCTGCAGCGCGTCGGCCATCCACGTCGAGCGGGCGAGCAGGATCCCGAGCCCGATGCCGGCGACGGCCGCGATCGCGAAGCCGGACAGGATCCGGAGCAGGCTCTGGGCCAGGTCCTGGTAGTACAGCGAGGTCCCGAGCTGCGCCGGAAACGCCTCGTAGACCTCGACCGGTCCGGGGATCTGGTTGAACCGCAACCACAGCACCACGTCGCGCTCAGTGAGCACGTGCCAGACCAGGACGGCGACGACCAGCGAGGCGAGGCGCACTGCCCAGCGACGTGCCGTGTGGCCGCGGGACCTGCGGCGCCGGCGGTGCCCCGGACCGGCGCCGCAGGGGTGACGGCGGGGGCAGGGTCGAGGACGGCGGTCATCCCGCGGCCTCCAGCGCCTGCTCCCAGGTGAGTGGTTCGGCGCCGGAGTGGTCGGCGCGGTACTCCTGGGCCGACTCCTCGGTGGCGAACGGCACCAGCTCCTGGCCGTCCTGCAGCCACACCATCCGGTCGGCGAACCAACGGGTCCCGGTCACGGCGTCGGGGAGGTACGCCGCCCGCAGCTCGTCGCCATCGGCCTCGACGGCGTTGACGTTGCGCAGCAGGCACACCGGGCTGGCGACGGGTCGGGTGTCCGGCTCGCCGTCGACCCAGATCTCGCCGGCCAGGGCAGGGTCGCCGACCTTCTCGTTGCAGACCTCGTCCTTGCCGGTGATGGCCGCCGGGTTCTCCTCCGACTCGACCGCCTTGGCGTACTTCGCGCCGTACGCCTCCTCGATCAGCGAGTCGTCGACGAACGCGTCCAGGTCGACCGGGTCGGTGAGCACGCCGATCGACTTCAGGAACGGGACGTCGTGCTCGAGGGCCGCGACCTGGTCGGGCTTGATCGTGGTGTCGAACGTGGAGACGCCATTGCGGCCGTTGTAGAGGTAGACCACCTCGGCCGGGAGGCCGGTCTTCTCCGCGACGATCTCGGACGCCTCGAGCGGGTTCTCGTGCAGGTAGCTGGTGGCGTCGATCTGGGCCTCGAGGAAGGCGTCCACGATCTCGCCCTGCTGGGCGGCGAACTCGTTGCGGACCACGGTGCCGTGCAGGGTCGGCAGCTCGAGCTGGCCGCCGTCGTAGACCAGGCGGGCGTCGTCGCGGAACGCGAGGAGCCCGGCCAGGCGACGAACTGCGAGACCGCGTCGACCGAACCACCCTTGAGTGCTGCGGCGCCGACGCTGGGATCCTGGTTCTCGACCGACACGTCGTCGTTGGGGTCGATCCCCTCCTTCTCGAGCGCCTGGACCAGGGTGCCGTGCCCGGCCGACCCGACGCTGGCGGAGATGCTGGCGTCCTCGAGGTCCGAGAGCTGGGTGACGTCGCTGTCCTCGTTGACGACCACGCCGTTGAGTGCGCCGTGCGGGTTGTAGCCGGTGACCGCGACCATCGACGTACCGCTGTCGTCGGTCCCGGCGCGCGACCCGTTGATGAGCAGCGGGTAGTCGCCCATGGAGCCGATGTCGATCTTGCCCGCCAGCATCTGGGCGGTGATCGGAGCGCCGGTGTCGTAGTCCTGCCACTCGACCTGGTAGTCGCCGAGGTCCTCGAGCCGCTTCTCGAAGTAGCCGAGCTCGCGCAGCAGCGTGCCCGCGGTGACGGTGTTGATGGTCTTGGACTGGTAGCCGACGACGATGACGTTGTCGGACTCCCCCTCGGCACCTCCGGCGACCGAGCAGGCGCTCAGGACTCCGGAGGTGAGCAGGACGGCGGCGATCGCCGCCAGGGTCCGGTTCGTGATGGGCATGTGCGTTCCTCGATCTCGTCGGTGAGTGGTCAGCGCAGGAGGTAAGGGATGTTCACGGTGACGGCGCCGGTCGGGCAGCGGTCCGCGCACGGGCCGCAGTACCAGCACTCGTCGACCTGCATGTAGGCCTTGTTGGTCTCGGGGTCGATGGCCAGCGCGTCGAGGGGACATACCTCGACACAGAGGTTGCAGCCGTCGATGCACAGTGCCTCGTCCACCGAGACCGGGACGTCGAAGCGCTGGTCGACCAGACGTGGACGCGGGGGCAGTGGCTCGCCGTCGTGGCAGCCGGCCTTGCGGGTAGGGGATGTGGTCACGGGTTGATCTCCTCCTCGGGGGTACGGCGGACTTGGCCGCGCATGGTGATCCGGTCGCCCCGGAACCTGACGAACTCGAGATCCACGGGGCGCCCGTCGTCGAGGCGGGTGAGCCGCTCGAGCATGAGCAACGGCGCACCGGTGGGGACCTCGAGGATCCCCGCGGAGTGCCGGTCCGCGGCCACGGCCTCGAGGACGATCTCGGCCGTGCCGAGCTGCCGCCCGGTGAGCTCCTCCAGGAGCGCGAACACGTCGCGGCCGGCCAGGTCCTCGTCGAGGAGGGGTTCTCCGACATCGGGCGGCAGGTAGGTCAGGTCGAGCGAGAGGGGTACGTCGTCGGCGAAGCGGCGACGTTCGAGGTGGGTGACCGGTTCGCCCGGGACCAGGTCGAGCCGGCGGGCCACGGCGGCCGGCGCCTCGACCAGCCCGGCCACCCGGACCTCGTTGCGCACGGGACCGGGCAGGGTCTCGGCCAGGCCCTGCAGCTGGTCGATCCCGTGGTGGTACTTGCAGCTGGGCAGCGACGGTGCCGACGCCGGGGATCCGCTGGACCAGCCCCTCACGGCGCAGCAGCTCGAGTGCCTCGCGGACGGTGTTGCGCGAGACGCCGAAGTCGCTGGCCAGGGCCGGCTCGGAGGGCAGCAGCCCATCATCGAGCAGCCCGTGCATCACCTGGCGCCGCATGACATCCGCCATCTGTCGGGCCCGGTCGGCCCGTCGGAGTCGGTCGGACCGGCGCAGCCGGGTGCTCGGGGCGTCCGACACAAGAGTCAGCCTCGGGTTCATGACACAAACCCTAGTGACTTACTCGACTTATTCGGCGGCGGCCCGCCCTCCGCCACCAGATTTCTTCGTCACACCCCCCTGACCTGCGCAAACAGGGTCAGGAAAGCGGGTTCCGCCACCCGGGGCGTCCACGGTGTGGGCACCGGGCGGGTCCCGGACTGGATCAGAGCTGCCGTCGTACGGCGTCGCGCAGCGCCTGCTCCGGGTCGATCCCGGTCTCCCGTGCCTCGGCCACGAGGGCGAGCAACCGCTCGCCGATGTCGTCGTCACCGACCCCGGCGGGGTGACCGGTGCGCTCCAGTCGGTCGAGCACCTTGTCGGCGTAGAGCAGCGCCGGGAGCCCGGGCGGGAGTCCGTCGGTGACCGACGTGCGCTTCTTCTCGGTGGCCTTGATCGACTCCCACACCTCGTTGACGCTCGCGGCGGTCTCCCGGTAGCCACCCGCTCCCCGTCGGGACCGAAGACATGCGGATTCCGCCTTCGCATCTTGTCGATGATGTCGCCGACGACGTCGTCGAGGGTGAACTCGCCGGCCTCCTCGGCAATCACGGCGTGGAACCAGACCTGCAGCAGCAGGTCGCCGAGCTCCTCGCGCAGGTGCCCGACATCTCCGGTGTCGATCGCCTCGAGCGTCTCGTGGGTCTCCTCGAGCAGGTAGCGCGCCAACGACCGGTGCGTCTGCTCCTGCTTCCAGGCGCACTCACGGCGCAACAGGCGCATCACCTCGAGGAACTCGCCGAGACGGTCCGCGGGTGGGTTCACACCATCAGCCGCAGCGCTGGGAGCCCGGGAGGCTCTGGGCGTAGGCCGGGTCCGGGGTGTCCTGCGAGCCGGCGACGGCGGCGTCCCCGACGGGGTAGGACAGCGAGGTGTCCACCGCCCGTGCTTCGCCGTCGACGAGGTCGACGCCGAACTTCGGGTCGAAGGTCACGTCCTCCTCGGCGACCCAGTCCTCGTAGGCCGCCTGGCCACGAGCGACGGTGTCGGAGTACTTCACGTCTCCGGCGCCCTCCTCGTCGAGCAGCTGACGACCGATGGCCGCCTGGATCGCCTGGGTGTAGGCCTGCTCGGTGTCGACGAGGATCACCGCGTCCCGGACCTCCTCGTCGAAGGAGGCGGTGCTCTGCTCGAGCTCCGCTACCTGCTGGTCGTAGGTGCGGCCGGGCTCGACGTCGTAGTCCGCGGACAGCTGCTCACCGATCGAGCGGTTGGCCAGGCGTGCCGCGATCCCGCCGCGGAGGAAGCTCAGCGGCACGACCTGGCCGTTTGCGGTGAGCTGGTCCTCGATCGCCTCGCAGTAGTTGGCGCTGACCTCGTCGACCTCGTTCACCGTGATCGACTCCTCGCCGACCTGGACCGCGACTCCGGGCGACGCCCCGGCGCACCCGGTCAGCAGGGCGACGGCCGCGCCGATGACGGCCAGACGACCGAGACGGGTGATGCTCACGAGGACTCCTTCTGCGCGGTCTCCGGTGCCGCCGTGGCAGTGGGCGGCGGGTCGATCACGGCGTCGATGATCTTCCGGGCCCATTCAAGCAGGGCGATACCAGAGATCGGACGGCCCCCGACCGCGGCGGTCTGCGGGCGAGGCACGAGGATCGTGTCGACCTGCGGCTTGACGACACTCTTGGGGTGCAGCCGCTGCAGTCGTACGACGCGCGACTCGGGCAGGCTGACCGGTGCGAACCGGACGTACTTCCCGGAGATCGTGATCTCGCCGATGCCGGCCTGCCGGGCGCGGGCCCGGAACCTCGCCACGAACAGCAGCGACACGACCTCCTCCGGCGGGTTGCCGTAGCGGTCCTCCAGCTCGGCCTGCAGCTGGTCGACGTCGTCGTCGGTCCGGACTTCGGCGAGGCGTTTGTACATCTCGAGGCGCAGCCGCTCGCTCGGGACGTACTCGTGGGGCAGGTGGGCGTCGATCGGGAGCTCGATCCGGACCTCGCGCAGCTCGGGCTCCGCGTCCCCGCGGAACTCCTGCACCGCCTCGCCCACCAGGCGGACGTAGAGGTCGAAGCCGACGTCGGCGATGTGGCCGGACTGCTCACCGCCGAGCAGGTTGCCGGCCCCGCGAATCTCCAGGTCCTTCATCGCGATCGCCATGCCGCCGCCGAGGTCGGAGTGCTGGGCCAGGGTGGCCAGCCGTTCGTGCGCGGTCTCCGTCAGCGGCTTCTCCTGCGGGTAGAGGAAGTAGCCGTAGGCCCGCTCCCGGGACCTGCCGACCCGGCCCCGCAGCTGGTGCAGCTGGCTCAGGCCGAGCGTGTCGGCGCGCTCGATGATCATGGTGTTGGCGTTGGACACGTCCAGCCCCGACTCCACGATCGTGGTGCACACCAGGACGTCGAACCGCTTCTCCCAGAAGTCGAGCATCACCTGCTCGAGCAGGTGCTCCCCCATCTGGCCGTGTGCGGTCGCGACCCTGGCCTCCGGGACCAGCTCACGGAGCCGGTTGGCCGCCTTCTCGATGGAGGACACCCGGTTGTGGATGTAGAACACCTGTCCCTCGCGGAGCAGCTCGCGTCGGATCGCGGCGACGACCTGGCGGTCCTCGTAGGCGCCGACGTACGTCAGCACGGGGTGCCGCTCCTCCGGCGGGGTCGTGATCGTTGACATCTCGCGGATGCCGGTGATCGCCATCTCCAGGGTGCGCGGGATCGGGGTGGCGCTCATGCTCAGGACGTCGACCGAGGTGCGGAGCCGCTTCATCTGCTCCTTGTGCTCGACGCCGAACCGCTGCTCCTCGTCGACGATGATCAGGCCGAGGTCCTTCATCCGGATGTCGGGGTTGAGCAGCCGGTGGGTGCCGATCACGATGTCGACGCTGCCCTCGGCGAGGCCGTCGATCACCTCGCGCGCCTCCTTGTCGGTCTGGAACCGTGACAGGCTCTTGAGGTTGACGGGGAAGCCGCTCATCCGCTCGGCGAAGGTCGAGTGGTGCTGGGTGACGAGCAGGGTGGTGGGCACGAGCACGGCCACCTGCTTGCCCTCCTGGATCGCCTTGAACGCGGCACGGACGGCGATCTCGGTCTTCCCGTAGCCCACGTCGCCGCAGACCAGCCGGTCCATGGGCACGGTGCGACGCATGTCGGCCTTGACCTCGTCGACGGTGCTGAGCTGGTCGGGGGTCTCGGTGAACGGGAAGGCGTCCTCGAGCTCGCGCTGCCAGGGGCTGTCGGGCCCGAACGCGTAGCCCTGGGTGGCCTGCCGGGCTGCGTAGAGCTTGATCAGCTCGGCCGCGATCTCGCGGACCGCCTTGCGGGCGCGGTTCTTGCGCCGGGTCCAGTCGCCGCCGCCGAGCCGGTCCAGACTCGGTTGCTCGCCGCCGACGTACCGGGTCACCTGGTCGAGGGCGTCGGCCGGCACGTAGAGCCGATCGGGGGGTCCGCCGCGCTTGGAGGCGCCGTACTCCAGGACGAGGTACTCCCGGGTCGCGCCGCCGACCTCGCGCTGCCGCATCTCGACGAACCTGCCGACGCCGTGCTGCTCGTGCACCACGTAGTCGCCGGCGGACAGCTCGAGCGGGTCGATCTGGCGCTTGCGCCGGGCCGGCATCCGGCGCATGTCGCGGGTCGAGGATCGCTGCCCCGACAGGTCGTCACCGGTCAGCAGCACCAGGCGGTTGGTCGCGTCCACGAACCCGTGGTCGACCGACGCACAGGTCACCGTGACGACGTCGGTGGCCAGACCGCCGTCGCCGTCGGGACCGAGCTGGTCGACCAGCCGCGCCGGTACGTCGTGCTCGCCGAGCACCTCCGCCATCCGCTGCGCGGGGCCGTGGCCGGGGTGGACGACGACGACGCGGTAGCCGTCGCGCGCGCCACTGCTCGATGTCCTTGATCGCCGCCTCGAGGTCGCCGCGGTAGGACTCGGCCGGCCGCGCCGGCAGGGCTCGGCTCTCGACCGCGTCCGGCTCGTCGGTGACCGGAGTGTCGAGACCTCCATCAAGCCCGAACGGGCTCATGGTCCACCAGGGCCGGCCCAATCCGATCGAGTGCTGTCGCACGTCGGCGATGGCGCGGTACGACGCCGCGCCGAGGTCGATCGGCGCGGTGCCCCCACCGGCCGCGGCCGCCCAGCTCGCGCCCAGGAACTCCTCGCTGGTCGCGACCAGGTCGTGTGCGCGCGACCTGGCGCGTTCGGGGTCGACCACGAGCACGTGGGTGTCCTCGGGCATCAGGTCGACCAGCAGCTCCATCTCGTCGACCAGCACCGGCGCCAGCGACTCCATCCCCTCGACGGCGATGCCGGCCGCGATCTTGTCGGTCAGCTCGACCAGCTGTGGGTGCTGCTGACCCAGCTCGGCCGCACGCCGGCGAACCTCGTCGGTGAGCAGCAGCTCGCGACACGGCGGTGCCCAGAGCCGATCGACGGCCTCGAGGGTCCGCTGGTCGGCGACGGCGAAGCTGCGGATCTCGTCCACGTCGTCGCCCCAGAACTCCACGCGGAGCGGGTGCTCCTCCGTCGGCGGGAAGATGTCGACGATGCCGCCGCGGACTGCGAACTCACCGCGCTTCTCGACCAGGTCGACGCGCGAGTACGCCGCGTCCGCGAGCCGGCGTACGACGTCCTCGAGCGGAGCCGTGTCGCCCGGCGCGAGCTCGACCGGCGCGAGGTCGCCGAGCCCCTTGACCTGCGGCTGAAGGACCGACCGGACCGGGGCGACCACGACCCGGAGCGGCCCGTCGGTGGTGCTGGTCCCGGGGTGCCTGCAGGCGTCGGAGGACCGCCAGTCGGCGGCCCACGGTGTCGCTGCGGGGGCTCAGCCGTTCGTGCGGAAGCGTCTCCCAGCTCGGGTAGTAGCCGACCTCATCCGGGTCCACCAGGTCGCCGAGCGCCGCGACCAGGTCCTCGGCCTCGCGGGCCGTCGGGGTCACCGCCAGCACCGTGCGCCCGGCGTCGACCAGGCCCTCGACGAGGAACGGCCGCAGCGCCGCGGGCCCGGTCAGGTCGAGCGCGGCGAGGGCGCCGCATCGTGCGTCCTCGACGGCGCCGGCCAGGGTGGGGTCGGCGAGGACGGCGTCGGCCAGTCCGGTCAGGCGCAACGGTGTCTCCTCGGGGCGCGCAGCACGACGGCCCCCGACCGGGATCGGCGGGGGGTCCGGGCCAGTTTACGGCGCACGTGTGACGCGCATCCTGTTGCCTCTGGCGCCGCAGTCACGTAGGCACGACCCCATGCACCGGAAGAGCTGGGTTCCCGTCGTCGCGCTGCTGTGCGCGAGTGTGGGCGCCTGCTCGCCGGAGGCGGCGACGAGGGAGAGCCGGGAGGCCTCTCCTGCGCCACCCGCGGCGTCGGCCAGCCGCTCGGCCACCGCCAGCCCTTCCGAGCCGCAACCTCCCCGGCTCCCCCGCGAGCTGGCCAGGGCCCTGGGCGACAACCCGGTCGAGGCCCGGTCGGCGAGCCAGGTGGTCGACCAGATCGTCGCGGCGGAGCGGGCCATCGCCGACCCCGGACCCGGCCGGCGGTCCTCGCCGCCGCGGGACACCTCCAGCAGGTGGCCTACCGCGAGCTCGGCGACCCGACCCGGCTGGGACGACCGGGTCCGCGCCGCCCTCCCCGGCGACCTGGTGCGCGTGGTGCGCGACAACGTTGCCTCCCGGCGCGCGTTCCGCTCGATGCACCCGCAGGCCACGTCGGACCTGGCGACGAGCTGCCCGCCTGGCGGATCGTGCGGCCGGCGCCGGCTCGCACGCTGCGGCGGCGTACGCCGAGGCCGAGGACCGCTTCGGCGTGGACTGGAACTATCTGGCGGCGATCAACCTCGTCGAGACCGGCCTCGGCCGGATCCGGGGCACGTCGGTGGCCGGCGCCCAGGGGCCGATGCAGTTCATCCCGAGCACCTGGGCGATCTACGGCCGGGGCGACATCAACTCGGTCCAGCGACTCGATCCTCGCCGCGGGCCGGTTCCTCCGACCAGGGCTTCACCCGACCGGGTGGTCGAGCGGAGGCGCTCTACCGCTACAACAACTCCACCGCCTACGTGCGCGGAGTGACGCTGCTGGCCGAGGTGATGGAACGTCGCCCGCGCGCCTTCCTCGGCTACTACCACTGGCAGATCTACTACCTGACCACCCGGGCAGCATCCTGCTGCCCGAGGGCTACCGCGGCGACCGAGCCGATCCCGGTGACGAGGTGGCTCGCCCGTCATCCGTGACGTTCGAGCGGTCGAAGCCCGGTCGTCCACAGCTCGATCGTCACGGACGGTCGGATTTCAGTCGATGCCGTTGCGCTTGACGAAGTCGACGATCCGCTCGGCCAGCTCGGGACGGCAGACGATCAGGTCGGGCAGCGAGACGTCGTCCTGGTTGTAGGCCAGCTCCGAGCCGTCGACGCGCGAGCAGAAGAGCCCGGCGGCGCGGGCGACCGCCACCGGCGCGGCGTTGTCCCACTCGTACTGGCCGCCCGCGTGGACGTAGGCGTCGGCGACGTCGCGCACCACCGACATCACCTTCACGCCCGCCGAGCCCATCGGCACCAGCTCGGCGTCGATCTCCTCGGCCAGCGCCTGCGACGAACGCGGGCGGGCGGGTGCGGGAGACCGCGATCCGTGGACGGTCCGACGTCCGCGGGGGTACGACGGGCGGCTCGCCGGTGTTGAAGGTCTCGCCGAGCGCCGGCTGGGCCACCGCGCCGGCCACCAGGTCGCCGTCCTCCCAGAGCGCGACGTGGACGGCCCAGTCGTCGCGCGGCGGCTCGGAGAACTCGCGGGTGCCGTCGAGCGGGTCGATGATCCAGACCCGGCCGGCCGAGAGCCGGGCCTTGTCGTCGGCCGCCCTCCTCGGAGAGGACGGCGTCGTCAGGTCGGTGCTCGGCGAGCAGCGCGCATCAGCAGCTCCTGGGCGGCGCGGTCGCCGGCGTCCTTGAGCTCGCGGCCCTCCAGGCCCTCGCCGCGGACCTCGAGCAGCCGCTCGCCGGCCTCGTTCGGCCAGCCAGGCGGCGAAGGCGTGGTCGTCGGTGGCGGTCGGCTGGGCGGGTTCCGGGGATGCGTACGTCACGGGCGCCACCCTAGCTGATCGCGCGTCAGGAGTTGAACCGCTGCTGGGTCTCCGCTCGAGCCCCTCGGTGACCAGGGACTCGACGGCGTCCGCGGCCGTGTCCACCTGGAACGGCAGCTCCTTGCGCTCGGCCGTCGAGTAGTTGGACAGCACGAAGTCGGCGACGTCCTGGCGGCCCGGCGGCCGGCCGATCGCCGACCCGGACCCGGTAGAAGTCGCCGGTGCCGAGCGAGGAGCGCATCGAGCGCAGCCCGTTGTGGCCGTTGTCGCCGCCGCCGAGCTTGACCCGCAGCGTGCCGAACGGGATGTCGAGCTCGTCGTGGATCGCGACGATCCGCTCCGGCGCGACCTTGTAGAACGTCGCCAGCGCCTTGACCGGCCCGCCGGACTCGTTCATGTAGCCGCGCGGCCGCGCGAGTACGACGCGCGGCCCGGGCGGCCCGGCATCGCCCAGCCGGCCCTCGACGACGTCGGCGCGGCCGGACTTGTGCGCCCGGAACGGCGGATCCCATCCGGGAGGCCAGCTCGTCGGCGACGAGGTAGCCGACGTTGTGCCGGTGGCCGGCGTAGGCCGGGCCGGGGTTGCCCAGCCCGACCACGAGCCACATCGGTCGTACTCCTCGGTCGGAGCCCTCCGGACGCGGCCTCGCCCTCGGCGCCCTCGCCGCGTCGCCCTCGGCCTCCTCGGCGGCCGCCGCCTCGGCCTCCTCGGCGCTCGGCGACCTCGTCGTCGGACTCCTCGCGCTCGATGCCGGCCTCGGCCTCGGCCTCCTCCAGCTCGGCCTCGAGCTCCTCCTCGGTCGGCTGCGTTGGTGACGTTGACGATCAGCATCTCGTCGTCGGTGAGCAGCGTGCGTGCCCTCGGGGAGGGTCGAGGTCGCGAGGCGTGGATCTGGGTGCCGACCTCGGCGCCCTCGATGGCGACCTCGATGTACTCGGGGATGTGGGTGGCCTCGGCCTCGACGCGAGACGACGGTGTTCTCGGTGACGACCAGCGTCTCCGGGCCGGCGTCGCCGATGAGGTGGATCGGCGACGTCGACGGTGACCTTCTCGCCCTTCTTCACCAGCGACGAAGTCGATGTGCTCGAGGTGGCGGGTGATCGGGTCGATCTGGACCTGCTTGGTCAGCGCCGAGCTGGGTCTTGCCCTCGATGTCGAGCTCGAGCAGCGCGTTGGCGCCGCCGTGCTTGAGCGCCATCATCGTGTCGTGGCCCGGCAGGGTCAGGTGGATCGGCTCGTCGCCGTGGCCTGTAGAGGACGGCGGGGACCTTGTCCTCGCGGCGGATGCGGCGGGCGGCACCCTTGCCGAACTCGGTGCGGGGCTCGGCGGTGATCTTCTCGGCGGCCATGCGTGTCTCTCCTCGTCGCGTGCGACGTCGTCAGGGGCCCCGGGCGACGGAATGCGAACGCCGCGCGATCGGAGCGCGGCGCAGTGAGGTCAGCCGGCCCTGTCGATCACGGAGCCGCGGAGCTGGGGTCCCTCGCCGAGGCAACCCGACCGATCCTAGCCGCGCGGCGCCGACGTGACGACGCGAATCGCGAGCGAGCCCGCGGCCGTGCTCTAGCGTCGCGTGCGTGTCCCTCACCCTCGCCGAGGCCCGCACCCGGGCCGCCCTGCTCTCCGACGTCTCCTACGACGTCCACCTCGACCTCACCGACCGGGAGACCTTCGGCGTGCCGGGCCGACGGTCCGGTTCGCGCTGCGCGGAGCCGGGGCGAGCACGTTCCTCGAGCTCGCCGACGCCCGCGAGGTGACTGGTCGACGGCGCTGCCGGCGACGACGTACGACGGGCGGCGGATCGCCTCGACGGCCTCGGCGCGAGCAACGAGGTGACGGTCGAGGCCCGGGTCCCCTACGTCACCGACGGCGACGGGATGCACACCTTCACCGACCCGGCCGACGGCGAGACCTACGTGTCGGCGTACGTCGGGATGGACATCGCGCCAGCGGGTCTTCCCCTGCTTCGACCAGAACGACCTCAAGGCGCCGATCGCCGCTGACCGTCACGGCGCCCGAGGGCTGGACGGTGCTCGCCAACGGCCGCGCGGTCGAGGCAGCGACGGCGGCGTCTGGCAGTTCGCGACCGACGCCGCCGATCCCGCTGCCGATGTTCGTCGTCTGCGCCGGGCCCGTGGCACTCGGTGACCTGGGAGCACGGCCGACGGCGGCTGCCGTTCGGCTGGCACGCGCGCGCCTCGCTGGCCGCCCAGCTCGACCGCGACGTCGACGAGCTCCGCGCGGATCACCGAGCAGCTGCTTCGACCACTACGCGGCGATCTTCGACGAGCCGTACGCCTTCGACTCCTACGACCAGGCGTTCGTGCCCGGGCAGAACTGGGGCGCGCTCGAGACCCCCGGCTGCGTGACCTACCGCGACGAGATCCTCCCGGTCGGCCGCGTCGACCGAGGGCGAGCGGCGGCGCCGGGCGACGGTCATCGCCCACGAGATGGCCCACATGTGGTTCGGCGACCTGGTCACGATGACCTGGTGGGAGGACACCTGGCTGCAGGAGTCGTTCGCCGACTACATGGGCTTCCGGGTGGCCGACGAGGCCGCCGGCTTCGCCGGGAACTTCGTCGACTTCACCGTCGGCCGGAAGGCCGGCGGCGTACGCCGCCGACGAGCGCCGCTCCACCCACCCGGTCGCGCCCCTGGCCGAGGACGTGCCGGACGTCGACGCGGCGGCCAACAACTTCGACGCGATCTCCTACGCCAAGGGCAACTCGGCGCTCCGCCAGCTGGTCACCTGGCTCGGCGACGACGACTTCCTGGCCGGGGTCAACGCCTACCTCACGCGGCACCGGTTCGGCAACGCCACCCTGGCCGACTTCGTCGACGCCCTCGACGAGGCGACCGACCGCGACGTGCGGGGCTGGGTCGAGGCGTGGCTGCGGACGACCGGCTTCGACACGCTCCGGGTCACCCGCGACGCCGACGGGCCGGTCTGACCCGCGAGGGCACCCGCCCGCACCGGGTCAGCGGTCACGACGTACGACGAGACGCTGGCCCGCGATCGACAGCCGGCCTGGTCGACCTCGCCGACGAGCCGGTGCGGCTCGCCGGACGCCGCGGTCGTGGTGCCCAACAGCGGCGGCGAGACCTTCGCCCGGCTCCGGCTCGACGAGCAGTCGTGGGCCGCCGTCGACCGGCGACCTCGCCTCGATCCCCGACGACGACACCCGGGCGGTCCTGTGGAGCACGCGCCTTCGACCTGGTCCGCTGCGGCGAGCTCGCGGCCGCCGGAGTTCCTCGGGCTCGTCACCCGCCACCTGCCCGCGCGAGCGGCAGCGTCGGCGATCGTCGAGTGCGGTGCTGGGCTGGACGCCGGCGCCACGCTGGTCCCCCGCCACCTCGCGGCCGGACGAGGTCGTCGACGCGGTGGCGCAGGTCGCCGCGGCCTGCGAGACCGGTCTGGCCTCGGAGCCGGAACCCGGAGGTCGCGCTCGCGCTGACGCCGCGGCCTGGCCGCGACCACCCCCGACGCGGTGCTGCTCGAGCGCTGGCTGGTCGACCGGGCCACCCACACCGGGATCGAGGTCGACCCGACGCTGCGCTGGAGCGCGATCCGCCGGCTGGCCGCGCTCGGCGCGATCGACGCCGAGCGAGATCGACGACGAGCGGCGTCGGTGACGGCACCGATCGTCGGCGTGCTCGGCGCCGCGCCGCGCCCTGGCCGCGCTGCCGACCGCGGAGGCCAAGGCAGGCGCCTGGGCAGCGGCTGTTCGAGCGACCCGGCACGTCTCCAACCGGGTGTTCGATCGCCGACGGCGGAGGGCTTCTGGGACGCCGAGCAGACCGCGCTGGTCCACCCGTACGTCGAGCGCTACCTGCCGAGGCGCCGGCCGTGGCCGCCGGCGCGCGGCCAGGCCTTCTGCCCAGCTGGTCGGGCCACGCGTTCCCGGCCATCCCGCTCGCCGACGGACGTCGCCGCGCTCGAGCCGGCGCTCGCGGGCGACGTACCGACCGTGCTGCGCCGCGAGTGGGAGGACCCCCTCGACGACCTGCGGCCGCCGTTGACGTTGCGGCTCATGGCCCCGCGGTTGAGCACGCATGGCCCCGGACTGGGCCTGAAGCCGCGACTCGTCGGAGCCATGACGCCCAGGCTCGCGTCCGGTCAGGCGTGGCCGTCGAACATCGAGGTGACCGAGCCGTCCTCGAAGACCTCGCGGATCGCGCGGGCGATCAGCGGCGCGATCGAGAGGCAGGTGAGCTTGTCGAACTGCCGGTCGTCGGGGAGCGGCAGCGTGTTGGTGACGACGACCTCGGTCGGCCGGGCAGTTCTTGAGCCGGTCGACGGCGGGGTCGGAGAGGATCGCGTGGGTGGCGGCGATGACCACGCCGGCCGCGCCGTCGGCCATCAGCGCCTCGGCGGCCTTCACGATGGTGCCGCCGGTGTCGATCATGTCGTCGACCAGGACGCAGATCCGGCCCGTCGACCTTGCCGACGACCCGGTTGGCGACGGTCTCGTTGGGCCGGTCGATGTCGCGGGTCTTGTGGATGAAGGCCAGCGGGGCGCCGCCGAGGCGGGCCGACCAGCGCTCGGCGACCTTGATCCGGCCGGCGTCCGGCGAGACGACGGCGAGCTGCTGGTCGCCGTACTTCTCCCGGACGTAGTCGGCCAGGATCGGCAGCGCCATCAGGTGGTCGACCGGGCCGTCGAAGAAGCCCTGGATCTGGTCGGCGTGCAGGTCGACCGCGATCAGCCGGTCGGCGCCGGCGGTCTTGAACAGGTCGGCCATCAGGCGGGCCGAGATCGGCTCGCGGCCGCGGTGCTTCTTGTCCTGGCGGGCGTAGCCGTAGAACGGCATCACCACGGTGATCCGCTTGGCCGAGGCGCGCTTGAGCGCGTCGACCATGATCAGGTGCTCCATGATCCACTCGTTGATCGGAGCCGTGTGGCTCTGGATCACGAAGGCGTCGCAGCCGCGGACCGACTCCTCGTAGCGGACGTAGATCTCGGAGTTCGCGAACTCGTAGGCCGAGGTCGGCACCAGGCCGGTGCCGAGCAGCGCGGCGACCTCCTCGGCCAGCTCGGGGTGGGCCCGGCCGCTGAAGACCATCAGGTTCTTCTCGGTGGTCCGCTTCATTCCGGTCACGGTCGTGTGGCTCCTCGCGGTCGCCGACGGCATGGGTGCACTCAGGATTCTGCCCCACCGGAGGCCGGCTTCCCAACTCCGTCCGGACCCGTGTCCCGCCCGGCGGCCGCCGTCGGCCGTCCGCCTGGGCGGTCCCGGCCGCTCGCGCTGCGGCCCAGCCCTCGATGGTTGCGCTGCGGTCCGCCGGACACGGCCAGCGCGCCCGGCGGTACGTCGCGGCGCACGACGGTGCCGCCGCCGGTCACCGCGCCGTCGCCGATCGTCGACCGGCGCGACGAACGTGTTGTTGGAGCCGGTCTTGGCGTGCCGTCGCCGACGCGTGGTGCGGTGCTTCTGCGACGCCGTCGTAGTTGGCGAAGATCGTGCCGGCGCCGATGTTGGTGCCCTCGCCCGATCTCGGCGTCGCCGACGTAGGACAGGTGCGGCACCTTGGCGCCGTCGCCGATCTCGGCGTTCTTGGTCTCGACGAAGGCGCCGATCTTGCCGCCGGCGCCCGAGCCGGGTGCCCGGGCCGCAGGTAGGAGAACGGGCCGACGTTCGCCCGCTCGCCGACCACCGCGAGCTCGCCGTGGGTGCGGACCACCCGGGCGCCGGCGCCGACCTCGCAGTCCTTGAGCGTGGTGTCCGGGCCGATCACGGCGTCCTCGGCCGACGACGGTGGCGCCGAGCAGCTGGGTGCCGGGCAGGATCGTCACGTCCGGGCGCGAGCACGACGTCGGCGTCGATCCAGGTGGTCGCGGGGTCCATGACGCGTCACGCCGTCGCGCATCCACCGGGTGACGATCCGGCGGTTGAGCTCGCGGCCGAGCTCGGCCAGCTGGGCCCGGTCGTTGGCGCCCTCGGTCTGCATCACGTCGTCGATCGACGTGCGCGCCGACGGTCAGCCCGTCGTCGCGGGCGATCCCGACGGCGTCGGTCAGGTAGTACTCGCCCTTGGCGTTGTCGTTGCCGATCCGCGGCAGCGCCTCGGCGAGGAACTCGGCGTCGAAGGCGAGGATCCCGCTGTTGATCTCGCGGATCTCGCGCTGCTCGGGCGGTGGCGTCCTTCTCCTCGACGATCGCCTCGACGTCGCCCGTCGGCGTCGCGCACGATCCGGCCGTAGCCGAACGGGTCGGCGCACGACCCCGCTCAGGATGCTCACCGCCCGCTGCGGCCGCCTCGTGCTCCTGCGGCGAACGCGCGCAGGCTCTCGCCCTCCAGCAGCGGGGTGTCGCCGGCGGCCACCACGACGGTGCCCGGAGGTCGTCGCCTCGCAGCGCCTCCATCGCGACCCGTACGGCGTGCCCGGTGCCGTCCTGGGTCTCCTGGACCGCGAGCACGACGTCGGGCACCAGCTCCTGGATGTGCGGCGCCGACCTGCTCGCGCTGGTGGCCGACCACCGCCACCACCCGCTGCGGCTCCACCGCCTGCACCGCCGCCAGGACGTGGCCGATCATGCTGCGCCCGCCGACCGGGTGCAGCACCTTCATGGTCTTGGACTTCATGCGGGTGCCGCCGCCGGCGGCGAGGCACGATCACGGTCAGGTCGTCCATGCGCACAGTCTGTCCACTGCGTCCGATGTCGGCTCCCCGGGTAGGAGTCGAACCTACGTCGCTAGTCCTGATTCAAAGTCAGGCGGGCCCTGCCGGCAGACCAACCGGGGATAGGTGCCCAAGGTTAGGGCCACGCCGTGGCGGCGCCGGACGACCCAAGCGCACCGCGACTCCGGCGACTACCCGGACCGGGCACCGCCGAGTCGGCGCATACGCACCCGGCGCGCGAGCTGCAGCGCCTGCACCGGCTTGGCGCCGCGCTGCGCACGCCGGACTCGGCGTGCCCGGGCGCGTGCAGACGCGCCGACTCGGCGGCTAGCGTCGCCGCGTGGACCTGCCCGTGATGCCGCCCGTCCAGCCGATGCTCGCCAAGTCGGTCAAGGGCATCCCCGACCCGGGGAAGTTCGGCGGGCTGAGCTTCGAGCCGAAGTGGGACGGCTTCCGGTGCCTGGTCTTCAAGGACGGCGACGAGGTCGAGCTGACCAGCCGCAACACCAAGCCGCTGACCCGCTACTTCCCCGAGGTCGTGGCCGCGGCCCGCGAGCAGCTGCCCGAGCGGTGCGTGCTCGACGGCGAGCTGTTCGTCGGCGATCGGGGACGCGGCTGGAGTTCGAGGTGCTGCAGGAGCGGATCCACCCGGCCGAGTCGCGGGTCGACATGCTCGCCGAGAAGACGCCGGCCGGCTTCGTCGCCTTCGACCTGCTCGCGCTCGGCGACGAGTCGTACGTCGACCGCCCGTTCTCCGAGCGCCGCGCCGCGCTGGAGGAGGCGCTGGCCGGCCTCGACCGGGCCCTGCCACCTGACCCGCACCACCACCGACCCGGACGAGGCCGAGCAGTGGTTCCACGCAGTTCGAGGGCGCCGGGCTCGACGGCGTGGTCGCCAAGCCGCTGGCGGCGACGTACCAGCAGAACGCCCGCACCATGCTCAAGATCAAGCACGAGCGCACCGCCGACGTGGTGCGTCGCCGGCTACCGCGAGCACAAGACCTCGACCCCCGAGCGGCCGCTGCTCGGCAGCCTGCTGCTCGGCCTGTACGCCGACGGCAAGCTGCAGCACATCGGGGTCTCGCGCCAGCTTCACCGAGAAGCGCCGCGCCGAGCTGATCGAGGAGCTGCAGCCGCTGGTGTGCCCGATCGAGGAGCACCCGTGGGGCGAGTGGAGCGAGTGGCGATCGCCAACCCGGACCGGGTGCCCGGCACCCAGAGCCGGTGGAGCGCGGGCAAGGACCTCTCGTTCACGCCGCTGCGGCCCGAGCGGGTGCTCGAGGTCGACTACGACCACATGGAGGGCCGCCGGTTCCGGCACACCGCGCAGTTCAAGCGGTGGCGCACCGACCGCGACCCGGAGTCCTGCGGATACGAGCAGCTGGAGGAGCCGGTGGGCTACGACCTGGGTAGAATTCTGAGCCGACGAGCCGGTCCGGAGGCGAGCACATGGCTGAGACGACCTGCAGCGACTACGACGTCGTGCTGCTGGTCGAGCAGGCGCTGACCGCCGCCGACGCGCGCCAGGTGCTGTCGCTGCACGAGGGCATCGACGACGACCAGGTCATCTACCACGTGCTGCTGCCGCTCGAGGACGCCGCGGCGCGGATCGAGGCGGCGATGGGCTCGCTCGCCGCCGGCGAGGTGATGGCCTCCCCCGCGATGGTGATGAGCGACGTCGACATCGAGGCGGTGCGCAAGGACTGCCAGGACCGCTCCGACGCGCGACCTCGGCGCCACGCCTCGACGGCGCTGCGAGGCGGCCGGCGCCGACGTCCGACGGCAAGGTCGTCACCGAGCCGCCCGATCGACGCGCTGGCCGCCAAGGTCGCCGCGGTCGACGGCCGCGAGGCGATCATCCTGACCCGGCTCCCACGTGGTCGCGGAGTTCTTCCACGTCGACTGGACCTCCCGGGCCCGCCGCAAGATCGGCGTCCCGGTGCTCCACCTGCTCGAGCACGAGAACTTCGACGAGCAGGCCGGCGGCGGCGAGGGCGTCACCGGCCTCTGACCGCCGTCTGTTACCGCGACTCGGTCACGAGCGGCTGTGGGTGTGCCGACGTCACTCCACCCCGTGACTGTTGAACCTGTCAGCCCGTGGGTCTGACAGTCGGCTGGATCCGGGGGGTGACGGCCGCGACGTCATCGGGATCGCAGTAGCCGGGGGCCGCTCACCGACCGCGTCGAGCTGGCCGCGAGCTCCGACGGTGACCTCGTCGGCACCTGCCACCGCGCTCGCGGGCCCGCGCTCGTCCGCATGCCGTCCGTCCGCCGTCCAGTCCGCCGCACGGTGTTACCGAACTGTGGCTCATGCGTGGTCGTGACGTGGGTGTCATTTGGGCCCCGGACTCCTAGCGTTCCTGTCGTCAGATCTCCGTCGCTGACATCTCGCGGATCGAGCTGGGGGGCACGCAACGCGGGGAGGGTGCAGTCGAATCCGGGGGGTTTCGAAGGCACCAGCGAGGCGTCTTGTCACGGGGGGTGACGAGAAGCCGCAGCACGGCACCGGCCCACGGATGCCGTCGAGGAGGACCCGCCTGGACCACCAGGCGGGCCCGTCCTCATTGTCGCGGCTTCCTCCGGGCCGATCGCGCGACTCCCTGGTCGGGCTCGGCTCACTCACTCGATCCGGTTGCCCTCCGTCGTCCCAGTGCGACGCGACCTTCTTGCTCGGCTGCACCCGCGGCGGCTCGCCCGGCATCTTCGGGTAGTCCGGCGGGTAGTTCAGCTCGACCCGCCCGGCAGCTCCTCCACAGGCTCCAGCAGCGGCTCGAGGTCGTGCGGCGATGTCGTCGATCGCCGGCCCACGGGTCGCCGTCGGCCACCCGGTCCGGCACGGTGAACAGGTTGTAGCTCGCGCGGGTCGGTCACGCTCGGCCAGCTCGTCCCAGGTCATCGGCGTCGAGACCGGGGCGCCGGGCAGCGGGCGCAGGGAGTACGCCGAGGCGATGGTGCGGTCGCGGTTGTTCTGGTTGAAGTCGACGAAGATCCGCTCGCCCGCGCTCCTCCTTCCACCAGTCGACGGTCACCCCGTCGTCGCGCCGCGCCAGCTCGCGGCCGAAGCCGATCGCGGCGTGCCGGACGTCGGTGAACTCCCACTCGCGGCTCGATCCGGACGTAGATGTGGACGCCGCGGTTGCCGCTGGTCTTCGGGAAGCCGGTGAGGCCGAGCTCCTCGAGCAGCTCCCGGGCGACGCCGGCCACCCGGACCGCGTCGGCGAACGTCGTGCCGGGCTGCGGGTCGAGGTCGATGCGCAGCTCGTCGGGCTGGTCGACGTCGGCGCGGCGTACCGGCCAGGGGTGGAAGGTGAGCGTGCCCATGTGGGCGCACCAGACCGGCACCGCGATCTCGGTCGGGCAGATCTCGTCGGCCGTGCGGCCGGACGGGAAGGTGATCTCGACGGACTCGAGGTAGTCGGGCGCGCCCTTGGGCACCCGCTTCTGGTAGAACGCGTCGGCGTCCCGGTCCTGCGGACCGGTGGCCAGCTTCATGCCCTCGCGTACGCCGGAGGTCCAGCGCTCCAGCGCGGTCGGCCGGTCGCGCAGCGCCCGCATCAGCCCGTCGTCGACGCGAGGCGAAGTACTCCGCCACCATCAGCTTGGTGACCTCGGGCGTGCGGTCGGTCGCCTCGTAGATCACCCGGTCCGGGCTGGAGACCCGGACCGCGCGCCCCCCCGCGTCGACCTCGGCGGCGGGTGTCTTCGGCATGCGCCCACGCTAGCCGGGTCGCGCCTGAGGCGCGAGTACAGCAGCCGGCCGCGAACGCTGGACCGGCGTCCGGCGCTCAGAGCAGCGAGTTCGGCTGGAACGTCGGCCGCCGGTCGACGTCCTCCCGGCCCGGCCGGACGAACTCGAAGCCGGCGGTCGTCACCAGCTCCCAGTCGTCGCGCTCGGCCAGCCAGCGCCTGGGCGCACGTCGAGGTGCAGCGGCGGGCGGTGGAAGGCGTTGCGGCCGACCTCGTCGGCGTGCCGACGAAGGCGATCGGCCGGCCGAGCGGCCGCCCGCACGACGCCGCAGATCCGGCTCAGCGCGCACTGGGTGACCCGCGCGCCGACCAGGTCGTCGAGCGAGTCGCCCCAGGCGAACGGCGTCGTCATGGCGGTCATGCCCGCGCCTCCGGCGTGGCCGCGCGACCAGCCGCCCGAGCTCGGTACGCCGGGTCGGCCGCTCGGCGTCGGTCTTGCGGCCCGCGGTCGACCGCCGGCGCCGGCGGCTCCGGCTGGTCGCTGACCTGGTCATGCCGTTGGGCAGCGACAGCTTCATGATCGTGCGCAGCGCCTGGCCGTACTGCCGGTGCAGCGGGCCGGTCGTGTAGGGGATGTCGTACTTGTCGCACAGCGCCCGCACCTTGACCGCGATCTCGGCGTAGCGGTTGCTCGGCAGGTCGGGGAACAGGTGGTGCTCGATCTGGAAGCCGAGGTTGCCGCGACAGGATGTGCAGCAGCGGGCCGCCCTCGAAGTTGGCCGACGCCGAGCATCTGGCGCAGGTACCACTCCGCGCGGGTCTCGTCCTCGAGCTCCTCCTCGGTGAAGTGCAGCGCACCGTCGGGGAAGTGGCCGCAGAAGATGATCATGTAGGACCACAGGTTGCGGGTCAGGTTGGCGGTGGCGTTGGCGGTCAGCGTCGGTCTTCCACTGCCGGCCCGCTCAGCGCCGGGTAGACGACGTAGTCCTTGAGCGATCTGGTTGCGGCCCTTGCGCGCGATCTGCTTGAGCTGCCGCTTCATCTCCTTCGGGTCCTTCTCGCCCTTGCGGATCCGCTCGATGTCGAGGTCGTGCAGGGCGACGCCCCACTGGAACAGCGCGGCGAGCAGCGCGTTGTAGACCGGCTGCCCGAGGTTGGACGGGGTGCCACTTCTGCTCGCGCGCCATCCGCAGGATGCCGTAGCCGATGTCGTTGTCGTAGCCGAGCACGTTGGTGAACTGGTGGTGGACGTAGTTGTGGCGAGTGCTTCCACTGCTCGGCCGGCTGCGCGGTGTCCCACTCCCAGTTGGAGGAGTGGATCTCCGGGTCGTTCATCCAGTCCCACTGGCCGTGCATGACGTTGTGGCCGATCTCCATGTTCTCGAGGATCTTGGCCAGCCCGAGCAGGGCGGCGCCGGCGACCAGCGCCGGCGCCCGGCTTCTCCTCGAGTGCGCGCCGGCGAGCAGCGCGACCCGGCCGGCGGCGGCGAGGCCGCGCTGGACCTTGATCAGCCGGTTGATGTACGCCGCGTCGGCGGCGCCGCGCGACTCCTCGATCTCGGCGCGGATCGCGTCGAGCTCGCGGCCGAGCTGCTCCACCTCCTCCTCGGTGAGGTGGGTGTACTCCTTGACGTCCGCGATGGCCATCGGCTGCTCCTTCGTCGTCGGTGGTCGGTGGTCAGATGTCGAGCGTGCAGTCGCCGACGGCGGCGGTGACGCAGGTCTGCACCTGCTCGTTGGGCTGGTCGTACTCGTCGCCGTTGCGCAGGTCGCGGACCGTGCCCGGAGACGAGGGTGAGCGTGCAGGTGTGGCAGATGCCCATCCGGCAGCCGTAGGGCATGCCGACGCCGGCCTCCTCGCCGGCCTCGAGCACGGTGGTGGCGCCGTCGGCCTCGACGGTCTTGCCGGAGTTGCGGAAGGTGATCGTGCCGCCCTCGCCGCCCGTCGCCGCCGAGCTCGAGCGAGAACCGCTCGAGGTGCAGCTGGTCCTCGAGGCCGGCGCTCCTCGTAGTGCTCGGTGATCGCGTCGAGCATCGGGCCCGGGCCGCAGGCCCAGGTCTCGCGCTCGCGCCAGTCGGGGCAGATCGTCGTCGAGGTCGGCGAGGTCGAGCATGCCGTCGGTGTCGGTGTGCAGCCGGTGCAGCGGTGAGCGCCGTCGTGCCGCTCGCTCGAGCGTCGTCGAGCTCGTCGCGGAAGATCATCCGCTCCGGCGGTCGGCGAGGAGTAGTGCATGACGACGTCGGGCATCGTGCCGCGCCGGTCGAGGGTGCGCAGCATCGCCATCACCGGGGTGATGCCGCTGCCGCCGACCAGGAACAGCATCCTGCTCCGGCGGCGGGTCGGGCAGCACGAAGTCGCCCTCGGGCAGCGCCAGCCGGACGATCGTGCCGGGCTCGAGGCCGTTGACCAGGTGCGCGGACAGCAGCCCCTCGGGCATCGCCCGCACGGTGATCGCGATGGTGCGGCCGCTGCGCGCTGCGGCGGCGAGCTGACCGAGTAGGAGCGCCACTGGAACTTGCCGTCGACCTGGACGCCGATGCCGACGTACTGGCCCGGGCCGGTGGTCGTAGCGCCAGCCCCAGCCCGGGCCGGATCACCAGGGTGGCGGCGTCGTCGGTCTCCGGGACGACCTTCTCGACCCGGCCGCGCAGCTCGCGCGCGGCTCCACAGCGGGTTGACCAGCGCGCAGGTAGTCGTCGGGGTGCAGCGGCGTCGTCAGCTTGTCGCCGGCCTCGCGCACGCGGTCCCACGGGATGGTGTCCGGCTCGTGCTGCCTCAGTCGAGCCGACAGATCGTTCAGTGAACACTTGTTCACTCGAATGCGTCAACGCCCGTGACCGGGCGATCCTTGTGCCGGCTCGACTGACCGATCTGGCGGCATGGCCTACCACGTGGAGAAGACCGACGAGGAGTGGCGCGAGGAGCTCTCGCCCGAGGAGTACGCCGTGCTGCGCAAGGCCGGCACCGAGCGCGCGTTCACCGGCGAGTACACCGACACCGAGACCACCGGCGTCTACCGCTGCAAGGCCTGCCAGGCCAAGCTCTTCGAGTCCGACACCAAGTTCCACTCCGGCTGCGGCTGGCCGAGCTTCTACCAGCCGATCACCGACACCGTCGAGTACATCGAGGACACCACGCACGGCATGAAGCGGGTCGAGGTCCGCTGCGCCAACTGCGGCTCCCACCTCGGCCACGTCTTCCCCGACGGCTACGGCACCCCCACCGGCGACCGCTACTGCATCAACTCGATCAGCCTCACCCTCGAGCCGGCCGACGAGGCAGACGGCTGACGACCGCCTCAGGCGCGACGTCACGCCGGTCGATGCAGCGTCGGCGACCTCGACCCGGGCGCCGGTGTAGAACGGCACCTCCTCGCGCACGTGCCGGCGGGCCGTCGGAGGCGCGCAGGTGGCGCATCAGGTCGACGATCCGGTGCAGCTCGTCGGCCTCGAAGGCCAGCATCCACTCGTAGTCGCCGAGCGCGAAGCTGGCCACGGTGTTGGCGCGGACGTCGGCGTAGTCGCGGGCCATCTTGCCGTGCTCGGCGAGCATCCGGCGGCGCTCGGACTCCTCGAGGAGGTACCACTCGTAGGAGCGGACGAACGGGTAGACGCAGACGTGCGCGCTTCGGCTCCTCGTCGGCGAGGAACGCCGGGACGTGGCTCTTGTTGAACTCCGCCGGCCGGTGCAGCGCCATCTGCGACCAGACCGGCGCCAGGCGGCGGCCGAACGCCGTACGACGGAAGCCGGTTGTAGGCGTCCTGCAGCTCCTCGGACGGTCTCGGCGTGCCACCACACCATCACGTCGGCGTCGGCGCGCAGGCCGGTGACGTCGTAGACGCCCGCGGACCACGACGTCGTCGCTCGGCCAGCTCCTCGAAGAGCTTCTCGACCTCGGCCGCCTCGGCCGCCGCGGTCGGCGCTCGCCGAGCGGCGTCGTCGAGCCGGAACACCGACCACATCGTGTAGCGGATGGTGTCGTTGAGCTCGCGGGCTTCGCAGCCTTGCTCGTGCCGGACGTTGGTGCTGCTCATGGGGTCATTGTGCCGCCGGACCTCGTCGGCGGCGCGCCGGGCCGAGGCGATCACCGCCGGGATGCCCACCCCGTCGTACGCCGCGCCGCAGACCGCCAGGCCCGGCACCCGGGCGACGTCGGCCCGGATCCGGGCGACCCGGTCGAGGTGGCCGACGGCGTACTGCGGCAGGCCGCCGCCCCAGCGCTGCACGTGGCTGTCGACCGGGGCGCGCGGCGAGCCCGATGGCGTCGGCGAGGTCGGCGAGCGAGGCGGCGACCAGCTCCTCGTCGGTGCGCCTGGAGGGTGGCCTCCTCGCGGTGCCGGCCCAGCGAGGTGCGCAGCAGCAGCACGTCCTCGCCGTCGAGCGCGCCGGCCGCTGCGCGGACCCAGTCCCACTTCGCGAAGGAGAACGTCGCCGCCTTGATCCGCCGCCCCTCGACCGGCGGGACCAGGAAGCCGGAGCGCCGGCGTCCGGCGATCGCCGGGACCTCGGCCGCCCGGAAGGCGAGGGTCACGACGGCCATCGAGGCGTACTCGATCGCGGCCAGCTCGCGCGGCCGCCGCCGGCGCCAGGTCGGCGAGCAGCCGGGCGGCCGGCGCGGCCGGGACGGCCAGCACGACGCGCGTCGGCCGCGACCCGCTCCGCGGCGTGGGCGCGAGCCGACCGCGAGCTCGAAGCCCGTCCTCGACCGCGCGCAGCTCCGCGCACCGTGGCGTCGGTGCGGACCGCGAACCGCCCGCAGCCGGCCAGCGCCGCCGGGCAGCGCGCCCAGCCCGCCGGGCAGCCCGGCGAAGACCGGCGCGTCGGAGGTCGGGACAGCGGCGGCGGCGGCCTCCAGCAGCGAGCCGCGGTCGAGCAGCGCCACCAGCTGCGGGGTGGTGGCGCGCGCCGACAGCTCGCGGGCGTGGCCGGCGTACACCCCGCCGAGCAGCGGCTCGACCAGCCGGTCCACGACCTCCTCCCCGAGCCGGTCGGCCACCAGCTCGCCGACCGAGACGTCGGCGTCATCGAGCTCCGTGGCGGCAGGGCCGGCTCGGCGCGGACCCGGTCGCAGCCCGGCGGCGGACAGCACCCCGGAGGCGGCCAGCTCGTCGAGGTCGAGCGGCACGCCCATCAGCGAGCGCGGCAGCGGGCGCAGTGCGCCGCGGGTCCAGAGCCGGGACGGCGTGGCGGCCGGGTGCACCACCGTCAGCCCCAGCTCCCGGGCCAGGTCGGCGCCCTCGGGCCGCCGGTTGAGCATCGCCTCGGCGCCGACGTCGACGGTCACCCCGGCGACCTCGGCGAGCCGCAGCTTGCCGCCGACCTCGGGGAGCCCTCGAGCAGCACGACCTCGCGGGGTCGCTCGCCGAGCACGTGGGCCGCGGTCAGCCCGGCGATCCCGCCGCCGCACGACGACCCGGCGGCGGTCGGTCTCACGGGGCCGGAGTCACTGCCATGATGGGGTCCCCGAACGCCGAACGGAGCCGACGTGCCTGAGATCAGGGACGCCCGCCTCGCCGTCCTCATCGACGCCGACAACACCTCGGCCAGCCACGCCGACAACCTGCTCGAGGAGGTCGCGAAGTACGGCACGCCGACGGTCAAGCGCGCGTACGGCGACTGGACCGACTCAGCACCTCAAGGGCTGGAAGACCGAGCTGCATCGAAGCAGGCGATCCAGCCGATGCAGCAGTTCGCCTACACGACCGGCAAGAACTCCACCGACTCCGCGCTGATCATCGACGCGATGGACCTGCTCTACTCCGGCAACCTCGAGCGTTCGCGATCGTGTCCAGCGACAGCGACTTCACCCGGCTCGCCATCCGGCTGCGCGAGTCCGGCGCGACGGTCTACGGCCTGGGCCGGCGCAAGACGCCGCAGTCGTTCCAGGCCGCCTGCGACCGGTTCATCTTCCTCGAGGTCCTCGGCGCGGTCGAGGGAGCCGACGTGGAGAGCGGTGACGAGCCGGCGACCCCCGCTGCCGAACCTGCGCAAGCTGATGACCAAGGCGGTCGAGAGCACCTCGCAGGACGACGGCTGGTCCAGCATGTCGGCGGTCGGCAACTACCTGGTCAAGACCGACGCAGTCGTTCGACCCCCGCACCTACAGTTCGCCAAGCTGAGCACCCTCGCCAAGGCGCAGGACTACCTGGAAGTCGAGCCGGACCGCCGGGTCCAGCGAGCCTCCGCGTCCGGCTGAAGCCGGCCGCGGCGCGGCGAGGGGACGACCCGGAAGCCAGCCGACGAAGAAGAAGTCCGCAGCGCTCGGTACGCCGGGAACCGGCGTCGGCGCCGGCGCCGTCCCACCCCCATGAAGACCAGCCCAGCTCCTGCGCCGAGCCACGCCTGCCGCTCCTGCTGCTCCTGGTCATCGGCCTCGTGGCGCGCCTGCTCCGGCGGGAGCGGCGACTCGGCTGTCGGCGGATCCACAGCGGAGCGCGAGGTCTCGGCGGGGAGTGACGAACGGTTCCATCAGCCGGGAGCCGCTGGAAGACGCAGCCGAGCCGCTTCTCGACGGCCGCCGAGGCGGTCCCGCGCTCCGGCGACACCGCGCCCGGACCCCCACACTGCAGACCCGCGCGGTCATCTCCACGGGCACCGTGACCCTCGCGGTCGCAAGGACGTGGGCCAGGCCAGGTTCGACGTGCAGAAGGTGGTCGACGCCCACCGCGGCGAGGTCACCGACGAGCAGACCACCACCGACGACGAGGGACAGATCAACCGGTCCCGGCTGGTGATCCGGGTGCCCAGTCAGTTCTTCGACGACGCGATGACCGAGCTCGAGGAGGTCGCCGACGCTGCGCGTCCGCCAAGCGCACCTCCGAGGACGTCACCACCCAGGTGATCGACATCGAGCGTGCGGGTCCGGGCCCAGGAGAAGAGCCTCGAGCGGATCGAGCTGCTGCTCGCCCGGGCGCAGAACATGCGCGACATCATCGCGATCGAGGCCAGCTGACCCGCCGCCAGGCCGACCTCGACTCGCTGAAGGCGCAGCAGGCCTACCTCGCCGACCAGACCTCGCTGTCCACGATCACCGTCTTCCTCGAGCAGAAGCCGAGAAGGCGGTGCCCGGACGAGGACGGACGAGGCCGGGTTCCTCGCCGGGCTCGAGCGACGGCTGGGACGGCATGACGGCAGGGCCGCGACCGGTCTGGCCACCGGGCTCGGCGCCGTGCTGCCGTTCGTGGTCGTGCTCCTCCTGCTGGGCGTCCCGCCTGGCTGCTGGTCCGGTCCCTGCTGCGTCGCCGGCAGACCGAACCGGGTCCCGGCCGGACTGACTATCGCAGCGGGTAGGCCTGCACGAACTCGGTCAGCCGCGTCAGCTGGTCGGGGTCGGTCGACGGGATCACCCCGTGGCCGAGGTTGAAGATGTGGCCCTGCGGCCGCCCGGCCGGCCTCGATGATCTCGGCGGCCCGGGCGGTCATCACCTCGGTCGGCGCGAAGACCAGCGTCGGGTCGAGGTTGCCCTGGACGGCGCGGTCCCCGACCAGCGGGATCGCGGCGGCCAGCGGCGTGCGCCAGTCGACGCCGACCACGTCGGCGCCGGCCTCGCCCATCAGGGTCAGCAGGTTGGCGGTGCCGACGCCGAAGTGGATCCGCGGCACGCCGAGCGCGCCGGCCCGGGCGCAGCACGCGGCGGAGTGCGGCATCACCTGGCGCTCGTAGTCGGCGGGCGTCAGCGCGCCGGCCCACGAGTCGAAGAGCTGGACGGCGGACGCGCCGGCCGCGACCTGCACCTCGAGGTAGGCCGCGGAGATGCCGGCGATCTTGCGCATCAGCGCGTCCCAGACGTCGGGCGCGCCGAACATCATCGCCTTGGTCCTCGCGTGCTCCTTGGACGGACCGCCCTCGACGAGGTACGACGCCACCGTGAACGGCGCGCCGGCGAACCCGATCAGCGGCGTGCCGCCGAGCTCGCCGACCAGGCCGCGCACCGCCTCGGTGATGAACGGGACGTGCTCCGGCGTCAGGTCCGGGATCGCCTCGACGTCGGCCAGGGTCCGCACCGGCGACGCGACGACCGGGCCGACGCCGGGCTTGATGTCGAGGTCGACGCCGACCGCCTTGAGCGGCAGCACGATGTCGGAGAAGAAGATGGCCGCGTCGACGCCGTACCGGCGCACCGGCTGGAGCGTGATCTCGACGACCAGGTCGGGGTCCATGCAGGACTCGAGCATGCCGACGCCCTCGCGGAGCGGCGAGGTACTCCGGCAGCGAGCGGCCGGCCTGGCGCATGAACCAGACCGGCGTGTGCGGCACCGGCTCGCCGCGGGCGGCCCGCAGGAAGGCGCTGTCGCTGGAGCGGTCCGATCGCCTCCGGCGTCGTGCTCATGGGCGGAAGCCTCGCAGGTCAGTCGGCGTGTTCGCACATCGAGGACGGACCGCCCGACCTACTGTGGAGGCATGGTCGTCCGTCAGGAGACGCACCCGGGCACGGGTGCGGGCGCAGGCCCCCCGGAGTTCCGGGAGGCGGTCGCGAGCATGCACGCGGCCCGGCTGCGCCCCGAGGTCTTCTGCGAGGAGATGCCGGCGCCGCAGCGGATCGCGCCGTACGCCGCCGCGCTGTCGGCCGACGTCACCGTCGACGGCACCGACGTCGGCACCGGCCGGATCATCCTGCTCCACGACCCGCCGGCAACGACGCCTGGGACGGCACCTTCCGGTGCGTGGCCTACGCCCGCGCCGAGATCGACCTCGAGCTGATCACCGACCCGCTGCTGGCCGCGGTCGGCTGGACCTGGCTCACCGAGGCGCTCGACGCCCACGGCGCGGCGTACGCTCGCCGCCTCGGGCACCGTCACCCGGGTCGCCACCGAGAGCTTCGGCGGCATGGCCGACGAGGGCGGCACCGCCCAGATCGAGATCCGCGCGTCCTGGACGCCGTGCGTCCCGCCGACCGCGGAGCCGGGCGCGCCCCTCGACATCGGCGCCCACGTCGAGGCCTGGGGCGAGCTGCTGTGCACCGCCGCCGGCCTGCCGCCGGTGCCCGAGGGCGTGACCGCCATGCCGAGCCGCCGCGGCCAGCGCGGCCCGGGGCGCTGACGCCGCATGTCCGACCCGACCGACACCACGCCCGACACCCCGCCTGACGACACCCCCGACACACCTGCCGAGGAGCCCGAACCGCCACGTCCGCTCCTGACCCTGCGCGACGGCCTGCCGCACGTCGTCGAGACCGAGTCCGAGCTGCGCGGAGGCGTGCGCGGCGGTGATCGCGGCGGGTCCGGCCCGGTCGCGATCGACGCCGAGCGGGCCTCGGGCTACCGCTACTCCAGCCGCGCCTACCTGATCCAGCTGCGCCGCGAGGGCGCCGGCACCTCGCTGATCGACCCGATCGCGTTCGACTCCCTCGCCCCGCTCCAGGACGGTGCTCGACGGCACCGAGTGGATCCTGCACGCCGCCACCCAGGACCTGCCCTGCCTCGCCGAGCTCGGCCTGCGACCGACCCGGCTGTTCGACACCGAGCTCGCCGGCCGGCTGCTCGGCTACCCGCGGGTCGGGCTGGCCACGCTGGTCGAGACGCTGCTCGGCTCACCGGCTGGCCAAGGAGCACTCGGCCGTCGACTGGTCGACCCGGCCGCTGCCCGAGCCGTGGCTGGAGTACGCCGCCCTCGACGTCGAGGTGCTGGTCGAGCTCCGCGAGGCGCTGGTCGCCGAGCTCGAGGCGGCCGGCAAGGCCGAGTGGGCGCGGCAGGAGTTCGACTTCGTCCGGGGCTTCGTACCGACGCCGCGGGCCGAGCCGTGGCGGCGTACGTCGGGGATGCACCAGGTGCGCGGCCGCCGCGGCCTGGCCGCCGTCCGCGGCCTGTGGGAGACCCGCGACGAGATCGCCGCCCGGCGCGACGTGACGCCCGGCCGGATCCTGCCGGACTCCGCGATCGTCGCGGCCGCGCACGCCCTGCCGACGGACCGGACGGCGCTGCTCGGCACCAAGGGCTTCCACGGGCGCGGCGCCGAGCGCTACGCCAACCGCTGGGTCGCCGCGCTCCGGTCCGCCGTCGAGATGCCGGAGAGCGAGCTGCCGACGCGCTCCCCGCGCACCGACGGCCCGCCGACTCCGCGGGCCTGGGCGGAGCAGCGACCCCGTCGCGGCCCGCCGTCTCAACCTCGCCCGGCCGGCGATGACGAAGCTCGCCGAGGAGCTCGACCTGCCGGTCGAGAACCTGCTCACCCCCGACCACCTCCGGCGCACCCTGTGGACGCCCCCCGCGACGCGCGAGCCCGACGAGCTCACCGAGGCCGTGCGCCAGCAGCTCGCCGGGTACGGCGCGCGGCCGTGGCAGGTCGACCTGGCCGCGCCGGTCCTGGTCTCGGCGATCGTCTCCGGCGACGAGGTCCCCGAGGACGAGGTCCCCGAAGACGAGGTCCCCGAGACGGACCGAGGCGACGCGGAGGAGTCCGCGGACCCCACGGACTGAGGCCGCTCAGTCCTCCGTGGGTGTGGCGGTGTCGGACTCCAGGACCGGGCGGCTCTCCTCGTCGATCTCCACCAGGCGCTCCTCGAGGTCGTCGAGCACCGGGACCTGCACGAGCTGCTCGAGCTCGGGAGCCACAGCCCGCTCCAGCTCGGGCCACACCGACAACAGCGGCGGCATCAGGATCGCGCGGACGCTGTTGTTGAAGACCGTCGAGTGCTCCGGGAGCCGACCGGGCTGCAGGAATTCCTCGGAGAGCGCGACCTCGCTGTTGGCGGGCACGAGGTACCCGGCGCGCACCACCCGCTCCACCGCGGGAGTCCCGAGCAGGTGGACCATCAGGTCGGCCGCGGCCGGGGTGCTGGCGGCGTCCGCCGACAGGCACAGCCCGGTGATGTCGCCGGTCGTCGCGGACCCGTCCAGGATCGGCATCGAGATCACGTCGAAGTCGAGCCCGTGGACCTGCCGCAGCTCCGGCACCAGCCGCCGGTAGCCGGCCATCATGCCGAGCTGGCCGCGCTTGAACCACTGGAGCGGGGTGCGCCTGGCGACCTGCTCCTCGCTCAGGGTCCACTGGGGACGGCGGAGCACCTCCAGGGTGCGTTCGATCGCTTCGACACTGTCGCCTTCGGAGAAGGCCAGCGACGTCGGCGCGTCCTCGTCGTCGAAGACCTGGCCGCCGCCGGAGTAGACGAACGGCGCGAGTGTGCGCACCCCCGGCTCGATGTAGACGCCGTTGGACCCGCCGCCCGGCCGGCTGGCGAACTTGGCGGCCGCGGTGAACATCTCGAACGTCCAGGCTTCCCGTTCCGCGGGGAAGAGCAGGCCGCGGTTCTCCATCCGGTCGAAGTCGACGAGCCGGGTGTTGTAGTAGATCACCATCGGCGAGATGCCGTACGGCATGCACTGGAGCCGGTCGTCGGCGCTGAACGCCTGGAGCGCGTCGCGGGAGTAGCCGTCGCCGAAGTCGACACCGCGCGCGTCGAGCAGGGCGTCGACCGGCTGGGTCAGCTTCTCGTCCTGCAGGGTGGCCAGGTCGTCCCGGTTCACCAGGAAGACATCGGGGAGCTCCTCGCCGTTCCGGATCGCCGCCATCATGTCGGCGCTGGAGTCCCAGTTCTCGAGCTCGACCACGGCCGGGTCGTACAGCGAGTCGAACGTCTCGGTGACCGCGGTGTACGCCGCGAGCTCGTCCTGCGTGCCGTTGACCCCCAGGGTCAGCTCCACGGGGTCTGCCGTCGTGGTGGTCGGCGATGGTGCGGGCTCGGGGCGTCCGCCGTCGGATTCGCAGGCGGCCAGGGCCAGCATCACCGCGAGGCAGACCGCGACAGTGGCGCGACGGCGTCTCCCAGCGGTCGTTGCCAGCGACGACACCCGGGGGCCCCCTCTCGTCGACCGGCACCTGCCCGCTCGACTCTATCGGGGGGTAATTGTGTGCCGGACCGGGAGCGCCTCACGGCGCGTGGCCGCTCGCAGCGGCTGAATCTGGGACCCGGGGCTGCCGCGGCCCGGCACACGACTGCGAGTGTAGACGAGGAACCCCGACGATGAGTCGGATCGCCGGGTCAGGCGAGTGAATTCTTCAGCTCGAGGTGCCCCGCAGCCTCCAGCTGCTCGGCCAGCCTCAGCAGTCGCGCGATGTCGATCTCGGTCGGCTCGGGAAGCGACGCGCGGCCGGTGGCCACCACCCGCGCAAAGGCCGCCGCGCGGAAGAGGACGTCGGCGAAGTCGCGCTCGGCGATACCGCGCAGCACCTGGTCGACCATCCACTTCAGCTCGTCCGGGCCGGGCGGGTCGGCGACCCCGGCGACGACCCGTGCGACCGGGGCCTGCACCCGGCCGGCCTCGAACTCGGCCGCCACGCCGGCCGGGTCGGAGTAGACCCAGGACCGAAGCAGGTAGAGCCGCCACAGGCATCCGGCCAGGGAGTCCGCGGGCGACCCCGACCAGACCTCGGCGATCGTCTCGATGCCCTCGCTGTCGGCGAGGTGGATCAGCCGGTCGGCCACTTCTGTGTCGGTGGACCCGCGGGCACCGCGCACCAGAAGAGTGGCTGCCCGGTCGGCCGCCTCACTGACCGCGGCCGGGTCGGTGCCACCGGCGACGGCGTCGAAGAAGTTCGAGCCCGCCGTCATCGGCCGGTGGTGCACGCGATCGGTCACGGGCTCAGCCTGCCACGAGTGTCAGCCTGCCACGAGCGCCTTGCGGATGCGCTGGTCGCTCACGGGGTACGCCGTCCCGAGCTGCTGGGCCCACAGGGACACGCGGAACTCCTCGAGCATCCACCGGACCCGTCTCAGGTGCGCGTCGGGCGGGCGGCCCGCGGGAAGCGCCGCGACCTGGTGGAGGTAGGCCTCCTGGAGGTCGGCGATCCGGTCCATCAGCTGGCGGTCCCGCGCGACCTGGGAGTCGAGCTGGGAGCGCCGCTGGTCGAGGGCCGCCAGATAGGTGGGATAGCGCCGCAGCTGGGTGATCCCCGCCTCGCCGACGAACCCGCGGTGCACGAGTCGGCCGAGCTGGCCCTTCATGTCGGTCAGCGCCGGGAGCGTGGCCAGCTGGGCCCGTCCCGCGAGGAGCTTGTCGGTGTGCCGCCAGGCCTCGAGCACCCGGAGCACGTCGGCGAGCACCGCCCGCAGCCGGTCCTCCCGGCCGTCGGCTGCGGCCTCGAGCAGCAGCTTGAACGCGGCCTCGTCGCGCGCCGGCGGGTGCGCGTCCACCGACTCCTGGGCGAGCGCCGCGTCCACGTCGTCGAGCAGCTCGGCGACGGTGGGGTACGGCGACCCGGCGAGCCCGAGCTTCTCCTTCTCGCTCAGCGAGTCGAGGAGTGCCCGCTCGTGCCCGCCCGGTCGCTTCTCGAGGCCGAGCAGCAGCAGGCGGCGGGTCCCGAGGCGGTGTCGCGCGGCGGCCTCCGCCTCCGACCCGAAGACCCCGAGCCCGACACTGCTCCCCTCGTCCACCAGCGCCGGGAAGCCGCGGACCTCGTGGCCGGCCCGCCGCTGGGTGAAGGACTCCTCGATCGTGCCGAACACCCACGCGGTCTCGCCGGTGCGGGACCGGCCGCTGTCGGCGGCGACGTCGGCCATGGCCTGCGCGAAGGACGGACGCAGCGGCTCCTTGAGGGCGTCGAGGTCCTTCCCCCTCGCCTGCTCGGTCCCGGTGTCGTCCACGATCCGGTAGGTCGGCTGCAGGTGGGCGGGGACCCGGGACCAGTCCCAGGCGTCCCGGGGCACCACGACCCCGGTGGTGGCGCGGAGGTGGCGCTCGAGGGCATCGAGCAGCGGCTCGTCGCCCGCCGGCACCGCGGCCAGGAACTCGCGGGCCCGGTTCGGGTGCCGGCACGAAGTTCACCCGCAGCTGCTTGGGCAGGCTCCGGATCAGGGCGGTCACCAGCTCCTCGCGGAGGCCGGGGACGTTCCAGGAGAAGTCCTCGGAGGAGACCCGGTTCAGCGTCGCCACCGGGACGTCGATGGTGATCCCGTCGTCCTCGGCCCCGGGCTCGAAGTGGTAGCCGATCGGGAACGACAATCCCTCGGCCAGGCTGGACTGCCAGGTCTGGGGGTAGTCGGACTCCCGGATCTCCTCCGCCGCCTCGTGGGTCAGCATCTCCCGGTCGAAGGTCAGCAGGTCCGGCCGCTCCCGGCGCTCGCGCTTCCACCAGGTGTCGAAGTGGGCGCCACTGACGACCTCCGCACCCACGCGCGCGTCGTAGAAGTCGAAGAGGGTGTGCTCGTCGACCACGATGCCGCGGCGCCGGGCCCGGTGCTCCAGCTCCTCGGCCTCCTCCAGCAGCTCGCGGTTCGTCGCCAGGAACCGGTGCCGTGTGTCCCACTCGCCCTGGACGAGCGCGTGCCGGATGAACAGCTCGCGGCTGACGGCCGGGTCGACCCGCCCGAAGCTGACCAGGCGGTCGGCGACGAGCGGGACGCCGTACAACATCACCCGCTCGCGGGCCATGACGGCGGCACGCTTCTTCGACCAGTGCGGCTCGGAGTAGGTGCGCTTGACCAGGTGGCCGCCGAGGCGCTCGGCCCACTCCGGCTTGATCGCGGCGTTCTGGCGGGCCCAGAGCCGACCGGTCTCCACCAGCTCGGCGGCCATCAGGAACTGCGGGTTCTTCCGGTGCAGCCCGCTGCCGGGGAAGATCGCGAACCGGGCACCGCGGGCACCGAGGTACTCCCGTGGTCCGCGCTTGCCCTTGTCGCGCTCCTCCAGCAGCCCGATGTGGCTGAGCAGCCCGGAGAGCAACGCCTGGTGGATGCCGTCGGCGTCGGGCTGGTCCGCGGGCTGCCCGACCTGGATCCGCATCTCCCGGCAGACCTGCCGGAGCTGGGACTCGAAGCTCTGCCACTCCCGCACCCGCAGGTAGTTGAGGAACTCCCGCTTGCACATCCGGCGGAACGCACTGCTGGACAGCTCCCGCTGCTGCTCGCGCAGGTAGCGCCACAGGTTCAGCCAGGTGAGGAAGTCCGAGGTCTCGTCCCGGAACCGGGCGTGGGCCTGGTCGGCCTGGGCCTGAAGCTCGGTGGGTCGCTCGCGGGGGTCCTGCAGCGAGAGGGCGGCGGCGATGACGAGTACGTCGCGCACGCACCCGAGGCGCTCGGCCTCCAGGACCATCCGTCCGAGCCGAGGGTCGACCGGCAGCCGGGCCAATCGCTTCCCGAGGCGGGTGAGTGTGTGCCCACGGGTACGGGGTTTCGAGGCTCGCTGCGCTCGCACCTCAACCTCCGGCGCGGCCAGCGCGCCGAGCTCCTCCAGCAGCTGCACGCCGGCGGTGACGTTGCGCCGGTCGGGAGGCTCGACGAACGGGAAGCGGGCGATGTCGCCGAGCCCGAGCGAGGTCATCTGGAGCACGACGCTGGCGAGGTTGGTCCGCAGGATCTCGGGGTCGGTGAACTCGGGCCGCGACTCGAAGTCCTCCTCCGAGTAGAGCCGGATCGCGATGCCGGCCTCGACCCGGCCGCACCGGCCGGAGCGCTGGTTGGCCGAGGCCTGGCTGATCGGCTCGACCGGCAGCCGCTGCACCTTGGTCCGGACGGAGTACCGCGAGATGCGCGCGACACCGGTGTCGACGACGTACCGGATGCCGGGGACCGTCAGCGAGGTCTCGGCGACGTTGGTCGCGAGGACCACCCGCCGGCCACCGTGGGGCTGGAACACCCGGTGCTGCTCGGCGGCCGAGAGCCGCGAGTAGAGCGGAACCACCTCGAGCGGGTTCCGTAGCCCCAGATCCATCGAGCACATCGGCGGTGTCGCGGATCTCGCGCTCGCCGGGGAGGAACACGAGGATGTCACCCGCTCCCTCGGCCGAGAGCTCCCTGACCGCGTCGACGATCGCGTCGGTCTGGTCCCGGACGACCGCCTCCCCCTCCTCGTCCTCCTCGGGCTGCTCGATCAAGGGCCGGTACCGCACTTCGACCGGGTAGGTCCGTCCGGAGACCTCGATGATCGGGGCGGGTTCTCCGTCCCTGTCGGCAAAGTGGGCGGCGAAGCGCTCCGGATCGATGGTCGCGGAGGTGATGATCAGCTTCAGGTCCGGCCGTCGCGGGAGCAGCCGCTTGAGGTAACCGAGCAGGAAGTCGATGTTCAGGCTGCGCTCGTGCGCCTCGTCGATGATGATCGTGTCGTAGCGGCGCAGCTGCCGGTCGCGCTGCAGCTCGGCCAGCAGGATGCCGTCGGTCATCACCTTGAGCCGGGTGGCCGGCGACGTGGAGTCGGTGAACCGCACCTGGTAGCCGACCAGGTCCCCGAGCCCGGTCTCCAGCTCCTCGGCGATCCGCTCCGCGACCGACCGGGCCGCGATCCGGCGCGGCTGGGTGTGCCCGATCAGGCCGCGCCCAACTTCAGCCGCGGCCACGGCCCAGCTCCAGGCAGATCTTGGGCAGCTGGGTGGTCTTCCCCGACCCGGTCTCCCCGGCGACGATGACGACCTGGTGGTCCCTGATCGCCGCCGCGATGTCGTCGCGGCGGGCGCTGACCGGGAGCTGGGGCGGATAGGAGATCCGCACGATCAGGGTGGGGTCACTGGACGGCCAGCTGCGCCACCACGGCGCCGGTCTCGTGTTCCTCGACCTCGACCAGGCCCGGGACCTCGATCACCAGCTCGCGGGTCGAGGAGCCCGCCGGGAACTCGACGAACTGTTCCGGCTTGGCGTGCACGTGCAGCTCCCCGGCCCGGTCGCTGCGGAACTCGATCACCAGCGGCTCCCCGCGGGCCAGCTCGATGCGCTGGCTGTTCGGGGAGATCTCCTCACCGTCGACCGTGACCTCCAGCACCGGACCTTCCGGCTCCTCGGGCTTCGGGTTGGCCGACTTCTTCTTGCTCGGCGTCGCGGTATCGGTCTCGGTCGGCGAGGGTGCGGCCTGGTCGGAGGGTGACGCACCGGTCGGGTCGTCGGCACACCCGCCCAGGGCGAGAAGCAGTGCCAGGGTCGCGGCCAGGGTAGTGAGGGAGCGCATGCGCTGGTTCGTCTCCTTCGAGTGGTGGTCGTGCCGCGTCATTGTTCCTCAGTACCGGGGAAAACGGATGGGATCCCGGGAGACTCCACCCCGCGGCGGCCGGGTTTCAGTGAAGCAGGTCGACCAGGGCCGGCAGGGAGGCGGCGAGAGCCTCGAGAAGCTGCGTCGCGGGTGACGCCGCGGGGGTCGGCCACCCAGGTCAGCACCATCTCCTCCCCCATCGCCGACCAGCCCCGGACCATCAGTCGGGCAGCCGGGGTGTCGGGGATGATCTCGCCCTGGGCGTCCTCGGTGAAGATCCGGTCGGTCAGCGCCGTCCGGGTCTCCTCGTAGACCTGGCGCAGGGTCTCGTTGCCGCCCGCGGCCCCGCGCACGATCGAGACGTAGCCCTGGTAGTTGGCGATCACGTAGTCGACGTAGGCCGCCACCGACGCCAGCAGCCGGTCCAGCGGGTCACCCCCGGGCGGCGGCGCGGTCTGCTCGACCAGGTCGGCGACCGCACGGCGTACGACGGCCTCGCGGAAGCCGTGCTTGTTGCCGAAGTAGTGGTAGAGCAGCCCTCGGGAGATCCCGGCCTCCTCGGCGAGCACGTCGATGGTCAGCTCGTCGAGGGAGCGGGTGGCGAGCAGGCTGACGCCGAGGTCGAGCAGCTGGGTCCGGCGCTGGTCGGGCGTGAGCCGGGTGCGGGTCCCGGATGTGGTCGTCGTCACGGGCCGCATTCTATTGACACCTGTTCAATAACGCCAATAGCGTGGCCGCATGAGTACCGACGGACCCAGGATCGGCCCCCAACTGGACGGGCATGTGGACCACCTTGTCATCGGGGCGGGGTTCGCCGGACTGTGCACCGCGATCAAGCTCCAGGAGGACGGCGAGCGAGACTTCCTCGTCGTCGAGAAGGGCCCGGACGTCGGCGGCACCTGGCGCGACAACACCTACCCCGGCGCGGCCTGCGACGTCCCCAGCCAGCTCTACTCCTTCTCGTTCGCGCCCAACCCCGACTGGTCGATGTCGTTCTCCCCGCAGCCGGAGATCCAGGCCTACCTCCAGCGGATCGCCGCGGGAGTCCGGCGTGCTCGACCGGTTCGCCTTCGACACCGAGCTGATCTCGGCCGACTGGGACGACGCCGCCCAGCGCTGGACGGTGGAGACCACCTCCGGCACGGTCACCTCGACCACGCTGATCTCCGGCGCCGGCGGGCTGTCGGCGCCCAAGCTCCCCGCGATCGACGGCATCGAGGCCTTCCAGGGCGAGATCTTCCACTCCTCCCGCTGGAACCACGACGTCGACCTCGCCGGCAAGCGGGTCGCCGTGATCGGCACCGGCGCCTCGTCGATCCAGATCGTCCCGGAGCTGCAGAAGGTCGTCGACCACCTCGACGTCTACCAGCGCACCGCGCCCTACGTCATGCCGCGCAACGACCGGAAGTACACCCGCATCGAGCGGCGGCTCTTCAAGCGGTTCCCGGCCGTCCAGAAGCTCTACCGCCGCGCCATCTACTGGGGCCGCGAGACCTACGTGCCGGGCTTCACGCTGCAGCCCAAGCTGGCCGCACCGGCGAAGAAGCTGGCCCTGGCCAACCTCGCGAAGGGCATCTCGGACCCGGAGCTCAAGGAGAAGGTCACGCCGACCTTCGAGATCGGCTGCAAGCGGATCCTGATCTCCAACGACTACTACCCCGCCCTCGACTCCGACAACGTCGACCTCGTCACCGAGCCGATCGCCAAGGTCACCGGCGACGCGGTGGTGACCGCCGACGGCGTCGAGCGGCCCATCGACGTACTCGTCGTCGCCACCGGCTTCCACACCACCGACCTGCCGATCGCCGAGCAGATCCGGGGCCGCGGAGGGCCGCAGCCTGGCCGACACGTGGCGCGAGTCGGGAATGGCGGGCTACAAGGGCACCACGGTGCACGGCTTCCCGAACCTCTTCTTCATCGTCGGGCCCAACACCGGCCTCGGCCACTCGAGCATGGTGCTGATCATCGAGTCGCAGGTCGCCTACATCCGCGAGGCGATCAGGACGATGCGCCTCAACCGCTACGCCACGGTCGAGCCGACCGTCGACGCCCAGCAGCGGTGGAACGACGACATCCAGCGCAGGATGAAGCGCACGGTGTGGAACACCGGCGGCTGCTCCAGCTGGTATCTCGACGAGCACGGCCGCAACACCGTCCTGTGGCCGCGCACCACGTTCAAGTTCCGCGAGCTACTCGCCCGTTTCGACGTGGCAGCCTATGACGTGACGGCCCGCACCGGGGCCGACGAAGGAGTGCCGGCATGAAGACGCTCAACGACAAGGTCGTCGTGATCACCGGCGCCGGCTCCGGCATCGGCCGGGCGCTGGCGCGTCGAGGCGGCCGGCCAGGGCGCGCTGCTCGCGGTCTCCGACATCGACGAGACCGGGCTCGCCGAGACCGTCGACCTGGTCAAGAACGCCGGCGCCCGCGAGGTCCGGGCGGACCGGCTCGACGTCGCGGACCGCGCGGCCTTCGCGACCTACGCCGCCGAGGTCGCCGAGCACTTCGGCCGGGTCAACGTGGTCGTCAACAACGCCGGCGTCACGATGACGGGCGAGTTCGAGGAGATGTCCTACGACCAGTGGGACTGGATCATGGGCATCAACTTCTGGGGCGTCGTCACCGGCACCAAGGAGTTCCTGCCGCACCTGATCGCCTCCGGTGACGGCCACGTCGTCAACATCTCCTCTCTGTTCGGGTTGATCAGCATGCCCGGCCAGTCGTCGTACAACGCCTCGAAGTACGCCGTCCGCGGCTTCACCGAGGCGCTCCGCGAGGAGATGCTCGTCGCCGGGCACCCGGTCGGCGTGACCTGCGTCCACCCGGGCGGGATCAAGACCGGCATCTCGCGCCACGGCCGCAAGACCGCCAGCCAGGACGCGGCGGCCATCGACGACCTCTTCGAGAACAAGCTCGCCCGGATGTCGCCCGACAAGGCCGCGCGGATCATCCTCAAGGGCGTCACCAGCGACAAGGCGCGGGTCCTGGTCGGCTTCGACGCCCACGCGATCCACACCTTCGCCAAGCTGGCCGGATCGCGCTACCAGGACCTCTTCGCCCGCGCCCACAAGCGCATCGCCCCGCCCAAGCGCTGACCGGTCAGGTAGACATGGCGTGTGACTCCCAGCCCCGGCGCCGCCGTCCGTTGCGTCCTGGGCAAGTGGGGTGGGCGCCCGCACTGGGAGTTCGACGCCGTCCTCCTCGGCAGCGACGAGCACGGCGACTGGCTGGGCATCGAGGCCGGGACCGTGATGGTCCGGCCGGGCGCCGAGTACGTCGCCCCGGTCCCCCAAGTCGGCCTCTCCCCCGCGCCCGGGCCCGACGAGGACCGCGGCTGGCTGGCCACGTTCCATGCCCGCGGCGGGCAGGTGCAGGTCTACGTCGACATGACCACGCCCCCGGTCTGGGACGGCAACAACCTCACCGCGGTCGACCTCGACCTCGACGTGGTCCGCGGCAACAGCGGCCGGGTGTGGGTCGACGACGAGGACGAGTTCGCCGAGCACCGGGTGCGGTTCGGCTACCCCGACGACGTGGTGCGCCTGGCGATGGCGTCCTGCGACCGGGTCCGGGCGGCGATGCTGGCCGGTGCGGCGCCGTACGACGGCGTCACCCATCTGCCCTGGCTGGAGACACTCGCCGCGCGCTGAGCGTTCCCGTGTGCTTCGCTTGGACTCGTGCACCTCGACTTCCACGCTTCGCCGCGGCCGACCCTCGGGGTCGAGTGGGAGTTCGCGCTCGTCGACAAGGGGACCCGCGACCTCACGAACTCCGCCTCGGAGCTCTTCGACGCCGTGCTGCCGAAGCTGGCCGAGCCCGACAAGCTGCACAAGGAGCTGCTGCGCAACACCGTCGAGGTGGTGACCGGCGTCTGCGACACGGTCGCGGAGGCGATGGCCGACCTGCGCGGGACGCTCGACGTGGTCTCTGCCCGCCGCGGACAGCATCGGCGTGGACCTGTTCGGGGCCGGCACCGCACCCCTTCGCCGCCTGGTCGCGCCAGCACATCACCGAGGGCCATCGCTACGCCGAGCTGATCAGCCGGACCCAGTGGTGGGGCCGCCAGATGCTGATCTGGGGCGTGCACGTGCACGTCGGCATGCCCGACGTCGACCGGGTGATGCCGGTGCTGTCCTCGCTGCTCAACACGTTCCCGCACCTGCAGGCGCTCTCGGCGTCGTCGCCGCTGTGGGCCGGCACCGACACCGGGCTACGCCTCGACCCGGGCGCTGATGTTCCAGCAGCTCCCGACCGCGGGGCTGCCCTTCCAGTTCGAGACCTGGGCGGAGTACGAGTCGTTCGTCCACGACTCCATGACCACCGGGGTGATCGAGGACCTCGCCGACATCCGGTGGGACCTGCGGCCAGCCCCCAAGCTCGGCACCATCGAGAACCGGGTCTGCGACGGGGTGTCCAACCTGCGGGAGCTCGCCCCGCTCGTCGCGCTGATGCACTGCCTGGTCGTCGAGCTCGACGACCGCTGCGCGGCCGGGGAGAAGCTGCCGACGATGCCGCCCTGGCACGTGCAGGAGAACAAGTGGCGCGCCGCCCGCTACGGGCTCGACGCCGAGATCATCCTCGACTCGGCCTGCCGCGAGCGGCTGATGACCGACGACCTGCACGACCTGCTCGAGCGGCTGGAACCGGTCGCCCAGCGTCTGGGCTGCACCGACGAGCTGCGTGCGGTCGAGGACATCCCGCGGCACGGGGCGTCGTACCAGCGGCAGCGTGCGGTCGCCGACGAAAGCGGCGGCGACCTGGTGGCCGTGGTCGACGCGGTGGTCAAGGAGCTCCCGGACTCGCTCCGGGCCATGCCCTAGTAGCCGCCCGGGCGGCTCGGTCATCTCCAGCCGCACCCCGAGCAGCCGCACCGGCCGATCGTGCTCGACCCGGTCCAGCAGCGAGACCGCGGCGTCGGCCAGCACGCTCACCTCGGACGTCGGCTCCGGGAGGGTCAGGCTGCGGCTGACGGTGATGAACGGGCGGTAGCGGACCTTGATCCCGACCCGAGCCGCCGGCCGGCCCTCGCGGGCGATGTCCTCGGCCACCCGGCCGGTCAGGGTCCGGACCTCCCGCTCGACGTCGGCCCAGTCCTCGAGGTCGCTCTGGTAGGTCTCCTCCCGGCCGTGCGCCCGCGGCACCCACGGGGTCGCGTCGACCGGGCTGCTGTCCACGCCCCGCCCGAGCCGGTGGTACCACGGCCCCATCGTCGGCCCGATCTCGTCGGCCAGCATCCGCGCGTCGGAGGCGGCGAGCTGTGCGACCGTCTCGATCCCCAACGCCGCCAGCTTCTTCGACGTCTTGCTGCCGATCCCCCACAACGCCCTCGTCGGCCGGTCGCCCATCACCTCGAACCAGTTGTCCTCCGTCAGCTGCCAGATCCCCCGCGGCTTGCCGAAGTCGGTCGCGATCTTGGCCCGGAGCTTGTTGTCGCCGATCCCGACCGAGCAGTGCAGCTGCGTCGCCGCCAGCACCTCCGCCTGGATCTGGGCCGCGAACTCGCGGGGATCGCCCGGCCACAGGGGCCCTCCCCCCACCCCCTCCACCGGTGCCGCCGCCAGGAACGCCTCGTCCCAGCCCAGCACCTCGACGACCACCGGGGTCCCCGCCCAGCGCAGGGACCGCAGGGTCGCCATCACCTGCGCCGACGCGGCCTCGTAGACCGGTGCGTCGACCGGCAGGAACACCGCGTCCGGGCACTTCCGCGCGGCCAGGCGCAGCGGCATCCCCGAGCCGACGCCGAACTCCCGGGCCTCGTAGGACGCGGTGGACACCACCCCGCGCTCGGTCGGGTCGCCCCGGCCGCCGACGACCACGGGCAGGCCGGCGAGCTCCGGCCGACGCAGGACCTCGACGGCGGCGATGAACTGGTCGAGATCGACGTGCAGCACCCACGACTGCATGCGGTCGATCCTGCCAGAGCCGCCTCGCGCGTCAGCCGTCTGCCGGGCCAGGCGTAGCGCGTCCTTGATGTCGGCGAGGTCGCGGTACCAGGTGCGCATCTCGGTGCGGCAGCGCACGCGCTCCGCGATCGTGTCGTACTCGCCGCACTCGGCCCGGACCTCGGAGCGGGTCGGCGGGAACAGCGACGTCCCGTCGTGGTGCTCGATGCCGAACCCTTCCTCGGCGTTGCCCGTGACCTTCACGATCGTGTCATCGGGCGGCACCCAGCGCTCCGCGGGCAGGGCCAGGGCGGTCCCCACGCTCCCCACCACCAGCACGACCACTCCGGCCGCGACTCCCGCGACGTACCTCTTCATCGACCACTCCTCCTTGACTCAGCGTCCGGACCATCCGGTGCGTCAGGACGCTAGGCGCGAGGAGGGACGATCCGAGGCGATCCAGGAACCGCCTGTGGAGCACGCCTGCCGGAGGCAGCGTTGTGGAGGGAAGACGGCTCAGCGGGCCAGGGTCACGGTGATCGTGGTGTTGGAGCAGCCGGACGCAAGCGACGAGAGTGCGCTCTTCTCCCCGCTGTCGACGGTCAGCCGCCACCGGTGCTTCACCGCCACCCATTCGCGGAGGTAGCGGCACTTGTCGTAGGTCGGCATCCACTCGCGCGGGTCCTGGTCGCCCTTCTCCTGGTTGACGTTGTCGGTGACCCCGACCAGCGTGCGGGAGTCGCCGAGGTCGTTGGCGAAGGACTGCCGCACCGACGTGGTCCAGGTCCGAGCGCCCGAGTCCCAGGCCTCGGCCAGCGGCACCATGTGGTCGATGTCGACGTCGCTGGGGTTGGTCCACGACACGCGGTCGTAGTAGGAGAACCACCGGCCACCCGACAGCGAGCAGCCCGAGCCCACCGTCACCGGGTCGTCGGCCTCGGCGATCAGCACCTCGTTGCGGGTGTGGCAGCCGTCGCCGTCCGCGTCGATCCAGTGCGGGAACAGGTCGCGGCTGTAGCCGGTCCGGTTCTCGGTCGCGATCGTCAGGTCGGAGATCGCGGTCATCAGTGGTGCGGAGTAGCTGGCGGCATGGGCGGCCGGCGGAGTCGCCACCAGCAGGCTGGCCGCGAAGGAGAGGGCGAAGAGGGTACGACGCAACATGGGCACTCCCGAGATGAAGTGATCGGCCGGGGTCGGCCAGGAAGAGCGTGCCCGTCCGGGCGGCCGAAGGGAAGAGGGCGCGCGCATCTTGTGGCACCCCGCCGAACCGGCAAGGATCAGGAGACCTCACCAGGGAAGGGGACCCGTGGTCTCTCCGATCGACCCGACGTCGGCCGCGTTCCTGCTCGCCGAGAACCGCAACATGCCCATGCACGTCGGCGGGCTCCAGCTGTTCAAGAAGCCCGAGGGAGCAGGCCGCAACTACGTCCGCGAGATGTACGAGAGACTCCCTCGACGTCGACGAGATCGCGCCGCTCTTCCTCAAGCACCCCCACCGCTCGGCCCGCACCGCCGGCCAGCTGGTCTGGAAGCCGGACCGGCAGTTCGACATCGAGCACCACGTCCGGCACAGCGCGCTGCCCAAACCGGGCAGGGTCCGCGAGCTGCTCGAGCTCTGCTCGCGACTGCACAGCACCCGGCTCGCGTGGGAGCGGCCGCTGTGGGAGGCGCACATCATCGAGGGCCTCCGCGACGGCCGGGTCGCGATGTACACCAAGACCCACCACGCCCTCGTCGACGGCATCTCCGCGATGCGGCTCCTGCAGAGCGTGCTCAGCACCGACGGCCGCAAGCGGGGCATGCCAGCGATGTGGGGTGCGCAGCCCGGGGCTAAGGCCAGTCGTGCCGACGAGGAGACCGAGCAGAGCATCACCGACGTCCCGGTGCACGCGCTGCGCTCGGCGATGGGCATCACCGCCGAGGCCGTCGGGATGCCGGGCGCCCTGGTGAAGACGATCACCAAGGGCCTGCGCAACGAGACCTCGGCGGTCTCCCTCTACGCCCCGCGCACGATCTTCAACCAGCAGATCACCGGCTCCCGCCGGTTCGCCGCCCAGGACTGGCCGATCGAGCGGTTGCGCGCGATCGGCAAGGCGACGGGTACGACGCTCAACGACGTGGTGCTCGCGATGTGCAGCGGGCGCGATCCGCACCTACCTCCTCGAGCTCGACGCGCTGCCCGACGCCACCCTGGTCGCGATGGTGCCCGTGGGCCTCAACGCCAAGCAGTCACACCTCGCCTCGGCCGAGGGCGGCAACGCGGTCGGCGCGGTGATGGCCCGGCTCGGCAGCCGACCTGCACGACCCCGCCGACCGGCTCAAGTCGATCCACGAGTCGATGCGCGACGGCAAGGAGGGCCTGTCGTCGATGACGCCGGCGCAGATCATGGCGATGAGCGCGATCGGCCAGGCGCCGGCCATCCTCGCGCCGATCCTGCGGATGCAGGGCATCGTCCGGCCGCCGTACAACCTGATCATCAGCAACGTCCCCGGCCCCCGCACGACGCACTACTGGAACGGCGCCCAGCTGCTCGGCACCTACCCGCTGTCGATCCCGATCAACGGGATGGCGCTCAACATCACCTGCACCTCCTACGACGGCAACATGTGCTTCGGCCTGACCGGCTGCCGCCGCACGGTCCCCCACCTGCAGCGGCTGCTGACCTACCTCGACGACGAGCTCAAGGCGCTCGAGAAGGCGGCCGGGGTCTGACGCGTCAGCGCAGGTAGGCGCGCGCTTCAGGACGCGCGTCGAACGCCCGGTCCGGCAGCAACCGCCGCGACGCCATGACCATCCGGGCGCCGCGTCCGGTGGCGTACGCCGACCGCGGGTGCGAGGTGGTCGCGGCCTTCACGATCGTCTTCGCCACGGTCTTCGGGCCGCTGGACAGGACCTTGTTGTCGACGCTCGCCAGCCGGCGCGCCGCGGAGGCTGCGCATCTGCTCGTAGGCGCCGCCCTGCGCGCTCTCGATCAGGCCGTCGCGGGCGATCTGGTTCCACTCGGTGCGGATCCCGGCGGGCCGGACGATCACGACGTCGATCCCGAACGGCGCCAGCTCCACCCGCAGGCTGTCGCTGAACCCGTCGACCGCGAACTTCGTCGCGTGGTACCACGCCCCGAACGGCTCGTAGATCACCGCGCCCACCGAGGAGATGTTGATGATCCGCCCGCTGCCCTGCTCGCGCATCGCCGGCGTCACCAGCTGGGTGAGCCGGGCCAGCCCGAAGACGTTGACCTCGAACTGCCGCCGCGCCTCGTCCAGCGGCACGTCCTCGACCGCGCCGTAGGAGCCGTACCCCGCGTTGTTGACGAGTACGTCGATCCGGCCGTGCTCGTCGAGGATCCGCTCGACGCCGGAGGTCATCGAGGCGTCGTCGGTGACGTCCATCCCGAACACGCCGACCCCGGCGTCGGCCAGGTCGACCATCCGGTCGACGCGGCGGGCGACGGCGTACACCTCGAAGCCGGCCTTCTTCAGGCCGCAGCGCGGTCTCCTCGCCGATCCCGCTGGATCCTCCGGTGACCAGGGCGACGCGTGGTGTGCTCCATGGGGTCATCCTTCACCCACCGGAGGCGACCGGGTCGATCAGCCCAGCACCAGTCCGCCGCCGACCCGCTCGGCGACGGCGGCGAGCCGGGCCCGGGTGATGTCGGCGACGGTCGCCAGCCCGGCCAGGTGCGCGTTCGACCCGGCGCGGGTCGGCTCCGCGGAGTTGATGCTCAGGCAGTGCCGGGTCCCGCCGTCCTCGGCGTTCTGCAGGGCGACCGCGTGCCCCGTCGTACCGCTGCCGGCGAAGAAGTCGAGCACCCGCGCGTCGTCGGGCATGGTGGCCAGGATCCGCCGCACCAGCCCGGTCGGCTTCGGCGACTCGAAGACGTGGCCGACGAGGTCCTTGAGCTCGGCGACCGCCGTGTCGGTGGAGCCGATCTCCTCGGCCAGCCAGATCGTGCGCAGCTTCTTGCGCCGGCCCCGCTCGTCGTCGCGGTGCAGCCAGTCCTTCTGGAACACGTCGACCCGCTCGCCGCGGACGCCCGCGGACCACCCGGCACACCAGGTCGCCGGGCTGGGCCTCGATCTTCGGCCGGCTCCACCGCCACACCGCCGGCGTGCCGTCGCCGAACACCGGCGAGATCTCCACCGCGCCGTCGAACGGCGTCGTGCTCACCCGGCCGCTCTCCGGGTCGCCCCAGACCGCGAAGTGCAGGGTCCGCGCGGTGACCGGGTTGAACTTCTTGTTGGTGTTGCGCAGCGGCAGGTGCCGGAAGCGGCGCCCGTCCGGTGTGGCCAGCGGGAAGTCCCGCTCGTCGACCGTGTCGGCGCTGCTGGCGTCGAGCACGCACCGGCGGGCGTCGCGGGCGTAGACGAGGAGGTACTCGTGGCTGGTGGCGAACCCCTTCCCCGAGCTGGCGGCCCTTGGGGTTGAGGTTGACCACCACCTGGGCGAGGAAGCCGGCCTCGCCGAAGACCTCGTCCATCAGCAGCCGCAGGTGCGCCACCTCGTTGTCGTCGATGCTGACGAAGATCGCGCCGGACTCCGCGAGCACCTCCCGCGCGGCCTCCAGCCGCGGCCGCATCATCGCCACCCAGGCGTCGTGCCCGCCGGAAGTCGTCGTGGTAGGCGAAGGCGTTGCCGGTGTTGTAGGGCGGGTCGATGTAGACCAGGTCGACCGACCCCGCCTCCAGCGTGGGCAGCACCTCGAGGTTGTCGCCCTCGACGAACGTGTTCCAGGTCACCCCCACGCGGCGCAAGACTAGTGGCTCGGAGGCGTGACCTCGGGGATTGCTGGGTAGTTGAACCCGTATGAAGTCACGCATCGCACTCGCCGTCGGCGCCGGGCTGGTCGCCGCCACGCTGTCCGCCGTCCCCCTCGGGTCGGCCCAGGCCGCGCCGGCCACCACCACCGACGGCTGCGTGAAGAGCGTGCCCGAGCCGGGCACCACCGAGAAGGTGCAGATCTGCTACACGCTGTTCCGGCCCGCCGGCGCCAGCCGCACCGACCGGGTGCCGTTCATCATGCACAGCCACGGCTGGGGCGGGTCCCGCACCCGCGACGCGGCCAGCTTCCAGAAGTGGCTCGACGCCGGGTACGGCGTCCTCTCCTTCGACCAGCGCGGCTTCGGCGAGAGCGGCGGCAAGGCCCACGTCCAGAACCCCGACGTCGAGGGCCACGACGTCCGCCGCCTGATCGCCTTCATCGCCGACCTCGGCTGGGTCCGCAAGGACGCTCCCGGCGACCCGCGGATGGGCGCCATCGGCGGCAGCTACGGCGGCGGCTTCCAGTTCCTGGGCGCCTTCGAGTCCCTGCGCCTGAGGGGCACGCCGATCTTCGACGCGCTCGCCCCCGAGATCACCTGGTACGACCTCAAGGAGAGCCTCGCCCCCGAGGAGGTCACCCGCACCGAGTGGGCGGCCGCCCTCAGCGCCGCGGCGCTGCCCTCCGACGCCCTGGAGACCCGCATCTACAAGGCGCTGGTCGAGGGTGCGGCGACCGAACACCTGGCCCGACGGCTCGAACGGCACCGAGAACCTCGACGCCTACTTCGAGAAGAACGGCCCCAAGTGGCACGTCGAGCACGGGCCGCAAGCTCGACATCCCGTCGTGCTCGGGCAGGGCACCACCGACACCCTCTTCCCGCTCCAGCAGGGCATCGCCAACTTCAAGAAGTCGATCACCGCGGGCGCCCGCGTCGGAGAGCATCTTCGTCGGCTACAACGGCGGCCACACGCTGCCCGGCGATCTACCCGCGCGGCGTCGAGGTCGCCTCCGACCCGTGCAGCCAGCAGCTCGCCGGCGGCAGCTTCGAGGACCTCGCCCTGCGCTTCATGAACGAGAAGCTCAAGGGCCGGGCCACCGGCCTCGGCGGGTACGGCGACTACCACCTCGCCACCCCCGACAGCACCTGCACCACCGTCGGCTCGGTCGCGCCCAACACGAACGTCGACATCGGCCAGGTCGCCACCACCGAGGCCGCCGGCCCGGCGATCCCCTACCCCATCGCCGAGGGCCCGATCAGTATCGCCGGCTCGCCGCACCTGACCGGGACGATGACCGCGCTGGGCGTCAACAACCGGGCGTTCTACGGCCTCGCGGTCGGTACGTCGCCCGCGGACGCGCACCTCGTGCAGAACAACGTGCTCCCGATCAACGAGCCCGAGCCGGTCCAGGGCGAGGAGCGCCGGATCACCCTGCCCTCGGTCGCCGTCGACGTCCCGGCCGGTCAGACGCTCTACGTGATCGCCTCCCCGATCAGCGACACCTTCGGCGGGTCAGGCAGCCCGTACGCCCGGCGCCGTCGTACTCGAGGACACGGTGGCTCACCTCCCCGTCGTGAGCCGCTAGCCGACATAGCCTGACCCGCGTGCAGCAGGCCCGGGTCCGACTTACCGTCATGGCGCTGTGCAGCGCGTTTTACGTCGGGACGCTGGCCTTCCTGACGCTTGGCGACAACTGGCCCGAAGGCCCCAAGGAGACGCCCGTCGCGGTGCGAGCCGCCGGCGAACCCGACACCAACCGGCCCCCGGGCCAGACCTCCGAGGGCATCACCGGCCCGTCGGCCCGCGAGATCCCGCCGAGCCAGCGGAGCCGGACCGTCGTCACCGGCGAGCGCACCTGGCAGGTCTCGCCGGGGGTGCGGTACAGCCGCTGGAACCAGACCAACGCCCGCGGTCCGGATCCGCGCCCACCTGCTCACGGTCAACCCGCGCCGGGCCGGGGTGACGCTGGACTACGCGCACGGCCGGTACGTCCCCACCCGGTCGCCGCTCACCTCGCTCCTGGCCCGCGACGACGCCGTCGCCGGCATCAACGGCGGCTTCTTCGACATCTACGACACCGGAGCCCCGCTCGGTGTCGGCCGGGACCGACAGAAGGGCATGCTGCACGGCGTCGAAGTACACCTGGCACAACGCGTTCTACATGACCAGCGACGGGGAGTACCGGATCGGGCCGCGGATCCTGACCGCCCAGATCGAGCAGTTCCCGCAGATCGAGATCACCAACGTGAACTCCCCGCGGGTCCGGGAGGGCAAGGTCGGTATCTACGCCCCCGCCTGGGGCCGGACCTACGGCTACCGGATCACCGACGGCCAGCGGAAGCGGGTCCGGATGGTCGTGATCCAGGACGGCCGGGTCGCCTCGAACCGGACCACGCTCAACAGCGACCGGGAGATCCGCGGCCTGGTGCTGATCGGGCGCGGCCCGGGGGCCGATGCCCTGAGCCAGCTGGCGGTCGGATCCATCGCCGACTGTGGAGTGGGGGCTGCCCGGCGAGCCGCAGATGGCGATCAGCGGCGAGAAGATCCTGCTCCGCGGCGGCGTGAGCAGGGTGAGCGACGACCGCGAGATGCACCCGCGCACCGCGATCGGCATCGACCGCGACACCGGGCGCCTGCTGCTGCTGGTCATCGACGGCCGGCAGAGCTTCAGCCGCGGCTACACGCTCGTCGAGCTGGCCCGGATGCTCAAGCAGCTCGGCGCCGAGGACGCCCTCAACTTCGACGGCGGCGGGTCCTCCACGCTGGTCGCCGAGAACCGCGACGGCCGGGTGAAGGTGCTCAACTCGCCCTCCGACGGCCGGCAGCGGTCGATCCCCGACGGGATCGCGGTCATGTACGACGCGCCCTGACGCCCCTCGTTCTTCAGACCGCCTCTTTCGGGACCGAGACCAGCGCGACCGTGGTGACCGGCACCAGGCACTGCACGTTCTTCGAGACCTTCGCCGTCGCGGTGACCTCGACGCCGCGCTTGGTCTTCTCGACCTGCAGCTCGCTGGGCGGCTCGCAGGAGACGTCCACGACGGCGCCGAGCAGACCTCGCCCTTCGGCAGGTCGGCGCGGGCGTACTCCTTCGACAGGGCCCTCCCCATCTGGTCGCCACTGAATTGACCTGCGAACTTCCCCACCGCCTTCTGGCCGTCCAGCAGGACCGCACGTGGTGAGACGGTGCCCTCGGCGTTCGACGCCGAGACGAGGGCGATCGCGGTGTACTCGATCGGCCCGGGCGGGACGGACTCGCTCGGCTTGGGCTCCTTCGTCTCGTCGCTGGGCTCGCTGCTCGTTTCCTGCTCGACCGGTCCTGCTTCGGAGTCGTCGGAACCGCAGCCGGCGAGCAGCGCGACGGCCAGCCCGACGGCCACGAGGGCGACCTTGGAGCGCGGAGCGGTTCTCATGACACTAAGACGGTAGCGCCGCTCCCCGGGTTCCGGATCTGCGAGAGTCTGCCCATGCCCAGGTTCACCCGCGCCGAGCTCGAGGCGTGCCGTGGCATGGAGGTACCCGACCTGCTCGGCGACGACGTTCGGCTCCTGTTCGTCGGGATCAACCCCGGCCTCTGGACCGCCGCCACCCAGACCCACTTCGCGCACCCGGCGAACCGCTTCTACCCCGCCCTCCTCCGCGCCGGGATCATCACCCGCGCCGTCGACCCGTCGGCGGGCATGACCGACGAGGACCGCGACCACCTGCGCTCGCGCGGCATCGGGATCACCAACCTGGTCCGCCGGGCCACCGCGCGGGCCTCCGAGCTCACCGACGACGAGCTGCGCGAGGGCGGCCGCCGGCTCGAGTCCCTGGTCGCCGAGCTGCGGCCGCGGGTGGTCGCGGTCGCCGGGATCACGGCGTACCGCGCCGCCTTCGCCGATGCGCCGCGCCGTCCCCGGCCTGCAGCCCGCCGACCTGAACGGCTCCGAGCTGTGGGTGGTGCCGAACCCGAGCGGCCTGAACGCGCACGAGACGATCGCGACCCTGGCCGAGGCGTACGCCGACGCCGCGCGAGCAGCCGGGGTCCTGACGCCCAGCTGAGGTCCCGCGGAGGTCAGCCGACGAGGTGCGGCGCCGCGGAGAGGACCGCGAGGTCGAACGGCTCGCCCTCGATCGTGACCGTGCCGCCGACGTCCTGCCAGGAGCCACCATCGACGCGGTACCTCGCCGTCCAGGTCGTGTCCACCCGCGTGGTCACGTCGGCGGCGTCGTCGTAGAGGTGGGTGATGAACTCCCCCATCGGCACGCCCTTCTGCCACGGCCGTCCCGCCCAGTCGGTCGCGAAGTCGGCTCCGTCACCGGTCACCCACTCGAACCGCTGGGGCCAGATCTCCAGGTCCACCCGATGCCCGAGCAGGCCGATCGTGCGCGTGAACTCCGCCGCCTCCGTGGAGAAGATCGTCTCCAGGTTCACCAGCGTCTTGCCGCCCGGCGGCTGGATCGACACCTTCGACGCCGGCACCGGGATGCGTTGGAAGGCACGAAGCACCAGCGCCTGGGTCACCTGGGGAGCCGGGGCTGGCGCCTCGTCGGGCTCGAAGCACTGCTCGCCAAGATACGACTCTGAGCCAGTCGGGTCGTGCGCCCAGACGTGGAACAGCTTTCCCTTGTCGTTCCGCCCGCACTTGATCTGCCCATCGCAGCCATAGAACCCGTCTCCCTGGATCCCTTCGCCGCGGACGCAGGCGGGCTCGTACGAGTAGGTGGTTTCCGCGGACATCCTGCCGCATCGCGCCTCGCCGATCCGGCTGCAACCGTGGCGACTCGCTCGCATACGCGCATGAAGGCGTTGTTCCAGTCCTGCGCCAGGCCGTGGCCGCAGTCCTACGGCGGATGCTCGGATGCGCTGGCCGGGCTCATGGCAGAAAGCCCAACAAGTCACAGCAAGCACGACGATCGCCGCAGGATCACTCGACTGATCACAGCTCAGATCGATGCTGCCACTCGCCCGCGCCACTCCATGCGAGTCGACGCTGAGAATGTCGCGTGCCAGCCGGGTTGCGTCGACCGACTTGCGATTCGCCGGTCTATAGACGCGTTCTGCTGGCGCCTGACGAACTGCGGAGCGCCACTGCTGCCTTGCCGCTGGGCAGTCCGCTCTGACGGGCACCGCCTGCAGCACTCTCCACCCACGTGTCTCGAGTCGACCGCCGCCGGCGTAGACGATCCGTCGATGCAGTCCGACGAAGTTCTGCACAGAGCTCGCACTGTCGGAGCGCTTAGATCGTTGAGCCCTGAGTGTCTCGCCCGCCTTGCCTGGCCTCGTTGAACACGTCGATCCAGTGCTTCGCGAACGCGACGGCACCCTTCTCCGACTTCACCTCCCACGCCTTCGGCTCGGAGGGCTCGGAGGTCGACTCGGTGGGCGACGGCGACGGGGACGGCTCGAACCTGGGCTCGGGATCGTCGGAACACCCGGCTGCCAACAGCGGCACGACGACCGCGGTGGCGACCCATCGACGTACCACCGTCACTTCTGACCTCTTCCCGAGACGGCACCCGAAAAAGACCTCCGCCACAACGTACGAAACAACGCGCGACCTCGCCAGAGGCAACGTCCGAGCTGTGGAGGGACGCCGACGGGCTGTCCACAGTTCGCGGATTGCCCGTTTCCGCTCCCGACGATCTTGGGCAGCCTCCTGGCCCATGACCATCGAACTCGACCACGAGACGTTCCGCACCGCGATCGGGGACGTCCAGCGCGGCGCCGCCGTCCTGAGCGACGAACGCGAAGCCATCGGCCGCGAGGTGGAGGCGCTCCTGCAGGGTTGGACCGGCATCGCCGGCGCGGCGTTCGCCGAGGGTTGGGCGCAGTGGCAGAGCGGCGCGACGGAGGTGCTGGACGGGCTACTGGCCATGGGCCGGCTCCTCGACGCGGTGCACGACGACCTCACCCATCGCGACCTCGAGTCGCAGGCGAGTCTCGACCGGGTGACGGGCCGCATCCTGGCGAGGCTCGGCTGATGGATCCGGACGTGTTCGCCGTGGACGCCGGCGAGCTGGCGCACGTCGTCGACCAGATGGCTGCGTGCGAGTCGGCGCTGCACGAGCTCGCCGCCGATCTCGAGCGCCGGATCGCCGCGCTGCACATCTCGTGGCACGGCGAGGCCGCGGCCGCGCACCTGGTCGCGCAGGCCGAGTGGGAGCACGGTTTCCGCGGCATGCGCGAGGCCCTGACCGCGATGCGGGACGCCGGGCGGGTCGCGCACGGCAACTACACGGCCGCCGCCGAGACCAACCTGCAGCTGTGGGAGCAGGTCCGGTGAGACTGGCGGTGGACGGTGGCGGCTACGCCACGGCCGCGTCCGCCTTCACAGACGCCAACCACGTCGCGGCGCTGCAGTACGACGCGCTGACCGGCAAGCTGGCCGGCTACGCCGCCATGGCAGGTGACGACTCCACGTCGACCGACTTTGCAGCGGCGTACGACGAATCCGACCCGGGAGGCGGTCGCCGCCCTGGCCGACCTTGTCGACTCGTTCGCTTCGCTCGGGCAGCTCACCCAGGCATCGCTGGCCAACCATCGCCGGGCCAACGCCGCCTCGGTCATGGGCGGAGCGACCGTCTACGAGGGCGCGACGCTGCCCGAAGACGGGTACGTCGCCGTACTCCCCTCCACCCCGCCTTCCTCCCTCGGCGGCGACCCACCCGTCCTCTCGCCGGAGGCGAACTGGATCCTCGACCACATCGAGGGCTTCGCCTGGCCCAACGCCGACACCGATCGCCTGCGCGACGCCGCCCAGACCTGGCGCACCGCCGCCGAGGGCCTCGACGAGCTCCGGGGCTACTGCCGCGCCGCCGTGCGCGGTCTCAGCGCCCAGCAGTCCCCGGAGATCCCGATTGCCATGGCGGCCATCGAGGAGCTGAGCAGCACGGTCGATGAGGTCGCGGCCGAGTTCGCCGCTCTCGCCAGCAGCTGCGAGCTCTACGCAGCGCAGGTCGACGAGAAGCGCGAACAGATCAAGGCGCTGCTCCGGGAGATCCTGGCCATGGTCGTCGAAGGCGTCCTGATCAGCGTCGCCATCGGCGCCATCACCGGCGGCGCCGGCGCCGTGGCCGGAGCAGGCGCCGTCGTCGCCCGGGTCGCAGCCCAGGCACCCCGCTTCGCCGCCATCCTCAATGCCCTGCGGACAGCAGCCGCCACCAGCGCATCCGCTCTCCGCGCCAGTCACAGCGTCCTCACCAGCGCTCGCGGACGACTAGCGAAGTTCGTGAACGTCACCAAGGCGCGCTCGGCTGCGCGCGGCGAGGCCGGGACGATCGGCCTCTCGCGTTCAAGCCGAACTGGTCTGCTGAGGAGGCACGACGACTCTCGGAAGCCACGCCCTCGGGCAGCCACGCTGGCCAAGTCCGACGGCCAGTTGGCGGCTCGGCTCGAGTCGGATCCGAGGTTGCGGCGCTGCTCGAGTTCGCCGACCAGGCGACTGCCGACGAGTGCCGTCGGGAAGCTCCTGCAAGGCAAGCCGTGGCACGACATCGACCACTGGCTCGCGGTCACGGCGAAGGACGGTTGCGAGATCGACGGCGACGCTGCCCGGGTTGTCGGCAGGGTGCTCGAACGTTCGACCGGGCCGGAGACGTCTTCCAGGTCGAGCCGCCTCCGAGTAGTTCTGGTGCAGTGATTCATCGATGGCCGGACGGGTTCCGCGTCCTGACTGCGCTGGTCACGCCATGACGTCGTGCCAACTAGCATGAATCGGGAGGACGATGCGATGGAGACTCCGGCCCTGCGGCGGCTGATCGGCGCCTACGTGAACGAGGACTGGCCCGAGTTCTACGACGACGTCTGGGCCGCCGTCGACGACTACATCCAGAGTGCGCCGGTCCTGGCGAGTTCGCTCCCGTCGGACATCGAGGCCGTGCTGCGGGAGTTTCCCACCGACGAAGGACTCGAGCGCTACCTCGACGAGCTGGGCATCGGATATCAACCGCAGACCGGCGAAGGCGGATTCCGGGCCTGGCTGATCCAGGTGTCCGCGTCGCACGGGTGCGCCAACCCCCTGACATGGCAGGCTCGTCCTCATGACCGAGCGCAACGTCCTGGGCGGCGATCTCGAGCCGTGCGGCACCGAGCCGCTGACCGGCTTCTACCGCGACGGCAACTGCAACTGCGGCCTCGACGACGTCGGCCTGCACGCGGTGTGCGCGGTGATGACCGCGGAGTTCCTCCAGCACCAGCGCGAGGTCGGCAACGACCTGTCCACCCCTCGCCCCGAGTGGCAGTTCCCCGGCCTGCAGCCCGGCGACCGCTGGTGCGTGGTCGCGGCGCGCTGGCTCCAGTCGTACGAGGCCGGCATCGCCGCACCCGTCGTACTGGCCTCCACCAACGAGCGCGCCCTCGAGATCATCCCGCTCGAGATTCTCCAGGAGTCGTCCATCGACGTCCCGCCGGACGCCAGCTCACTGGTCTGACGAGGCGGGTCAGCCCTTCGGGATCACGTGCGCATCCGGACCCGGATACGTCAGCCCCTCGTGACCGTCTGACCACCTGACGACGTACGGCGGTGCGCCGTCGGCACCGCGTACCTCGAGCACCTCACCCTCGTGCTTCGGCTGGTCGACCTTCATGCCCTCGACGACCAGACGATCGCCCACGTTCGCGTGCATCCACACACCTCCATGCCAGTCGATTCCCACGATGCTCCGCTCGCTCCGGACGCGCAAGGGCAAACGAATGACCGCCGTTCGAGGACCCTGTGGAGAGCCGTTCGCGCACAGCCGCGAATCGGGGAACAGTCACCGCCATGACCAATGACAACCAACCCTTCCGTCCCCTGATCCGCACCCAGGCCGACCTCGAGCACGCGTGGCGCCAGCTCATGGAGCCGCTCGGCTTCGGCGACCACAGCATCTGGATGATGCTGGTCGAGGCCAACGATCGCCCGATCCCGCAGGTCAGCGAGATCGCTGGCGCCGTGACGCCGCCAGACCCCGAAGAGGTCGACGGGCTGGCCGAGCTGCTGCGCCGGCTCAGCCGCGACGTCTCTCCCCAGGCACGTTTCGCGTTCCTGCGCTCGCGGCCCGGTAGCGGTGGTCCCAATCCCGATGACCTGGGCTGGGCACAGGCGCTGTACGACGCCGCGCGCCTCGCCCACGTGCCGATCGAGGTCGTCCACCTCGCCAACGACCACGAACTCGTGCCGATCCCGATGGACGACCTGCCCGCGGCCTGCTGACCGAACGCCCCGGGTCTACGGTGACTGCACCGACCCTGGGGAGGGCTCATGTCCGGCTTCACCGCAGCGACCACCGCCGACGGCCGCACGCTCGAGGTGCTCACCGGCGGAGCCGAGGACGGCTACCCGCTCCTCTTCCACGGCGGGACCCCATCCGCAGCCGCGCCGTACGCCCGCCTCGACGAGATGCTGCTCAAGGCCGGCCTGAAGCTGGTGACCTACTCCCGACCCGGGTACGGCGGCTCGACGCCCCGCACGTTCGACGAGACCGGGCCGCGGATCGCTGACGACGTCGATGACTCGGTCGCGGTCCTCGACCACCTCGGCATCGACGCGTTCCTCACCCTCGGCTGGTCCGGCGGCGGACCCCGCGCCCTGGCCTGCGCGGCCCTGCTTCCGGACCGCTGCCGCGCGGCGGCGACGCTGGCCGGCGTGGCGCCGTACGACGCCGACGGCCTGGACTGGGCCGCCGGGATGGGTCAGGAGAACGTCGAGGACTTCCAAGCGGCCGTCCAGGGCCGCGAGGTCTACGAACGGCTGCTCGAGAAGACGATGCCACCGACGTTCGAGGCGACACCGGAGCAGCTGGTGGACGCGTTCGGCGACCTGGTCACGCCGGTCGACGCGGCATTCGTCACCGGCGACTTCGCGGACTACCTGAGCCGGGTGTTCCACCACGCCGGCGCGCAGGGCGTCGTGGGTGTGCGGGACGACGGCCTGGCGATCGTGGCGCCGTGGGGGTTCGGCCTCGATGACCTGACGGTCCCCGTGGCCGTGTGGCAGGGCCGGGAGGACGCGATGGTGCCGTTCTCACACGGCGAATGGCTGGCCGCCAACGTCGCCGGCGCCCAGGCGCACCTGTTCGAGGACGAGGGTCACCTGTCGCTGTTCGCGCAGATGGACGCGATCCTCGGCGACCTCAAGGAGCTTGCCGGCGTCTGACTGGGATCAGGCGGCCACGACCGACGCGAAGTAGGCGTCGATCTCGTCGTCGTCCCAGCCGCGCCCCTCACCGAGACCGCGGCGCAGCATGGCGAGGTACGCCGGCGCGGGGCGCGTGTGGGGTACGGCGTCCAGCCCGTGTGGTGATGTGAACGTCAGCATCGGCAGGCCGTCGTGTCGTCCGACCTCGATCAGGGTCTCGTAGCGCCCGGGCCCGGCCTCGTGCCTGCCGGTCTCGAGACCGCCGATGATCACTTCCTCGAGCGGATCGCCCTCCTCGGGGAGGCGGTGCATCTCCTGGGCGGCCACGTCGGCGAACTGTTCGACGGTGATGCGGTAGGCCCGCGCGGGTGTCGGGCCGGGGACGTCGTGGTCGTAGAAGGCCACCCCACCGCCCCATGTGGGGGACTCGCCGGCGAAGTAGAGGCTGCCGGGCAGCTCGACGGCCATGTCGTCCGGGGGCAGGGTGCCGTCCCGGGCACCGACGTACTCCCGGGCAGCGCCGCGTGGCCGGCCGCCTTCGATGTAGCAGCGGAGACGGTCGCGGCACATGTTGGATCCGTAGCTGACGTACCAGACTTCATGGGGAGGCATACGGCGACCCACCATGTCGGAGTCATGGCGCGGTCGCTGTTGCCCACGCCACGATCGCGGAAGTCGTGACGGGGCTAACGTCGTCGGTGGAAGCGGTAGTCGCCGGACGGGTGTTGTCGGAGGTCCCACCGGTCGTCGTGGGCCCGCCGGTGGTGGTAGCCGCACAACGGGAGACCGTTGTCGAGGTCGGTGTCTCCGCCCTTGGCCCAACTGAGTCGTTGGTGATGGATCTCGCACCAGGTGAAGGGGCGTTCGCACCCGCCCACGGCGCAGGTGTCGTGAGTAGCGGAGAGGGCGATCCGCTGGTGGTGGGAGTGGAGGCGCTGGCCGCGGCCGAGGTCGAGCGGAACCGACTCGCCGCTCATCACGAGGGGAAGGATGCTGGCCTCGCACGCCAGCCTGCGGGCCTCCCCGGCGCTGATCCGGACTCCGCCGTCGAGGGTCGCGGCGCCGACTCCGGCGAGGAGATCACTGACGTCGATGTGGGCGACCAGGGTGGCGGCGTTGCCGTTGGTGTATCCGTCGGTGGGCAGGTGCTCGATCAGCTCGCACATCGCCTGCCCGAGATGTTCGGACCAGGACAGGTTGTTGAGGCCGTTGTCGACCGTCTCGTCGACCTGGGTCTTCCCTTGCTGGTCGCGGTAGAGACGCCGCGGTGAGGAGAGCCGCTCCAACGCCTGGCGCAGCCATCGGCCCTGCAGCTCAGGGACGGTGAACCTTCCCGACCAGGTCCCGTCGCCGTTGTCGTCCAGCGTCATCCAGGTGTTGTGGTCGGCGCGTCTGGACTCCTCGGTGAGCTGGTCGGACTCCATCTGGTCGGCCAACTCGGAGCTAAGGGTCGCGAACATTCTCCGGGCCGCCTGGCGCAACCGGGTCGCGGTCATCGGCCGACCCGTAACTGTGCCCTGGCCGGTCGCCATCGCGACCAGCGACTGCTCGGCGTCGGCGAGCTGCTCCGGGGTGATCCCGCTCGGTGCACGGTGAGCCGCCCGCACGATCACCTTTGCCTGCGACAGCCGCAGGTTCCCGGCAGCGAGCGCCTCCCGAGTGTGGTGGCACTTGTCCCGCAGCATCCGCGCGACCCACAACCCACCACCCATGATCTCGCGCGGCTCCCCCGTCAGCCGAGCCAGCCAGGCGTCCGTGCCGGTGTCGGCGGTCCCCTCCGCAACGCCCCGACTGTCGGCCTCGGCTGAGAGCGACAGCCGCAGTGCCACCACCTGGGACTCCAGTTCAGATCGCTCCGCGATCGCCTCACCGAGCTCCCGGCTCGAGACGCCGGCCACGCCCATCGAGCCGGCGGACGCCACGGCCGACCGGGCATCGCGCACCGCGGCCGCGAGGGCCGGAGGAGCCAGGTGCGTGATCGACATGGTTCATTCATATCGAACGTATGTTCGAAGAATCAAGGTGCGAACGAAGACTGTGGAAGTGAGTTTCAGACGGCAGGATTGGACGCGTGCGAGGCACGGACAGCCGGGTGATCTGGCGGGACAACGGCCTCTTCGTCAGGGTCCGCCTCACCGACGATGACCTCATGTTCGCCGGCAGGACCTGAAGCCTCCGTTCGGCGACGAGTACGAGTACTCATCCGGTCCCGCGAAGGACATCCCCACCGTCATCGAGCTCTCGACGGCCAGCCTGGCGACGACGTACTCGTTCTCGTTGCGCGCGCCGCCCGATCATCCGACACGGCGAGAGGGCGTGGGTGACGTCTCTCGGGATACAGCCGGGGTTCCATTGCTGGTGACGAAGACGCCCAGCCGTTCACCCGTCCCGATCAGGTACCCCACCCCACTCCGAGTGAGTCCTGCCCGACGTCCTCGTCGGGCAGCAGCGAGAGCTGGCTACTGGCGGGCCGACGGGTATGCCGGCTCCGCTGGTCACGCGAGGCCGCCTGGTCGGCGAGGAAGCGCAGGCCCCGGCGCAGGTGGTCGAGGACGACCTCCTCGGCGTGGTCGCCGCAGGGCTGGCCGCCGGCGCGGATTCGGTGGATCTGGCGGACCAGCTCAAGCCGGTCGCCGTCGAACAGTCCCGCCACGGTCGCCGGCCCGACCCGGCCGGTGTGCAGGATCTCCAGCAGGGTGGCCAGACCCGGGTGCACCTCCTCGTCCAGCGCCGGCACAGGCACCTCGGTCGGAATCGACTCGAGAAACCGGCGCCCACCAACTGACACCGCCGCCTCGGCGGCGATGTCGTCCACCTCGTGGCAGAAGCGCCCGACCACGACCCGCAGCTGAGTCGGCGAGAACGGCCACGCCACCAGCGAGGTGCGCATCACGAGCCGGTCGCCTCGCACGACGAACTGGTGGTCGGCCGAGCGCAGGTTGAGGCGCCCGGCCTCGATCATCGCCCGAGCTCGGTCGCCGACGTCGACCACGATGTCCGCGAAGATCTCCACCGTCGGCTCGTCGGCCAGCACCCGCACAAAGACCAGCGACTGCCCACAGGTGATCGGCAGGTCGCCGTCCTCATCGTGCTTGGCGGAACTCTCGAACATCACCTCGAGCGCGCCGTCCACCATCGACTGCAGGTGGTCGTGGTCGTCCGGGTAGGCGACCTGGATCTCCCCATCAGCGGACGACGGCTCCACGGCCGGCGCCTCGAGCCCCCGCTCCAGCCCGTCGGCCACCAGGAACGACGGGTGCGGGCACCCGAACACCTCACGCAGTGCGCGGACCGCCATCACCGCCACCCGGTCGGCCTCACGCTGGGGCGCGTCGAGGTGGAAGTTCCCGTCGCCGGGGATCGGGTCCCCGTCCTCGCTGCACAGCCGGCTCCGACCACCCCATCTCGACCAGCCGCAGCTCGTCGTCCGCGGTCAGCTCGTACCGCTCGTCGAGGTAGTTGTTGCTCACCACCTCGGCGCGCACCATGTCCTCGCCCCAAGCCACGAACTGCACGTACGGCGCCGCACCGTCCAACCCGTCCTCGTCGACAGCCGACTCCAGCTCGACCAGCAGGACCTCGTCCTCCACCGCCTCCGCCAGCCGGTCCGCCAGCCGCTGCCGGAACTCGGTCCACGCGCGCTCCGTGCTCGCCTCCAGATCGTCGTGCTCATCCCTCATCTCGACCCCCTCATCGTCGAGACAAACGCTAGACGCGACCACCGACACCCGGATCGTGCTCGCGCGCTTCACGCGCAAGCCGGCGCGCCCGACGCAACGGCTCGGGCGTACGCCGCGGCCCGGTGGTGCCGGCCACGACCTCGACGGCAGTCTCCAGATCGACCCGCCACCCCGGATGCACCGCGACCGGTCGGACGCCGGGGCGCGTCCGCATCCAGCAGCCGACCACCGCGTCGTCGATCCGGAGCGGTGTGGTGGCACCGCGGCGATCTTCGGGCCAGGCTCCGAGGCCCAGCAGTGGCCGGTGCGTGATGCCCACCGTCGGCAGGTCCAGCTCCGCGCCGAGGTGCAGCGCCAAGCCGGCCCCGCGCGGATGATCGCGCGCTGTGGCGTCGACGAGCAGCACGTCCGGCCGCGTCGCCAGGGCGCGCACCGCTTCTTCCATGAGCCTGCCGAGCCTCAGCGCCAGCAGGCCGGGGAGTACGGCGCCCCGGCGACCCCGCGTCGTACCTCCTGCGCGACGACCTTGTCCCCACGCATCACCACCGCCGCCACCCACGCCGCGTCACCAGCAGCTCCCCGCCCACGAAGGCCGCGCGGGAAGCACACCCAGCAGCCGCCGATGAGCAGATCACCGACGGGAGGTTTCCATGGCCCGGGTCGCGCGCGAGACAGCGACCGTTGCGCCTCCATCAGCGATTCGGCGTCGAGCGGCCACATACGACCATCGTCCGGCACCAGTCCTAGATTGGATGGATGGAGCCAGGCGTCGTGCTCTGCCTGACCGGTGACGTGATGACCGGCCGCGGCGTCGACCAGATCCTGCCGTCGCCGGGTGACCCGCGGCTGTGGGAGCGGTACGTCGACGACGCCCGCACCTACGTCGAGCTTGCCGAGACAGCGTCCGGAAAGATCCCCGCGCCGCGTCGACTTCGCCTGGCCGTGGGGCGACGCGTTGCAGGTGATGGACGAGATCGGCCCTGACCTCCGCGTGATCAACCTGGAGACCAGCATCACGACCTCGGACGACGCGGCGCCCGGTAAGGCGGTCCACTACCGGATGCACCCGGGCAACATCGGCTGCCTCACCGCGGCCCGCCCCGACGCCTGCGCGCTCGCGAACAACCACGTGCTCGACCTCGGCGTCCGCGGCCTCGAGGAGACCCTCGACGTCCTGGCCGACGCGGGTCTGGCAACGGCCGGCGCCGGCCGCGACAAGGAGGAGGCGTGGCGGCCGCTCGAGCTCGGCGCCGGCGACAAGCGGGTGCTGCTCTGGTCGGTCGGCGCCGCCTGCAGCGGCGTCCCGTCGACCTGGGCCGCCAGGGAAGACCGCCCCGGAGTGGCGTACGTCGGCGACCTGTCACCGGCCGATGCCGAGGACCTCTGCGACCGCGTGCGACGAACGAAGCAACCGGGTGACATCGCGGTCGTGTCCGTCCACTGGGGCTCGAACTGGGGGTACGCCGTCCCGCGCGCCCAGGTCCTCTTCGCCCACTGGCTGATCGACAGCGGCGTCGACGTCGTGCACGGGCACTCCTCGCACCATCCCCGTCCGGTCGAGGTCTACCGCGATCGGCTGGTGCTCTACGGCTGCGGCGACCTGGTCAACGACTACGAGGGCATCTCGGGCCACGAGCGGTTCCGCTCCGACCTGCGGCTGCTCTACTTCGTCCACCTCGACGCCGATGGCCGCCTCGACCGGCTAAGGATGGTGCCGCTGCAGGCACGTCAGATGCGGCTGTGGCGCGCCACGGACCCGGATGCGCGATGGCTGAGAAGGGCGCTGCACAAGGCAAGCCGCCGCTTCGGGTCACGCATCGACCTGGAGCCCGACGGCAGCCTGGTGCTCACTCCTCCGAAGCGGCCTGCCGCTCCTCCAGCGCATCGGTGAGCAGCGCGACCAGCGCCTCGACCTGGATGTCGGCCGAGTCGGGTACGTCGGTGTCGGCCCCGTCGAGCGCCCGGGCGGCGAGTCCGGCCTTGCTGTCGATCAGCTCGGCGATCCGGGCGTCGATGGTCTGCGCGGCGATGATCCGCCAGGCGGTGACCGGCTCGGTCTGGCCGATCCGGTGCACCCGGTCGATCGCCTGGGTCTGCTCGGCGTCGGTCCACGACAGCTCGGCGAGGACGACGTCGGAGGCGACCTGCAGGTTCACGCCGACGCCGGCAGCGGTGAGCGAGCAGACGATCACCTGGACCTCGGGGTCGTTGGTGAAGGCGTCGATGCTGCGCTGCCGGGCGGTCGAGGTCTGGTCGCCGCGGATGTTGGAGTACTTGATGTCGCGCTTGGCGAAGAACTCCTCGGCGGCGTCCATCACGTCGATGTGCTTGGCGAAGAAGACGACCTTCCCGGCGGAGCGGGCCAGCTGGGCGGCGTAGTCGGCGGCCAGCGTGGCCTTGGCCTGCCCGATCCGGCGCACCATCGTGAAGACGTTCTCCTCGGAGGTCTGGTCGTCGTCCGAGCGCGTCTCCCAGGTGGCGACCCGGCGGACCAGCTCGTGGTCGATCCCCTCCACGCCGGACCTTCTTGCGACGGGTGACCAGCGCGGCGTCGTACCGCTGGACGAGCCGGAGCGCGAGGTTCCGCTCGGCCTCGCGGATCGAGCGGGTGGCGGCGTCGTCGAGCTCGACCGGCAGGTCGGCGACCCGGCGGTCGGGGATGTCGGCGGCGACGTCGACCTTCTTCCGGCGCACGATGCCGAGGTCGATGACCTTGCGGCGCGCCTTCGGGTAGAAGTCGTGCTCCAGCGGGGTCAGCCCGATCTCCTCGAGCTCCGCCATCAGCACGGGCCGCGGCTTCTTCTCGTCGATCCAGCCCAGGAACTGCCAGATCGCGCGGAAGTCGTCGATGTCGTTGATCAGCGGCGTACCGGTGAGCGCCATCATCAGCGGCCGGGCGCATGCGGGTCCGGATCTTGTCGGCGATCTCGAGGACCTTGCGCGAGCGCAGCGACGTCGTGTTCTTGATGAAGTGGGCCTCGTCGACGACCATCCCGCGGAAGCCGTGGTCGCCCATCCAGCCGGCGTGCCGGTCGAGGATCTCGTAGTTGACGACGACGATGTCGGCGAACGCGTCGATGTCCTCACCGTCGCCGTGGATGACGGTGGCCGCGCGCCGCGGCGTCCACATGGCCGCCTCACGCGCCCAGTTGGTCTTGACGACGTTGGGTACGACGACCAGCAGCGGGTAGGCGTCCGCCGCCTCGGCGGCGAGCAGCGCCTGGGCGGTCTTGCCGAGGCCGGGCTCGTCGGCGAGCAGGAACGTGCGGTGCCCGTCGGCGGCCGCCGCGACCACGCTGCGCCTGGTGGCGCATCAGTTCGTGCCCGGTGCGGACCATGAGCTGCGGCGTTCCCGGCAGCTCCATGCAGGCCGGCGCGCCGGGCGCGGCGTCCTCGAAGGAGCTGAGCAGCGGCTCGATCAGCTCCAGCCGACCAGCCGGCGCCGGGCCGGCATCTGCCGGCGCGGCGCGAGTAGTCGGGGACCAGGAACGGGATGGCGAGCTGGCGGGCACGTACCGCGTCCGGCACCACCCGCCGTTCGACGCGGCCGTCGTCCGTCTCGACCTTCGCCTCGGGCTCCGGCTCGGGCTCCGGCTCCGTCCCGCCGGCGACCTGCATCCCCCGCATCAGGATGCGGGTGCCCTCGGAGACGTCGGCCTTCTCGTCGAGCAGGTGGAAGAACGACGGCTCGCTGGCCGCGATCTGGGCCAGGATCGTGGCGATCCCGTCGAGCCGCTTGAGCTCGGAGTCGCGCCGGACCTGCGTCAGGGCGTCGTCGCCCCGGACCCGGACCCGCTCCTCGCGCGCCAGCAGCGCGATCGCCTGGTAGCGCGCTAGTCGCTGCCGGACACCCGGCCGCGCTGGACGGCGGTCTCCAGTCGGCGTACCGCCTGTGCGAGCACGGGCAGCACGCCCTCGTTGTCGTTGCGAGGCCTTCGGTCCGTACGTCGGTTCGTACGCCCGCGACCCTGTCGTGTCGTCGCCAATCCACTCTCCATCGACCGCCGGGAAGCGGTCGCAGCTGCAGCGTGAGCGTGCTCTACGGGACGTGGCGGCGGATCGGATGATCGGAACGGCCGCTGAAAGCCCCGAGACACAGAGCACGGGTGGCTGGGTTGCCACTGGCATCATACCCGGTCGGGTGGGGTTGCGCGTCATCAGACGGCGACACCCGTCCATCGTGTCGGCGTACCAGTGCTGAATGGACTAAGGCCTCGTGCGCTTGGCCGGCGTCCCCATCGGATCGTTCGGATCCCGGGCACCGGCCGTCCAGCCGACGGCGAACTGCGCCATCATGTCGTGGTCCTCGTGGACCAGGTTGTGGCAGTGGACCATGTAGCGACCGCGGTGTGGACCGAACTTCATGATGACCCGGACCGTCTCCCCCTCACCGACGTAGACGTCGTCCTTGGGGCCGCGCTCGTAGTCGAACGGCGGCCGGCCGTTGCGGGACAGGATCTTGAAGTCGATCAGGTGAAGGTGGAGAGGGTGGAACCAACCGCCCGAGGGGTTGGCTATCTCCCAGATCTCGGTGGCGTTCAGCTTGGGATTGGCGAGCACCAGCTGGTATTCGCTGTCGACCACGTCTTGCCCAGGTCTGGCCGTTGATCGTCCAGATCCCGCCCGAACGTTGCAGGCTCAGGCTTCGGGTTACCTTCGCGTCGGCTTCCCGCAACCTCATCACGTCGCTGCCGACCAGGGTGTCGGGCAGCTGGTTCCAGGTGTGGTCGCGCTTGGAGAAGGGCGCGTCGGTGACGTCGAAGGCCATCACCTTGTCGGTGTTGGCGAAGTCCCGGTTGTTCGTGTTGGACAGGTTGCGCAGCACCACGCGCTGACCAGCCCGATACCGACGGAAGTCGATCAGCACCTCGTACCGTTCCGCGCTGGCTTGCCGCCACTGGCTCACCTGACGCGCCTTCGGCATCAGCCCGCCGTCGGTCGCGACCATGGTGACCGGGTCTCCGTTTCCGAGCTGGAACCGGTAGGAGCGGGAGATGGAGGCCACCAGGATGCGGAACCGGTAGATCCTGCGCTTGACCTTCATCACCGGCCAGGGTCGGCCGTTCACGAGGATGACGTCGCCCCACAAGCCGGATTCGTCGTCGCCGATCGTCAAGCGCACCGTTGGCGGTGAAGAGGGCGTCGGCAACCGTCAGGGGTACGTCGAACTCGCCCTGCGGCAGGAGTTCCTGCTCCGCCGCGTCGTGCAGGTGGTACTGCGCGTACAGGCCCGCGTACGCGTTCTGGGCGGTGTGGTGCACCCCATGGTCGTGGTACCAGAGCGTTCGTGCGGGCTGGAAGTTCGGGTACTCGTAGTCCTTGAACCACCCGCGACCGGTGACGTCGCTGGCGTACCCGTCGAACTGCGGTAGCGACGCCGAACCGTGCAGGTGCACTGACGTCTCCGAGGCCTGCCCCAGCGAGGGATGGCGTGTTCGGCAGCTGGTTGATCACCCGCATGACGGCCCGCCGGCCCCGACGTACCTTGATCGTCGGCCCGGGTGCCATCCCGTTGTACCCCCAGATGAGAGTCGACATCGTCGGCAGGATCCGCGCCCTCCGAGCACTCTCGCGGACGGTGAAGTAGTCGGTCCACACGCCGTCCTGGTCGCGGCGGCTCCGGTCCGGACGCAGGACCGGAGGGCGCACGAACCCGGTCCGGAATGGCAGCGGCGTGTCGCTGACAGCGAGCAGGCTGGCGGCCTGCGCCTCGATCACCGAGCTCCACGGCAGTTGGGATGCGCCGGCCGTGCCGATAGCCCCCAATGCCCCGAGCTTGAACATGTCACGACGAGTGAGATCCATGTCGTCACTACCTTGGTTCCGTCCCTAGAAAGTGCCGTCCCCAAGCGCCCCCTAGTTGCGGGTTCAACCCTGCCGCAGCGGAACGGGCGGAGACCATCGCCCTTCCTGATCAATTCACCGTCCAACCGTGCTGGCCCATTCGGACCATTAGGCGCGGGATAAGGGCGGTTCACGCAGGCCGAAACCAGGGAATTCCTTGCCTCTCCGTCCGACGGCGTTGCTACCGGTTCTGGGATCCGCCGCGGTTCTGGTTCGCCCGCTTCTTGCGCTGCTCGTTCTGTCTGCGGCTTCGACGTGTCAGCGGGCTGGTCGACGATCAGCCCGGACACGTCATCGGCCAGACCGGTCAGCACGTCCGGTCTGAAGATCAGCACGGCAGCAAAGGCGAGGCCAGCCACGGCCTTGACCAGATTTGACCTCGAGGATTCGCGCTTCCGCGACCTGCTCGTGGTCGCTCTCCGCTCGCCAGCGGGCACGGCCGGCTCCGCCGGCGAGAGACTCGTCCGCCAGACGCGACAGCCGGTGCCGCCAACCCCGCGTCACGCAGGCCGAGGTCGAGGTCCAGGCACAGCTGCTTCACCTCATGCTCGGCGAGTACGGCGGGGCGCGAGGTCAGCATCCTGACCACGTTCGACGTCGAGCAGACCATCACGTCTCGGACCCAGCCAGAGGCTCGTCATCCCGCACGAAGCAGAGCACGGGATGGACCAGGCGGGGCTCGAGCAGCGGTACCAGCCTGGCGACAGCCAGGCCCGCCTCGGCTGCAGCGGCGACGTACGTCTCCCGCGACCGACCATCTTGACGCAGTACGCCGTTCTTGACCGCTACGCTGGCCCGACCAGTTCTTGGAGTCGATCACGAAGACCCCGGGTGGTCCCACCACGATGTGGTCGACGTTGGCGTACCGCCGCCCCGGCCACTTCACGTCGTGGAACACGGTCCAGGTCCCGCTGGGGAGCTGGGCGAGCGCGTTGGCGGTCGCTTCCTCACCCTCGGCTCCGCGCTCCCACAGTGTGGCCGAGCGCGTGAGACGTTCCGCCTTCGCCCGCTGTCGTTGCGCTGCCGCGCGCGCAGACTCTCCCGCCATGAATGCCTCCCCCGGCGCAGTAGGGGAAGGCTAGGTCGAGACCCTCGAGCGCCGTCTCCGATTCCGGTCAGATCTCGACGCCAGCGGCGGATTGAGCGAGCGCTTACTTAGCGATCCGCGAGGCCCGGCTTCCGTCAGTTCCCACAGCCCCGGCCGCGATTTCGCCATCAACCCGTCCGCGATCAGCGCCTGGCGGGCCTTCCTCGCGGCGAACCGCCACCGCAGCTCACCCTCCGGAGTCAGCTCCCGGTCTGCCTCCAGGAGCGAGTCGGCCATCCGCGTCCTCGAGCCTGTCGAACACGTCCTCGGCCTCGAGCTCCCCGCCGCCTCCCGCAGCACGTCCAGGACGTGCGGCCGGATCGCCTCCGGTGGCGTCCACCTCCGCGGGCGAGCGGGAGCGGTCGTCGTCGCCACCCGCTTCGCGGGCTTCGGCCGGGTCGTCGTCTTTCGTGCCGCCGGCTTGCGCGCAGGCGCCGGCGCCGGTGTCGGCAGACCGTGGATGCACTGGGACCTCGGGAGGTCACACAGCTCGCAGTAGTCGTCAGCCATCGCGGGCCACCCTAGTCGTGCGGCGAAGAACCGTTGGGCCAATGCCGCACCAGCGCGCTCTCACCCCGAGCGCAGCGGACGCGAGATGGAATTTCGCGATTCTGCTGCGCTAGACCACTTGGTTCCTGATACTTGCCGAGGCCCGCGGCGCGGGCCGCTTCCAAATCAACTAGATCTCATGGGGGGATCCTTGTGACTCAGCAGTTCTCGCCTTCTCAGGCGCCCGACCAGCAGCCGGCCTACTACCCGCCGCAGCCACAGAAGAAGTCGCACACTGTGCGCAACGTCCTGCTGATCATGGGACTCCTCGATGATCCTCTTCGTTGGCGGGTGTTTCGCTCTTGTCGGCGCGGGCCTCAACGCCGCGGACAAGGCAATCAAGGCGAACGACAACCGCCCTGGAGGCGCCGACAACCCGCTGACCATCACGGCGGGCAAGGCCTTCGAGGTCGACGGCTTCGCGTACGCCGGCGGCTGGAAGGTGGTCGGCGGCCCGTTTGGTCTCGACATCAAGAACCTGAAGGTCACCAACAACCGTGACGACAAGGACTCGGCCCTGGTCGAGATCAAGTTCATGAGGGGCTCCGAGGTGCTCGCGATGGCGGACTGCACGTCCAGCCCGATCCCGGTCGGACAGACGGTCACCCTGACCTGCCTCAGCACCGACAACCTGCCCAAGCGGTACGGCAAGATCACCATCAACGACAGCTTCTAGCCGTCACCCGAGCCCTGCGTTGCCCGTGCAACGCAGGCTCGGCGCGCGCTACCCAGCACCACCGTGATCCCGTCCGCAACGCGCGTCCCGCGTCCCGCCCAGTCGGCGGTGGCGACGGCCATTCGGCGAGAGGGAGCGGTTGTGTCCGGCATCACACCGGAACGCCGTCACGCAGGCCAGGACCAAGCGTCCTCTGCATGACGACTTCGCAATGACTGACTACAAAAGACGAAAGAGAGACAACATCATGAAGAAGTTCCTGCTCGGCCTCGTGGCCATCGCTACGATCGCCGTTTCGATGACATTCGCCGCCACTCCGGCACAGGCCACTGCGGGCGACTCCCGCCCCGGTGTCTGCACCGCGCGTGAGTACCGCGCCGTGCAGAAGGGAATGACCAAGGCGCGGGTGGCAGCAACATCCTCGACGGGTACGGCAGGCAGTCGTTTGCCTACTCCATCGCCGGCACTCGTTACGAGACGCGGGACTACGGGCGGATCGCGCTGTACACCACGATGTGCTCGGTGGACTTCAAGAATGGCCGCGTCACCGGCAAGATGCGGATCTGAGCCAACCGGCACAGACACCCACGAGCCCCCGGCGCATCGCGCCGGGGGTTCGTTTCGCCTCAGGTCGAGCGAAGCCGCGTGCTGTGTACGGCGACGGCAGACGTACGTCGCGGGCATCCGACGGGCCCGTAGTGACTACACGCTCACCACCTGACCAGACCATTTTCTGTCCCTTTGCGTCATTTGGCGCCTCGGCTCGCCGTCACGTGCACCCGGAGGTCGCGTCTCGACCTCGAAGGCCACACACCACACCACTGAAATATCCACGGACTGTCTCGAGACGAGACACCCCAGTCACTTCAGGAATTCGAATGAAACTGCTTGTTCGTTGCGTTGCTTGCCTCGTGCTGTCCGCGGCCCTGGCGCCTGCGGCGGCGAGGATGCCGTGATGCCCGACCTGACCGCCAAGAGGCTTGATATCGCACTCAGCGACCTGGACCGGGCCGGATACGGAGATGAGCCCGAAGTCCTCGGGGGCGGCATGTTCGGAGTGGTCGACGAATCGAACTGGACCGTATGTGACCAGGCCCCAGCCCGGGTGAGCCCGTTACGAGCACACCGCGGCTGACTGTAGACAGGAGCTCGAAGGGCTTGACAGCTTGATGGCGAGGAAGAGCAGGTGGCGGACGAATCGCCCGAGAAGAAGACAGCCCCCGCACAGAAGGTCCAGAAGCCCACCAAGAAGCGGGCGCGGCCGAGCACGCGCGCGGCCTCGGAGACCTTCGTGATGCCCTTCTTGGTGGGGGCGAACCTGCAGCACGCCCAGGATCACCTCCAGTCCCTGGGCAGCTTCTTCCTCACTCAGAACGACGCCACCGGGCTGGAGAGGTTCCAGGTGCTGGACTCCGGCTGGAAGGTCTGCGCCCAGTTCCCAGCCGCCGGCACGAAGGTCTCTGTGGCCCGCATGGTGGACCTGCGCGTGGTGAAGCTCCACGAGTCCTGTCTGTGACGGCTCGGTTCCGTCACGACTGAGGCTTGAGCACCGGTCCCGCTCCTCGACTGCCACACCTGCGGACCGCACGAATCGCGAATCATGGGTATTTCCACCCACCACCCGGCCGGCCACAGATGCGCGATCCGCCCGACGCGACGATCGCCGTCCCGTCCCTAGCGTGAGCTCACCAGTTCACGAGGAGGGACCATGGACACCGTCGAGACCGTCATCATCGGCGCGGGACAGGCCGGCCTGGCCACCGCCTACCACCTGCAGAAGACGGGCCGGGAGCTGCGTCGTCCTCGACCGCAACCAGCGGATCGGGGACAACTGGCGCCAGCAGTGGGACAGCCTGCGGCTCTACTCCCCCGCCAAGTTCGACGGCCTGCCGGGCATGCCGTTCCCCGCTCCGAAGTGGTCGTTCCCCGGCAAGGACGACGTGGCCGACTACCTCGAGGTCGTACGCCCGCCGCTTCGAGCTGCCGGTCCGGCTCGGCGTACGGGTCGACCGGCTCGCCGCGGCCGAGGACGGGGACGGCTTCGTCGTCACCACCGACATCGGCCCGCTCCACTGCGACAACGTGGTGGTCGCGACCGGCACCTTCGGGCGGGCGCCGAACGATCCCCGAGCTGCGCCGCCGACCTGGACCCGTCGATCCTGCAGCTGCACTCGAGCGAGTACCGCCGACCCGGACAGCTCCGCGACGGCCCGGTCCTCGTGGTCGGCGCCTCGCACTCGGGCATGCGACATCGCCTACGAGGTGGCCGCGACCCGTCCGACCACGCTGGCCGGACGCGACTGCGGCCAGATCCCGATCCGGCTCGAGTCGCGGCGGATGCACGTCGTCTTCCCGATCTTGCTGTTCGCGTGGCGCCACGTGGTGACCCGCCGTACGCCGATCGGCCGCAAGGAGATGTCGCGCGATCCGCTTCCACGGCGGACCGATGCTGCGGGTCAAGCGCTCCGACCTCGCCGAGCGCGGCGTGGTCCGCAACGAGGCGCGGGTCGAGGGCGTCCGCGACGGGCTGCCGCTGCTGGCCGACGGCACCGTCGTCGACGCGGCCAACGTGGTCTGGGCGACCGGCTTCCGGCAGACGTTCGACTGGATCGACCTGCCGGTCCTCGGCGAGGACGGCTGGCCGCGGGAGTACCGCGGCGTCGCCGACGACGTCCCCGGCGCTGTTCTTCTGCGGCCTGTCGATCCAGTACGCGTTCTCGTCCATGCTGCTCGCCGGCGCCGGCCGGGACGCCGAGCACGTCGTGTGCCGGATCGAGGAGCGCGCCCCCAAGCCACACGGCGTCAGAAGGCCAAGCCGCATGACCGAACCCGCCCGCCACCACGGGGCATCGCGAGTATCGTCCGATCGGGAGGTGCTCGCGATGGGCGTGCTCGAGGACCTGGCCCGTGCCCGCACGGACTACGAGCGGGGCGACTGGGCCGCGGCCCTGGACTCCTGGTCCGGCGTCGAGCCCGACGAGATGGGCGCCGACGACCTGCACGCCGCCGCCATCACGGCGTACCTGCTCGGGCGCCGGGACGACGGCGGTCGACTACTTCCAGCGGGCCTTCCACCTGTTCGAGTCGGCGGGCGACCGGTCGACGGCGGCGCCGCTGCTGCTTCCACCTGGCGATGATCCTGGGCATGGGCGGCGAGCCCGCGCTGGCGGCCGGCTGGGCGGCCCGCGCGGATCGGCTCGTCGAGGAGCTGGCCGGCGACGTGGTGGAGGGCGGGTACGTCGCGTTCCTGCAGATGTATCGGCCACCTCGGGGCCGGCGACTGGCCGGCCGCCGCGGAGTGCGCGGACGAGGCGACGGACCGTCGCCCGGCGGCACCACGATCCGGACCTGCTGGCCCTGGGCCTCGTCGCGCAGGGCCGGCTGGCGATCTACGCCGGGCGCATCGCGGAGGGGCTCGCCCTGCTTGACGAGTCGATGGCCGGCGCCGCGGCCGGCGAGGTCTCCCCGGTCATCTTCGGCAACGTCTACTGCACCGCGATCGAGGGCTGCCAGGAGATCTCCGACTTCGGCCGGGTGGCGGAGTGGACGTCGGCGCTGCACCGCTGGTGTCCCGCCCAGCCGGGACTGGTCGCGTACACCGGGCAGTGCTCGGTGCACCGCGGGCAGGTGATGCGGCTCCGCGGCGCGTGGCCGGAGGCGCTCGAGGAGTTCGCGCTCGCCATCGAGCGCTACCGCCAGGCCGACTCCCTGCCGGCGATCGGGCTCGCGGAGGCCGAGCGCGGCGACGTGCTGCGGCTGCGGGGCGAGTACGACGCGGCCGAGGCGGCCTACCAACGGGCGGGCGAGCACGGCCACGACCCGCAGCCCGGCCTGGCCCTGCTGTGGCTGGCCCGCGGGTCCGACGACGCCGCGGCGGCCGCCGTACGCCGGCTGCTGGCCGAGGTCGGCAACCCCACCGCAGCCGCTGCCGGCTGCTCCCCGCCGCGGTCGACGTCCTGCTGGCGGTCGGGGCCCTCGACGAGGCCCGGAACCGCCGCGGCCGAGCTGGACGATCGTCGCCCGCAAGGTCGGCTCGGTCTCGTTGCTGGCCCTGGCGGCGTACGCCGTCGGCGGCCGTCGAGCTCGCCTCCGGCGACCCCGCCGGCGCGCTGCCCTACCTGCGCAAGGCACGCCAGCTGTGGGCGCGCGCGGACAGCCCGTACGAGAGCGCCCGGGTGCGGCTCCTCACCGGCCGCGCCCTCGCCGCCCTCGGCGACGAGGAGTCCGCGCGGCAGGAAGCTGACCGCCGCCCGCGACACCTTCCGGTCCCTCGGCGCCGCGCCCGCGGCCGAGGAGGCGGAGCAGCCTGCTGCGCCCCGCCGGCCTCCCGGCCGGCCTGACCGCGCGCGAGGTCGAGGTGCTCCGCCTGGTCGCGGCCGGCCGCAGCAACACCCAGATCGCGGCCGAGCTGGTGCTCAGCGAGAAGACCGTCGCCCGCCACCTCTCGAACATCTTCGGCAAGCTGGACGTCGGCTCCCGCACCGCCGCCGCGGCGTACGCGTTCGAGCACGGCCTGGTGTGACGAACGGGGCGACCGACCCAAGGGCGAATGGGCCTGCCACGCGCCGGTGGTGCGTCCGTGGGCGTCGGCGTTAGCGTCTGCGCGTGAGGCGCGGGATCTGGGGATTCGGCGAGGCGACTGTGCTGGTGGCCGGGCACGAGATCCGCGTGCTCGAGGTCAGTCCGAAGCACGTCCGGGTCCTCATCATCGGGCCGGGCGCTCCGAGGGAGGTGCTGGACCTGAGGCTGCGGCGCGGTCAGTGGCACGGGACCTGGGAAGGGACCGGGGAGCAAGCAGGACCGTTCGACTCGATCAAGACCGTGGTCGCCGCGGTCAGCGAGGCGCTGGCGGAGTGAGGCCCGGTCTGCTGGGGTGATCCCCATGAGGGTGATCGGCAACATCCTGTGGCTGGTGCTGGCGGGGCTCTGGCTCGCCATCGGCTACGTCCTGGCCGGCCTGCTCGCGTTCGTGCTCATCGTGACGATCCCCTTCGGCATCGCCTCGTTCCGGCTGGCGAGCTTCGTCGTCTGGCCGTTTGGCCGAACGACGGTCTGGCGGCGCAACGCGGGTTTCTGGTCGGTGATCGGCAATGTCGTGTGGATCATCTTCTTCGGTTGGGAGCTGGCGCTGCTGCACCTGGTCGCGGGCCTGTTGCTGATGATCACGATCATCGGGATCCCGTTCGGCGTCGCCTGCTGGAAGATGATCCCCTTGTCGCTGGTGCCCCTCGGACGCGAGATCGTGCCGATCTCCAGTGCGCACGGCGACCCGTACGGCATCCCTGCCTGACCGAGCGCCGGGCACCTTGGGAGGTCACAGCACGCGAAGCCACAGCGGACGCTCTAGTCGTGCAGCTCCGCCACCCATCGGGCGTACGCCGTCTCCAGCGCACCCGCGACCCGGACGCTGCCGGGCTCGACCTCGACCACCGTGGCCGGCACGTCCAGATCGACACCCACGCCGCGGGCGGCGAGGACCGCCGCGCCCACGGCGGACACGCTGCGCAGGGTCACGAACTTGACCGGGCGGTCGAGCACGTCGGCCAGCAGCTGGCGCAGCCAGGGGTCCCGCCCGCCGCCGCCGGTCAGCAGCACCGGGCCCGCGGGCGCGCCGATGATCTCCAGCCCACGCCGGATGGTGAACGCGTACGCCTCGAACGCCGCGCGCAGCAGCTCGGCCCGGCCCGTGGACGTGGTCAGGTGCCGCCACCCCGCCGATGGAGCCACCGGCGCCACGCCCCCGCGCTCGCCGGTGAGGAAGGGCAGGAAGGTGGCGCCCGGAGCTGCCGGGCGCAGTGCCGCCGGCCAGGGTCACCGCCTCGTCATACGAGACGCCGAGGGTCCCCTGCGCCCAGTCGAGCGCCAGGCCGCCGTTCTGGATGGCGAGCATCTCGTACCACCCACCCGACGCGTCGCCGTACAGATGGGTCTTCGGGTCGACCCGGGCCTCGGGCCGGGCGCCGGTGCGGAGGATCTGGATGCCCGTGCCCGCGTTGACCACCACGCCACCGTCGCCCAGCAACCCGGCGTCGGAGCGCTCCAGTGCCACCAGCGCGGCGGCCGTGTCCGCGGCACCCGTGACCACCGGTACGTCGTCGCCGCCGAGCAGCCCGCGTGACACCCACGACCGCGTCGCTCGGCGCCGCGTCCGGCAACTGACTACGGGTGACGCCGGCGAGCTCGACTGCGCGAGTCGACCAGTCGTCGGCCACCACGTCCCAGAGCAACGTGGCGGAGGCGTCGCTGCGGTCACCCGCGGCATCACCCGAAGTCAATTGCCGGCGCAGCCAGTCCTTGGGGCTGGCCACCAGGGCATCGCCCAACAGGGCGGGCTCGTGGTCGCGCAGCCAGGTGAGCAGCGGACCCGCCATCCCCGGCACCAGCGGGTTCGAGAGCGCGCCCCTGACCTCCGGCGCCAGGTCGTGCCACTGGCCCATGACGGAAGCCGCGCGCCGGTCCGGCCACAGCATCGCCGGTCGCAGCGGCTGCCCGTCGTCGCCGGTGAGCACCACGCCGTGCATCTGCCCACTGAACCCGACGGCGGCCACGGGCGCCCCCGTATGACCGCCGCCGGGCGTCTGTGCGAGCCGGCCGACGCAGCGGTCGAGCGCCCGGCTCCAGTCCTGGGGGTCGATCTCCGCGTACCCCGGCTGCGCCGCCTCAAGCTCGTAGGTCTCCTCGGCCTCGGCGACCACGGAGCCGTCGCCTGCCGACCAGGGTCAGCTTCAGGCCGCTGGTGCCCAGGTCGATCCCGAGGTAGGTGTCTGCGGAAGCCGCGCTCATGCCGCCTGCAGTCGTGACGCCATGAAGGCGTGTGCGTGCCGGGCGAGGTCGTCGCCGTCGTCCCACAGGTTGCGCCACACCGCGAGGTCGTTGCTGAGGTCGGGGTGCGACGACCGCGGAGCTGAAGCTCTCGAAGGTCACGATGCCCGGCGTAGCCAGTGGCCCGGAGGGCGGCGAAGAACGCGTCGAAGTCGATGGTGCCGCTGCCGAGGTAGCCGCGGTGGACTCCCCGATGTGGACGTAGCCGAGCCGGTCGCCGACCTGGTCGACCGGCAGCGCGAAGTCGTCCTCCTCGATGTTCATGTGGTAGGTGTCGAGGTGGACCTTGAGGTTGTCGGCGCCGATCTCGTCGATCAGCTCCAGCATCCCTGCGGCGGTGTTGACGACGTTGCGTCTCGTACCGGTTCACGACCTCCAGGTTGACCGCGACACCGGCAGCCGTGCGGCCTCCGTGGCGAGGTGCTGCATCGCGTCCACGACGTGCGCGCGGGACCGTCGCTCAGCGGGCCGGGGTACTTGGCCGAGGCGCGGAGTAGAGGACGCCGCACAGCGCCTGGGCGCCGAGCTCCTCGGCCACCTCGACGGCCCGAGACAGCAGCTTCTTGCCCTCGGCCTGGACGCTGATGTCCTCGCTGGCGACGTCGGCGTGCGGGGGCAGCCCCATCGAGCAGGCCGAGGCCAGGCCGTACTCGTCGAGCAGCCGCGGGTCATCTCGGTGTCGATGCCGAACGGGTCGAGGATCGGCACCTCGATCAGGTCGAAGCCGGCGGCCGCGGCCGAGGAGATCGCGTGCCGTGCGACGCCGGCTCGTCCCACGTGCCGCTCCACACGAGCGCGTGGACGCCGAGCGGTTGGTCATCTGACGGACTCCGTCGTTGCTGCTGGCCTCGGACGCAGAGGCGGCCGGGGCCTCCGGGTCGGTCGCGGGGTCGAGGATGGCGCCGGTGACCAGCCCGACGAGCTCCTGGCCGTCGGTCTCCGCCGTGCGCCGCCGGCGACGAGTCCGCCCGGCCCGCATGACCTGACCTGGTCGGACGAGGCGCAGGACCTGCTCGAAGTTGTGGCTGATCAGCAGGATGGTCACGCCCTTGGACTTGAGCTCCATGATCAGCTCCTCGACCCGGGCGGTCTCCTGCACGCCGAGCGCCGCGGAGGGCTCGTCCAGACGATCAGCTTGGAGGAGAAGCCGGCGGCCCGGGCGATCGACACGGCCTGGCGCTGGCCGCCGACGAGCGACGTACCCGCGCGTTGACCCGCGGCACGTTGATCGCGAGCTGGCTGACCATGTCGAGCGCCTCGCGGCGCATCGCGCGGCGGTCGAGGAAGCCACCGGCCGTCGCCCTGGTCTCCTCCCGGCTGAGGAAGAGGTTCTGCCCGACGGTGAGGTCCTCGACCAGGGCGAGGTCCTGGAACACCGTCTCGATCCCGGCCGACGCGGGCCTGCTGCGGGTTGGTGAAGTGCACCGGCGCCCCGTCGAGCAGGACCTCTCCCCCGTCGCGGGCGTGCACGCCGACGAGGCAGCTTGACCAGCGTGGACTTGCCGGCGCCGTTGTCACCGACGATGGCGGTGAGCTGGCCGCGGGGCACGGACATGCTGGCGCTGCGGAGCGCCTGCACGCGGCCGAAGCTCTTGCGTACGTCGCGCACGGTGAGCATCGTCGCCGCACGGCACGGTGGTCAGTGCGAGTTCGTCATTTCTGGTACCTCGTGATGAACGCGGCCAGCACCACGACGATGCCGACGGTCAGGGGTTGGTAGAACTCCGAGAGTCCGACCCGGGTCAGGCCGTTGACCAGCGCGGTCAGCAGCAGGGCGCCGACGACGGGGCCGGCGATGGTGGCCCGGCCGCCGAAGAGGCTCACCCCGCCGAGTACGACGGCGGCCACCGAGTTGAGCAGGAAGCTGGTGTTGGCGGCCGGCTCGGAGGCGCCGACCCGGGCCACCAGCAGCAGCGCCGCGACGCCGGCGAGCGACCCGGAGATCACGTAGACGCCGGTCTTCACCATCCAGGTCCGGATGCCCACCGCGCGGGCGGCCTCCTCGGAGCCGCCGATGGCGAGCACGTGGACGCCGAACCTGGTGTGGAACAGCACCACGTGGGCGATCACGGCCAGCGCGATCGCGAGGAGCACCGACCAGAGAAGATCCAGATCCCGTTGACCGACATCTTGAGCAGGAACGGCTCGATGATGGTGGTCTTCTGCCCGTCGGCGATGATCAGCGCCGAGCCCGGAGGCCGCCGACAGGGTGCCGAGGGTGACGATGAAGTCGGTGATCCCGCCCTTGGAGATCAGCAGCCCGTTGATCAGCCCCACCAGCCCGCGGCCGACGAAGCCGGCCAGGGCGGCCGCCAGATCCCAGCGCCTGCGGCGTAGAACTCACCGAGGACGATCGCCGCCCAGGGTCATGGTGGAGGCGACCGACAGGTCGATGCCGCCGGTGGCGATGACGAACGTCTGCCCGATCGTGAGCACGATCAGGATCGCGGCTCGCCTGCAGGATCGCCGAGACGTTGCCCTCGCTGAGGTAGCCGGGGTTGATGACCGGCGAAGATGATCGCCATGACCACCAGCCCGATGGTCGAGGCCAGCTCGGGCCAGGACACCTCGGACAGCTGGATCCTTCGGGTCGGCTCCTCGGGCGGAGCACTGGGCGGCTCGACCGTGGTGGTGGTCATGGCGATCTCCTTGCGACGTACGGCGGGTGGGTGGGGTGACTGCTCAGGTCACTCGAGCGGGTTCTCGAACGTCCTCGAACGGCGCGGGGAAGGCCTCGAGCGCGTCCTGGGCGTTGTCCTTGGTCACGACCGCGACCGGCGCGGTGACGTTCGCCGGGCAGCTCCTCGCCGGCGGCGGCCATCTCGCAGGCCTGCACGCCCATCTGCGCCGATCGCGTAGGGGTACTGCGCCACGGACGCCGTCAGGTCCCCGGCCTCGACCGCCTTCGAGGGCGTCCTCGATGCCGTCGACGCTGATGATGTTGACCTCGCCGGTCTTGCCGGCGTTGGCGACGGCCCGGGCGATGCCGAGCGCCATGTCGTCGTTGGCGGAGAAGAAGCCCTTGAGGTCGGGGTTCGCCGAGAGGATGTCGGTGGCGCGGGTCTGCGCGGTCTGGCGGTCCCAGTCGGCGGCGACCGTCTGGACGATCTCGAGGTCGCCGGCGACCTCCTTGAACCCGTCGAGCCGGGCGTTGCTGGTGACGTCACCGGAGATGCCGCCGATGAGCGCCGACCTTGCCCGAGCCGCCGAGCGCCTCGACCATCGCCTCGCCGCCCATCTTTGCCGGCCTCGACGTTGTCGGTGCCGATGTACGTCGACGACCTCCAGGTCCGCCTTCTCGGCCGCGTCGGCCTCGATCGGGCTGTCGATGTTGACGACCGGGGTGTCCTGGCGGCGATCTGGGCCAGGCCCTGGATCAGGTTGGTGCCGGAGATCGGGTTGACGACGTAGCAGCCGTAGCCCTGCTGGGCCATCGCGTTGAGCCTGTCGGCCTGGCCGCTGGTGTCGGTGATGCTCGAGGCCGCCTGGACCTCGACGTCGACGTCGGACTCCCCGGCCTGGGCGTCGATGCCCTGCTCCATCTGCTGGAAGAACGGGACGACGGGCACGAAGTACCTGCTTGATCAATCGATCGCCATCAGCTGCAGCCGCTGGTGCTGCCGCAGCCCTCGCAGACGTAGCAGGAGCCGGCCGGGCGCATCTTGGTGCCGCAGGTGAAGCAGAGCGGGGAGTCGACGGCGGTGCCGGTGATCTTCTCCAGGAGCTCGGCGGAGGTGTGGGCCTCCTTGGTCTCGGTGGCCGGGACCTCGCGCTGCTCGGTGCCTTGCTGTCCTTGGTCTCGACGACGTCGGCGTCGATCGCTTCCGGGGTCTCGAGACGCGTCGCTGGCGCTCCTCGACCACCTCGACCGGCGCGACCGCCGGTGCGTCGATCAGCTCGGCGGCGGAGCCGGTCTCCTCGATGGGCTCGTAGGAGCCGGTCTCGAGGTGGCGCTGGCGCTCCTCGGCGGAGTAGATGCCGAGGGCCGGCGCGGGTCTCGAAGGGCAGGTAGTCGAGGGCCAGGCGGCGGAAGATGTAGTCCATGATCGACTGGCTCATCCGCACGTCGGGGTCGTCGGTGAGGCCGGCGGGCTCGAAGCGCAGGTTGGTGAACTTCGAGACGTAGGTCTCCAGCGGGACGCCGTACTGCAGGCCGATCGAGACCGCGATCGAGAAGGCGTCCATCACGCCGGCCAGGGTCGAGCCCTGCTTGCCGAGCTTGAGGAAGACCTCGCCGAGCTCGCCGTCGTCGTGGGCGCCGGAGGTCATGTAGCCCTCGGCGCCGCCGACGGTGAACGACGTGGTGCGCGAGGTGCGGGACTTCGGCAGCCGCTTGCGGGTCGGGGCGTAGACGACCTTCTCGACGACCTTGGTCTGGCAGCCTCGTCGGCGGCGGCGGCCGCGTCGGCGGCGTCCTTCTTCGCCTTGCCGCCACCGTCGGCGAGCGGCTGGCCGACCTTGCAGTTGTCGCGGTAGATCGCGGTCGCCTTGAGGCCGAGCTTCCAGGACTGCAGGTAGATGTCCTCGATCTCCTCGACCGTCGCCGACTCCGGCAGGTTGACCGTCTTGGAGATCGCGCCGGACAGGAACGGCTGGGCGGCCGCCATCATCCGCACGTGGCCCATCGGCTTGAGCGACGCGGGCGCCCATCGCGGTGTCGAAGACCTCGTAGTGCTCGGTCTTCAGGCCCGGGGCGTCGATCACGTGGCCGTGCTCGGCGATGTAGTCGACGATCGCCTCGACCTGCTCGGGCTGGTAGCCCAGCTTGCGCAGCGCCCGCGGGATCGTCTGGTTGACGATCTGCATCGAGCCGCCGCCGACCAGCTTCTTGAACTTCACCAGCGAGAAGTCGGGCTCGATGCCGGTGGTGTCGCAGTCCATCATGAAGCCGATGGTGCCGGTCGGCGCGAGCACCGAGGCCTGCGCGTTGCGGAAGCCGTTGGCCGCACCGATCTCCTGTACGTCGGCCCAGGCCTTCGTGGCCAGCTTGTGCACCTGCGCGGTCTCGGCGTGGAGGGTGCGGACCGTGTCGTTGGCGGCCTGGTGCTTGCGCATCACCCGCTTGTGGGCCTCGGCGTTGCGGGCGTAGCCGGCGTAGGGGCCGACGACGCCGGCGAGCTCGGCCGAGCGCTTGTAGGACGTGCCGGTCATCAGCGAGGTGATCGCCGCGGCCATCGAGCGGCCGCCGTCGGAGTCGTAGCCGAGGCCCATCGCCATCAGCAGCGCGCCGAGGTTGGCGTAGCCGATGCCGAGCTGGCGGTAGTCGCGGGTGGTGTCGCCGATCGCCTCGGTCGGGAAGTCGGCGAAGCAGATCGAGATGTCCATCGCGGTGATGATCACCTCGACCGCCTTCGCGAACAGCTCGGCGTCGAAGGTGTCGTCGTCCTTGAGGAACTTCAGCAGGTTCAGCGACGCCAGGTTGCACGAGGAGTTGTCGAGCGACATGTACTCCGAGCACGGGTTGGACGCGGTGATCCGGCCGGTCTCGGGGTTGGTGTGCCAGTCGTTGATGGTGTCGTCGTACTGCAGACCCGGGTCGGCGCACTCCCACGCGGCCTGGCTGATCTTGCGGAACAGGTCGCGGGCGTCGACCGTCTCGATGACCTCGCCGGTCTTGCGGGCGCGCAGACCGAAGTCGGTGCCGTCCTCGACCGCGCGCATGAACTCGTCGGAGACCCGGACGGAGTTGTTGGCGTTCTGGTACTGCACCGAGGTGATGTCGGTGCCGCCGAGGTCCATGTCGAAGCCGGCGTCGCGCAGCGCGCGGATCTTGTCCTCCTCGCGCGCCTTGGTCTCCACGAACTCCTCGATGTCGGGGTGGTCGACGTCGAGGACGACCATCTTCGCCGCGCGGCGGGTGGCGCCGCCGGACTTGATGGTGCCGGCCGAGGCGTCGGCGCCGCGCATGAAGGAGACCGGGCCGGACGCCGTACCGCCGGAGGAGAGCAGCTCCTTGGAGGAGCGGATGCGGGAGAGGTTGAGGCCGGCGCCGGAGCCGCCCTTGAAGATGAAGCCCTCCTCCTTGTACCAGTTCAGGATCGAGTCCATCGAGTCGTCGACGGAGAGGATGAAGCAGGCGCGAGACCTGCTGCGGCGACGGGGTGCCGACGTTGAACCAGACCGGGGAGTTGAACGAGAAGTACTGGTGGACCAGCAGCCAGGTGAGCTCGTGCTCGAACAGCTCGGCGTCGGCCGTCGCTGGCGAAGTAGCCGTGGTCCTCGCCGGCCTTCGCGGTAGGTCTTCACGACCCGGTCGATGAGCTGCTTGAGGCTCCACTCGCGGACGTCGGTGCCGACGGCGCCGCGGAAGTACTTGGTGGTGACGATGGTGCTGGCGTTGACCGACCAGAAGTCGGGGAACTCCACGCCGCGCTGCTCGAAGACCGTCTCGCCGGTCTTCCAGTTGGTCTGGACGACGTCGCGACGCTCCCAGGTGATCTCGTCGTAGGGGTGCACGCCCTCGGTGCTGAAGACCCGCTCGATCTTCAGCCCCCTTGCGGGTGTGGCTGCCGGCCTTGCCGCTCACCGTCTCGGTCATCGATGGTTCCCCTGTCTCCCGTGGTACTGCTGGTTGCTACTCTTCATGGTGGCTGCTGACCACCGACATTTGGTGCGCCCGGCGCGCGCAGCTTCCCCACTACGCACGCCGGGCGGTCTGTGGGTCAGCCCGTGCGGGGCTGAGGTGGTGCGGTCTCGACGAGGCTCGGCCGGCGAGTCCGGCGCGCGTCCGCCGGCGGTACGTCGGCCGCGGCGCGCTCCGCTCGGAGCAGGGCGATCTCGTCCTCGAAGTCGTCGGCGGACTCGAAGGCGCGGTAGACGCTCGCGAACCGGAGGTAGGCGACCTCGTCGAGCTCGCGCGAGCGGGCCGAGGATCGCCAGGCCGACCTCGTGGGCCGGCACCTCGGCGGCCCCTCGGCGCGCAGCGCGTCCTCGACCTTCTGGCCGAGGCAGGCCAGGTCGTCCTCGGAGACCGGGCGGCCCTTGCAGGCCTTGCGGACGCCGGAGACCGCCTTCTCGCGGGTGAACGGCTCGGTGGCGCCGGAGCGCTTGAGCACCGTCAGCTGCATCTGCTCGACGGTGGTGAAGCGCTTGCTGCACGTCGGAGCAGGTACGGCGGCGGCGGATCGAGCCGCCGTCGTCGGCGACCCGGGAGTCGAGGACCCGGGTGTCGGTGCTGCGGCAGTACGGGCAGTGCATTCCGGGCCCTCCTTCCGGGCGCGCCAGCAACACCCTCGTGGGGGTGTGCACGCCTGTGGATATCGGGCTGTTTCCTGTGTATAACAAGCAGCTCCCTGTGGGGCTTCCGCACCTGGTTCTGTGAACTAGATGTGGATAACTACAACCGTGTAACTACTAGATGTAGTGGTAACCGTACGCCGGGGGTGACGGTCGCGCAAGCGAACCTGGAAACTTTGTGCGGCCTGGGTCACACGCTTCGAGAAACCGCAGGTCAGGGCGGTTGCGTGTCCGAAAATTCGGTGTCGGCGCGACCCGCGTGTCGCGGCATCAGTCACAATGTGTCTGGTGGGGTCAGGAAAGCGCGTCGGGCCGAGGCGCAAACGCCGGTTCGACGCCGCCCTGCTCCTCCTCGCCGTCGGCCGTCACGGCCTGCATGGTCGCCTGGGGCTACCTCGTGAAAGCCGCCATCGATTTCGGCGTCACCGCCCGTGGCGGCGAGTCGGACGCCTGGCTGTTCCTGGGCCTCGCCTCGCTCGGGCGCGGTCGCCTGCCTGTTCATCGGGCTGATCCTGGTCGCGAGGGTCTTCCGTCGGCTCGCCAAGCCGCCTGCCGGCAGCTCACCGGCGCCTGACGCGACGACCCTGGAGCAGCCCCGGTGCCGGGCGGCCGGCGCGCCATGCGCTGAGCTGAGCGTTCGGCGGCCACCCGGGACTCGAAGCCCCGGATGGCCGCCCGCGGGTGCTTACCGCCTCACGCGCACGGTGAACGTCGACGCCCGGCAGTTGTCGCTCTCGCTGCCCTCGGCGACGAGCCGGGTGTCGTCGGCGCAGGCCAGCAGGCGGTACGTGCCGACCGGCATCGACGCCGGAACCCGGACCGTCTTGCTCCCCGTCGCGCTGGCGCCGGGCGCCAGGGCGGAGACGGATCGCGCGCCGGTCAGCAGCACGTCGCCCGCATCGAGGGTGCCGTTGAGCGACAGCCGGTAGCGGGTCACGCTCGCCACGGCCGGGGCCAGCCCCACGTTGCGGGTGCTGTCCTGCACCTGCATGGTGCGTCCACGGACGACCGAGCTCGGCGGGTTGGACAGCGCGGTCACGCGCAGGTTGGGCGCGGTGACCTGCAGGGTGTCGGTCGACACCGCGCAGTTGTCCGTCTCGTCCCACTCGGTAACGGCGCCGGTGCTGTCCGCGCAGGCGACGACCCGGTAGACGCCCGGGGCGGTCCCGCTCGGGACGGTCACCGACACGCTCGCCGCCGAGGTGGCGCCCGGTGCGACGGCGCCCACCGACCGGGTGCCGGCCAGCGGCAGGTCTCCGCCCGGTGTCGCGTCGGCGGACAGGGCGAAGCTGGTCGTGGACGGGCCGGCCACGGCGTCCCCGGTGTTTGCCAGGACGTCGGTCAGGCTGAACGATCCGCCCCGCAGCACGTCCGCAGGGAGCCCGGACGGCGACCGCGACTCGAGGTCCGCACGCTCCACCTGTACGACGACCTTCGCCGCCGAGACCGCGCAGTTGTTGGCCTCATTGGATTCGAACAGAGCGCCATCGGCGTCCGCGCAGGCCAGCAGGGAGTAGCTGCCCGCCGGGCTGGCCGACGGAACGGTCAGCGCAACGTTGCCGGTCGAGCTGCCGCCGCGGGAAGCAGGTCCGGGACCCCACGGGTGCCGAGCCGGATGTCGTCCGGCCCGCGACCGGCGTCGGTGGAGAGCCAGAAGCCGGTCTGGCTGTTCTCGCCGACGCGAGTGACGCCCACGTTCTGGGTGGTGTCGGTGACGCTGAGCTGCCGGCCCCGGACGACCGTGGCGCTGCCAGAGCTCACGGCCCCGACGCGGAGGTCCGTCGCCTGGCGCCCGGTGAGGTGGTTCTCGTCGTACACCTCGGCGAGCCTGCTGGCGAGCAAGGGGTTACGGGCGTCGAAACCCTCGAGGAACTGATCGATGGTCCGGACGTGGTTCCAGCCGCCGTCGAACGGCTTGGGGTCGTAGGTGTCGACGACGTTCCAGATGGCGCCGAAGCCGGCGTCGAGACGGTCCCGGGACCCGTTGCCGTCGTGGTCCTCGCTGGTGCGCACGCCGTCCCAGGCGTCCAGCAGGATCGCGGCGGTGTAGCCCTCGGTGTTGGCGTGGTCGGGGTCGGCGTGCGCCCCCGGGTGGGGCAGGTCCTCGAGGTTGCCGTACACCGACGAAATGGTCGTGTCCTTGCCGTAGGCGCGGGCCACCACCTCGCCGAGGAAGTCCGGCCAGCCCTCGGTCCAGTGCACGAAGCCCTTCTCCGAGAGCCACATGCAGTGGCCGGCCTCGAAGAAGAAGGTGCCGTCGCAGTTGCCGTTGTTGTAGTCGGGCATCGGGCTCTCGGCGAAGTGCTGGAGCACGTGGTGGCCGTACTCGTGGTAGATCACGCCCTCGTTCCAGGTTGCCCCCTGGGCCACCGAGATGCCCCCTTCATCGACGAGCGGGATCGGACCCCGGTAGAAGGTACGGTCGAGCACCTCCGGCCAGAAGGCCCGGACCTTCGGCACGTCGCGACCCGACGTGGCCTGGGTGTGCGGGTTCATGAAGTCGCGGACCTCGCCGAGGTTGGTGAACACCTGCCAGGCGCCGTCGTCGTTGTCGGTCTGGTTGTGGAACCCGTCGCAGGTCACGCCACTGTCCGGGCTGATCTCACCGAAGTCCTGGGTGGAGCCGTTGGTGGCGTTGTCACGGAAGCCGCTCTCGAAGCAGTACGTCGAGTTGACCGCGCCAGAGGTCTGCACGACCCCGGCTGCGCTGTCGGCGATGACCTTGACCAGGGCGTCCGGCCGAGTCGCCGAACCAGTCGCCGGCCCGGCCGGTGAGGTTGAATAGCCGTTGGCGTCCGTCTGGCCCGTGGCCATTGCGTACAGCCGGGGAACTCCACGTCGCACATCTCCACGCGTGCGTTGCGGATGCCCCGGGTGTTGCCGCCGTCGTCGACGTAGACGAACCGGCCGATCGCGGTAACGGTGGCGTCCTCGGCCGAGGCCGGGCTGGTGGTGACCCGCCCATCACGACAGCCGTCGCGAGTGCCGCGACGGTGGCCGCCCGAGCGAGATGGTGAGTGTGCTGCGTCATGCCGACGCCTCCTTGTCCTCGTGGCCGGGCTTCGCCGCGACCGGCGCCGGGTGTCGGCGTCCGACCATCAGTGAGACGAGGTCTAGGCCACTGATACATGGATGCCCGGGACCGGGTGTCTATCCCGGAGGAATGCGGTCAGCTTCGGCTGCCCGCCCGCATCAGCGCTGAGGAAATGCCGCGAGGGGCGGAAACCGCGTAGGTTCCGCCCCTCGTCTTCCCCGGCTCGCCAGCCGGGGTCGAGTCGGCTGGCGAAGTCTGTGTGTGTCAGTCGCTCGGTGGGGATCCGCAGCTCCTGGCCGGCGACGAGCATCCCGGAGTCGAGGGCGTTGAGGCGCTGGATCCGCTCCACCATCGCCGCGACGTCGCCGTCGGCGGGCGTGGCCTCGGCGGCGATGTCGTAGAGGGTGTCGCCGGGGCCGACCATGACCACCCGGGTCGGCTCGGGGGTGCCGGGCTGCTCGGTGGCGACCGAGCCGGCTGCCCCAGACGATGCCGAGCAGCAGCACGACCAGCAGGGTGCCGAGGAACACCACCAGCCGGCCGCGCCGGGTCAGCCGCACCGACGGCGCGCACGGGCGCCGGGTCTGCTGCTCATCATCTGGTCGATCGTCATGGTGCTCATCGGGACCTCCTGGGGAAGTGGCGGTCAGCCTGTCGGTCATACGTCCGAGCTATGTCTAACCGCGGCCACCGACAGCCCTTCGCCGGATCAGCCGCTCGATCAGACTTTCGATCGAACACGTGTACGACGTTAGAGCAGGTGTTCGAACAGAATCAAGCGGCGCGCCGAACAAATGTTCGAATGTGGCGAGGCCCTGCTTCCCTTCCGGGGTTTCGAGGCTCAGGCGCTGAGCGCCTTCGCACCTCAACCACCGGATGGGGCTAGGCCCTTGCTCCCGACCACCGGAGGGCGTAGCCCTTCTTGATGCGGCGCTTCCCCTGGGCCGCGATCAGGCCGATGCCGCGCTTGGCGACCGACGGCGCGAGGGCGGTGCCCCGCACCACCGCGCCCCGCCAGCGCGGGATGCTCAGACGACCACGCGCGGGCGCCGACCAGGTCGACGGCCTCCTGGGCCACCTCGTCGACGCTGAGGATCCGGCCGCCGGAGTGGACGAGCCGGCTGGCCAGCGAGTCGGGGGTCTGCGCGTCGAGCATCGCGGTCTGCACGCCGTCGGGGCACACCGCGTGCACCCGCACCGACTTGCGGCGTCTCGGCGTCGACCGACATCGTCAGCGACACGACCGCGGCCTTGGTGGCGGCGTACACGCTGAGGTCCGGCACCGGCCCGAGCCCGGACAGCGACGCGGTGTTGACGATGTCGCCGCCGTGCTCGCCGAACGCCTCGATCGCCGCGCGCATCCCCCAGATCGTGCCGAGCAGGTTGACCTCGACCTGGCGCCGGGTGACCTCCTCCGGCATGTCGGCGAGCAGCCCGTCGTGGCAGATGCCGGCGTTGTTGAACCACGCGATGAGTACGCCGTGGCGCGCGGCCGCCGCGGCGACCTCGCGGTGCGAGCCCGGGCTCGCGGATGTCCTGCGCGAGCCCCTCGGCGGCGCCGATCTCCGCCGCCGTCGCGGCCGCCGCCTCGCCGTCGACGTCGGTGAGCACGACCCGGTGGCCGCGCTCGACCATCCGCTCGGCGATGCCGCGCCCGATCCCGCGGGCTCCTCCGGTGACGACGCAGCTGGTGTCCATGGCGCGGATTCTGGCAGACCCGGGAGTTCTTCCCGACCGGCCCGGGAAGCCGCCCGATGTGCGAGACGCCCATCCGGGCGACGCTCGTCGCAACAACCACACCTGGAGGAGCACTCATGACCACCATCCCGCGCCGGCTCTGGCAGATCGCCGGCATCCTCGCCATCGCCCACGTCGTCCTGATCCCGATCGGGATCGCCCTCCAGGGCAGCCCGCTGCTGAGCGACGGGCGGGCAGGCATCGTCGAGTCCTACGTCAACGGCGACCTCACCCGCACCTTCACCGGCGGGATCCTCGAGGCCTTCGGTTTCCTGCTGATGATCCCGGCGCTGGTCTTCCTCGCGCGGGCGTTCGGTCGTCGTACCGAAGCCGGCGCCTGGGCCGCGCAGGCCGGCCTCATGTGCGGGCTGGCCTACGTCGCCGTGACCTTCGCGGTCGGCTTCCCGGCCGGCGCGGCCGCGATGTACGGCGCCCAGCACGGTCTCGACGTGGACGCGGCGTTCGCCCTGAACAACGTCCGCATCTTCAGCTACTTCCTGAGCCTGCTCCTGATCGGCGGCAGCACCCTCGGCATCGCGATCTCGGCGCTCGCCGACGGTGTCCACCGGCGGTGGATCGGCGGCTTCGGCGTCGTCACCGGAGTGGCCCTCCTCGCCTCGACCCCGCTGGCCGGGATCGGGCAGCAGGACTGGGGCGGCCTGGTGCACCTCGTCTGGTTCGTCGGCGTCGGTGTCCTGCTGCTGCGGCACCGCGACCCGGCACCCGTCGAATCGCCCCGCGAGCAGGTCGCGATCGGGCACTCTTGACCCGAGAGCCGAGGTGAGTCGATGCGCGTGATCCGGCCGGGTGCCGCCACCCTGGTCGCCGCCCTGGCCGTGGCCGGGGCGGTCACCGGGGCGTTGGCCACCGGCTCCCGCGACCGGTTCGACGACGTCGCGATCACCCTCGTCATCGCCACCTACGCCGCCGTCGCCCTCGTCATCGAGCTCGCCCGACCCGGTCAGCGGGTCGGGCGGCTCATGCTCGCCGGCGCCGCGGCGTGGGGGCTCGGCGAGGGCGTGCTCTCCATCGGCATCGCTGGACTCGAGGGCGGCGGGGACGGGTCGTCGTACGCCCTGCTCGCCGTCCTCGGCTCGGCCCTGCGCGGGCTGGGCTGGCTGCTGCTGGTCCTCGCCGTTCCCCTGGTCTTCCCCGACGGCCGACCGCCCTGGCCGTGGGCCGGGCGTCTGGTGGCCGGGTGCATCGTGGGGTTCACCCTCGCGACCCTGCTCGCGCCGGTCCCGCTGGAGGAGCGGCTGGCCGGCACCGACAACCCGATCGGCCTGCCGGCCTCCTGGCAGTGGCCCGCCGACCTGCTGGCCATCGGCTCGCTCGCCCTGGCCTTCGTCTGCCTGGTCGTCGCGGTCGTCGGGCTGGTCCGTCGCTGGCGGCACGGCGACGACCTTCAGCGCCAGCGGGTGCTCGTGTTCGGGGTCGCGTTCGCGCTGCCGCTGCTGTTCCTGCCGCTGGTCGCCACCCCGCTCGCCGAACCCTGGATGTTCGCGCTGGTCACGCTTCCGGTGCCCGTGGCGATCGGGGTCGCCCTGCTCCAGCGCCGGCTCTACGACCTCCAGCTGGCGGTGAACCGCACGCTCACCTACGCCGCGCTCTCGGTCGTCCTGGCCGGCGTCTACGCACTCGTCGTCGGCGGCGCCGGAGTGATGCTCGACGACCGCGGCGCTACCTGGCTCCCGTGGGCGGCCGCCGGGGTGGTCGCCGTGGCCTTCGCTCCCCTCCGCGACTCCCTCCAGGGCGCCGCGAACCGGCTCGTCTACGGACGCTGGTCCGCCCCGGGCGCCGTGCTTGCCGACACCGGACGCCGGCTTGCCGACGCGGCCGACGGGCCTGCCCTGCTGCGCGCCCTGACCGACGAGCTGGTGGAGGGGCTCGGGCTGTCCAGCGCCGAGATCCGCGACGCGAGCGGCCGCACCCTGGCCCGATCCGGCAGCGACGCCCAGGTCACCGAACGCCTGCCGCTCACGGCGTACGGCGCCTCGGTCGGTGCGCTGCACTGGGCCGGCTCACCCCTGAGTGGGCACGAGCGGTCGCTGCTGGTCGACGTGGCCCACCAGATCGGCGGCGCCGTGCACACGGTGGGTCTCGTCGAGGAGCTGCGGGACGCGCGAGAGTCGCTCGTCCTCGCCCGTGAGCAGGAGCGCCGTCGGATCCGCCGCGACCTGCACGACGGCCTTGGTCCCTCCCTCGCCGGCCTCGGCCTGCAGGTCGACGCGCTGGCCAACCGGCTCGCTGCGGGCCAGCCGGTGGAGGACCGGCTCGACACGCTTCAGAGCGGGCTGCGCGGCACCGTGGCCGAGGTACGCCGGATCGTCGAAGGACTGCGCCCGCCCGCACTCGACGACCTCGGTCTCTTCGGCGCCCTGGCCGAGCTCGGCCACCAGCTGTCCGGTGGGACCGGGCTCGAGCTCGCCGTCGAGCTCCCCGGCGATGCTCCGGCCCTGCCCGCGGCGGTCGAGGCGGCGGCGTACCGCATCGCCCAGGAAGCGCTCACCAACGTGGTCCGGCACGCGGACGCCTCGCACTGCCGGGTCGCCGGCTCCCTCTGCGACAAGGCATTGGTGCTCGAGGTGAGCGACAACGGACGCGGCGGCGCCGAGGCCGGGCGGGGGGTCGGGATGCACACCATGCAGGAGAGGGCACGCGAGATCGGCGGGCAGGTCGACGTCCGCAGTCGGGACCGAGGTACGTCGGTGACGATCCGGCTGCCGCTGCGCACCGGGGCGCCGGCATGATCCGGGTCCTGGTGGTGGACGACCATCCGTTGTTCCGCAACGGCCTGACCGCCCTGCTCGAGACGCTGCCCGACCTGGTCGTCGTCGGCGACGCCGGTGACGGCGAGACCGCTGTCTCCCGGGCGATCGAGCTGCAGCCCGACGTCGTCCTGATGGACCTCAACCTGCCCGGTACTCCCGGTCTGGAGGCCACGCGCCGGATCGTCGCAGCGGCGCCCGGGTGCGCCGTACTCGTGGTGACCATGCTGGCCGACGACGCCAGCATCGCCGCGGCCATGCGGGTCGGGGCGCGGGGCTACGTCCTCAAGGAGGCCGGCCAGGACGAGGTGCTGGCGGCGATCCGCACCGTCGCGGCCGGTGGGGCCGTCTTCGGTCCCGGAGTCGCCGCCCGCCTGCTCGACCGTCCGGCCGGCGGGACCGGGCTCACCGCACGCGAGTCGGAGGTCCTCGCGCTGCTCGGCGACGGGCGCTCCAACGCCGAGATCGCCCGCGAGCTCGGGCTGAGCCTCAAGACGGTCCAGAACCACGTCTCCAACGTGCTCGCCAAGCTCCAGGTCAAGGACCGCACACAGGCGGCGCTGCGGATGCGTGGACTGAGCTGACCGGTCGCTGCGACAACGTTCCGCGAGGCCGAGCGTCGACTCGGACAGTGAGAAGACCCGCGCGGCGCATAGAGGTCATGTATACGTTTGCCAGTCACGAATCTCAGGGGGAAGCCACCATGCGAAGATGACGATGTTCCTTGCCGCAGCTGGTCGCCACCTCGACGGTCGTGCTGGCCGCGCCACCCGCGCACGCCTATGAGGTGCACATCAGCATCAGTGGCGCCGGCAGGTCGTCGAGACGACGCCGGCCAACCTGGTCGGCAGCGGCTGCATCACGTCCGCGATGAACCCCACCGGCGTCATCGGGGTCACACTGCTATCCCGGCGATCCGACTGGCGACTATGGCTGGGGGTGGACGGTGCGTCTCGTCGCCAGGCCAAGCCCGGCTACCGGTTCGTCCAGTGGCAGAGCGACGGGTCCGCCAGTCCGGTCCTCTGCGACGGCGCCAACGGCTCGATCACCTACACGGGGACCGCGTGCCAGTTCGCGACCTAGGACAACCTCCAGCTCCAGGCCGTTTTCGTCGACGACACGGCACCCACCATGGCCTCGCTGAACGGACCGACCAGGCCGTGAACGGACCGCCGCATCACATTTGCGGCTGCCGCCGACCCACAACCCACGACGATCCAAGGCTTTGAGTGCCGAGTCGCGAACGTGCACGACTGGGTGCCCTGTACCTCGGGACGCCAGGAGAACCCTGCATCGTCGGGGTCTACACCTTTGAGGTCCGAGCGGTCGACTCGAGTGGGAATCGCTCTTCGATTTCGAGCTGGAACTGGACGGTGGACAAGGTCGTCCCGGTCACGACGGTGACCAGCGCCCCGAGCGGGACGGTGGCCAGCACATCGGCGACGTTCGAGTTCACCTCCAATGAGTCGGCAACGTTCTCCTGCTCGCTCAACGCGGTGGTGTTGACCACGTGCACGTCTCCCAAGACTCTTACCGGCCTGTCCCAGGGCACCCACACGTTCCATGTCATGGCGAGGGACGGCGCGGGCAACAACAGCGCCCTGGTCACCCGCACCTGGACCGTCGACACTGCCGAACCTGACGGCGGCCCGGAGACCAGGTCGCTCCTTCGACGTCGGCTCACCAGGCGCTCCGTACCCGAGGGCGCCCAGCCCTCACGCGTCGTCGAGCTGACCGACCTCAGCCGCTAACGTTCACCGCGTGCTCGACCCCGTGGCAACACCGACCCACCCGGCGACTCCCTCCTTCGCCGTGCACCCTCGACCGGCGCTTCGCAGCCCTGCAACGCGACGACCGGGTTGACCGACCTCGGCCAGGGTTCTCACACGTTCACCGGCAGCGGCAGTCGACGCGCGCCGGCAACACCGACCTCACTCCGGCGACCCGGACCTGGACGGTCGACACGGTTGCTCCGTACCGCTTCCTCGGCGCGTCCGACGCGGTCGACCGGCGTCGGCCTGGACTCGAACGCCAGCGTCGTCCGTTCTCCGAGGCGCATGAATCGGAGGCGACACCGTGGAAGCTTCCAGGCAACGGACTTCCCAAGAACATCTACCTCACTCTGAGTGGCACCAAGGTGCCCGCGGTCGTCACTACACGCGAGACCGTGAGTGGGGTGTTCAAGGCAGTGCTCAACCCTGACCCGAAGCTTCGGCCCAGGCCGCAAATACAAGCTCGTCGTGACGTCGGACGCGCTCGACGCAGGCCGGCAATGGGCTGGCACCCCGCTCCTGGAGCTTCACAGACCAGGGGGTGACCAAAGGGGCGCCGCCCGACACGCCGTTCGAACAGATGTTTGAAATGGCCCGATCGCGGGGCTACTTTCGAGCCCATGCCCAAGAAGACCGTGACCGAGCTCCCCGATGGTCCTCCCGACGCCACCGGACTGACCCCGCGCCAGCTGCGGGTGCTCGCCCACATCAAGGACTCCATCGAGAAGCGGGGCTACCCGCCCAGCATGCGCGAGATCGGCCAGGCGGTCGGGCTGACCAGCTCCTCGAGCGTCGCCCACCAGCTCAAGGTGCTCGAGGAGAAGGGCTTCCTCAAGCGCGACCCCAACCGGCCGCGCGCGCTCGAGGTGTTCCTGCCCGAGGTGATGGCGGCCCGGCGCTCGATGTCCTCGGCCGAGGAGACGTCGATCGACGAGACCGGTGTGGGCGACGCGGTGCCCGCCGCTGCCTACGTTCCCGTCGTCGGCCGGATCGCCGCCGGCGGCCCGATCCTCGCGGAGGAGCAGGTCCAGGACGTCTTCCCGCTGCCCAAGCAGCTCGTCGGCGAAGGCACTCTCTTCCTGCTCGAGGTCAAGGGCGACTCGATGGTCGACGCCGCGATCTGCGACGGCGACTACGTCGTGATCCGCAAGGAGCAGACCGCCGACAACGGCCAGATCGTCGCCGCCCTGCTCGACGACGAGGCGACGGTCAAGACCCTGCAGCGCAAGGACGGCAAGGTCTGGCTGCTCCCCCACAACGACGCCTACGACCCGATCGACGGCACCCACGCCTCCATCCTCGGCATCGTCACCGCGGTCCTGCGCCGCGTCTGAGCATCACCGCTGACCCGCCCGAAACTTTCGGGCGGGTCAGCGCGATTCGGTGGACCTGCGGCGAGTGGCGAGTTGGGTGGGTGAATCCCGCCCTGCCACTGCACCAAGTCGCCACTCGCGCAGATCGGTCAGGTCGGCGTCAAGCCTTGAGCCTACGAAGTCCCCGAGCGTCAGCTCGACAGCAGGAAGCCAGCCCCGCCGTTCATCCCGTCGGAGATGTAGATCGCGAGGTAGCCCACCGCTGCCAGTGTGCCCAGGACGACGGCGGCGATGCACTTGCCGGAGCCGGACGGCGCCTTCGGCCGGCGTTCCCGACGACGAGCCCGGCCACGCCGAGCACGAGCGGCAGACCCGACCAGAACGCCGGGAGCAGCAGCACCAGCGCGGGGATGGAGAGGCCGAGTGCGGTGCCGCCGGCGCTCTCCTTGCGAAGCGCCTTGGGCACGACGAAGCCGAACACCAGCACGGTGGCGACGGCGATGGCGCCCCAGACGACGGCGATCTCGCCCCAGTCGTGGGCGCCGAACGGCGGTGCCGGCCGCGGCGACGAGGGCGGAGGCGAGGCCGATGCCGGCAACGGCGCCTCGGGAGGTGACGGGTCGGGTGGCGGTGATGGTGGTCATGACGGTTCCCTTCGTGGTGGTGGATCCTGGTGACCACGAGTCTTCGGCCGGTGGCCCGGCCTGCGTCGTCACGCACCGGAGCGAAACCGCCCACCCCCAGGGATGAACCCGACGTCATTCGCAAGAGTGACTACGCGGACCGGTCCGCACGCCTACCGTCGTCCCATGCACCTGCGCGCGGCCCTCAGGAAGTACGGCGACCTCGCGCTCGCCGCGGTCCTCGCGCTCTCGATGACCCTCGAGCTGCTCGCCTGGGCGGAGGACGACCTGGCGCCGGCCATCGGGGCCGGCCTGCTGGCGACCCTGCCCTTCGCGCTCCGGCGCAAGGCCCCGCTCGTCTCCTTCCTGCTGGTGATGAGCCGGGATCCAGCTGCTGACCCAGTTCCAGCCGGGCTTCGACAACGACTCGATGACCTTCGTGGTCGCGTTCTTCGTCGCGCTGTACTCGTTGGGCCGGCACGCGACCGGGATCGAGGCGTGGCTGGGAGTGCTCGGCCTGGTCGTGACGATGGCGATCTTCGTGAACAGCGAGGGCGGGCTCGCGCAGGCGGACCTCGGCGACTTCGCGTTCGTCCTGGTCTTCGTCGGCGCCCCGTGGGCCGCCGGGCTGACGTTGAGGCTGCGGCGCGAGCGCGAGACCGAGCTCAACGCCGAGAACGACCGGCTCCGCCGCGAGCAGGAGGAGCAGGCCGCGCGGGCGGTCGCCGAGGAGCGGTCCCGGATCGCCCGCGAGCTGCACGACGTGGTCTCCCACGCGATCTCGGTGACCGTGCTGCAGGCCCGCGGCGCCCGCGCGACCCTCGACGCCGACCCCGACGGCCGCCCGCCGCGCGCTGGACGCGATCGAGCAGACCAACACCGCGGCGCTCGGCGACATGCGCCGGCTGCTGGCGGTGCTCCGCGACACCGAGCCCGACGGGTCGACCACCGACGACCACGCCCCGCAGCCGTCGCTGGCCCACCTCGACCGGCCTGGTCGAGCACGTCCGCGAGCTCCGGGCGTCCCGGTCGAGGTCGAGCGTGCGTCGGCGACGCCGCAGGACCTGCCGCCGGGCGTCGACCTGTCGGCGTACCGGATCGTCCAGGAGGCGCTGACCAACGTGCTCAAGCACGCCGGCCGACGCGCGGGCCCGGGTCGTGCTCGAGTACGGCGCCGGACGCGCTCGACGTCACCGTCACCGACGACGGCATCGCCGGCCCGGTCGACGGCACCGAGCCCGGCGGCGGCCACGGCCTGATCGGCATCCGCGAGCGGGTGGCCGTCGTCGGCGGCGAGGTGGAGGCCGGCCCGCGACCCGACGGCGGCTACGAGATCCGGGCCCGGCTCCCCTACGCCCTGGAGGTTTCATGACGCGATCCGGGTCGTGATCGCCGACGACCAGCCCCTGGTCCGCACCGGGCTGCGGATGATCCTCGTCCGCCGAGCCGGACCTCGAGGTCGTGGGCGAGGCGACCGACGGCCGCTGCGGCGATCGCGGCGTGCCGCGACCTCGCGCCCGACGTCGTCCTCATGGACGTGCGGATGCCCGAGGTCGACGGGATCGAGGCGACCCGCGCGGTCACCGCCGTCGACGACCCGCCGCGGGTCCTGGTGCTCACCACCTTCGACCTCGACGAGGTGGTCTACGACGCCCTGCGCGCCGGCGCGAGCGGCTTCCTGCTCAAGGACGCCCCCGAGGAGCGGCTGACCACCGCGATCCGGGTGGTCGCCGAGGGCGGCTCGCTGTTCGCGCCGTCGGTGACCCGGCGGCTGATCGAGGAGTTCGCCCAGCGGCGCGCCGCGCCGGACGCCGGACCTCACCGGGCTGACCGACCGCGAGCACGAGGTGCTGCGGCTGGTCGCCCGCGGCCTCTCCAACGCCGAGATCGCGGCCGAGCTGTTCGTCTCGAGAACACCGTGAAGACCCACGTCGCGCGGATGCTGATGAAGCTCGGGGTGCGCGACCGGGTGCAGGCGGTGGTGCTGGCCTACGAGTCCGGTCTAGTCCATCCGGGTGGTTGAACCCCCGGTCTATCCCGGTTTTCACGCTTAGTTGCGCCGCAACGGGTTCACTTTTCCCTACGCCAGGGGGCAGGGGAATCGGCATGCGGATCAGATCGGCCATCGGAGCAGGCGTCGTTGCCGTGCTCGCGATCGGCCTTGCCCTGCCGACGTACGCCGTCCCCCAGGACGTCCCGCGGGCGAAGCTGCCGGCGCAGGCCTCGGACCGTGCGCACCAGGCGCTCGCCGAAGTCCGCGAGCTCCTCGAGGGTCACGATGCGACCGCCGCCCGCGGGTCGGCGCATCCCGGCCGCGAGGCCACCCTGGCCCTGCGCAACCTGATGCGGGTGCGCGGCGAGCTCGCCGGCGCCGCCCGCAGCGAGGCCGACGCGTTCCTCAGCCGGCCCGCCGCCAACCGACGTACCTGCACACAGCGCATCTGCGTGCACTGGAACCCCGCCACCGTCAGACGAGCCGACACCGACGGCAACGGCATCTCCGACTACATCGACGACGTGCGCGTCGACGGTCGACAACGTCCACCGCCGGTACGTCGACGCCGGCTACCGCCCGCCGCGACGCGACGGCACCCGGGGCGGCAACCACAAGACCGACATCTACATCCGCGACGTGGGGGCGCAGGGGCTCTACGGCTTCTGCACCAGCGAGAAGCAGTTCCGCCCGAACGGACCCTTCGACGCCTGGGCCTATTGCGTGCTCGACAACGATTATCGGCCCGGGCAGTTCCCGTCCCTCACCCCGCTCGAGAACATGCAGGTGACCGCCGCCCACGAGTACTTCCACGCGGTCCAGTTCGCCTACGACGCCTTCGAGGACTCCTGGTTCATGGAGGCCACCGCCACCTGGGCCGAGGACGAGATCTTCGACGACATCAACGACAACCTGCAGTACCTCCGCCGCGGGCCGCTCCGCCGGCCGCAGGTCCCGCTGGACAAGTTCGAGCTCGGCGGGCTGCACCAGTACGGCGACTGGATCTTCTTCCGCTACCTCACCGAGCAGTTCCCCGCGCGGCGTCGGCATGCCTGTGCTGATCCGGCAGATGTGGCAGAGGGCCGACGGCTCGGCCGGCGCCCGCGACATGTACTCGCTGCAGGCCGTCCGCGCCACCCTGGCCGCCCGGGGCGGAGTCGTTCGCGCGACGGTTCGCCCGGTTCGCCGACGCCAACCGCAGGCCGGCCGAGACCTACGCCGAGGGCGCCGACAACTCCTATCCGAGCGCCCCGCTCAGCGGCAGCCGCACCCTCGAGCCCGGTCAGGGCTCCGGCTGGATGTCCCGCGAGCTCGACCACCTGAGCAGTGCCACTCTCCGGTTCACCCCCACGGGCCTGGTCTCACCGACCTCCCGGATGCGGGTCAACGTGGACATGGCCGGCACGAGCCGCGGTTCGCTCGCGGTGGTGACGGCCTACCTCGGCGACGTGGCCCTCCCGTCCTCCTTGGTCAGCCTGAACCGGATCGGCGTCGGAGCCCTCAACGTCCCCCTCCTCGAGGGCGACGTGTCCCGCGTCGAGGTGACGCTGGTCAACGCCAGCACCCGCACCCGCTGCTGGGTGCGCGCCCTGTCGCCGTACTCCTGCTTCGGCGCCCCCCGCGACGACAACCTGACCCAGCGGGTCCGGGTGGTGGCCACGCAGTAGCGACAGCGTCAGTCCGCCGCCAGCCGGCTCAACGCCAGGCGTACGACGTCGGGGTCGGTGGTGGTCCACATCGGCGGCAGGCTGGCCTTGAGGAAGCTGCCGTAGCGGGCGGTGGCGAGCCGCGGGTCGAGCACCGCGACGACGCCGCGGTCGGTGGTGGTGCGGATCAGCCGGCCGGAGCCCTGGGCGAGCAGCAGCGCGGCGTGGGTGGCGGCGACCTGCATGAAGCCGTTGCCGCCGGCCTTCTCGACCGCGCGCTGGCGCGCGGACATCAGCGGGTCGTCGGGGCGCGGGAACGGGATCCGGTCGATGATCACCAGCTGGCAGGTGTCGCCCGGCACGTCGAGGCCCTGCCACAGGCTGAGGGTGCCGAACAGGCAGGTGTGGGGGTCCTCGACGAACTGCTTGGCCAGCTCGGGCAGCTGGGCGTCGCCCTGGGCCAGCGTCGTCAGGTGGGGCAGCCGCTCGCGGACCGCCTCGGCGGCGGTCTCGGCCGCGCGCCGCGAGGAGAACAGCCCGAGGGTGCGGCCCTCGGCGGCGTCGACCAGCTCGGCGATCTCGTCGAGCTGGGCCTCGCCCAGCCCGTCGCGCCCGGGCGGCGGGCAGGTGGCGGGCGACGTAGAGGATCGCCTGCTGGCCGTAGTCGAACGGCGACCCGACGTCGAGGCCCCGCCACGGCAGGGCGTCGTCGGCGTCGAGTCGTCGGCCACCGGCTCGGCGTCGACCACCCGCTCGGCCGGCTTGAGGCCGACGCTGGTGGCGACGCGCGGAGAAGTCGCCGCCGAGCATCAGGGTCGCGCTGGTGAACACGACCGTCTTGTCGGAGAGCAGCTTGTCGCGCATCGGCGCCCCAGACCTGGAGCGGCGCGACGCACAGCCGCGGCGGGAACCGCTCCGCCGCCCTCGGCCAGCCACAGCACGTCGGACTCGCGGTCGGCGGCCATCCGCTCGGCGTTGACGAAGACCTCCTGCACCGACCCCTTCGCCTGGGTGCAGCCCGGCGTCGGCCTCGTCGTCGAGCTCCTTGGGGTACGCCGACAGGCAGGCCCGCGCGGCGTCGCGCACCAGCACCAGGGCGTCGGCGAGCTGCTCGGGGATGGTGTCGAACCGGCCCGGCGACGGCGGCGGTCGATCGCGTCGGCGAGCGCGTCGGCGGCGTCGGCCAGGTCGTCGGCCTCGGAGCCGTCGACGTGGCGCTGGGACCGGCGGGCCGCCCGCTCGACGTCGGAGACGGCGAGCTCGTCGGTGGCGGCCTGGGTCACCCGGGCGACCAGCTCGTGGGCCTCGTCGATGACCACGACGTCGTAGTCGGGGATCATCGGCACGCCCTCGATCGCGTCGATCGCGAGCAGCGAGTGGTTGGTGACGACCAGGTGGCTGCGGTGCGCCTTCTCGCGCGCGAGCTCGGCGAAGCACTCCGGCGCCGAACGGGCACTTGCGCGGCGCCCAGGCACTCGCGGTGGCTGACGCTGACCTGCCGCCACTCGCGGTCGGTGTGGCGGGGGGCCCGGTCGCGCTCGCCGCTGCCGCCGCCCTCGGCCTCCTCCTCGGCCCACTTCCGCAGCTCGAGCACCTTCTTGCCCGTCGACCCGGCGGGCACGTCGACCAGCGTGCCCTGGTCGTCGGGCACGCCCTCGCGGATGCGGTGGAGGCAGGCGTAGTTGGAGCGCCCCTTGAGCACGGCGTAGCTCGCGTCGACCCGGTCGCCGACCGCCTCGACCAGCCGCGGGATGTCGCGCTCGACCAGCTGGTGCTGCAGCGCGAGCGTGGCGGTCGCGACCACGACCCGCCGGTCGTGGAGCAGGCTCGGGACGAGGTAGGCCAGTGACTTGCCGGTGCCGGTGCCGGCCTGGACGAGGAGGTGCTGGCCGCTCGACATCGCCGTCGCCACCGCCTCGGCCATCGCCACCTGGCCCGGCCGCTCCTGGCCGCCGAGCGCCTCGACCGCCGTCGCGAGGACCTCTTCGACGGTCGCGTCGCGGGCAGCGGTGTCCCCGGCGGTCTCGCTCGGGGCGGTCAGGGGCACCTGCGAACACTAACCGCGCCCGCCGACATGGTTGCGGCCCGCCCGCGTCGGCGGCGCATCGATTGCGCAGTGTTCGATCGTTCGGCATCCACGTTCGCTCCGAGCCGGATGATCACGCACAGCGCACGTCGTACGGGCCTGTGGACAACTGACAGCGGTCCGCGGCCGAATGGGAATGGTCCGGTCGTGGCCGAACCATCGCTCGACACCAGCCGTCCTTTCACCCGCGCCCAGGGTCGTGCCGCCGGGAACGACCCGGCTCGAGCCCGCGTCGGCAAGTTCAAGCGGATCCTGTTCGGCGTGTACGTCGCCGCGGATGTGGAGGTGACCCCGACGATGCATGCGGAGGCTGCCCTCGCCCTCTTCGACAGCACCGCCTACGCAAGCCACCTGTCGGCGGCCCGGGTCCACAGGGTGCCCGTGCCCACGCACCCGGACGAGCACGTGACGGTCACCGAGAAGCGTCATCGGCGGCGGCCGCAGGGCGTCGTGCCCCACGTCAACCCGCGACCGGAGGTCACGATCGTCAACGGCGTCCGGGTCTCCGCACCGGCCCAGATGTTCGTCGAGCTCGCGTCACTGCTCAATCTGGTCGACCTCGTGGTCGTCGGCGATCACCTCGTCCGGCAGGGCAAGGTGTCCCTGCGCGGACTGGTCCGGGCATGCGACCAGAGCAAGGCCCGCGGGGCGCAAGCGGCACGCCGCGCGGTGGGTTACGTCCGCGAACGGGTGGACTCCCCGATGGAGACCCGGCTCCGAATGCTGATCGTCCTAGCCGGCCTGCCCGAGCCGGAGGTGAACCTGACCCTCCGTGACGTGGACGGCCAGCCCCTGCGCCGCTACGACCTGAGCTGGCCCTCGGTGCGCGTGATCGTCGAGTACGACGGCCGCCAGCACATCGAGCGTGAGCAGAACTGGGAATCCGATCTGGAGCGGCGCGAGGCGATCGACGACGACGGGTGGCGGATCCTCGTGGTCACCAGCCGCGGCATCTACCGCGAACCCCAGCGGACGGTGATGCGGGTTTGGCGGCTGCTGCGGTCCCGCCGACTGGCGGGAGTGCCGGGCCGGCCCGGCGACGCCTGGCGGCCGCACTTCCCGGGTGGATAAGGACTCAGTCGTCCTCGCGGTCGACGTCGAACCGTGGAACGCCGCCGACGCACTGCCGACTGCACGCGGGTCCGACGGTCGCCGTCGTTGCTGTCGAATTCGATCCGCACTTCCTCGGGACCGCGCTCGTCGATCTCGATCGACCACCCGCTGTTGGGTTGGGCGCCCTGGAGCGAGATCGTCGCCCCACGGCACTCGACCGTCACGACGCCGGCGCTCCCCTGCCAGGTCCGTCGTACGCCCTGGTCCTGCGTCGGCTTCGGCGGAGGCGGGGAAGAGGACGGCGGCGGGTTGTTCGGCGACGACGTGGGACCCGGACCCGGGGCGGGGCCAGGCCCAGGACCAGGCCCGGGACCGGCGCCGGACGAGGTCGGCGGCGGCGCCGTCGGACCGGAGTTGGGCGTGCTCGACGGTGACCCCGGCCCGGACGGCCCTCCGGACGGCCCGCCCGGCGAGGGGGACGGTGAAGCCGACGGACGCTTCGTCGACGGCTTGGGAGACGTCGGTTCGTCGGTCCGCTCGGACTCGGGCGGTGAGGTGATGGGCGCGGCCTCTCCGATCGGCGGACCGGGCTGGGTCACCAGGCTCTCGCCGGCCCGGGAGATGACGGCCCAGACCAGCACCGCACCGACGACCACGATGACCAGCCAGGCGGTGCCTGCCAGGACATACGTCCGGGTGAGCCTCATCGCGCCATCCTCCCAGCCGACTGCGGCGCAAGGCCAATGGACCGCCACTGCGGTCGATCAGCCGATAGCGTGGAGGTATGGCCCGCATCCTGGTCGTCGAGGACGACGAGGCGATCCGCATCGCCTGCCGGCGCGGCCTGACCGAGGCCGGCCACGCCGTGGCCACGGCCGCCCGTGGGCTGACTGGCCTCGAGCTCGTCCTGAGCGGCGATCCGCAGGTGGTGCTGCTCGACCTCGGCCTGCCCGACGTCGACGGGATCGCGCTGATCTCGATGATCAGGGCCGCGTCCGAGGTGCCGATCATCGTGATCACCGCGCAGGACGACGACCCGACGATGGTGGAGGCGCTCGACAACGGCGCCGACGACTACGTCGTCAAGCCCTTCGGGACCGAGCAGGTGGCGGCCCGGATCCGCGCCGTGCTCCGGCGCTCCGGGGCGGCTCCCAGCACCGTCGCCGAGCCGCTGCGGGTGGGCAAGCTGGTCATCGACGAACGCAGCAGGATGGCCACGCTCAACGGGCAGCGCCTCGAGCTCGCCCGCAAGGAGTTCGACCTCCTGCTGGCGCTCGCCTCGCGGCACGGCCAGGTCGTGACCAAGGCGGAGCTGCTCGCCGAGGTCTGGCAGGAGGCGTACGGCGGCTCCGACCGGACCGTCGACGTCCACCTCTCGTGGCTGCGGCGCAAGCTCGGGGAGTCCGCCGCGCAGCCGCGGTACCTGCACAGCGTGCGTGGTGTCGGGGTGCGTCTGGTCGACCCCGAGCACGAGCCTGACTGATGCGTCGACACATCTCATGGCTGGTCCTGGCGGCCACGACGACGGTCGTCGTCTCGTTCGTGATCCCGCTGTGCCTGCTCGTGCAGACCCTGGCCGAGGACCGGGCGATGGCCGCCGCGGACCAGGAGGCCCGCAACGTCGCGATCCTGGTCACCGGGCTGGTCGACCCGGACCAGCTGGCCGAGGTGGTCGAGAACGTCGACGGCCGGGGCCCCGCCCAGACCGCGGTGCTGACCGTCGACGGCGAAGTCCTCGGCTCCGGCGAGATCGACCCCGACGACCCGGAAGTCCAGCGCGCCCTCGACGGCGAGGCGTTCGAGGTGGTGGACGACTCCGGCGGACGGGTGCTGCTCCCGGTGGTGACCGAGGACGGGACGGCCGTCGTTCGCACGAGCGTCGCGCCGGACGACCTTCACGCAGGAGTCACCAGCGCCTGGCTGGGCATCGTGGGGCTGGGGCTGCTGCTGCTGGCCCTGGCGGGGGCGACCGCGGCCTGGCAGGGTCGGCGCCTCGCCGAGCCGCTCCGCGAGGTCGCCGGCATCGCCCACGAGCTCCGCGGGGGAAACCTCGCCGCGCGGGCCCGGGTGCGGGGCACCGAGGAGACCAAGGAGCTGGCCCGGGCGCTCAACGGGCTGGCCGAGCGGATCCGGAGCTGCTGGTGGCGGAGCGGGCCACCGTCGCCGACCTCTCCCATCGGCTCCGGACCCCGGTCACCGCGCTGCGGCTGGACGCGGAGGCCGTGGAGAACCGCACCCTCGCCCGTCGGCTGAGCGATCACATCGCGGTGCTGCAGCGCAGCATCGACGCGATCGTCCGGGAGGCGCGCCGCCCGGTGCGCACCGACCTGCCGACGGTCGGCGACTTCGCCGCGACGGTGCGTGAGCGGACGGCCTTCTGGCAGGTCCTCGCCGAGGACCAGGCGCGGCCGACCGAGATCGCGATCCCCGACGGGGAGCTGAACGGTGCCCGTGGCGCCCGACGACCTCGCCGACCTGGTCGACTGCCTGATCGACAACGTCTTCGCGCACACTCCCGAACAGACCGCCTTCGCGGTCCGGCTCGGCGAGGAGGACGGGACGGTCCGACTCGTCGTCGTCCGACAACGGGCCGGGCCCGGCCACCCGAGCCGGTGATCGGCTCGGGTCGACCGGGCTGGGCCTGGACATCGCTCGTCGTACGGCGGCTGGTTCCGGGGGTGACCTCACGTTCGGCCCCGGTCAGGAGGGCGGGACCACCGTCGAGGTGACCCTGCCGCTGGCGGCCGGCTGACGCCGCGTCAGTCGTCGTCGCGCGCGTCGTCATCGCGGTCGCGAGCGTCCTCCCGGGCATCCTCACGCTCTTCCGCGCTGTCCTCCATGCAGTCCTCGTAGTCGTCCTGCGCTTCCTCGGCGTCGTCGGCGTCGCCTTCGTGCCACTTCTGGCAGTCGCTGTCCTCGTAGTCAACGACCGGAATGGCCAGCCGGCTGTGCCGGCTGCTGGGCAGGCTGCTGGGCAGGAGCGGCCGGGGCCGGAGCTGCCGGGGCGGCTGCCCTGGGAGCCGGTGCCGGGGCTGATGGCGCGGCAGCCCCGGATCCCGACGACGACGGCGCCGCCGCTTCCGGCGCCGGGGCGGCCGGTGCCGGCAGGGTGACGGTGCGAACGGCTGTGGTGACGCACTTCCCGGCCTCGAGGACCGAGGGTGGGCGGCAGGGGGCATAGCGTGTCTCGCTCTTGGCGGCACGTGCCTTGGGAGTCGCGGCGACCGCCTCGGGGGCCGCGTGCTCCGTTGCTGCGGGTGCAGTGACTTGGTAGACCGCGACGCCACCGGCTACACCGGCGACTGTGGCGGCCCCTGCGACGAGCATGCTTTTGAGGTTCATGGCGTTGATGTCACATGGACCTTCCCTATGGGCACATCTCCGTTACATCAAGGCTTCCTTAAGCCGGTCGCCGCATAACAGATTCTTAATGTGACGATGAGGCGCCCTTGTCTTGGCGCGAGGACTGTTGTGGCATGAGCTACAGCCACCGCCACCGAGACCGTTACCGCCTCGCCGTCACCGCTGTCACCGGTGTGAGCACGGCCGGAGCCCTGACCGCCACCGGGTGGATCGTCGGGGTCGCCGCCCAGGACTTCGCCGACCAGCAGGCCGCCAAGGCCGCCGAGGAGGCAAAGGCCGCCAAGGCATGGGCCAAGAAGTACGCCCGCCAGCAGGCCAAGTACGCCGAAGCCACTGCCGCCGCCAACGCCACGCTGAAGCAGCGGCCCTACGTCACGCGGACCACGACACAGTACGTGCAGGCCGCGGCGACCAGCGCAGCTCCCGGATCGGGCGGCGCCGTCGCTCCGGTCAGCACGGGCTCGTCGGGTGCCGCCGCTCCGGCCGCCGCTCCCGTCTCCTCCGCTCCGGCGTCCGCCCCGGCACCCGCTGCCCCGGCGCCGGCCCCCGCCGCCCCGGCACCAGCACCGGCTCCGCCCCCGCCGCCCCCGCCGCCCGCACCGAGCAGCGGTTCCTGACATGACCACGACGCACGCGCGCTTCGACGCTCTCGGCACCTACGCCTTCCTGGCGGTACGCCGTCCGGGCGGCCTGGCCGACGCCGTCCGCCTCGCGAAGCGGGTCCTGGCCGACATCGACGCGACCTGCAGCCGGTTCCGCGAGGACTCGGACCTGACCCGGGCCAACCGGAACGCGGGCAAGTGGACCGAGGTCGACCCGCTGCTGATCGCCGCGGTCGAGGCCGCGTGCGACGCCGCGAAGCAGAGCGGAGGCCTCGTCCACCCGCTGCTCGGCCGGCCGATGGTCCAGCTCGGCTACGACCGGGACTTCGACCAGCTGAGCGAACGCGCCGACACCCTTCAGTTCCCCTGGACCGACCCCGGCCCGTCCCTCGACAGCTGGCAGGAGATCGGGATCGACCACACCGGCGCCATCCGGGTGCCGGACGGCACCGCCCTCGACCTCGGCTCGGTCGGCAAGGCCTGGGCCTCCGACATGATCGCCGCCGGGATCGAGCAGCAGCTCGGAGTCCCCGCCATCGTCAGCCTCGGCGGTGACATCCGGATCGCCTGCCCCGACTGGGACCCCTGGCACGTCGCGATCTCCGAGAAGCCCGGAGCCTCCGCCGACGCGCTGGTCGGCCTGGTCTGCGGAGGTCTGGCGACCTCGAGCACCCAGGTCCGCCGCTGGAAGCGCGGCGGAGCTGTCCGCCACCACCTGCTGGACCCCCGCACCGGCGCCCCGGCCTCCGAGGTCTGGCGCACGGTGACCGCGATCGGGTCGAGCTGCACCGCCGCCAACACCGCCAGCACGGCGTCGATCGTCCTCGGGGACGACGCGACGGGTTGGCTCGGCGACCTGGGCGTCACCGCCCGGCTCGTCGACGCCCACGGAAACGTCACCCGCACCGGCAACTGGCCGGCCGAGGACCTCGAAAGGAGCGCAGCCTGATGTCCGGCATCATGGAGAGCCTGGGTCTGGAAGGTCCCATCCTCTGGTACCTCAACCGCAGCACGGGGGTCGTCGCGATCGTCCTGCTGACGGCCACCACCGTCCTCGGTGTGCTCGCCATCGGCGGCCGCCCCGCGGGCCGGGTCCCCCGGTTCGTCACCCAGACGTTCCACCGCAACGTGGCCCTGCTCTCGGTCCTGCTGCTCCTCGGCCACCTCGTGACGGCGGTGCTCGACGAGTTCGTGGAGATCCGCTGGTGGGAGGTCTTCATCCCGTTCGTGGGGAGCTACGAGCCGCTCTGGGTCGGCTTCGGCGCCCTCGCCGTTGACCTGACGATCATCGTCGTCGTCACCAGCCTGTTCCGCACCCGCATGAACCACAACCTGTGGCGCGGGCTCCACGTGAGCGCCTACGCCCTGTGGGCCCTCGCCATCGGACACGGCATCGGCGTCGGCACCGACATGACCGACAGCATGTGGGTGTTGACCGTTGTCTGCGCCATCGCCGTACCCCTCGCCGCGGCCCTTCGCCTCGGCCGCCTTGTCATCGACCGCACCTCGGCAAGTTCAACCACCCCTGGAGGATTGAAGTGACCACCACCTACCTGGAGCCCCACCTGACGCGTGTTGAGGACGGGCGCCCCGCCTCTCCGGTCCCGGCGCCCATGGAGGTGACCGTCCGTCCCGGTCCGGCGCTGCTCGCCGGCATCGAGAACGGCCCGTCGCTCGCCGCCCACCGCGCCCAGTACGGCCCGATCCCGCACCTGACCGGCAAGGAGCTGCACGCGACTCGTGAAGCGGATGCAGGTCCGCGGTCGAGGCGGCGCGGCGTTCCCCTTCGCCATCAAGCTGGAGACGATCCTCAAGGGGTCCCGCCCGGTCCTGGTCGTCAACATGAGCGAGGGCGAGCTGGCCAGCGCCAAGGACCACGCGCTGGCACTCACCCGTCCGCACCTCGTCCTGGACGGCGTGGTCGCGACCGCCAAGGCGCTGCGCACCCGCAAGGTGCACGTCGTCCTGCCGGGCGAGCGACCGGGCGCGGCCAGGGCGATGAAGGCCGCGATCGCCGAGCGGAACGACGGTGTCAACATCTACACCAGCACGGCCTCCTCGCGCTTCGTCGCGGGCCAGGCCCGCGCGGTCGTCGAGCTGCTCTCCGGTCGGCCCAACCTGCCGGCCACCACCTGGGCACCCGAGGCGATCAAGGGGCTGAACGGCCGCCCGACCCTGCTCAGCAACGGCGAGACGTGGGCCCGTGTCGGCCTGCTCGTGCTGCGTGGCGAGGAGGAGTACGCCTCCATCGGCACCGCCGAGGAGCCCGGCGGCACCCTGCTCACCATGAACATGCCCGGCTCGGTGCCGATCGTGGCCGAGGCGGCGTACGGCGACCGGCTGCGTGACTACATCCCCCACGACCGGCACGGCCTCCCGGCCATGGTCGGTGGGTTCCACGGAGCGTGGGCGACCTGGGAGACCCTGGCCAGCGCCAAGGTGTCGGTCAACAAGATGCGCGCCATGGGCAATGCGCTCGGCGCCGGCCTCGTGCTGCTCGTCGCCGGACTGCCCGGTGTCCCTCACCACCCGGACCGTCGAGTACCTCGCCGGCCAGAGCGCCGGTCGCTGCGGCCCCTGCTTCAACGGGCTCCCGGCGCTGGCCACGGCACTGACCGCCGTCCACGACGGTCACGGCGGCCTGGAGCGCGTCGAGCAGCTGTCGAACCTGGTCGTCCGACGGGGCGCCTGCGCCCACCCGGACGGCACGGTCCGCCTGGTCAACTCGATGCTCTCGACCTTCCCGGCCGAGGTGGAGGCCCACGCCCACGGCCGCTGCGACCTGAAGGCCGGCAGCCGCGAGCTGGTCGGCGACAGCTTCACCCGGATCCTCGAGGTGGCGTGATGGCCCAGGTGCTGCGTGTCGACTGGCCCTCCTGCGAGGCCCGTGGCCTGTGCCACGAGGTGCTCCCGGAGCTGGTCGACCTCGACGAGTGGGGATACCCGATCGTGAAGGGACCCCTCACCAAGGAGCTCATGGACCACGCGAAGGAGGCCGTCAAGGTGTGCCCTCGACTGGCTCTCCGCATCGTCGAAGGTCGCTGAGGACCCAGGAACAGAGCCGGGCCTGCGCGGTTGCCCCCGTCCGCGCGGGCTCGGCTCGTTCTGTGCCTGACCCCCAAACGGATAGTCCGTGACGTTTCGGTCGTGATTGGGTGGGATCAACGACCGGAACGTCACGGACTATCGCTGCTCTTTCCGGACCAGCCCCGTCTCGTAGGCCAGCACGACCGCCTGCACCCGCGTGGTCGACCCCCAGCTTCGCCAGCACCCGGTTCACGTGGGTCTTCACGGTCGCCTGGCGACCACCAGCTCGCCCGCGATCTCGTCGTTGGACAGCCCGCGGGCCATCAGCACCAGCACCTGCCGCTCTCGGTCGGTCAGCCCGCCCAGGCCTGTTGCTCGCCGTCGGCCGGCGGGTGGCGGAGGTACTCCTCGATCAGCCGCCGGGTCAGCTCGGCGCCAGCAGCGACTCCCCGCGCAGACGGTCCGGATGCCCTCGACCAGCCGGTCGGAGGGGTGGCCTTGTCGCCTTGAGCAGGAACCCGGCTGCCCCGGCCTCGAGGGCGTCGTACACGTAGCGGTCGAGGTCGTACGTCGTCAGCACCAGCACCCGGGTCGGCACCCCCGCGCTCGTCAGCTCCCGGGTCGCCGCGATCCCGTCCATCACCGGCATCCGGATGTCCATCAGCACCACGTCCGGCTCGGTACGGCGCACCACCTCGACCGCCTCGCGCCGTCGCCCGCCGTCCCGACCACCTCGCAGCCCCGCGCCTCGAGCACCAGCTGCAGGCCCGACCGGACCAGCTCCTGGTCGTCGGCCACCACCACCCGGGTCATTGCGTGGCCTCATGGAGCGGGATCGTCACCTCGAGCTCGAACCGGTCGCCCTGCGCGCCGTGCCGCAGCGTCCCGCCGAGCACGCCGACCCGCTCGGCCATCCCCTGCAGGCCCAGCCCGGAGCCGTTCGCGCCGCCGGGGCCGACCGCGTTGGAGCACGAGATCCGCAGCTCGTGGTCTGCGGCGTCCACGGACAGCCGCACCGGGCCGGCGGCGTGCTTGAGCGCGTTGGTGAGCGCCTCCTGCACGACGCGGTACGCCGAGACGTCGACCCCGCCGGCCGGGAACGGGACGCTCCGGCAGGTCGACCGACGCTTCGACCGCGAGCCCACCCTCGCGGAACGACGCGACCAGCCCGGGCACGTCGGCCAGCCCGGGCGCCGGCCGCAGGCCCAGCTCGTCGGCGTCGTCGCGGATCAGGTGCAGCAGCCGGCCGGTCTCGGCCAGCGCCTCCCGGCCGGTCTCCGCGACCGACGCGAGCATCTCGAGCACTCGGCGGCCCGGTCCGGTCGGAGCGGACCAGGTCCTGCGCCGCCGCCGTCTGCACCACCATCGCGCTCACCGAGTGGGCGATCACGTCGTGCAGCTCGCGGGCGATCCGGTCCCGCTCGTCGCGGACCGCCTGGTCGCGGAGCTGCTCGCTGGCTCGGGCGAGCAGCTCGGCCTGCTCGGCGAGCTTCCGCGAGATCCGGCCGAAGACGTACGGCGGGACCGCCAGCGACAGCACGAACACGAAGTCGGTCCAGTCGTTGTCGCTGGGGTCGAAGCCGAAGTCGGCGAAGACCAGCACCAGGGTCAGGACCAGCGTCAGCAGCCCGCTCGGGTGCCGAGGTACCGGCCCAGGCTGTAGATCCCGAGCACGTAGAAGAAGATCGGCGTCAAAGATCGGGGTCGCCGCCTCCTGCATCTGCGTGCCGGTCAGCGGGATCGCCATCAGCACCAGGGCCGAGCACGGTACCGCCACGACGGGCCGTGTCCGCCGGAACACCAGGACCAGGGCAGCGAGCGCCTCGAGCCCGATCGACGGAACCCACCCGGTCGTCCCGAGCGTGGCGAGCTCGGCGGCGCCCAGGACCAGCAGCACCGCCGGCACCAGGGCGTCCTTCCAGCCCAGCCGCGACTCCTCCGTCACGAGCCTGAGAGTACGGCGGCCGGAGCGCCCGCGCGTCCACCTCGGGGTGGACCCGTAGTCCGACTCCACGGTTGACGACCCGACCCCTGCCGGGGCCACGCTCGGAGTCCGTTCCGACGTACCGACTCCGAGGAGGAGACATGCTGACTGGACACGACCGCGAGATCGGCCGGTTCGCCTGGGTGATGGCCTGGGTGGGCCTGGTGGTGGGGCAGCTGCACGCGCTGGCCAGGTTCCGCACCGCCGACGGCCAGGAGGACCTCGAGTACCCGCTCACCGCGGCCTGGGCCGAGCCGCCGACGACCTGCTCGCACCGCTGCTGGACTGGGGCAATCCCGACATCGTCTCACCGACCTCGTCTACGTCACCTACGGCAAGATCTGGCTGCCGGTCTTCGTCGCGTTCACGCTCTGCGCGTTCGTGGTCTATCGCCGCCGGGAGCCGCGCGGCTTCGAGAAGTGGGCCTGGCGGCTCGCCGATCGGCTCGTACTCGATCGCCACGCTGGCGGTCTTCCTGGACTACTGGACGCAGTGGACCGGCGACTACAACGGCGACGGCGATCGAGGCGACGCTGTTCACGCTGGGTTGGTTCGTGACCGTGCCCGGGCTTCTGGGGATGCTGGTCTTCTCGACGACTGCTCGGCATCACGCTGCTGGCCAAGCGGTTCCGGCCGTGCTCGCCGGCGGTGCTGCTCACGCTGATCATCCCGCTGGCGTTCGGGATCATGATGGTCACCTCGATGGGCAGCGCCGCGCTGCCGGTGATGTTCGCGTTCGGCATCCTCGGTCGCCGGATCGCCCGCGCGGAGTCGGCCAGCGCCGCTGCAGCGTCGTCGCCGGAGGTCGTGACCGCCTGACCCGACCGGATAGTCCGGCACGCTCCGCAGGATCTGCGGCAGCCCATGTCACTGGCGACGTGTTCCGGACTATGCGACTGTCGTAGAGCGTTCAGACGGCGTACGCCGCCAGCTCGCCGGCGAGGTCCTCGTTGGCGCGACCGGAGACCAGGGTGCCGTCGGCGGTGTGCTCCATCGACGCGATCTCGCCGTGCTGGTGCAGCCGGTTGATCAGGTCGCCGCGCTCGTAGGGCAGCAGCGCGCTGAACTCCACGTCGGGCCGCGGCAGCTCGTCCTCGATGAGGGCGAGGGCGTCGGTGATCCCCTCGCCGGTCCGGGCGCTGACGACCACCGAGTGCGGCTCGCGCTGCCGGAGCCGGGCGACCACCATCGGGTCGGCGACGTCGGCCTTGTTGATCACGACCAGCTCGGGCACCCGGTCGGCGCCGATCTCGGCGAACACCTCCCGCACCGCGGTCAGCTGGCCCTCGGGGTCGGGGTGGGACCCGTCGACGACGTGCAGGATCAGGTCGGAGTCGGCCACCTCCTCCAGCGTGCTGCGGAACGCCTCCACCAGCTGGTGGGGCAGGTGGCGGACGAAGCCCACCGTGTCGCTCATCGTGTAGACCCGGCCGTCCGTGGTCGTCGTCCGCCGCGTGGTCGGGTCGAGCGTCGCGAACAGTGAGTCCTCGACCAGCACCCCGGCGTCGGTGAGCCGGTTGAGCAGCGAGGACTTGCCGGCGTTGGTGTAGCCCGCGATCGAGACGCTCGGGATGTGGTGGCGACGGCGCTCCTGGCGCTTGGTGTCGCGGGTGCCCTTCATGTCCTTCAGCTCCCGGCGGAGCTTGGCGATCTTGGTGTTGATCCGGCGCCGGTCGGTCTCGATCTTGGTCTCACCGGGGCCACGGCCGCCGATGCCGCCACCGGCGGCGCCGACCCGGCCACCGGCCTGGCGGGAGAGCTGGCCGCCCCAGCCGCGGAGCCGCTGCTTCATGTAGTTGAGCTGGGCCAGCTCGACCTGCGCCTGGCCCTCCCTCGACTTCGCGTGCTGGGCGAAGATGTCGAGGATCAGCGCGGTCCGGTCGACGACCTTGACCTTGAGCCGGTCCTCGAGGTTGCGCAGCTGGCTCGGCGCGAGCTCCCCGTCGCAGATGACGGTGTCGGCCCCGGTCGCCTGGACGATCTCGCGGAGGCCGTCGACCTTGCCGCGGCCGACGTACGTCGCGGGGTCGGGCTTCTGCCGCCGCTGGTAGAGCGCGTCGAGCACCTGCGAGCCGGCGGTCTCGGCGAGCAGCGCGAGCTCGGCCAGGGAGTTGTCGGCGTCCTCGACCGCGGCCGAGGTCCACACGCCGACCAGGATGACCCGCTCGAGCCGGAGCTGGCGGTACTCGACCTCGGTGATGTCCTCGAGCTCGGTCGACAGCCCCGCGACCCGACGCAGGGCGTGCCGCTCGGCGAGGTCGTGGTCACCGCCCGTGAGGCTCTCGGCCTCCTCGGGGTCGGGCTCGTCGGTCCAGGCTTCGGCGTCACCCGACTCGAGCTCCCCATCTTCCCAGTCGTCGGTGTCCCAGTCGCTGGTCTCGGAGAGCTCGTCGTCGAGGTTGAATTCTGATGCGTTCGTCATCCTGCACCCCAGCCTAGGTCGGCCTGCGGGTGCCGCACGCGGGTTTAGCGTCGTCCGTGACGTTCAGCGTGGACCGCTCGTCCACAACTCGAATGTCCGGACGACGCCTACTTCGGGGGCATCCGGATGCCGCCGTCGACGCGGACGGTCTCGCCGTTCATGTAGGTGTTGCGCAGGCACTCGACCACCATCGACGCGAGCTCCTCGGGGTCGCCGAGCCGCTTGGGGAACAGCACGCTCTCGCCCAGCTTGGCCTTGAACGCCTCCGACGCCTCGCCCTCGCCGTAGATCGGGGTGTCGATCAGCCCGGGCGCCACGGTGTTGAGCCGGATCCCGGCGGCGGACAGGTCGCGGGCCACGGGGAGGGTCATCCCGACAACACCGCCCTTGGACGCGGAGTACGCCGCCTGCCCGATCTGGCCGTCGAACGCCGCCACGCTGGCGAGGTTGACGATCGCGCCGCGCTCGCCGGACTCGGTGGGCTCGAGCTTGCTCATCTCGGTGGCGGCCAGCCGGACGGCGTCGAAGGTGCCGATCAGGTTGATCGCGATCACCTTCTTGAACGCCTCGAGGTCGTGGGCGGAGTCGAACTCGCCGTCCCGGCCGATAGTGCGCTGGGCCCAGCCGATCCCGGCGGAGTTGACCAGGATCCGGAGCTGGCCGAGCTCGGCGGCCCGGGTGACCGCGGCCTTGATCTGCTCGGTGTCGGTGACGTCGACCTGCACGAACGCGCCGTCGATCTCCTTGGCGAGCGCCTCGCCCTTGTCGGCCTGCAGGTCGGCCACGACGACCTTGGCTCCGGCGGCGGCCAGCTGGCGGGCGACGGCGGCACCGATGCCCGAGGCGGCGCCGGTGACGAGGGCTGAGGATCCGGTGATGTCCATGGCGCTCGATCCTAGTGAGTGGGTCGGGTGCCCGCGGGTGCGCCCCGGCGCACGCTGAGGCGCACCGACCGTCAGAGCGAGGTGGTGCCGCGGGCGACGACGACGGCCGGCCCGGTGAGCAGGACCGGTCGCCGGAGGTCCAGGTGACCGTGAGCGTCCCGCCGGGCAGGTCGACCCGGTAGGCCAGGTCGTCGCTGGGCGAGCGCCCGTCGGCCAGGGCGGACCCGACCATCGCGGCACAGGCGCCCGTCCCGCAGGAGCGGGTCTCGCCCGATCCGCGCTCGTGGACCCGCATCGCGACGTGCCGGTCGGACGCGTCGTACGACGAACTCCACGTTGACGCCCTGCGGGAAGACGGCCGTGTCGTGGACCGGCGGTTCGAGCAACGGTCCTGCCTCGGACAGGTCGTCGACGAAGACCACCGCGTGCGGGTTGCCCATGTCGACGTGCCGGGCCGGCCAGCACCGGTCGCCGATCCCGATCATGGTCTCGCCCAGCACCTTCGGGTTGCCGAGGTCGGCGGTGATCCGATCGCCCTCGACGGTGAGCAGCTTGACGCCGTCGCGCGTCGCGATCGGGATGGCTCCGCGCGGGTCGGCCAGCCCCTCGTCGACGAGGTGCCGGGCGAAGAGCCGGATGCCGTTGCCGCACATCTCGCTGAGGGACCCGTCGGCGTTGCGGTAGTCCATGTACCACTCCGCGTCCGCGGCCTGGCTCGGGTCCACCACCGCGGTGCGGATCACCCGCAGCACCCCGTCGCCACCGATGCCGGCACGCCGGTCACAGAGGGCGGTCACGCGCGCCGCGGCCAGGTCGCCGTGCACCGACCCGTCGTGGTCGGGCAGCAGCACGAAGTCGTTCTCGGTGCCGTGGCCCTTGAGGAAGGGGTAGCTGGAGGGCACCACCCCAAGGTACGCCGTCAAGGTGCCGGTGTGACCACCGCGGCCGACCCGCCACCCCGGCGGGTGGGCTCGGCGACCGCCGTCAGCAGACCACCGGGTCCGAACTCGATCGCCGTGGCCGCCCCGATCTCCGGGAGTGTTGCGCGAGCGTGTGGCCGTAGGCCGCCAGCAGCTCGGCGTAGGCAGTGCTGAACGCCGGCTCGGCCAGCACCGGGCGTGTTGTTGCGCGGCGACGCGCGCGGCGCCGCCATCGCCTGCTCGATGGTCATCCCCCGGTCGATCCGGTTGAACAGCATCTGCAGGACGGTGGTGATGATCGTCGACCCGCCCGGAGACCCGAGCGCCACGAACGGCTCCCCGTCCTCCAGCACGATCGTCGGCGACATCGAGCTGCGCGGCCGCTTGCCCGGCTCGGGCCGGTTGGGGTCGCTCTCCGGCACCGGGAAGACGGTCGTGGTGAAGTCGGTCAGTTCGTTGTTGAGCAGGAAGCCGCGGTCCGGTACGACGATGCCGGCGCCACCGGTCTGCTCGATGGTGAGGGTGTATTCAACGACGTTGCCCCACCGGTCGCTGACCGTCAGGTTGGTGGTCGAGAGCCCTTCGGTGTCGTTGTCACGGGCGGGATCGGTGTTGGGGGTCGAGCAGTCGCCGTCGTAGTTCGCGACGCTGCCCGCCGGTGCCGGCTTCGCCATCGCCTGGGTCGGGTTGATCAGGCACGCCCGCTCCTCGGCGAACACGTCGGAGAGCAGGTCGTCGACGGGGACGTCGACGAAGCGCTCGTCGCCGAAGTACTTCCCCCGGTCGGCGAAGGCCAGCGCGCCGGCCTCGAGGTAGCGGTGCAGGGCGTCCTGGTCGGACATGCGCGGCCAGGTCGTACTGCTCGAGGATGTTGAGCGCCTCACCGACGGTCGTGCCGCCGCTGGAGGAGGACCGCATGCCGAAGACGTCGTACCCCCGGTAGCCGGAGTGCGTCGGCGCCCGGTCGAGCACGCGGTAGCCGGTGAGGTCCGACCGCTGCATGTAGCCGGGCGGTGCGGGGAGCGTGGCATTCGGGGTCGTCGGCGGGTCCTGCACGGTCGCGACGATGTCGCGGGCCAGCGCGTCCCGGTAGAACGCCCGCAGGCCGCGCTCTGCGATCAGCTCGTAGGTGTCCCCGAGGTCGGGGTTGCGGAACGTCGACCCGACTGGCGGTGGGCTGCCACCAGGCAGGAACAGCTCCCGGGTGGAGGTGAACTGCGCGAACCGCTCCTGGTTGTCCGCCGTCTGCTGGCGGAAGGTCTGGTCGACGACGAAGCCGTCACGCGCGAGTCGGGTCGCCGGGCGCATCGACTGCGACAGGTTGCGAGTCCCCCACCGGTCGAGCGCCCGCTGCCACGTGGCGAGGGTTCCGGGCACTCCGACCGAGAGGCCGCTGCTGACCTGGTGGGGGAAGCTGTAGGGCTGGCCGGTCGCGGGGTTGACGAAGGCGTCGTCGGGCATGCCCATCGGCGCGGTCTCCCGACCGTCGATCGTTTGCACCTGGCCGGTGTCGGCGTCGTAGTGCACGAAGAATCCGCCGCCGCCGATGCCGGCGCTGTAGGGCTCGGTCACGCCGAGAGCCGCCGCGGTGGCGACTGCCGCGTCGGTGGCGTTGCCGCCGTTGCGCAGGACCTCCAGCCCGATCTGGGTGGCATAGGGGTCGACCGAGGACACCGCGCCGCCGGATCCCCGGGCCGTGGGGACCTTGGGCGGCTCGGCAACGACTGCTTCAGCCGGCACCTGGATCGTGGCGACGAGGGTGAGGGCCGCGACGGCGGCGGCGAAGAGGACTTCCCGAGGCGATGGGGGCATGCTCCACCTTCACCCGCGCGACCGCCGGTTGTCGAGGCCCTACCCCAGCCCCCGAACCGCCGCCAGCGCGCGGTCGGTGCGCTCGGGGTCGTCGTACCGCACCCACACGATGCGTGGGTCGCGGCGGAACCACGACTCCTGCCGGCGCGCGAACCGTCGGGTGGCGACGAGCGTGCGCTCCCGAGCCTGGTCCAGCGACAGGTCGCCGGAGAGGTACGACGCCACCTCGCGGTAGCCGATCGCGCGAGAGGCCGTCCGCCCGTCGGCGAGCCCCTCGCCGAGCAGTCGCTCCACCTCGTCGACCAGTCCCGCCTCGAACATGTGGTCCACCCGCTGCTCGATGCGGTCGTCCAGCGTGGGCCGGTCGATCTCGACCCCGACCTGGATCGTGAGCGGGTCGACGTACTCGAGCTGGGGCAGGCTGGCCGTGAACGGCTGCCCGGTGATCTCGATGACCTCGAGCGCGCGCACGATCCGGCGCCCGTTCTCGGCCAGGATCCGCTCCGCTGCCTCGGGATCCAGCTTCCGCAGCCGCTCGTGCAGCGCGTGTGGTCCGAGCTCGGTGAGCTCGGCATCCAGCCGGGCGCGGACCTCGGGGTCGGTGCCGGGGAACTCGAAGCGGTCGACGACCGCCCGGGTGTAGAGCGCCGACCCCCCGACCAGCACCGGCGTGGTGCGCCGCTGTCGCAGCTCGGCGATGACGGCGCGGGCCTGCCGCTGGAACTCGGCGACCGTCAGCGGGTCTCGCACCGTGAGCGTGTCGAGGAGGTGGTGCCGGATCCCGCGGCGCTCCGCCTCGGGCAGCTTCGCCGTCCCGATGTCCATCCCGCGGTAGACCTGCATGGCGTCGGTGTTGACGACCTCCCCGCCGAGGCCCTCGGCCAGGTCGAGCGAGAGGTCCGTCTTCCCCGATGCGGTGGGCCCGACGACGGCCACGATCGGGGCGACGGACATGCGGCTAGTCTGGCAAAGCGCCGGGGCCGACCCCGGCGCGGCATCGACGTGAAGGAGCAGCCATGGGATTCGTGGACAAGCTCAAGGGCAGGGCCAAGACCGCCGTCGACCAGCACGGCGACAAGATCGCGGGTGGCATCGACAAGGCCGCCGCGATGGCCGACAAGAAGACCAAGGGCAAGTACTCCGGGCAGATCCACCAGGGCCGGGGCAAGACCAAGGAAGCCCTCGACAAGCTGGACGGCAAGAACGACGGCGACCTCGGCGGCCCCGCCCGGCCGGCCCGCTGAACCGGGATTCTCCGTGAGCGACGACGACAAGGACGCCCCGCAGGGACCCACCGACCCGCACGGTCAGGGCGGGATCGACGCGCCGGCCCCGCCCGGCGGGCCGCAACGCACCGACGCCCCGGCCGGACCGGACACCCCTGGCGAAGCCGCCCCGGACTCCGGTGAGCCCACCCGGCACGGGAAAGAGCCGGTCGGTGGTGGCCGGGCGGATTCGGACGAACCCACCCAGGACGAGAAGCACCGCGACCAGCAGGAGGAGAACGCCGCGACCTCCCTGGACGAGCCCTCCGACGGATCCGGCGGCGAGTGACCGACCGCTTCGTCGTCGTCCCGGCGTCGTACCTCTTCCTCCTGCGCGACGACGAGGTGCTGCTCCAGCTCCGCCAGAACACCGGCTACATGGACGGCCACTGGGCCGCGGCCGCCGCGGGTCACGTCGAGCGCGGCGAGACGGCGTACGACGCCGTACGGCGCGAGGCGCTCGAGGAGCTCGGCCTGACCGGGGTCGAGCCGGTCTTCGAGTTCACGATGCAGCGCACCCGCGGAGGCGAGCCGATCGACGAGCGGGTCGACTTCTTCTTCAGCGCACGGGGCTGGTCCGGGGAGCCCCGTATTCTCGAGCCGGACAAGTGCGCGGACCTGCGTTGGTGCTCGCTCGACGCGCTGCCCGACCCCGTGGTGCCGCACGAACTCATGGCCCTGCGGTCGCTGGGTACGGACACCAAGTACCTCACCCATGGTTTCTCAGGAGGCGACAGATGAGTGACGACGACCTCGGAGCCAAGCCCGAGCCGGAGGCCGAGACCCCGGAGAAGTTCCCGGGTGGCGCGGACGCGATCGACGACTCCGGCGAGTTCGGTGACACCCCCGGAGGCCCGGCCACGCCCGAGCTGCAACCCGAGGACAACCCGGCCGTCGAGGACGCGATGCCCGACGAGATCGCCGAGGGCGACGACAAGCAGCAGGAGCCCGACGACGAGACGGGCGAGAATGAAGACCAGCCGACCGAGCCCCCTGCCTGAGGAGGCGACATGGGCGAGAAGGAACGACCGGAGACCGACATCCGCGACTCCAACCCGAACGCCAACGGCCCCGACGGCGCGGCCGGCGGGATGGGTGTGAGCAGCGAGCGCACCGGCCCCACCGGTCCGGACCAGGAGTCCACCGACGGCATCCGCGACGTCACTCCTGCCGATCGCTCGGACGACGAGGACACGCCTCCCGAGCAGAGCCCCGGCAACCCGGAGGAGAACCCCGAAGGCCTGCCCCCGAAGTCGGGCTACTCCAGCGTCGACCCACGCTCGAAGTAGTCGGAGGTTGAGGTGCGAGGGCCGTTCCTCGGAGGTTGAGGCAGCCTTCCGAGTTGAGGGCCGTTCCTCGGAGGTTGAGGCGCGAGTGCCGTTCTCAGGTGAGGCGCGAGCCGTCCTCGGAGGTTGAGGTGCGAGGGCCGTCAAGGCCCGAGCCTCGAAACCCCCGCACCCGCGCAGGGCCGTTGTCCACAAGCCGAAACCGGCGCGTGTCCAAGCCGACAGTGGCGGGCATGACCGGACCATGCCCTGGACCTACATCGTCGAGTGCGCAGACGGATCGCTCTACGTCGGCAGCACGACGGACCTCGAGCGCCGAGTCAGCCAGCACAACCTGGGCCTTGGTTCGGCGTACACGAGGTTGCGCCGTCGACGACCAGTCCGTTTGGTGTGGGCAGCTGAGTTCCGGCGGGTCGAGGATGCCTTTCGCTACGAGAAGCAGATCCAGGGCTGGGGCAGGGCGAAACGAGTTGCGTTGATCGAGGGTCGCCTCAGCGACCTCCCTGACCTTGCGAGTCGCCCGCCGCGCTCCTCGAGACGTGCCCGATCCGATGGCTGACGTGCGAGGGCCGCCTCAGGGCCCGCGCCCACCGTGGTGAGGGCGCTGCCATCACTCACGGGGTTTCGAGGCTCGCTCCGCTCGCACCTCAACCTCCGAGGGCCAAGCCGCGTTCCGGCGGTTGAGGGGCGTGGGCCGCTCACCGGAGGTTGAGGTGCGAGGGCCGTCAAGGCCCGAGCCTCGAAGCCCCCGGACCAATGCAGGGCGGCGACCGAGCTCCCCACCGCCCCACCTACAGTTCCGGGGTTTCGAGGCTCGTCGCTAGCGCTCCTCGCACCTCAACCACCGGGGTCAGCGGCAGGCAGGGGCCTCGGGGAGCGGGGCCGGCACGCCGATGGCCGGCATGCCGAGCGAGACTCCGGCCGGCGCCGGCGTGGCGCGCCGGGCCTCCCATGCGTCTCCGGAGCGGGTACGACGCAGGTCGAGCACGGGCCCGTCCGCGACGAGGTGGTGCGGGGCGGCGCGCGTGATCTCGACCGTGACCATGTCGCCAGGACGGACGGCTCGACCGTCTCCACCCAGGAGAAGTCCGGCGTGAAGTGCACGAGCCGGTTGTCGGGACCGCGGCCGGAGAGCCGGTGGGTGGCGGCGTCCTTGCGTCCCTCACCCTCGGAGACCATCAGCTCGACCTTGCGGCCGACCAGCTTCTTGTTCTCCGACCAGGCGACGTCGTTGACCAAGGCGGCGAGCCGCTCGTAGCGGTCCTTCACGACCGATGGCGGCACCTGGTCGTCGAGTACGGCGGCGGGGGTGCCGGGTCGCTTGGAGTACTGGAACGTGAACGCTCCGGAGAAGCGGGCCTCCCGGACGACGTGCAATCGTCTCCAGGAAGTCCTCCTCGGTCTCGCCCGGGAAGCCGACGATGATGTCGGTGGTGATCGCCGCCTCCGGCATCGCCTCGCGGACCCGGTCGATGATGCCGAGGAACTTCCGCTGGCGGTAGGAACGCCGCATCGCCTTGAGCATGCGGTCCGACCCGGACTGCAGCGGCATGTGCAGCTGCGGCATCACGTTCGGCGTCTCCGCCATCGCCGCGATCACGTCGTCGGTGAACTCCGCCGGGTGCGGCGAGGTGAAGCGCACCCGCTCCAGCCCCTCGATCTCCCCGCACGCGCGCAGCAGCTTGGAGAAGGCCGGCCCGGTCGCCGAACTCGACGCCGTACGAGTTGACGTTCTGACCCAGCAACGTCACCTCACTGACGCCCTCGGCGACCAGCGCGCGGATCTCGGCCAGCACGTCCCCGGGACGACGGTCCTGCTCCTTGCCGCGCAGCGACGGGACGATGCAGAACGTGCATGTGTTGTTGCACCCGACCGAGATCGACACCCAGGCGGCGTACGCCGACTCCCGCTTGGTCGGCAGCGTCGACGGAAACACCTCGAGCGACTCGAGGATCTCGACCTGCGCCTCCTCCTGCACCCGCGCCCGCTCGAGCAGCACCGGCAGCGACCCGATGTTGTGGGTGCCGAACACGACGTCCACCCACGGCGCCTTCTCGACGATCGTGGAGCGGTCCTTCTGCGCCAGGCAGCCGCCGACGGCGATCTGCATGCCCGGGTGCTTCGCCTTGACCGGCGCCAGGTGTCCGAGGTTGCCGTAGAGCCGGTTGTCGGCGTTCTCGCGCACCGCGCAGGTGTTGAACACGACGACGTCAGCCTGCTCACCCCGGGGGGCGGCGGCGTACCCCGCGTCCTCCAGCAGACCTGTCAGCCGCTCGGAGTCGTGGACGTTCATCTGGCACCCGTAGGTGACGACCTCGTAGGTGCGGGTGGTTGTCTCAATCATGACCGCACAAGGGTACGGCGGCACCCCGGGTCGGCGGGAAATGCTGCGGCTACTTGCGCTCCAGCACGAGCGAGAACTTCGCCACCTGGTGGTCCGGGCCGGCCGGCTCGCAGCCGTTCTTGAAGTCGCTGAAGACCGTGTCCTGCTCGTAGCTGCCCTCGAACTTCGACGGGCTGTCGTCGCCCTCCTCGGCAGGGGTGACGCGTGCCTCGTGCTCGGTGTGCATCCGGTACGTGGCGCCCTTGACCTTCTCGCCGCCCTGGTCGACGCATTGATCTGTCTTGTCGATCTCGTCGAACGTCATGACCAGCTCAGTGCCGTCCCAGGTGTAGCTCCCCTCGCCCGGCGCCTTGACGGTCCCGCTGCACTCGGTGTCGGTGCACTGGTCGAAGGTGAACGCGTAGGTGCCGGTCGCCTTGGCGCCGTCCTTCGCGCCGGGGACGTTGGCCGACTCGAGCACGTACGACGCGGCGTACTTCCCGTCCGGGGCACCCGCCTCCAGGTCGGCAGCGGCGTCCTCCGACGCGCTCTGGCTCCCGGCGTTTGCGTCGGAGGGCTCCGCCTCTCCCCCACAGCCAGCAAGCAGCGTCACGGCGACGGCGAGCGCGCCGAGCGCACCACGAATCGAACGCCTTGGTGTCGTGCTCATGGCCGTCTCCCCTCGTGCCCCGCAGTCTCAGGGTGGGGCCGCCGCCCGGCACGGTCAATCGTCCGAACGGTGCGCCCGGACGGGCCATGCGCTGCTGGGGAACATCACGGAACAGTCACCCTTGGTCCGGCTCGCCGCCGCACGATGGCCGGGCCGGGCCATTCCCGCTAGGTTGCCGATCATGACGGCGCAGGATCAAGAAACGGTCACCGCCCGGACGGGCGAGCCGCTCGTCGTTCTTGAGGGCGTCAACAAGTGGTTCGGCAACCTGCACGTGCTCAAGGACATCAACCAGACCATCAAGCGCGGCGAGGTCGTGGTGGTCATCGGCCCGTCCGGCGGCGGCAAGTCGACGCTGTGCCGGGCGATCAACCGGCTCGAGACGATCGACGAAGGCACGATCACCCTCGACGGCCAGCCGCTGCCCCAGGAGGGCAAGGCCCTCGCGGCGCTGCGGGCCGAGGTCGGCATGGTCTTCCAGAGCTTCAACCTCTTCGCCCACAAGACGATCCTCGAGAACGTCACCCTTGGGCCGATCAAGGTCCGCGGCAAGAAGAAGGAAGAGGCCGAGAGGCGGGCCAAGGAGCTCCTCGACCGGGTCGGCGTGGGGCACCAGGCAGCGAAGTACCCCGCCCAGCTCTCCGGCGGCCAGCAGCAGCGGGTGGCGATCGCCCGGGCGCTGGCGATGGATCCGAAGGTGATGCTGTTCGACGAGCCCACCTCGGCCCTGGACCCCGAAATGATCAAGGAGGTCCTCGACGTCATGGTCGACCTGGCGCAGCAGGGGATGACGATGGTCGTGGTCACCCACGAGATGGGCTTCGCGCGCACGGCCGCCGATCGGGTGCTGTTCATGTCCGACGGCGCCATTGTCGAGGAGAACACCCCCGAGGAGTTCTTCACCAACCCGCAGTCGGATCGCGCCAAGGACTTCCTCGGCAAGATCCTCAAGCACTGACACCGCAACAGCCCAGGAAGAAGGGAAAGAAGATGCGACTCATCAGGACCAAGGCGGCGGTAGCCGGCATCGGTCTCGCGCTCAGCCTGGCCGCCTGCGGCGAAGCCGGCAGTGGCGAAGGCTCGGATGTCGAGGCCGAGGAGGTCGAATCGGGCAAGTTCGAAGAGGGCTCCAAGATGGCCGAGCTCGCCGAAGCCGGCGAGGTCACCGTGGGGGTGAAGTTCGACCAGCCCGGACTCGGTTTCAAGGACGCCGCCTCCGACATCCCGACCGGGTTCGACGTCGAGATCGCCAAGCTGCTCGTCGCCGACCTCGGCATCGACCCCGAGTCCGACGGCGTGACCTGGGAGGAGACGATCTCCGACAACCGCGAGCCCTACCTGCAGGAGGGTCGCGTCGACCTGGTCCTCGCGACGTACTCCATCACCGAGGAGCGCCGGGCCATCGTCGGCCAGACCGGTCCCTACCTGGTCACCGGCCAGCAGATCCTGGTCAAGGAGGACAGCGACATCCAGGGCAAGGAGGACCTGCAGGGCGAAGAGGTCTGCTCGGCCACCGGCTCGACGTCCATCGAGAACGTCGAGGCCGAGGGCATGGTGCCCGCGGCAGCGCCGGACTACTCGCAGTGCGTCGAGGACGTCCTCAACGGCACCGTCGAGGCGATGTCCACCGACGGTGCGATCCTGCTCGGCTACGCCGCCCAGAACCCGGGCGAGATGAAGGTCGTCGGCCAGGAGTTCTCCGAGGAGCGGATCGGGGTCGGTTATCCCAAGGAGGAGACCGAGATGTGCGAGTGGATCAACGGTGTGCTCCAGGAGGCGTACGACGACGGCTCGTGGGCCGAGGCCTTCGAGGCCACCCTCGGTGAGGGCGGTGCCGAGACGCCCGAACCTCCGGCGCTGGACGAGTGCCAGGCCTGAGCAGGCAGCAATGACGGCGGGGTGGCCGGTGCGACCGGCCACCCCGCGGTCACCACCAGCTCGACCACTGACACGAACAGGAGGCTGACCACGTGGAGGTCGTGCTCGACAACCTCGACCTGGTGGTACGCGCGTTCACCCTCACCGTCCTGCTCTTCCTGATCTCGGGCTTCCTCTCGATGGTCTTCGGCACCCTGCTCGCAGCGATGCGAGTCGGGCCGATCGGCGTGCTCGCCAAGGCCGCCGGCGTCTACGTCACGATCATCCGCAACACGCCGTTGCTGGTCGTGCTGATCTTCTTCCGGATCGCCGGGCCGAAGGTCGGCCTCCAGTTCGACTTCGTCGACATCGTGATCGGCGACTTCCGCATCAACAGGCTCTTCGCCGCGTGCGTCGCCGCCCTCACCGTCTACACCTCGACGTTCGTCTGCGAAGCACTGCGCTCTGGCGTCAACGCGGTGCCGCTGGGTCAGGCCGAGGCAGCCCGCGCGATCGGGCTGCCGTTCGGCGGCACGATGACCCAGGTGGTGCTGCCCCAGGCGGTCCGGGCGTCGGTGCCGCCGCTGGCCAGCGTGCAGATCGCGCTGCTCAAGAACACCACCCTCTGCGGTGTCTTCGGGGTCGCCGAGGCGTACTTCCGGATGGCGTTCTTCACCAACAACGAGCCCGGTCAGCGGGTCGGGATCTTCCTCTCCTTCGCCCTGATCTTCGTGTTCCTGGTGGAGATCGTCTCGTTCTTCGCCAACCGGCTCGAGCGGCGCTGGAGGGTCGCATGAACACCCCACGAAATCGCTCGCTCCGCTCCCGATTCCCCGGGGACCCCGACTGATGGCCGGCAGCGTCCTCTTCGACGCCCCCGGTCCGGCGACGGTCGCCCGGCACCGGATCTACACCGTCGTCGCGGCCCTCGGCCTGGTCGGCGTCCTGGCCTACATCGTCTGGCGGCTCTACGAGAACGGCCAGCTCGAGTACGCCTTGTGGGAGCCCTTCGTCACGCCCGCCTACATCGAGGCGCTGCTCGTCGACGGACTGCTGGTCACCCTCCAGATGGCGTTCAGCGCGGTCCTGCTGGCCGTGGTGTTCGGGTTGATCTTCGGTGTCGGCAAGCTCTCCGACCAGGCGTGGATCCGCTGGCCGTGCTGGGCGGTCGTGGAGTTCTTCCGTGCGGTCCCGGTCCTGTTGCTGATGGTCCTGATCTTCTTCTCCTACGGCATCAACGCTGGAGAGAGCAGGCGCCTACTGGACCGTCGTGATCGCCCTCATGCTCTACAACGGGGCGGTGCTGGCCGAGGTGTTCCGTGCCGGCATCCTGGCGGTTCCGCGCGGCCAGGCCGAGGCGGCGTACGCCGTCGGGATGCGCAAGACCCAGGTCATGAACGTCATCCTGCTCCCGCAGGCGGTCAAGATCATGCTGCCGGCGATCATCAGCCAGATGGTGGTCGCTCTCAAGGACACGAGTCTGGGCTACGCCGTCGCCGCCCCCGGCCTGACGGCCGTCGGAAGGCTCATCTACAACGGGTTCCAGAACCAGGTACCGACCGCGATCGTGCTGGCGGTCATGTACATCGTCGTCAACCTGGTGCTGACCTACCTCGCTACGTTGGTGCAGAAGAGGTTCGTCGGGGAGAAGAAGCCGCTCGAGGTGTCGATGGTCGGCCACCTCGACGACGGCCGCGCCGTCTGACCGCTGCCTCGTAACCGGCCCATCGTGCGGTTCGTTGCACCACCATGTGCGACGCCCACACCTTCGACCGGCGCTCCCTGCTGCGGGCGGGGGCGGGCGTGGTCACCGTCGGCGCCCTGGCGAGCTTCTCGCCGGCGGCCGCCGGAGCCGTCGAGACCAAGACCTTCCGGGGCGAGTTCACCAGCCCCGCCACGCCCGACTGGCACTACCTGCCGATCAAGGTGCCCGGCGGGGTCAGGGAGATCGAGGTCTCCTACGACTTCGAGCCCACCGACACGGGGGTCGGCTTCAGCTACAACGTGGTCGACATCGGGATCTTCGACCCGTCCGGCCACGACCTGGGCAACGCCAAGGGATTCCGCGGATGGTCCGGTGGCGCCCGACGCAGCTTCCGGCTCTCCCGCGGGTCGGCGACGCCCGGCTACCTCGCGGGCCCGATCACGGCCGGGGTCTGGAACATCGTGCTCGGTCCCTACGCGATCGTCCCGCCCGGCACGAAGTGGGAGGTCACTGTCACCCTCCGCTTCGGCGACCCCGGGCCGCGGTTCGTCGCCACACCGGCTCCGGAGTCGGTGCCGGGGACGGGCCCGGGCTGGTACCGCGGCGACCTGCACCTGCACACCGTCCACTCCGACGGGAAGCGGACGCAGCCGGAGATGATCGCAGCCGCCCGCGAGGCCGGGCTCGACTTCATCGGCTCCTCCGACCACAGCACCAGCTCGGCGTCGTACACCTGGGGGCGGCACGCGCCACCGGACTTCCTGGTCATCAACGGCGAGGAGGTCACCACCCGCAGCGGCCACTGGCTGGCGACCGGCCTCCCGGCCGGGACCTGGATCGACTGGCGCTACCGCGCGGGCGACGACCAGCTGCAGCGGTTCACCGACCGGGTGCGGGCGGTCGGGCGGGCTGGCGATCGCGGCGCACCCGTTCAACCCGGTACCGAGCATCCGGTGGGAGTTCGGCTACGACTACGCCGGCATCGACGCGATCGAGGTCTGGAACGGCCCGTGGACCGGTGACGACCAGACCGCCGTCGAGCACTGGCACGCGATGCTGGCCGGCGGTCGCTTCGTCCCCATCGTCGGCAACTCCGACTCCCACGTCGACAGCCAGAAGGTGGGGCTGGCCCAGACCGTGGTGCGACTGTCCACGCTGTCGACCGCGCAGGTGATCGGCGCGATCAGGCGCGGCCGCGCGTGGATCGCCGAGTCCGCCGACGTCGAGCTGTCCTTCGAGGCGACGCTGGGCGACCGAACCGTCTCGTGTGGAGACCACCTGGGGGCCGAACCGAGCGACCTGGTCGACGTACGCCTCACAGCCTCCGGTGTCCCCGGCTCGGTCGCGCAGGTCCGCGGTCCTGCCGGCGTGCTGGCCGGCGGGGTGGCCGACGATGCCGGGCGGGTGACCGTCAGCGCGTCGGTGCCCGCCGGTGCCGCGCCGTTCGTCCGCGCTGAGATCCGCCGGCCCGACGAGGTCGTGGTGAGCCCCGTCGACGACATGCCCGCCGCCCAGATGGTGGCGCTGACCAACCCGATCTTCCTCACCTGACGCTGACCCGCCGAGTTTCGGGCGGGTCAGCGCGATTGCCGGTCAGTTTCGGGCGGGTCAGCGCTTGGGGGTGACCCAGAGGCGGATGACGCCCTCGATGACGACCTCGCCGTCCCGGCGGACGCCGCGGACCCGGACCGGCAGGTCGCCCCCCGAGGTCGGCAGAGCGTCGCCGGTCCACTGCCCGGGGTCGGTCTCGGCGATGCAGGTGACGTCGGAGTCGGCCTTCGCGGTGTAGGCGACGTCCATGCCCTTGGGGATCCATCGCTTGTCGGGCGGGATCGTCGCCTCGGCCAGCGCTCCCATGGCGGCCTCGAGCCCGTTGCACAGCGCGATCGCGTGCACGGTCCCGATGTGGTTGTGGACGGCCCGGCGCTTCGGGATCACCAGCTCCGCGTGGTTGGGGCGGATGTCGACGAAGCGCGGCCGGATCGTCGCGAAGTACGGCGCCTTCCGCGCGAACGCGATCGAGAAGATCCGCTTTCCCTGGGGCAGGCGGCTGGTCTTCTGCCAGAGGTCGAGTACGGCGGGCATGGCCGGCAGGCTACCGGCGCGGACCGGGACAACGGCCGCCGTCTCGCACCCGCAGGTTTAGAGAGTGCGAATTCTGGTTACGGTACCGTAGGTAACGTTTTCCCGAGGAGTCCCCCATGACCACCACCCTGCCCGACCGTGCCCCCACCACGACTCCGGACAGAGCCACGCTCGGCGGCGAAACCCAGTCCCGCAAGGAGCAGGTGGCGCTCGCCCTGTTCATCCTGGTGCCGTTCGCGGCCCTGGTCGCCGCGGTCCCCGTCGCCTGGGGCGGCTGGCTGGGCTGGACCGACGTGGCGATCGCGGTCCCGATGTACTTCCTCACCTGCGGTGGTGTCACCGTCGGCTTCCACCGCGGCTTCACCCACCGGTCCTTCAAGCCCAACCGAGCGACCAAGATCGCCCTCGCCGTGCTGGGCTCGATGGCGATCCAGGGGCCGGTCGTGCGGTGGGTGGCCGACCACCGCAAGCACCACAAGTTCTCGGACCAGGACGGCGATCCGCACTCCCCCTGGAAGTACGGCGACACGGTCGGCGCGCTCTGGAAGGGCCTCTTGCACGCCCACGTGGGCTGGCTCTTCGACGAGGAGCAGACCCCGCAGCACAAGTTCGCCCCCGACCTGATGAAGGACCGCGACATCGTCGTGATCTCGAGGCTGTTCTGGCTGTGGACCCTGGTCTCCTTGCTCCTGCCGCCCTTGATCGGTGGCCTGGTCACCATGTCCTGGCAGGGCGCGCTGACGGCGTTCTTCTGGGGCAGCCTGGTCCGGGTCAGCCTGCTGCACCACGTCACCTGGTCGATCAACTCGATCTGCCACACGGTGGGCGAGCGGCCGTTCCTCTCCCGCGACAGGTCCGGCAACGTCTGGTGGCTCTCGGTCCTGTCGATGGGCGAGTCCTGGCACAACCTGCACCACGCGGAGCCCACCTCCGCCCGGCACGGCGTCCTCCGCGGACAGGTCGACTCCTCGGCCCGCGTCATCTGGCTCCTCGAGAAGGCCGGATGGGTCCACGACGTGCGTTGGCCCGACGCCGAGCGCGTCGAGCGAAAACGCGCAGCCTGACGTGACGAGCCGCGGCAAACCACCCAAGACGTCCCGTATCCGGATGACCGCGGCCGAGCGCCGTGAGCAGCTGATCGAGGTCGCCCGCGGCCTGTTCGCCGAGCGCGGCTTCGAGGGCTCGGCGATCGAAGAGGTCGCGAACCGGGCCGCCGTGTCCAAGCCGATCGTCTACGAGCACTTCGGCGGCAAGGAAGGGCTGTACGCCGTCGTCGTCGACCGGGAGGTCGACCTTTTGCTCTCGATGATGCGGGAGGCGTTGACGGCAGGTACGTCGCGTGAGCTGCTCGAGCAGGCCGCGATCGCGCTGCTGGACTACATCGAGCAGCACCCCGAGGGCTTCCGGATCCTGGTCCGGGACACCCCGGTCGGCACCTCGGCGTCGTTCCAGACGATCATCGGCGACGTGGCGACGCGGGTGGAGGGGATCCTCATGGAGGCGTTCACGCGCCGCGGGCTCGACCCGAAGACCGCGCCGATGTATGCCCAGATGCTGGTGGGCATGGTCGGAACGACGGGCCAGTGGTGGCTCGACACCCGCCAGCCCGACCGGCACGTGGTGGCCGCCCACCTCGTCAACCTCGCCTGGAACGGACTGAGCGGGCTGGAGCAGGAGCCGGAGCTGCTCACGCGGGGCTGAGCAGCTCCACCCGATTGCCGTGCGCGTCGTAGGTGTGGAACCGGACGTGGCCCGGGAAGGTCTCGCGCTGGCTCCAGTCCACGTCGAACCCGAGGCCCTCCAGGCGCTCACCCACCGCCTCGAGCTCGGTCACGTCGGCCAGCAGCAGCGCCGGGTGGGCCTTGCGGGCGGGCACGAACGGGTCCTCGACGCCGACGTGGATCTCGGCCGCCACCTCCTCGTCCGCGAACGACCGGAACCACGCACCACCGCGGCCACGCAGGTCTTCGGGCTTCTCCACCTCGGCCATCCCGACCCCGTCGCCGTAGAACCGGCGGGCGCCGTCCTCGCCACCGGGCGGGCAGGCCACCTGCACGTGGTGCAGCCTCATGCCGCCTCTCCGGCCCTCGCCACCACGAAGACCCGCCGGAACGGCAGCACGACGCCGTACTCGTGGCGCGGGTACGCCGCCCGCAGCCGCGCCTTGAACTCCTCCTCGAACTCCTCCCGCAGTCCGGATGGCAGCGCCTGCAGGGTGGGCCGGGCGCCGGTCCCGGACACCCACGTGAACACCGGGTCCTCGCCGGTCAGCACGTGGAGGTACGTCGTCTCCCAGGCGTCGACGGTGCAGCCGGACGCGGCCAGGACCTCGAGATACGTCGGCCGGGTCGTGGCTGTCGGGCACCGCGACGCCGGCCGTGTGCGCGGCGTACTGCTCCTCGGCGGCCAGGTCGCTGCGGATGCGTGTGGCTGGGCTCGTCGAAGTTGCCCGGGCACCTGGAAGGCGAACCAGCCGCCCGGGCTCGACCCGCTCGACCAGCCGGGGCAGGAGGTCGAGGTGGTCCGGGCACCCACTGCAGCGTCGCGTTGGAGACCAGTACGTCGACCCGCTCCCGCTCGTCCGCGACCCACTCCCGCAGATCGCCGACGGCGAAGCGGACGCGGCCGGCGCCTGCGCCTTCGCGATCATCTCCGGGCTGGAGTCGAGGCCGAGCACGTCGGCGTCCGGCCAGCGCTCGCGCGAGCAGCCCGGTCAGGTTGCCCGGGCCGCAGCCGAGGTCCACGACCCGGCGCGGTGCTCGGCGCCGATCCGGGCGATCAGCTCGACGAACGGGCGGCCGCGCTCGTCGGCGTAGGTGAGGTAGCGGTCCGGGTCCCAGGTGTGCGGCATGGAACGATCCTGCATCCGACCATATCTTGATGTCAAGATTCTCGACATGGGTCTAGGATGACGGCATGCGGGACGAGGTCGACGAGCTGACCGAGGCGTGGGAGCGCGAGCGCTCCGACCTCGACCTGGCGCCGGTCGCGGTCTTCAGCCGGATCAGCCGGCTCGCCCGCCATCTCGACCTCGCCCGCCGGGCCGCGTTCACGCCCACGGGATCGAGTCGTGGGAGTTCGACGTGCTCGCCGCCCTGCGCCGCGCCGGGGCGCCGTACGAGCTGTCTCCGGGCCGCCTGCTCCGCGAGACGCTGGTGACCAGCGGCACGATGACCAACCGCGTCGACCGGCTGACGGCGCGCGGTCTCGTGGAGCGTTACCCCGACCCCGACGACCGGCGCGGGGTCATCGTCCGGCTCACCGCCGAGGGGAAGGCCGCGGTCGACAGCGCCTTCGAGGCACTGCTCGCCGCCGAGACCGAGCTCCTCGCCGGGCTGCCCGTCCGCGACCGCAAGCGGCTCGCCGGCCTGCTGCGCACCCTGCTCGCGCCGTTCAGCTGACCTCGTCCGTGACGATCGAGCTGTGGACAGGCGAGTTTCCACAGCTCGATCGTCACGGACCGCAGGTCACTCGAGCAGCTCGGCGGCCTCGAGCCACTCCTGCTCCAGAGCCTCCCGCTCGGCTCGTACGACGGTGTAGCTCGGCACTGAGCTCGGCCAGCCGCACGTAGTCGTGGGCGTGCTCGGCGATCTCGGCGTCGAGCGTCTGCCTCCCGCTCGGCGACGCGCTCGAGCTGCTTGTCGATCCGGGCGATGGTCTTGCGGGCCGCCCGCTCCTCCGCGCTGCCGGCGCTTGGGCGTGGCAGTTGCGCCGCCTCGGCCCGTGTTTCGCCGGCATTCACGCCGACTCGGCTGTCATCCGGCGGCAGTTGACGCCGCTTCGCCATATGCTCGAGGTACTCGTCCACGCCGCGCGGAAGCATCGAGATCTGGCCGTCGCCGAGCAGCGCCCAGACCGAGTCGCAGACCCGCTCCAGGAAGTAGCGGTCGTGCGAGACGACGACCAGCGTGCCGGGCCAGCCGTCGAGGAAGTCCTCGAGCACGTTGAGGGTCTCGATGTCGAGGTCGTTGGTCGGCTCGTCGAGCAGCAGCACGTTGGGCTCGGTCAGCAGCAGCCGGAGCAGCTGGAAGCGGCGGCGCTCGCCTCCGGACAGGTCGCCGACCCGGGCGGTCAGCCGGTCGCCGGTGAAGCCGAACCGCTCCAGCATCGCCGTGGCCGTGATCTCGCCGTCGGCGGTGCGGGTCACCCGCCGGATCGACTCGACCGTCTCCAGCACCCGCGCCTCGGGGTCGAGGTCGTCGACGTGCTGGGTCAGGTGCTGCAGGGCGACGGTGCGGCCGTGCCGCACCTGCCCGGCGGACGGCGCCAGCTCGCCGGTCGAGCAGCGCCAGCACCGACGACTTGCCGGCCCCGTTGACCCCCACGATCCCGACCCGGTCCCCCGGCCCGAGCCGCCAGGTGGCGTGGGTGAGCAGGACCCGGTCGCCGCGGACCAGGTCGACGTCCTCGACGTCGATCACGTCCTTGCCGAGCCGCTGGGTCGCGAACCGCTGCAGCTCGAGCCGGTCCCGCGGCGGCGGCACGTCCTCGATCAGCGCGTTCGCTGCCTCGATCCGGAACTTCGGCTTCGAGGTCCGGGCCGGCGGCCCGCGGCGCAGCCAGGCCAGCTCCTTGCGGACCAGGTTCTGCCGGCGCGCCTCGGTGGCGGCCGGCCTGGCGCTGGCGCTCCGCCTTGGCCAGCACGTACGCCGCGTACCCGCCCTCGTAGGCGTCGACGACACCGTCGTGGACCTCCCACGTCGACTCGCACACCGCGTCGAGGAACCACCGGTCGTGGGTGACCACCACCAGCGCACGACGGCCGCTCGACCAGGTGGTCGGGCGAGCCACGCCACCGCCTCGACGTCGAGGTGGTTGGTCGGCTCGTCGAGCACGACCAGGTCGTGGTCGCCCAGCAGCAGCGCGGCCAGCGAGCAGCGACGGCGCTCGCCGCCGGACAGCCCGAGGACCGCGCGGTCGAGGGTGACCCCGGCGAGCAGCACCTCCACGACCTCGCGGGTGCGCGGGTCGGCCGCCCACTCGTGGTCGGACCGCCCGGCCGAGCACGGCCTCGCGCACACTGTGGGTGTCGGCGAGGGCGTCGCCCTGGTGGAGGTAGCCGATCGGCAGTCCGCGCGCCCGCGAGACCCGGCCCGAGTCGGGCTCCTCGAGGCCGGTCATCACCTCGAGCAGCGTGGTCTTGCCGGCGCCGTTGCGGCCGACGATGCCGATCCGCTCGCCCGCGGAGATCCCGAGCGAGACGTCGGTCGAGCAGCGGCGCGGACGCCGTACGCCTTGGAGACCCGCTCCAGGTTGACCAGGTTCGCCATCAGGCCGCCGGGTCCACCACGCGGGCGCCCGGGGCCGGGCCGGTACGCGGTGAGCGCCGTGACGTGCCCGGCGCTCGAGGAGTCCGTCGGCGACGGCCTCGGCGTGCGCCTCGGCCTCGCACAGGAAGACGCAGGTCGGTCCGGACCCGGACACCATGCCCCGCAGCGCGCCCTCGCGCCTCGCCGCGCGCGACCAGCTCGCGCAGGTCGGGGCGCAGGTCGAACGCCGGCTCCTGCAGGTCGTTGTGCAGGGCGGCGGCGAGCGCGCGCGGGTCGCCGCGTGGCCAGCGCCGCGAGCAGGGCGTCGGCGCGACGCCGGCGTGGCTCGGCGTCGGGGCAGCATGCTCGTCGAAGTGCCGGTAGACCGCCGGGCGTGGACAGCCCGTCGCGCGACGGGCACGACGACCCACCACCAGGTCGCCGCGGTCGGGGACCGGCGCGACCTCCTCGCCGCGGCCGGTGCCGAGGGCGGTGCCGCCGAGCAGCGCGAAGGGCACGTCGCTGCCGAGCTGCAGCCGCGAGCTCCATCAGCTCGCTCGCGGGGGGTCGCAGGTCCCACAGCCGGTCGAGCACGACCAGCGCCGCGGCGGCGTCGGCCGACCCGCCGGCCATGCCGCCGGCGACCGGGATCGCCTTCTCGACGAGCACGTCCGCCGCGCGGCTCGAGGCCGTGGCAGGCCGGCCAGCAGCGGCGCCGGCGCGGGTGACGATGTTGTCGCCCGCCGCCGGCACCGCGGTCGGCGTCGACGTAGGGCTCGGCGCGGGTCGTCCACGCGCCAGCCGTCGCCGGCGCGCGGCGGTGACCTCGTCGTACAGCGAGATCGCCTGGTAGACGGTGCACAGCTCGTGGAAGCCGTCGTCGCGGACCGCGCCCACGCCGAGGTGGAGGTTGATCTTCGCGGACGCCCGGGCGCGGACGGTGCTCACGCTGCGCCTCACTCGGTGCAGCTCCTCGGCGATCCGCACGAACGTCGCCGATGCCGAGCGACTCGCCGCGGGCCAGCGGGTCGACGCCGGCGGCGACCAGCGCGGCCTCGGCCGCCTCGGCCGATCCGGCCAGTCCCCGCAGCGCCCCGCGCAGCGCCTTGCGCCGCTGGGCGAACGCCGCGTCGACGACCGCGAAGACCTGCTCGCGGGTGACGGTCGTGGTCGGCGGGTCGTGACGGGTCCAGGCGACCAGGCCGGAGTCGACGTTGGGCGCCGGCCAGAAGACGTTGCGGCCGATCGCGCCGGCGCGGCGGACGTCGGCGTACCAGGCCGCCTTGACCGACGGGACGCCGTAGACCTTGGAGCCCGGGCGCGGCCGCGAGCCGGTCGGCGACCTCGGCCTGCACCATCACCAGCCCGTGCTCGCAGCGAGGGCAGCAGGGCGAGCAGGTGCAGCAGCACCGGCACCGAGACGTTGTAGGGCAGGTTGGCCACCAGCGCGGTCGGCGGCGGGCCCGGCAGCTCGGCGACCCGCAGCGCGTCGGCGTGCACGACCTCGAAGCGGTCGGCGTGGTCGGGTGCGTACTCCGCGATCGTGTCGCGGCAGCAGCGCCGGCCAGCTTGTCGTCGACCTCGACCGCCACCACCCGCGCGCCGACCTCGAGCAGGGCCAGGGTCAGCGAGCCGAGGCCGGGCCCGACCTCGAGCACCACGTCGTCGGCGTGATGCCGGACTCGCGCACGATCCGGCGCACGGTGTTGGCGTCGATGACGAAGTTCTGCCCGCGCTGCTTGGTGGGCCGCAGGTCGAGGACGGCGGCCAGCGAACGCACGTCCGCCGGGCCGAGAAGTCTCGGCCCGGCGGACGTAGCGTCATGCTTGAGCGTCAGCCGGTCCGGGTCGCTGCGCGAGCCGGTGGGCACGGGCTCGTCTAGCGCTACTGGGGCAGGCCCAGCGACTGCGAGCAGGCCGGCCAGGAGCCGTAGCCACCGGTCGGCGGCGCGGACCTGCTCGGCGATCATGATCTGGGTCTCGCGGCTCTGCTGGTGCGGGTAGCCCGGGCCGCCGTAGCTCTGCCAGGTGCCCAGGGAGAACTGCAGGCCGCCGTAGTAGCCGTTGCCGGTGTTGATGGCCCAGTTGCCGCCGGACTCGCACTGCGCGAGCTGGTCCCAGACGGTGCTGCCGGAGGCGAAGTTGGCGTGCCGGCTCCTCCTTGGTGCCGACCCGGACGATCGCGTCGACCGGCTCGCGCAGGACGTCCTGGCGCAGGACCTTGGTCGTGACCAGCTCGCCGTTGCGGAAGGTGCAGCCGGTAGGTCACGTCGCGGACGCCGTCCTCGCCGGAGCGGACCGTCTCGGTCTCGCCCTCGAACATCGAGGAGTCCTCGCGCTCGACGGTGTCGAAGTCGACGGCCTCGCGCTTGACCCGCTTGGTGACGACCTTGATGTCGGTGAAGACGACCTTGTCGCCGTCCTCGAGCGTCGGTGCTCGCGGCCGGGCTTGACGATGTCGCGCTTCTCGACCTTGACGCCCATCTCCTTCAGGGCGTCCTTGGCGGTGAGCGCGGTGAGCGTCGCGCTTGACCGGCTTCTTGCCGGCCGATCTTGAGCCTTGAGCTTCTTGGGGGTGACGACCTCGAGGGCCATGCCCTCGCGGTCGATGCCGGCGCCGCGGCTGGTGGACAGGTCGGCGCCGAGGAAGCGCTCGCCGATCTCGCCGAGCGCGGAGGCGACGTCGGTCGAGGTGACCCAGTGGGTCTGCGTCTCGCCGTCGACGCTCAGCTCGAGCGGCCGGCCGAAGCGGACGCTGATCCGGCTGCCGTCGTCGACCTGCCTCGTCGAGCGCTCGGGCGCGACCATGTCGTGGTCGCCGACCTCGATGCCCTCGGCCTCCAGGACGTCGCCGACGGTGCCGCCCATGGCGGTGACCTCCTGCGTCCTGCCCGTCGAGGGACAGGGTCACGGTGCTTGCTGAGGGCGGCGTAGCCGTAGGTGGTGCCGGCGAGGGCCAGGACCACGGCGGTCGCGAGGGCGACCAGGACGCCACGGCTCCTGAACGAGGGCGGCCAGCTTGCTGTGCTCATTGACTGGGCACGATTCTCCGAACGTCGTTCTCCCCGGTCCTCGGGTGCCAGCGCGCCCGTGCGCGCGCACTCGCCGGTGGGCGAGCATGGTGCTGCACGGGGGTTCGTGCGGGGCGGCCGCTGGTGGCGGCCACGCCTGGCGCTGGGCAGAGCTCGTTCCCGATCCCGGCCAACAGTCACAAGACCATAACGACGGCTCCGGCGGGCTCTGCCAAGCTCCGCGACGCCCTAAGATGTGGACGAAAGTGACCAGGCTCTCGCTGGCACGGAGCAGCGTCCGGTAACCGGGCTACCAGGCGCCCGCCGAACGCGGTCTCGGTGTTCGCGTCGACCGCCGCGCACAGCTCGCCGAGGTCGTCGCCCGCGCACCTCCGCCATCGCCCGCATCGTCAGCGGGACGAGGTACGACGCGTTGGGGCGGCCGCGGTAGGGCATCGGCGTGAGGAACGGCGCGTCGGTCTCGACCAGCACCCGGTCCCGGGGGGTGACCGCGAGCGCGTCGCGCAGCGGCTGGGCGTTCTTGAAGGTGACGGTGCCCGGCGAAGCTGAGGTAGGCGCCGCGGTCCAGGCAGCGCCGGGCGAACTCGGCGTCGCCGGAGAAGCAGTGCATCACCCAGCGCTCGGGCGCGCCCTCGCTCGTCGAGCACCTCGAGCACCTCGTCGTGGGCGTCGCGGTCGTGGATGACCAGGGTCTTGTCGAGCCGCTTGGCGAGGTCGATGTGCCGGCGGAAGGACTCGACCTGCGCCGCCCGGCCGTCCTCGCCGGTGCGGAAGTGGTCGAGCCCGGTCTCCCCGACCGCCCGGACCTTGTCGTGCGCCTGGGCGAGCGCGCTCGATCTCCGCCATGCGCCTCGTCGAGGGTGCCGGCGTCGGCCTGGCGCGGCGCCTCGTTGGGGTGCAGCGCGACGCCGGCGACCAGCGCGTCGTAGGTGCGCCGCGGCCTCGACCGCCCAGCGGGCGCCGGGCAGGTCGCAGCCGATCTGCACGATCCGGGTGACGCCGACGGCGCCGCGCCGCGGCGATCGCCTCCTCGGCGGCGAACCAGTCGTCGCCGTCGGCGATGTCGAGGTGGCAGTGGTTGTCGACGACCGGGTGCGGCAGCGGCTCGGGCGCCGGCGGCCGCTCGCGGTTGCGGCGGGCCCCGCTCTTCTCCTCGGTCGCCGCGCGGCGCCGGGTGGGCTCGTCGGTCATGGCGTCGACGGCTATCCGCGCCAGGATCGCGTCGGCCAACGGCTCCGGGGCCTGGGTCGGGATCCAGTGGCTGACGCCCTCGAGCACGACGAGCTCGTAGGGCCCGTCGACCCAGTCGGCCGCAGAGCTCGGCGCCGGCGCGGGACAGCGCGACGTCGCGGTCGCTCCAGACGTACGTCGTCGGCACGGTGACCTTCTGCCTCGCGCCCACCCGACGGCTCGAACGGCAGCGCGCGGTACCAGCCGAGCCCGCCGGCAGCGCGCCGTACTCGACGATCTCGCGGCGGAACCGGGCGACGTCCTCGGCGGTCATCCCGCCCTTGCGCAGGCGCCGTGTCGAACGGCCGCCGGGCGGTGCCGGGCCAGCCACTCGGGCAGGAACGGCAGCATGGAACAGCGGCGAAGTACCACGACCGACGCAGCTGGCTCGCCGCGCACGCATCGCGCGTCAGGAACGCCGCCGGGTGCGGCACCGAGACCGCGGTCAGGGTGCGCACCAGGTCGGGGCGGCGGGCGGCCAGCGCCCAGCCGACGGCCGCGCCCCAGTCGTGGCCGACGAGGTGGACCGGCCTGCCGACCCGGTCGACCAGCGCGTCGACGTCGGCGACGAGCGCCGGCAGCCGGTAGCGACGTGCGGACCGCGGGCCGGGCGCCCGGCGAGTAGCCGCGCTGGTCGGGGGCGAGCGTGCGCAGCCCGTGCGTCGTGCAGCCGGGCGGCGACGGCGTCGCCAGGACGCGGCCCGCTCGGGGAAGCCGTGCAGCAGCACGACGCGGGTCGCCGTCGAGCGGCCCCTCGTCGCGGACGTCGAAGGTCAGGCCGTCGCGCTGGTAGGACGTCGATCCGGCGATGGTCATCGCGGCGTGCACCAGGTTGTAGACCGTCGCGCTTCGGGACGCCGGCCAGCCGGGCCACCTCGACGATCGCCTCCTTGCGCGGCGTGCCCTCGGCCTCCAGCTCGGCGACGGCGGCCCGCAGGCTCTCCGGGTCGTCGTCGACGCTGCGGCGATCGGGACGGCACCGGACGACCACGATCGTCACCTCGCCGCGGACCCCGTCCGCGGCCCAGGCGGCGAGCTCGGCGAGCGGCGCCGCGGCGTACCTCCTCGTGGGTCTTGGTCAGCTCGCGGCACACCGCCGCCGGCCCGGTCGTCGCCGAACGCCTCGGCCATCGCGGCCAGCGCGGCCGCGGTGCGGTGCGGCGCCTCGAAGAACACCATGGTCCGCTCCTCGGCGGCCAGGGCGGCGAGCCGGCGGCGACCGCTCCCCCGCCTTGCGGGGCAGGAAGCCCTCGAAGCAGAACCGGTCGACCGGCAGCCCGGAGACCGCCAGGGCGGTCAGCACGGCGCGACGGGCCCGGCACCGCGGTGACGGTGATGCCCGTGCTCCGACCGCGGCCGCGACCAGCCGGTAGCCGGGGTCGGAGACGCTCGGCATCCCGGCGTCGGTGGCGAGCACCACCCGCTCGCCCGGCGAGCAGCGCCTCGACCAGCGACGGGCGTGCGCGCGGCCTCGTTGCCCTCGAAGTAGGAGACGACCCGGCCGGTGACGGTGACGCCCGAGGTCGGCCGCCAGCCGCTTGAGCCGGCGGGTGTCCTCGGCCGCGACCACGTCGGCCGCGGCCAGCTCCTCGGCGAGCCGCGGCGGCGCGTCGGCGACCCGGCCGATCGGGGTCGCCGCGAGGACGAGCACGCCGGGTCGTCGCGTCCCGTCATGCGGCCGAGTCAGTGGTCGAGTGCGAGCCTGCCGAGCAGAGCCCCGGTTACAGTTTCCGACCGTGACCGACCGCGTGCTCCGGACCGAGCCCGCGTCACCGGTCCTGTCGCGCGACGCCGCCGGGCGCGCCGTACCCTCCGCGCGGGAGCGGGCCCGGGCCCGGCTGCGGCTCGAGGACCCGGTCGTCGGCTGGGCAGCCGCGATCGGGGTCGGCGCTGCTGGCGTTCTTCCTGCGGGTGTGGCACCTCGGCACGCCGCGGGACTTCTCGTTCGACGAGACCTACTACGCCAAGGACGCCTGGTCGCTGCTCAACCACGGCTACGTCCGCGACTACGTCGGCGACGGCGACGAGCAGATCCTCGACGGACGCACGACGCGGCATCTGGAAGGACGACCCGTCGATGATCGTGCACCCCGAGGCCGGGCAAGTGGCTGATCGCCGCTCGGCGAGAAGGCGTTCGGGATGGACCCGTTCGGCTGGCGGATCGCCTCGGCCGTCGTCGGCGCGCTGATGGTGCTGGTGATGTGCCGGCTGGCCCGCCGGCTCACCGGCTCGACCGTGCTGGGCTGCGTCGCCGGGCTGCTGCTCTGCTTCGACGGGCTGCACTTCGTGCTCTCCCGGCTCGCGCTGCTCGACATCTTCGTGGCGTTCTTCCTGCTCTGCGGCGTCGCCTGCCTGGTCAACGACCGCGACTGGTTCCGCGCCCGGCTGGCCCGGTTCTGGCGCCGGACGGGGTGCGAACGCGGCTTCGGCCCGGTGCGCCGGCGTGCTGCTCCGCCCGTGGCTGCTGCGTCGGCGGGGTGTCGCTTCGGGCTCGCGGTCGGCACCAAGTGGACGGCGCTCTTCCCGCTGGCGGCGTTCGGCCTCCTGGCCTGGGCCTGGAGCTGCGGCGCGCGCCGCTCGTTCGGGGTCCGGCTGGCCGGTGCTCCGCTCGGCGCTGGTCGACGGCGTCCCGGCGTTCGTCCAGCTCGTCGGCGTCGCCTTCGTCGTCTACGTCGCCACCTGGACCGGCTGGCTGGTGCACGCGCACGAGTACGAGGACCACCTGTCCTCGACCCAGTACACCCGTTACGACCACCAGGAGGGCTGCAAGGCGGTCTCCGCGCGGCAACGACAGGTGGCCCACGGCCAACCGAGCCGGACGCCTCCGGACCGGGCGAGCTGGTGCAGTCGCTGCGCTCGCTCGTGGAACTACCACCAGGACGTCTACGCCTTCCACGCCCACTTCCTCGACTGCTCAGACCACACCTACCAGTCGAAGCCCGTCCGGCTGGCTGCTGCAGAACCGCCCGGTCGGCGTCGACGCCGACGTCGACATCCAGCCGGGCACCCAGGGCTGCGACGCCCCCAGCGGCAGCGACTGCCTGCGCCAGGTGCTGCTGCTCGGCACGCCCGCCCTGTGGTGGGGCGGCGCGATCGCCCTGCTGTTCGCGGTGGTGATGTGGGTCGGGCGCGCGCGACTGGCGGTTCGGGCTCACGGTGGTCGGCGCTGGGTCGACCTGGCTGCCCTGGCTGATGTACGACGACCGGCCGATCTTCCTGTTCTACGCGGTGCTGATCCTGCCGTTCCTCGTCCTGGCGCTGACGCTGACGATGGGCAAGCTGATCGGCCCCTCGCCGGGCCCCTCGCGCCGTCGTACCGCCGGCGTCGTCGTGGCCGGGTCGTTCTTCGTGCTGGTGCTGCTGAACTTCGCGTGGTTCTGGCCGATCTGGACCGACGGGCTGCTCACGCACTCGGAGTGGCTGGACCGGATCTGGTTCGCCCGCTGGATCTGAGCGGGTCGACGGCGATCCACGACGCTGCCGCAACCTTCTCCTCGGCCAGCCCACGGGGAGCGTCTGGTCGAGGCCGGGCCTGCCGCCACGCGGCGACGAGGAAGGTGAGCAGCAGAGCCGCGACGACGACCTGCCACTCGCCCTCGACGGAGTCGAGGTTGCCCGAGGCGTTCCAGGCGGCGTGCTGGACGGCGATCACCAGGACGCTGCCTCCGGTGTCCAACAGGTGCATGCCCAGCAGGTAGCGGTAGAACGGGGCGGTCCCGAACACGATGAGGATGCCGAACGCGGACTCGGACCAGGAGGCACCGTCGCCCAGCTGCAACGGGACGTGGATCGCGGCGAAGAGCGGCGCGGTCAGCAGGGAGCCCACCAGCAGGCCGTGGCGGGCCATCAGCCGGGTCTGGACGAAGCCGCCCCAGGCGGTCTCCTCCCACAGGTTCGCAACCAGCGCGCCGAAGATGAGGGTGCTGAACAGGTAGAAGCCCACCTCGAACGCCCATCCACGCTCGGGCGCCTCGAGGGTCCCCGTGCTCGCGGCGAGAGCGAGGGTGAGCAACGGCATCGCCAGCAGGACCACCGCCCAGCGACCGACGCCGAAGCGCCAGATCAACGTCCTGCCAAGCAGCCGTCGGATCGCTCCCGGCCCGTCCGCCAAACGCGTGACCAGGAGGGCCGGACCCAGCAGCGCCAGGAACAGCAGGACGAGCAGGAACGGCTCGGAGGGAAGATCCGTGACGACCGGGACCATCAGGGCCGGCCAACCGATCCCGTAGGCCAGCAGCAGGAAGGCGGTCACTGGTCGACGTCGCGCCATCGGGCAACGATATCGCCGCAGGTCCCGGAACCTTCAGAATATGCATCAAACCAGATTGATGTAATATTGACACCATGGCACCTCCCCCGGCCTTCGTCCGGCTGGCCTCTCATCCCCTGAGGTGGCAGCTGCTCGGCGAGCTCGCGACCAGCGATCTCCGGGTCCGCGAGCTGGTGGCGTCGGTCGACCAACCCCAGAATCTCGTGTCGTACCACCTGCGGCTGCTGCGCGAGGCCGAGCTGGTCACGAAGAGGCGAAGCAGCCTCGATGCCCGCGACACCTACTACCACCTCGATCTCGACCGCTGTGCGGACCTGCTGGCCGGGGCCGCGGCCGCGCTGCACCCGGCCTTGCCGTCCGACCGGACCCGATCGCCGGCACCAGACCCGGAAGGATCGCGCCGGCTGCGGGTCCTGTTCGCCTGCACCGGCAACAGTGCGCGTTCACCGATCGCCGAAGCCTTGCTACGTCACCGCTCGGGCGGCGCCGTAGACGTGATCAGCGCGGGCAGCCACCCCCGGGAGCGGATCCACCCGAGCGTCGTCCGGGTCCTGTCCGAGGACTACGGCATCGACATCACCGGGAAGGCGACCCGGCACCTGGACTCCACGACCGGGCGGCGCTTCGACTACGTCATCAGTCTGTGCGACAAGGTCCGGGAGGTCTGCCCCGAGTTCCCCGACCACCCCCGCCACATCCACTGGAGCATCCCCGACCCGGCACCACAGGGCACGCGCGGGCGGGCGGCCGAGGCAGCCATTCGCCGTACGGCACAGGACATCGACGCCCGCATCGGACATCTGCTCCATGTCCTGGCCACGCCCAACTCAGAGGAGGTTCACGCATGACCACGGAAGAGCAGCTCGCCAGCGTGCGCTACATCGTCGACGACGTCGAGGCGGCGGTCGACTTCTACACCACCCACCTGGGGTTCACGCTCCGCTTCAGCGCAGGATCCGCCTTCGCCGACGTCAATCGAGGAGCACTGAGGCTCCTGCTCTCGGGACCGGCCAGCTCGGGAGCCCGCTCCACGCCGGACGCGAACGACACCGCGGGGAGGAACCGCATTCATCTGGTCCTCGACGACTTCGACACCGAGGTCCAGGATCTACGCGCGGCCGGGCTGTCCTTCGTCAGCGACGTCGTGTCCGGCCCCGGTGGACGCCAGATCCTGCTCGCTGACCCTGCCGGGAATCTCGTCGAGCTGTTCGAGCCCGCTCAGGCGCACTGACAGCACAGGAGCGACTCCGGGAGACTTGCCCCATGGATCCTGTGAAGTTCGGTCTGGTCGGCTACGGCTTCGGCGGCAGGTACTTCCACGCGCCGCTGATCGCCTCGGCCGATGAGTGCGCGTTCATCGGTGTCGTCACGAGATCAGATGAGCGTCGCGCGCTCGTGAGTGAAGAGCACCCGGGAGTCGCGACCTACGACTCACTCGAGGCGCTGGCGGACGCCGGCGCCGAAGCGGTGGCCATCTCGACGCCGGCCGATACCCACTCGTCCGTCACCGACCAGGCGATCGAACTGGGGCTGTCGGTGGTCTGCGACAAGCCGTTCGCCCTCGATCCGGCCGCGGCCCGCGAGACGGTCGCCCTCGCCTCGGCTCGCGGAGTGACGCTCAGCCCTTACCAGAACCGTCGCTGGGACTCCGACTTCCTGACCGTGCGCGCCCTGGTCGACGACGGAACGCTGGGTGAGGTACGCCGGTTCGAGTCACGATTCGAGCGGTACGCCCCCCAGGACGGTCCCGCCCCGGCGGGCGGGGGCACCCTGCTCGACTTCGGCCCCCACCTGGTCGACCAGGCTCTCCAGCTCCTGGGCCCCGTGGACCAGGTTCACGCCGAGCTCCGGACCCGGGAGACCGGGCTCGACGACGACGTCTTCGTCGCGCTGCGCCACAGCACCGGCGCGGTCTCCCACCTGTGGGGCAGCTGGCTTCAGTACGCCCCGGGGCCACGCTTCCGGGTCACCGGGACGGATGCCTCGCTGGTCATCACGACGGGCGACACCCAGGAGGACGTGCTCGTCACCGGCGCCATGCCGGCGACGGTGGACACCTGGGGCGTCGAGACGACCTCCGACCTCGACCGGCTCCACACGCACTCGGGCTCCACCCCGGTCTCACTGGAGCGCGGCGCCTGGGACACCTTCTACCCGGCCTTCGCCCGGGCGGTGCGCGGCGAGGGCGCGCCGCCGGTCGCGGGGGCCGATGCCGTGGCGACGGCGGAGGTCCTCGAGGCCGCCCGGGTCAGCGCGACCGACAGGATCACGGTTCGTCCGGGAACCGGGTGACAGTGGTCAGAGACGGAGGACGCACCACGCCGAGGAGAATGCCGCCAGATGCGGCGGGCAGCTCTCCAAACCGCTCCGTGAGCGCCATCAGGGTGAGCGTCGAGAAGCACACGAAGGCGAACAGTGTCACCGTCACCTCGCTGGGCGCGTCGACGGTTTCGTCAGCGTCGAAGCCATCAAGCTCGCCCCCTAGGTGATCATTGTCCATTAACATACTCTACTACTATGCCGAACCTGCCCAGCTTCCTGATCATCGGCGCCCCCAAGGCCGGCACCACCGCGCTCCACGCCGCACTCAGCCAGCACCCCGAGGTGTTCATGTCGCGGCCGAAGGAGCCCAAGTACTGGCTGTGTGACGACGCCCCACCTCCCGCCTGGCGTGGGCCTGGTGACGCCCACTCCCAGCGGGAGTGGGTCTGGCGCCGCCAGGACTACGAGCGTCTCTTCGAAGACCCTGAACGCCGTCCCGTTCGCGGGGAGAGCACCCCGTTCTACTTGTGGAGCCGGGGTGCGCACCGGCGGATCGCCGAGGGCCTGCCTGAGGTACGGCTGATCGCCGTGGTCCGCGACCCCATCGACCGGGCCTACAGCAACTGGATGCACCTGTGGTCCGACGGCCTCGAGCCCGAGCCAGACTTCGAGGTCGCCTACGGGCGTCAGGAGGAGCGGATCCGGTCCGGGTGGGCGCCCTTCTGGCGCTACCGGGATCTCGGCCGGTACGGCGACCAGCTGGCGCACCTGTACCGCTATGTCGATCCTTCACGGGTCTTGGTGCTGCGGTACCGGACCCTTGTCGACGAGCCTCGTGCGGCGGTCGATCGAGCCTGCCGGTTCCTGGGCATCTCGATGGGACACGTGTCCTCGATCCCGCAGGACAACTCACGCAGCTACGTGCAGCCCGGGTGGCGGCCCCGCGTGTTCGGTCCGGCGATTAGGGTCGGTGCGAGTGCCGGACAGTTCGCTTCCCCCCACGTCTGGCGCCGGGCGAGCGCCCCGCTCATCACCCGGTTGTCAGGCTCCGGCGAGACGCACCGGCCTCCACTCGCCCTGGAGGTCCGCCAACGACTGGTCGCGGACTTCAGTGAGGACGTGGCTCTCCTGACCGGTCTCACGGGCGAGGACTTCAGCGACTGGCTGTCGTCGGAGGACCGGGGATCCTTTGCTCAGCGCAGGCAGGTCACAGGTCGTGAGCGCCGTCGGGACGCGCCGACTCCAGGTAGAAGCGGGTACGCCCGTTCGGCAACGCCACCGCACAGCCGTAGCGGAACGCCCCGTCGGAGTGGGGTGAGGCAATAGGCCCAACGGCTGGGTCTGCGACCAACCGTGTCCCGTCCCAGCGGGCCACACCGGTGGTCTCGTGCCAGTTCGCCCGGGCGTCGGCACGACCGTCGTAGAGGACCACAAGAGGCGCGGTACCGAGCACGGCCGTCACCCGCGTCCCGCGCGCGTCCCACGATCCTGGCGAACCCGTGAGCACCTCGCCGCGGTCCTGCCACTTCAACCCGTCAGCACTCACGAGATGCCGCGTGCTCATGCGGTCCTCGTGCCCAGGGTCGCCCAGTGGGTGGCAGCACACCCACATCTGCCACGTGCCGTCTCGGACCAGGATCACGGGGTCCTTCACTGCCATCTCCGAGTCACCCGGGAGGACGACCTGCCGGTCCCCGCGAGGCAGGTCGGCGGGGCTGGCTGCGGTCAGGCTGTCCACCCACCAGTGCTTCGAACCCGGGGTCGCACACGAGAGGTAGAGGCGCCATCCGCCGTCCGGAAGGGGCACCAGCACTGGTCGCTCGAACGACTCGGTGCCGAACACCTCCCGACCCACCTCCGCGACGGGCGAGAACCGGACGCCGTCCTCGGAGCGGGCAACAACCACGCTGACCCCCCGGCCGGCCTCGAGCGGACGGCGAACCCGGTAGGTCAGCCAGAACACGCCGTCGACCAGGACCGCAGAAGCCGCCCCAGCCCAGTTACCGGGCCCTGCGCCCGGCGCCGGCACCACGACCTCGAGCTCTTCAGGTGAGGGCAGCACGTCCGTTACGAGACTCGTCATCCCTCCACCATAGTCGACCTGTTAAGTCGACTTTGGGACGCGAGCGCCCCGCGACGAGGAGTCGCACCCGGATGAGTCGTCACCCGGTCTGGGTGACGACAGCGAGCACCCCGGGAGCGTGAGGTGGGTCTGACGAGCGAAGGGAGTCCCCCATGGCGACCGTCAGCGAGCTGCGGGCTCGACCCACCGCCGAACCCTGGCATCCGGTTGGCGTTTGACCCCGTGAGCAACGAAGCGAGCAGCAGCGTTCCTCAACGAGAGGCGAGTCCACGGTTGGCTCTCCTGCTGGCAGCGGCGATGTTCGTGCTCGTCGTCGACACATCGCTGATGAACGTCTCGATCTCAGCGGTGGTGCAGGATCTCGACACCACCGTGAGTGGCGTCCAGTCCGCGATTGCCCTCGAAGCGCTGGTCTCTGCCGCGTTCATCCTGATCAGCAGCAAGGTGGGCGACCTCATCGGCCGCAAGCGCGCCTACGTACTGGGCCTGCTGGCCTACGCCATCGGCGCCCTGGCGATGACGCTGGCCCAGAACCTCGTCGCCATCATCGTCTTCTGGGCGATTCTCGGGGGACTTGGGGCGTCGTTGCTGCTGCCCGCCATGCAGTCACTCATCCACGGGAACTTCGAAGGAGCGGCCCAGAAGAAGACCTATGCATTGGTCGGGGCAGCGGCGGCGATTGCCGCCGCGGTCGGACCTCTTCTCGGAGGCTTTGTCACCACGTTCCTCTCGTGGCGCGTCGGCTTCTTCCTCGAGGTCGTGGTCATTGCGTTGGTACTCGCCAACATCAAGCTCGTGGGCGATGTGGCCTACACGGGGCCTCGACGCATCGACCTGGTTGGTGCCGGCCTCTCGGTCGTCGGTATGGGTGGTGTCGTCCTGGGAGTCCTGGTCTGGCAGGAGGGCGGCGAAGCAGTGGGGGCGCTCATTGCGCTCGGCGCGGTCGGGCTCGCCGCGCTGTCGTACTGGCTGGTGCACCGCAAGCGTCAAGGGAAGCCGGCCCTGATCGATCCGGACCTGTTCCGCTTCCCGCACTTCAGGATCGGGATCACCCAGCAGATGCTTCAGCAGATCACTCTGGGCGGTGCGATGATCGCCCTGCCGATCTTCTTGCAGATGACGCTCGAGTACAACGCGCTGCAGGCAGGACTTTCCCTCGCCCCGTTGTCACTCAGCATGTTCGCGGTGGCGATGCTGGCCGGCCGGAGATCTGGAAAGCGGCGCTCCGAGCAGCATTGTTCGTGCGGGGTTCGCACTCACAACGGTGGGCATGGTGCTGCTCGTCCCGCTCGTCCCTCGGGCGGACTTCGGATGGCTACTCATCGGCCCCCTGCTGCTGGCGGGATCCGGCTTGGGGCTGTTGGTGTCCCAGCTCAATGCCTACACCTTGGCCCCCATCGAAGAAGAGCGGGTCAGCGAGGCCGCCGGAGTGAACTCGGCCGCGGGGTCGTTCGGGCTGTCCTTCGGCCTGGCAGTGGCGGGAGGCATCATGCTGGCCGCCCTCTCCCTGAGCTTCGGCAACATGACCGAGGCAAGCACCGTGATCCCTCCTGCCGATAAGGAGCAGATCGCCCAGACGCTGGAGGACGATGCCCAGGTGATGAGCAACACCCAGCTCGACGCGTTGCTCGACGAGCAACCCGAAGCGGTTCAAGCCGAGATCATCAGCATCAACACACGCGCACGAGACCTTTCACTCCAGGCCGCGCTGCTCGTCCCCGTCCTCGCCGCCCTGATCGGACTGCTCAACGCCTTCCGCATGATGCGGCTTCCGGAGATCACCCCGTCGACCTCCGCCGAAGGGTCCACGCTGGGATGACTCCCGTCCTTTCCTGTGTCGACCCGCGGCAGAACCGTGATGCGAGGCCGCGTCGTTAGGGTGACATTCGAAGGTTCAGCCACCGTCTGGAGAGCGCCATGGACTGGAGCGTCGAGAGCAAGATCTGCTCTTTCTGCGGGCAGGCGGGCAGCCGAAAGAACCGACTGGCCGGTGGGTTGGGAGCCATGATCTGTACGGACTGCCTGGAGTTCTACTACCACCAGACGCGCTCGGCCACGCGGGTGGCCGCGGCGACCAGGCCAGTGTGGGACGAGATGTCCGACGCCGAACTGCTGTCGAAATTGCCACTGATCCTGAAGTCTGCTGCTCAGAACGCGGACTTCGCCAACGACTGGGTGGGCCTGATCCGAGCGAGGCGGATCTCGTGGGCTGAAATCGGCAAGGTCCTCGGCGTCTCGCGCCAAGCGGCTTGGGAGAGGTTTGCTGCGGCCCAGAAGACCGCGGACACGAAGTCCGGCGGCTAGCGATCCCAGGTGGGCGGTTCGGCCCCACCGACAGGTCGCTCGCGTCAGGTCGTATTTGACGTCCGCCAGGGCTGCCTTGACGCGCCGAACGCCCGCCAAAACGTCAGGCGGGGCTTGACGAGTTTGCGTATCCTGAGGCAACGGCGGTGTGCGGGGCATTCCGGGGGAAGGCCCCGCGCATCGCCTTGTATGGAGGGCCCGGCTGACCGCCTGGCGGATTCGACCAGGCGCCTCGTCGCTCCTGATCATGGGACATCACATGGTGGAGCTGAGGGGATCCGAACCCCTGACCTTCGCTGAAAGGAGGAGCCTGCGCGAGACCTCGTCGGATCTCGGTCCGTCTCAGCCGAACCCGCTCAATCGGTAGCCCTGACACAGATCGAACCAATTTCTGCCGTCCCCGTCACCCCTTGGGCTCAGAGAAACTCGGGGAACTACGGACTTCGTTTGTGCTGACTTTTCGGGATGCCCTTCCGGCCGCGCCTGTCCGGTGTCAGCGGCTCTCTGCGTACCAGGTCTCCTGGATGCTCAGGCGCATGAGGGCCCGCTGCATGGCCTGGATGACGATGCCGCCGATGGCGAGCACCAACAGGAGCAGGGACCAGCCGAAGCTGTTCGAGACGGTGTCGGTGAAGTCGCCCCTGCTGAAGTCTGCGGAGTTCAGTGAGCCCACGAGCAGCATGAGGCCGCCGGTCACGCCGACAGCACCGGCGATGGAGCCGACGAAGACGAGCACGATCATCGGTACGTTCGCGAACACTGACACGAGGCCGAGGACGATGCCGACGGCCAGGCCCACCAGGGCGGCCACCCAGTTCCAGGAGATCCCGAAGGCGACGACGATGCCCGAGCCGATCGCGAAGCCGGCCGCGCCCATGGCAAGGACGATGGCGACGTAGTAGTACAGGTAGGCCAGGACCGCGAAGATCACTGCGAAGACCAGGCCCAGCACCCAACCGAGCACGGTGCCGAGAAAGTGCTCGTCGGCGAACTCGGCGACGATGCCGGCGCCGAAGGCAAACCCGGCGAAGAAGCCCCAGATGGGGATCACGAGTCGCAGCACGAACCGCCCTGCGACGAGCATGGCGCCCCCAGCGATGATCGCGAGGACGCCCAGGATGATGTCGGCCATGCCAGCAATGTAGGGCTCGTAGACCCTTCACCCCGGGACGACACGACCCTAGGGATGGGTCATTCCGCCGCCAGTCGCGACAGGTCACCGGGCTTAGCATCGGGTGTTCGAGTGCCTCGCCGTGTCGGCGGCGAGCACAGCGTGGCCCGGGCGTGGTTCGTCATGCGAGGTGCTCCATGTCCAGCGAGTCGCGGTTGCTGCCGTTCCAACCCACAACGATGGCCAATGCGCAGTTGAGGGCGGCCTCGTTCTTGGCCCCTACGCCGGGCACACCCACAAGCTATACGCCTCGAGTTGCGTCGCTGGTTCGAATGGTGCGAAGGCAACGGGTTGGACCCGCTGCATCAGCCCGCACTCGCTGCGGCATGCGGCGATCACCAACGCCCTAGACGCCGGCATCCCCTCCGCGACGATCAGATCCTCGCGCGCCATGACGACCCCAGGACCACCGAGCACTACGACAGCGCACGAGGCAACCTCGACCGCCACGGAGTCCACTTCCTGTTACATCTCCGGTCCCACGACAACACGCACCGAATCCGGCACGATCAGCCGTTCCAGGAGGCTCAGCCCGAGGGGCAGGAGCACCAGAGGCGAGTGCTGCACGCAGACTTCGTCCGCGACCAACTTTGGGCGGGCTCAAAGCAGGCCGAGCTCGGTGGCGTGCCTGCGTACGGCGTCGCTATCGGCCGTGAGCACGAACGGCACGTCCTGGTCCCACGCTCCGGAGACTTTCTCGACGCGACCGTCCCCCGGGTCGAGCCGCACTTCGCGAATGTAGACCGCCAGTATTCGCCCCGGGTATGCCCGGACAATGTCCGCGTAGATCTCGGGGTCCTTCTCCCCGGAGTCGCCGATGAGGACGAACGGCAGTCGAGGGTGGAGGTCGAGGATCTCGCCGATGCGGCCGGTCTTCTGCTCGCGGCCCGCGGCAGTGCCGAGCAGGTCGCGCAGCAATACCGGCCCCATCGGGAATCCGCGGTGCCGCAGAAACGCCACCAGGAAGGCATGCAGGTTCCAGGGGCTCGAGGAGACGTAGAAGATCGGGTTCACTTCGGCCACGAGGTCGCGGTACAGGTCCGGTGCTCCCGGAAACGCGGTCCGCGTGAGAGCGGACCCAGTGAACGTCTGGCGAATCATATGACCGACCCGCTGAACGCCGGTCTCGAGGATCGTGTCGTCGACGTCAGAAAGGATCCCGAACCTCGCGTTCGGTCCTGGCACCCGCACCTCCACCGGCGTGGTGTACGGGCCGGGCAACCCCCGGTACTCACCATCAAGCTCGACTGTGCCGCTGGTCCACGGCCTTGAGAGCTTGTCGGGGTCCGGGCGGAGGTTGGCGACGAAGTAGCCCTCCGCGTCGGTGGCGATCACGACGTCCGCGTCCGCGACGGCCACTCGCAGCGGCACGCCGGGCAGTTCGTCGGTCACGAAGTTCCGCAGCGTGCGACGTATCGCGGCACCGACCCCCTCACTCTCGACCGCCGCAGAAGGCAGGGGGTCGTCCAGCACCCGGCCACGTACCACCACCCCCTCGTGGCCGCCGTGCCCGATGTACGGCTCGACCCGAAAGTGGGCAGGCGGGCGCGAGCTAGCCCGTCGAAGCCGAGCCACGTCCCAGGCTCGCTCCAGGCTGACGAGCCAGCCGCGTGCACTCATGAAGCCACCGTATGTCCGTGGCTGTAGCGCGGCCGGAGTGCGTCAATCCGCCGCGTTCTGGAGCACGGGTCTCAAAGACGAGTGGCGCGATCGTAGACGCACGCCAGGTGAGTCGTGGCCCTGAGCCGTAAGTGCGCACCTCGTGTCCTCATCACCAGGGGAAGGGCAAATTGCCCTTGACAATATTTCTTGTCAAGGGCACAGTGGCGTTATGCAGGATGTCGAGGTCATCGAGAGCGCGGAGGCAGCCGCCGCCGCACTGGATCCGGTCCGGGCCCGGTTGCTAGCCGAGCTGGCCGTCCCGGGCTCCGCAGCCGGGCTCGCCGCCCGAGTCGGAATCGCGCGCCAGAAGGTCAACTACCACCTCAAGTCGCTCGAGGCGCACGGCCTGGTGGGACTGTCCGAGGAGCGCCGGCACGGGGGCATCACCGAGCGGGTGCTGCAGGCGTCGGCGGCGTCGTACGTCGTGTCGCCGGCGGCCGTCAACGCGTCCGCGGCTGACCCGGACGCCAACGCCGACCACCTGTCGGCGGGCTACCTCGTTGCGCTGGCCGGCCGGTTGGTGCGCGAGGTCGGCGCCCTGGCGCGCCGGGCCGGCGCGTCCGGCAAGCGCCTGCCGACGCTGACCATCGACACAGAGATCGGCTTTCGGTCGGCCGCCGACCGGGCCTCCTTCGCGGATGACCTGACCGCCGCGGTGCTCGACCTGGCCGCTCGTTACCACCACGACGACGGGCGCCCGCACCGGCTCCTCGTCGCCGCCCACCCCCTTCCTGAGGAGAGCACATGAGCACGACCCCGAACGTCCCGTACCGCCTGGAGTTCAGCGTCGAGGTCCCGGGCACCCCGGAGCAGGTCTGGCAAGCCATCGCGACCGCCAAGGGCATGAGCGCCTGGTTCGCGCCGACGGAGATGGAGGAGCGCGAGGGCGGCTCCCTGCACTTCACCATGGGCCCGGAGATGGGCTCGGACGGCCAGGTCACCGCATGGGAGCCGCCGCGCCGCCTCGTCTACGAGGAGGACTGGGCCGCCCTCATGGGCAAGGACCCCGATGCGCTCAGCCCGCTGAGGTCGGAGTTCCTCGTCGAGGCACAGTCCGGCGGCACCTGCGTCGTGCGCGTCACCAGCAGCGGCTTCGGGACCGGCGCCGCCTGGGAGTCGGAGTTCTGGGACACCATGGGCCCCGGCTGGATGCCGTTCTTCGACAACCTGCGCCTCTACCTGTCGCACTTCCCCGGCCAGGAGGCAACGCAGCTCGAGGCCACTGCCTCCCACCCCGGCGGTGCGGAGGCACTCTGGTCAACCCTGCACGCCGCGCTCGGGCTGGGCGACGAGGGCGCCACGGTCGAGGTGCGCGGCGCCACCGGCACGGTCGAACGCGTCGGTGAGCGGCAGACCCTGGTGCGGCTCACCGCGCCGGTGCCCGGAATGCTCAACGTCTTCGCGTGGGACGAGGGCGACGGCAAGGCGACGGCAGGCGTACGGGCGTACCTGTTCTCCGCAGACGCGGCAGACTACGTGCGGCGCGAAGAGCCGGCCTGGCAGGCCTGGCTAGAGGGGCTCTCCGTCCCGGTCTGATCTCTGCAGGTCGTAGAGGGTCTGCACGCCCACGCCTAGCTGCGCGCCGAGCTGCGACCATCGTGACGACCGGATCGAGCGGGTGCTCCGAGGATGAGCGATGGACGGTCTGGCGGTGTGCGGTGGTCTCCATACCGCACAGGTGCGCCCGTCGTGCCGAGCCCGCCCCAGACGGGTCCAGACGACTCGAGGATGACGGTCGCTGCGCCGACTGTCTGCTTACTAAGTGCTGAGAGGGGCCATGCCGCTCTCCTGCTTCAGGATCCGGGCCGCCTCTGACCAGCGGGTTTGGTGGAGCTGAGGGGATTCGAACCCCTGACCTTCTCATTGCGAACGAGACGCGCTACCAACTGCGCCACAGCCCCAAGCGACGGCGGAAACGTTAGCACCAGGCCCGGAGGGCCGAATCGCCCGAATCCGGTCAGACGAGCGAGCAGTCCTCGAGCTCGCTCGAGCGCCTGGCGGGCGTAGCCGTGCCACATCCGACGCGAGCGCGGGCATCAGCAGACCCGCGGCCGCCGTTGGCGCGGGTGGACGGTCCAGGTCCAGGTGACCCGGGTGCCGGTGCCGGCCGCCGCGAAGGTCCACACGCCCGTCGACGAGGTCGACCAGCGGCCTCATCGGCCCGGTGAGTCCGGGAGAGTCGTGTAGCCGAAGCGGCGCGGCGGGTCGAGGACGGTCAGCGTCTCGCAGCATGGTGCCGCCGTCGGCGAGTGACGATCGTCCGGGTCTGGCCGACCTCGGCCCCCACTCGCCGACCTGGTCGCGGACCTCGCGGATCGGCGGGAGCGCGGCCGTACCGGCGGGCGAAGATGATCGGGCAGCGGTGCGGGCAGGACGGCGTCGAACGCCGTGCTCGATCGGCGACCGGGTACGCTCCGGGATGCCTCGCATGCACGAGGCTGCCATGGCCCCGCGCGTAGGCCGGGGGATGCTAGGAGCCGACCGCGCGGCGCCCGTCGCCGTCGCGCGCGATCCGCACGCGCCGTGCTCGTCGGCCTCGTCGGCCTCGCGGGCCATCTGGGCGTCGGCCTCGGTGCGGCCGGAGGTCCAGACGCCGGTGGAGTCGAGGTCGATGGTGCGGACGCGTGCGGCGCTCGGCGGCGGGCTTGGCGACGTACGTCGGCAGCGTGACCGGCACCGGGTCCCACAGGCTCGGGTCGGCGATCGCGGCGATCTGGCGGCGGTGTCGGCGCATCGGGTCGTCGCCAGGCTCGGCCGCGACCTCGGCTCGGCCGGCGGTCGGCTCGCTCGGCAGCGGCTCGACCGGCGTCGGCACGGCGACGGTCGCGCCGGGGCCGGCGACCGTGCCGCTCGCGGCGGACCATCAGCCGGCAGGCGACCAGCCAGGCGACCAGCAGGCCGGCCGGGATGGCGACGTACCACCAGCGATGACGCGCGAACGCGGCGACGGCGACGACGGCGAGCGTTGGCGAGCAGGATCAGGCCGAGCACGCGGCGGCGCCGGCGGGTGGCGCGCTTGGCGGCGCTCGCGACGGGTCGCGGCCGTCGACCGCGGCAGCGGCGCGTGCCCTTGGTGGTGACGACCGGCGGCTCGACGGCGGCGCGGCCCGGGGCGACGACGAGGCGGGCGTCGCGGCGGTTGACCGGCTCGCGGCGGGCCAGCACCCGCATGGTGTGGGAGAAGCGGTCGACCGAGCGGCTGCGCACGACCTCCTCGTGGTGCTCGAGCGCCTTGGGGATCGAGGTAGACGGCCCACGCCACGGCGAGGGCGACGAAGATCAGTGCGCTGAGGTCCACGCGTCAGAGGTTAGGAGCGCTAGCCGCACGGCGGCGACGGATGTCCACAGGTGTGTCGCAAAATCAACTCGTGTGACTGGTGGGATCTCGATCAGTCGGAGCCGCGCGCAGCATCCCGTCCGGGCACTCCTCGACGGTGACCGCGTAGATCCGGTGGTCGCGCCAGGCGCCGTCGATGTGCAGGAACCTCGGGGCGTAGCCCGACCTCGCGCATGCCGAGCTTCTCGACGACCCGCAGCGAGTTGGAGTTCTCGGGCCGGATCGCGATCTCGATCCGGTGCAGCCCGGCGGTGAAGAAGCAGTGGTCGATCACCAGCGCCACCGCGCGCGGCATGACCCCGCGGCCGGCGTACTCCTGGTCGAGCCAGTAGCCCATCGACGCGAACTGCGCCGAGCCGCGCACGATGTTGTTGACCGTCACCTGGCCGGCGAAGCCGGCCGTCGACCTCGATCGCGAACGGGTACGTCGTGCCGGCCCGGGCCTGCCGGTGCAGCCGCCGGACCAGCTGCGCGGAACGTCGTCGGCCGGGCGTCGCCGCCCGGCGGGACGGTGGCGTCCCAGGGCGCCAGCCAGGCCGCGTTGCGCGCGCCGGGCCTCGCGCCAGGCGCCGTGCGTCGCGAGTACGCGAGCGGGCGCAGGCGTCGACCGTCGCCGTCGCCGGCAGCGTCGGGCCGGCCAGCCGCGCCGTCAATGGTCGCTCCCGACGACCTGCTCGACGGCGTGCACGCAGGATCGGCTCGAGCACGGCCAGCCCGTCCTTCACCCCGCCGCGCGAGCCCGGGCAGGTTGACGACCAGGCAGCTCGCCGACCACGCCGGCCAGCCCGCGCGACAGCACGGCGGTCGGGCACGCCCTTGGCCGACGCCGTGCGCCCGGATCGCCTCGGCGATGCCGGGCACCTCGCAGTCGAGCAGCGCGCGGGTCACCTCGGGCGTGCGGTCGGTCGGGGTCAGGCCGGTGCCGCCGGTGGTGAGCACGACCCGGGCGCCGCCGTCGGCGGCGGCCGCGATCGCGGCGCCGACCGGCTCGCCGTCGGGTACGACGACCGGCGCGTCGACCGCGAAGCCCAGCTCGCTGCAGGAACGTCCACGATCAGCGGCCCGGTCGTGTCCTCGTAGACCCCGGCCGCGGCCCGGTTGGAGGCGACGACGACCTCGGCGCGCAGGCTCACGGTCGTCACCGCGGCCCAGTCCCCGGACTTGCCGCCGGTCTTGGTCTCGACCCGCACGTCGGTGATCACCGCGCCCTTGTCGACCGCCTTGACCATGTCGACGACGGTGAGCGCGGCGACCGAGACGGCGGTCAGCGCCTCCATCTCGACGCCGGTGCGGTCGGTGGTGCGCACGGTCGCGCGTGATCTCGACGGCGTCGTCGGCGACGGCGAGGTCGACGGTGACGCCGGAGATCGCCAGCGGGTGGCACAGCGGGATCAGCGACGGGCGTCTGCTTGGCGCCCATGATCCCGGCGAGCCGGGCGACCGCGAGCGCGTCGCCCTTCGGCACGCCCTCGCCGCGCAGCAGCGCCGACCACCTCGGCGCGAGACCAGCACCCGGCCCGACGCGGTCGCGGTCCGCGCGGTGACGTCCTTGCCGGACACGTCGACCATCCGGGCGGCGCCGGCCTCGTCGACGTGGGTGAGGCGGCGCCGGTCGGGCTCGGCCATCAGAACTCCTCGTCGAGCAGCAGCGACCTGCACCTGCTCGCCGGCCGCGACCGAGGTGACGTCCTCGGGCACCACGATCAGCGCGTTGGACGACGCGAGGTCGCCGATCAGGTGCGAGCCGTGCCCGCCGACCGGCGAGACGAACGGCCCGCCGCGGTCGACGTCGTACGCCGCCGCGCACGAACTGCCGCCGCCCGTCGGGCGAGGAGATGCGCGTGGGTGAGCCGGGCCCGGGTGCGTCGGCCGGGAGTACGGCGTCTTGCCCATCAGCTTGCGGATCGCGGGCAGCACGAACATCTCGAAGGAGATGTACGACGACACCGGGTTGCCGGGCAGGGTGAAGATCGGGGTCCGGTCCTCGCCGACGGCCGAAGCCCTGCGGCTTGCCGGGCTGCATCGCGACCGCGCCGAACCACACCGTCCCGAGCGGCGCGAGCGCCTCCTTGACCACGTCGTAGTCGCCCTGGGAGACGCCGCCGCTGGTGACCACCATGTCGGCGCGGACCAGCTGGTCGCTCAGCGCGTCGAGGAACGCCCGCGGCTCGTCGGGCACGATGCCGACCCGGTAGGCGATCGCGCCGGCCCGGCGGGCCGCGGCCGCGAGCAGGAAGGAGTTGCCGTCGTAGATCGAGTCGTGGCCGAGCGGCGTGCCCGGGCTCGCGCAGCTCGGAGCCGGTCGACAGGATCACCGACCCGCGGCCGCGGGCCGGGACCGGACGCGTGGCCCGGCCGACGGCGGCGAGCAGGCCGAGGTGGCGCGGGCCGAGGACGGTGCCGTCGCTCGACCAGCACGTCGCCGCTCGGCGACGTCCTCGCCGGCGCGGCCGGACGTGCTGGCCCGGCGTCGGGCGCCTGGTCGATCCGCACCTGGCGCGACGCCGCGGTCGGTCCACTCGTAGGGCACGACGCGTCGGCGCCGGCCGGCACCGGGGCGCCGGTCATGATCTTGACCGCGGTGCCCGGGCGACAGCGCGAGCAGCCGCGCCTGGCCGGCGCCGATCTCGCCGACCACCGGCAGGTGCACCGGCGCGTCCTCGGTCGCGCGTCGACGACGTCGGCGTGCGCGGACGGCGTACCCGTCCATCGCGGAGTTGTCGAAGGACGGCAGCGTCGATCGGCGGCGACGACGTCCTCGGCCGACGGCGAGGCCGAGCGCCTCCATCAGCGGCTGCGGGAAGGCCGGCAGCGGCTCGATGTGCGTCGAGGATCCGGTCGCAGGTGCTCGTCGACGCGAGGTCGACGCGTCGTCAGCCATCCGAGCCGGAGAGCACCGTGCCGGCGGCGACCCGCTGCGCGGAGTCGCGCCTCGAGCGTCGACGTCGCCGACCACCTGCACGCCGTGGCCGAAGGTCCAGTCGCCCTCGACCTTCAGCGACGTCGCCTTCTTCATCGACGGCGCGCCCTCGGGGAAGCGCTTGTCGAACTCGCCGACCAGCTTGTAGTAGTCGCCGTCGAGGTCGACGAACGGCACCGTCGTCGGCGACCTGGTCGAGCACGAAGTCCTGGCCGATGTCGTAGACGTCGGAGCGCAGCACCAGCAGGTCGTTGGTGGTCTTCACCGGCACGAACCGGTCGCGGCCGACCTCGATCAGCCGCGCGCCCTCGAAGACCTCGATCGCCGCGCCCATCGCGGTCTCGATCTGGATCACCTCGGGCGTGCGACGGGTCGCCGGGGTCGACGGTCTTGACGTTGCGGATCAGCGGCAGGCCGAGGATGCCGTCGCGGCGCGTCGAGCGTCGTCGCTGCATCGCGCGCAGGTCGAACCACAGGTTGTTGGTCGAGCAGAACCGGTGCCGGTCGAGGTCGGCGCAGCGCCTCCTGGTCCTCCGTCGAGCGTCTGCGCGGTCTCGCGCAGCACGATCCGGCCGTCGGTCTTGCGGCGCGCGAAGTGGCCGCCCTTGCGGTCGGACGGCGTACGCCGGACCGCCTCGATCGCGAACGGCGCACCGCGATGTCGGCGAACCAGCCGGCGACCCGGGCGTCGGGCACGGCGCCGAGGTTGTCGGAGTTGGAGACGAAGACGCAGCTGGTAGCCGGCCTCGATCAGCCGGTCGAGCAGGCCGGTGCCGCGCAGCGCGGTGTAGAGGTCGCCGTGGCCGGGCGGGCACCACTCGAGGTCGGGGTCCTTCGGGTAGCTCGACCGGCGACGAGGTCCTTGGCCAGCAGCTTGGGCTCCTTGTTCTGCAGGAACTCCAGCGGCAGGCCGTCGACCGGCAGGTCCTCGTAGCGGGCCAGCGCCGCCATGGTGTCGGCGCGAGGTGCGGAAGCTGTTCATGAAGATCAGCGGCAGCGGGGCGTCGTACTCGCTTGCGCAGGTGCAGCACCTGGCGGGCGATGATGTCGAGGAAGGACAGCCCGCGGCGCACGCACAGCAGCGACTTGGCGCGGTCCATGCCCATCGAGGTGCCGAGGCCGCCGTTGAGCTTGATCACCGCGGTCGTGCGCGATCGCCGCGGCGGCGTCCTCGTCGGAGACCTCGACGTCGGCCAGCGACTCCATGTCGACGCGGCTCGATCGTCGACTCCGGGATCATCCCGGTCTCGCCGTGCTCGAGCAGCCGGTAGTAGTGGGCGAACGTCTCGATCGCGACCTCGTCGACGCCGGCGTCGACCATCTTGTCGCGTGCCGTGTTCAAGCCCAGCGCTACCCATGCTCTCGATCGTAGGCTTGCCGCGTGGCCGATCGCAATCGCCCCGGACCGGTCGGAATCGCCGCGCCAAGCTCGCGCTGCGCGACCAGCTGCTCACCGCCCGGCGACCGGCGGCCGCTGGCCGAGGTCGGCGGCGCGCCGCGCGCGATCGCCGAGCACCTGCTCGCCGCGCCGGAGGTACGCCGCGCGGCGACCGTCGCGGCGTACGTCTCGGTCGGCTCGCGAGCCCGGCACCGGCCCGCTGCTCGACGCGCCTGGGCGCCGCCGGCAAGCGGGTGATCCTGCCGGTGCTGCTGCCCGACGACGACCTCGACTGGGCGGCGTACGCGCGGCGCGACGTCGCTGGTGCCGGCCGGCCGCGGCCTGCTCGAGCCGGCCGGCGCCGCGGCTCGGGCCCGGACGCGGTCGCGACCGCCGACGTCGTGCTGGTCCCCGGGCTCGCGGTCGTCGCCCGACCGGCGATGCGGCTCGGCCGCGGCGGCGGCTCCTACGACCGGGCGCTGGCCCGGGTGCCGGTCGGCACCTTCACCTGCGTGCTGCTCTACGACGACGAGGTCGGCCGTCGACGTGCCCGGCCGAGCCGCACGACCGGCCGGTCGCGTCGCCGCGACGTCGGCGCACCGCCGCCGCGGGATCGACTCGCTGTCGCCGTCGCTGGGCCAGGCTCGAGGCGTGAGCGTGTCCTCGCCGGCGTCCTCGACCGCGCTCGCGCGGAGAACGCCCACGGCAGCGTCTCGCCCTCGGCCCACAGGTCGGTCTGGTCGGTGTAGTGGTCGCTGAACGGGTGCCCCGAGACGCCGGTCAGGTTGATCCAGCGGGACTCGTCGAGGTCGGCGAGCGACACCACCATCCGCATCGACGGCGCCGCGGTCACGTCGTACCCCTCGGCGGCGTCCCACGACGTCGCGTCGACGGTCGCGCCGCCGCCGCCGACCTCCCAGCGGCCGCGGTTGACCAGCGCACTCGACCGGCGCCGATCCCGGACTCGCCGAGGGTCTGGTTCTCGCAGGTCGAGCCGGTGCAGGTGGCCCCAGGTCCACTCGTCCGGGTCGCGCGCCTGCAGCCGGGTCAGCTCGTCGCGGGCGTCGCAGCAGCGCCTGCTCGAGGATGTCGTCGCGGGTCTCGACGCGTCGTCGGTGGTCGGCGTCGTCCCACCACGGGTCGGCCGGGCCGGTCGAGCAGCGTCGCGACCACGGCCACCCACCGCTGCGCCGCCGTCGGGCCAGACGTCCTCGGGCAGGTCGTCGTGGAAGGTCGCGCGCGAGCAGGTTGCGCCAGACCACGTTGAAGTACGCCGCGGCCGGCGCTGTCGGCGGCCTGGGTGAAGTCCCAGTCGCGCAGCAGCTCCTGGCCGTCGCGCGTAGTAGCCGCCGCGGCAGCTCGACGTCGAGCAGGTACGGCGTCAGCACCGGCGCGATCGGGTTGCGGTCGTCGAGCTGGAGCTCGCGCCATGTCGTCGACCGACAGCTCGCCCTCGCTCGCACGAGCACGGTCGCGGATCCGCTGCGAGCGGTAGCCGCGGTCCCAGTCGTCGGTGAGGTGGTAGGGGTAGTCCGGCCCGATCACCGCCTGGTTGGCGGTGACGACGAACCCCTCCTCGGGGTCGAGCACGCTCGGCAGCCCGTCGAACGGGACGTAGTCGCCGGTCCAGTCGTCGTCGGCGCGCCAGCCCTCGGCCGGGCAGGTAGCCGTCGTTGCCGGACTTGCGGATCGGGATCCGGCCCGGCGCCTGGTAGCCGATGTGGCCCTCGCGGTCGGCGTAGACGAGGTTCTGCGCCGGCACGTCGAACTGCGGCCGCGGCCGCCCGGAACGCGTCCCAGTCGGTGGCGGTGTTGAGGCGCGAGGATCGCGTCGGCGGTGGCGCCGGGCTCGAGCGCGGTCCACGCGCAGCGCCACGGCGTACCCGTCGCTCGCGGCGGCGCCGCGGTGGTCGACCGGTGCCTGCTCGCCGACCGTCGGCGAAGTCGTCGGACGACGTCGGACAGCAGCGGTCCGTGCGCGGTCGACCGGACGGTGAGCTCGACGTCGTCGCCGCCGCGCGACCTCGATCGTCTCGGTGCGGGTGCGCGAGCGGCCGCAGCCGGCCGTCGTACCGCCACCGGTCGCCGTCGACCCGCTCGAGGTAGAGGTCGCTGACGTCGGGGCCGAGGTTGGTGAAGCCCCAGGCGATGTCGGCGTTGTGGCCGATGATCACGCCCGGCACGCCGGAGAAGGTGAAGCCCGGCGACGTCGAGCGGGCAGTCGTCGCGACACGGTCGCGGCAGTGCAGGCCCATCTGCATCCAGACGCCCGGGCAGGGTGACCCCGAGGTGCGGGTCGTTGGCCAGCAGCGGCGCGCCGGTCGCGGAGTGCGTCGCCGTCGACCACCCAGGCGTTGCTGCCGATGCCCGTCGCCGCGGCCCGAGCAGCGCGGGCAGCCGGTCGAGGCCGCGCGCAGCCGGCGCAGCGCCTCGCCGCGCGCCGGCGGCGTACGCCGGCCGCTGCGGGAGCCGGGTGCCGGTCTCGGTGGCGTCCTGCTCGAAGACGCCGTCGACGACCGCGCCCTGGCCGACGATCGGCGCGTGCTCGTCGTAGGGGTAGGCCGGGTACAGCTGCGCGACCTGCTGCCGGCGTGTGGTCGGCCAGGGCCAGCGCCCGGTCGATCTCGTCGGTCATGTTGCCGCGCAGGTCCCAGGCCATCGCCTTGAGCCAGGCCAGCGAGTCGACCGGCGTCCACGGCTCGGGCCGGTAGTCGAGGCCGCCGGCGCGGAGCACGGTGTACTCGACGCGCGAGCTCGCGCCGGGCGTGCGTGCGTCGAGGTAGGCGTTGACGCCGTCGGCGTAGGCCTCGAGCGCGGCGCGGGTCTCGGGCTTGACCAGCGCCAGCTCCTGCTCGGCGACCCGGCGCCAGCCCATGGTGCGGACGAACTCGTCGGTCTCGAGCGCGGTCCTCGCCGAACAGCTCCGAGAGCCGGCCGGCGGTCACGTGGCGGCGGACGTCCATCTCGAAGAACCGCTCCTGCGCGTGCACGAAGCCCTGGGCGCGCATCAGGTCGTCGACGCGAGTCGCCGTAGAGCTGCGGGATGCCGTGCTCGTCGCGGACGCACCGTGACCGTCGCCGTCGAGGCCGGGCAGCTCGAGCTCGCCGCTGGTCTGCGGGAGCGGCCGGCGGACCAGCACGACGCCGGTCGACCAGGCCCGCGACCAGGACCAGCACCAGGCCGACGGCGACGTACGACCGCGACCCGGGCCCAGCGCGGCCAGCGCGCGGAACGTCTGCCACCACGATCGGCCGTCGGGCCGGGCTCGACGGGGCTGACGCGGACTGGTCGGTCATGGTGCTGGCCATTGTGCCGTACCATTGGCAGTCGTCCGGGGCGAGTGCCAGCCCTCGCTCCGGTCGCCACCCGAAGTCCGGAGGATGACCCGTGCCGACCTACCAGTACGCCTGCACCGAGTGCGGCGCACGCCTTCGAGCAGTTCCAGAGCTTCTCCGACGACGCGCTGACCGAGTGCCCGGAGTGCGCGGGCCGGCTGCGCAAGCTCTTCAACGCCGTCGGCGTGGTCTTCAAGGGCTCCGGCTTCTACCGCACCGACAGCCGCGCCGCCGGTCCGAGCCGTCGAAGTCGGAGTCCGGTCGTCCAGTCGACTCCGGCGTCGAGACCAGGAGCCGCACCACCGACGGCCGACGCCGGCGCCAGTCCGAGTGGCGAGTCCGAGCCAGCCAAGGCCGCGACGCGAGCCCGGCCGCGAGCGCCGACTCGCGTCCGGCGCTCGCTCCGACTGACGCCTGTGGATGACCGGCCCGCGCCGGTCCCGGTCTCTCCTACCGTCGACGGCATGGTCGCTCCGTGACCGCCTCGCCCGCCGCGTTCCGACGCGGTACGCCGCGCCGTGCTCGCCCGGCGTCGGCTGCTCGCCGCGCTGCTGACCGCCGGTCGCCGTGGCGGCCGGCGTCCAGGCTGCGACCGCGCCCCCGCCGCCCGCGGTGCGGCGTGCTCACCGCCGCGCGCGACCTGCCCGCCGGGGCGGTCGCTCGGCGCCGACGACCTGGCCACGGTCGACTTCGCGCCCGGCTCGGTCCCGGCCGGGCCTGGCCGACGACGCCGGTCGGCCGCACCCTGGCCGCGCCGCTGCGGCGCGGCGAGCCGGTGACCGACGTCCGCCTGGTCGGGCCCGGCGCTGACCGCGGGCGACCCGGACCTCGACCGCCGTGCCGGTGCGGCTGCCCGACGCCGGCATGGTCGACCTGCTCGAGGTCGGCGACCGGATCGACCTGTCGCCACCGACCCGCAGGGCGGCGGCGCGCAGCGTGGTCGCCGCCGGCGTCCCCGTGCTCGCGCTCCCGCGTCCGGCGACGGACGCGGGCGGCGTCGGACCAGCCGGCGGCGCTGGTGGTCGTCGGAGCCGCCGCCGACCGACGTGACCCGGTCGCCGACGCCGGCGTCCGGCTGTTCCTGACCTTCGCCGTTACGCCCGACTAGCGTCTGGCTGCGCATGACCGGATTCAAGAACTTCATCCTCCGCGGCAACCTGGTCGAGCTGGCGGTCGCCTTGATCATGGGCCTCGCGTTCGCGGCCGTGGTGACCGCCACCGTCGACCTGTCATGGACTCATCGGCAAGATCCGGCGGCCAGCCGCGACTTCTCCAGACTACCGAGCCCGGCGGCGTCTCGGTGGGCTGCCTGGATCACGGCCTGATCTCGTTCCTGATCCTCGCCGCGGTCGTCTACTTCTTCATCGTCGTGCCCTACACGAAGGCGAAGGAGCGGTACTTCCCGAGCCGACGGAGCCCGGCACGCCCGAGGACGTCGAGCTGCTGCACGGAGATCCGCGACCTGCTCGCCGGCCAGGCCAGACGCCGGCCACGAACGGCGGGGCCGGGCGTCTGAGGCGCGACTCAGCCGTGGTGCGGCGGCACCTGCGCCCGCAGCCAGCGCGTCGCCGCGCCCGCGCGGTCGCTCGCGGTGCCCGTCGGGGTCCCGCTCGTCGCTCGTGGTCTCGGGCAGCACGTCGCCGAACACCTCGGCGAGCCGCTTGCGGCGCTGCCCAGTCGGTCTCGACTCGGTCAGCGCAGGCTCGTGCGTGGCGCACTCATGCGCAGAGGCCCGTTCGGCTCCGCGCTTGCCTCGGCCGTTGCCGTCCGGTCGGACGGGCTCGGCGACGAGCCGGACGGCGACTCGTCGTCCGTCCCGGAGGGCGCCTCCGAGCCCGGCGGCTTGGCGGCGCTGATCGCGTCGCTGGTGAGCCGCTTGGTCAGCGGCTCGTCGGCGGCGATCTTGCCCCACAGCCTCGTCGGCCTGCGGGCAGCCAGGAGACGCGACCGCGGTACTCCGGCCGCTGGTCGTACTCGCACGGGACGGTGATGAACTGGATCTTGTCGAGCCCGATGTCCTGGAAGCTGCACGCCGAGGTCGGCGATCTTGATGACGTTCTCGAGGCCCGGTCGACCGTGCAGCGACTTCGTCGCCGCGTCGAGGAACCGCGACCAGCCGGTCGGGCGCGGGCCAGCGTTCCGGCCGAGACTCACCTTGTTGGCCATCGAGGCGATGAACGCCTGCTGGCGCTTGATCCGGCCGATGTCGGAGCCGTCGCCCAGCGTGTAGCGCGCCCGGACGTAGTTGAGCGCCTCGCTGCCCTCGATCTCGCGGGTGCCGGCCTCGATGTTGATGCCGTGCGCGGGGTCGACGATGTCCTCGGGGATGCACACCTCGACGCCGTCGATGGCGTCGACCATGTCCTCGAAGCCCGCGAAGTCGACGACGACGAAGTGGTCGATGCAGACGCCGGTGATCTGCTCGAACTGCTGGATCGTGCACGCCGGGCCGCCGAGCGCGAACGCCTCGTTCCACATCACGTCGGTGCCGCCCGGGATGGTCTCGCCGTCCTCGGTCTTGCAGTCGGGCCGGTCGACCAGCGAGTCGCGCGGGATGCTGATGCCGTACGCGCGCTTCCGGTCCGCCGAGAGGTGCAGCAGGATCGTGGTGTCGGAGCGCTCGCCGCCGCCGGTCAGGTTGTCGATGTTGTTGCCCGCGCCGTCGCGGTGTCCGAGCCCATCACCAGGACGTTGAGCGGCTCCTGGGGTCCCGATCGCCCTTCTTCTCCGGCCGGTTCGTGCCGAGCTGCTCGGTGACGTCGACGACGTCGAGGTTGCCGTTGAGGTGGCGGTAGAGGTAGACCACGCCGAGCCCGGTCGCCAGGGCGAGCACCACCGCGCTGGCCAGCAGCACGCGTCCGACGGTGTGCTTGCGCCGCGTCCGACCGCGTCGCTTGGGCGCGTCCGGCCCCGGCGGCTGCTCGCGCGCGGCATCGTCGGACATGGGCACCTCAGGTGTCGGGGACATGCAGAGGGCGCCGAGACCCACCCTCCGAAGCCTCCAGTATCCCTTCTCGTACCCAATTTCGTCTAAACCCCGCGTCCCGGGCGCACCTCGACTGCCAGCCGGTAGCCGCGCTTGACCACCGTCTGCACGGCCCGGGTACCGAGGGCCGCGCGCAGCCGGGCCACCGCCATCTCGACGGCGTGCTCGGAGCCCGGCCGTGTCCGCTCGGGAGCATCGCGAGCAGCGCCTGCCGGGACACCACGTTGCCGGGGTTGGCGACCAGCGCCTGGAGGACGGCCGCGGGCGCCGGGGAGAGCTTGACCTCGACCCCGTCCAGCAGGACGTCGTCACCGTGCAGCAGCAGCAGCTGGCCATCGACGAGCTCGAGCGCGAGCCCGTCACGGCGCGAGGGCAGCTCGGTCTCGAGCTGCTTGACCATCGCGACCAGCCGCGACCGCTCGGGGAAGACGGTCGGCACGCCCCACAGCTCGAAGGCCGCCGCCGTCACCGGGCCGACGCAGGCGGCGACCACGTCGGCCTGGAAGGCGCTCGACCACGTCGTCCCGACGGCCGGTCACGCCCCGCCGCCTCCATCAGCGCGGCCACGGCGGGGGCCGAGGTGAAGGTGACCGCGTCGAGCGCGCCGGTCGGCGATCAGGTCGATCAGCCTGAACATCGGCTCCGGGTCGTCGGCGCTCGGCCACCCGGTAGACCGTCACCATCGGTCACGTCCGCACCCCGCCGACGCAGCGCGTGCGCGACCATCGACAGCGACTGTCCGTGCTCCTGCACGACGATCCGCAGCCCGGCCAGGTCGCGGCCGCGCAGGTGCTGCAGGACGTCCTCGAAGCACTCCGACGCCGGCGCCCACAGCTCGCGGAGCCCGCGGCGGCGCAGGGCACCCACGCTCTTCGGGCCCGCGGGCGAGGATCTCCGCCTGCGCCGATGGCCGCCACCAGCTCGTCGGCCACGCCCCACGCGCTCGGCAGGCGGCGAACCACGTCTTCATCCCGATGCCGGTCGTCGCCAGGAACATGTCGATCGGGCCGGCTCAGCACCTCGCCGGTGGCCGCGCGCAGCTCGTCGTCGTCGACCTGGTTGGGGTCCAGCGACAGTGCCGGAGCCCACTCGACCTGGGCGCCGCGCCGTTCCAGCAGGGCGACCTGCTCCTCCACCTTGCGGGCCGCGGTGACCCCGATCCGGAAGCCGGCCAGCGGTTGGTCGGCCATCGGTCACGGACTCTCCTTGCGGCGGCCGACGAGCACCAGGCCGCCGGTCGACCTGCGACGTCGTACGTCGGGACCCGGACCGCCGCGTCGTCGAGGCACTGTCCGGTGCGCAGGTCGAAGGCCTGCTTGTGCATCGGCGACGCCACGAACGGGACCTCCCCGCGCGTGCCGACGATCCCGCGCGACAGCACCGACGCACTGGGCACAAGGGTCGTAGTTGGAGATTGCGTGGATGTTGCCGTCGTGGGTCCGGAAGATTGCGATTGCCTCGCCGCCCGACCAGCGCGCAGACCCCGCCCTCGACCTCGATGTCCTCGACCCGGCAGACGGTGTACGTCGTCGTCTCGGCCGTGCCGGTCGCGGTCACGCGGCGCCCCCACCGGGATCGTCGCCCGAGGACGACCGGGCCGTCGGAGTCGGCCGGCACGGCCTGGTCGCGCTCCTCGCGGAACGAGATGTGCGGGTCGGGGGTGCCCGGGCGCGTTGACGAAGGAGACGAAGCGGGCCGAGCTTGTCGGGGTCGTCCAGGGTCGCCCGCCCACTCGTCGAAGTAGCCGCTCGACGTGCCGCGCCATCGCCGCCTCCAGCTCCGAGCCGAGGCCCAGGGCGTCGTCGACGACCACCTCGCGCACCCGGTCGAGCCCGCCGTCGAGCGAGTCGATCCACGGGCGCGGTCCGCTGCAGCCGGTCGGCGGTGCGGATGTAGTACATGAGGAACCGGTCGAGGTAGCGGACCAGCGTCTCGGTGTCGAGGTCGCCGGCCAGCAGCCGGGCGTGCGCCGGGGTCGCGCCGCCGTTGCCGCCGACGTACAGGTTCCAGCCCTGCTCGGTCGCGATCACGCCGAAGTCCTTGGCCCGGGCCTCGGCGCACTCGCGGGCGCAGCCGCTGACGCCGCCCTTGAGCTTGTGCGGCGAGCGCAGGCCGCGGTAGCGCAGCTCCAGGTCGATCGCGAGGCCGACCGAGTCCTGCACGCCGTAGCGGCACCAGGTCGAGCCGACGCAGGACTTCACCGTCCGCAGCGCCTTGCCGTAGGCGTGGCCCGGACTCGAAGCCGGCGTCGACCAGCCGGCGCCAGATCGCCGGCAGCTCCTCCATCCGGGCGCCGAACAGGTCGATCCGCTGGCCGCCGGTGATCTTCGTGTAGAGCCCGAAGTCGCGGGCCACCTCGCCGATGACGATCAGCTTCTCGGGCGTGATCTCGCCGCCGGGGATCCGCGGGACGACCGAGTAGGTGCCGTTGCGCTGGATGTTGGCGAGGTAGGCGTCGTTGGTGTCCTGGAGCGTCCGGGTCGCCCTCCAGCACGTGTCCGCCGAGCAGGCTGGCCAGGATCGAGGCCACCGCCGGCTTGCAGATGTCGCAGCCCCGACCGCTGCCGTGGGCCTCGACGATCTGGTCGAAGCGGGTGTAGCCGTGGACCGCGACCACGTCGAACAGCTCCTGCCGGGTGAGCGGGAAGTGCTCGCAGAGGCTGCGGTCGACGACCCGGCCCTGGGCCGCGAAGAACTCCTCGACGATCTTCTTCACCACCGGCTTGCAGGAGCCGCAGGTGCTGCCGGCGCGGGTGCGTGGTGCTCCTGGCCTCGGCGGCGGCGACGATGTCGGCCTTGCTCACGTTGTTGCAGGAGCAGACCACCGCCTCGTCGGGCAGCCCGAGCTCCGCGCCGCCGCGGCGTGGGCGGGAGGATCAGCTCCTCGGGGTTCTCCGGCAGCTCGATCCCGCTGGCGACCATGGGCCGCAGCACGCCGTACGCCGTGGCGTCGCCGACCAGGACCCCGCCGAGGAGCCGCCGGCCGTCCTCGGAGACGACCAGCTTCTTGTAGACCCCGGCGACGGCGTCGGCGAAGACCAGCTCGAGCGCGCCCGCGGTGGCCGCGTGGGCGTCGCCGAACGACGCGACGTCGACGCCGAGCAGCTTGAGCTTGGTGGACATGTCGGCGCCGGTGAAGGCGCCCGGGCCGCCGAGCAGCGCGTCGACGACGACCTCGGCCATGGCGTAGCCGGGCGCGACCAGGCCGTACATCCGGCCGCCCGGCGCCGCGCACTCGCCGATCGCCCAGACGTGCGGGTCGGAGGTCCGGCAGCGCTCGTCGACGAGGACGCCGCCGCGCTCGGCGAGGTCGAGGCCGGCGGCGCGGGCCAGGGCGTCGCGGGGGCGGATGCCGGCGGAGAAGACGACGATCTCGGCGTCGACCGGCTCCGCGTCGCGCAGGGCGAGCCCGGTGACCCGGGTGCTCGCCGAGGACCTCGCTCGGTGGCGGCGCCGGTGTGGACGGTGAGGCCGAGCTCCTCGACGTGCCGGCGCAGGGTCGCGCCGCCGGCGTCGTCGACCTGCACCGGCATCAGCCGGGGCGCCATCTCGACGACGTGGGTGTCGAGGCCGAGCTGGCGCAGCGCGTTGGCGGCCTCGAGGCCGAGCAGCCCGCCGCCGATCACCGCGCCGGTCGTCGCGGTGGCCGCGGCGTCGCGGATCGCCTCGAGGTCCTCGATCGTGCGGTAGACGAAGCAGCCGGCCAGGTCGTGGCCGGGCACCGGCGGCACGAACGGCGCCGCGCCGGTGGCCAGCACCAGCTCGTCGTAGGCCAGCACCTCGCCGTCGCCGAGCAGGACGGTCCGCGTCGCCGGGTCGAAGCCCGTCGACCGTGGTCCCGAGCCGCAGCCGGACCCGCGGGTCGTCGTACGCGCCGTCGGGGAGGCAGCGAGAGCTCGTCGGCGCCGACCTCGAAGAAGGAGGTGAGCGCGACCCGGTCGTAGGCCGGCGCGCGGCTCCTCGCCGACGACCACGACGTCGTGGGTCTCGGTGAGGCCGCGCTCGATCGCGGCCTGCACGAAGCGGTGGCCGACCATGCCGTGGCCGACGACCACGAGCTGCTTGCGGAGGTGGGGCCATCAGGAGCGGGTTCCTTCCAGGGTGGGACGGACGGGTGGCGAGGAGCTGGCGGACGGCCGGGCGCAGCCGCCGCAGCCGGTGGTGGCGCGGGTGGTCTCGCGGACCTGGTCGAGCGAGGAGCAGGCGCGGATCGCGCCCGGCGGTCGACGCCGGCGCACGCGCAGACCTCGGCGTCGTCGGGCGGTGGCGGCTGGTCGGGCGGGCCGGTCGCCCAGCAGCAGCGCGCCGGGCTCGGCGGGGCCGAGGACCCGCCCGCGGTCGTAGTGCTGGGTGATCAGGCCGATCCGCGACAGGTCGCCGACCAGGGTGGCGCCGACGATCACGCCGTCGCGGACGACGAGCTTGCGGTGGGTGCCGAGGACCGGGTTGGTGATCTCGACGACCTCGCCCGCCGTGCGCTCGGGGTCGCCGAGCACGGCGACGTCGAGGCCGGTGGCGCGGAGCCGGGCGACGCGTGCGGCTGCCGCTGTACGACGCGTCACCGCCGGCCAGCCGGTCGGCGACCACGCCGGCCTGCTCCCAGGCGGGCGGGACGAAGCCGGTGGTCCGCCCGGCGTGCTCGGCGCAGTCGCCGATCGCGTGGACGCGCGCGTCGTCGACCGAGCGAGCCGGTCGTCGACGACGATGCCGCGGCGCACGGTCAGGCCGGCGCGGCGGGCCAGCGCGGTCGACGGGCCGGCCGCCGGCGGTGAGCACGACCAGGTCGGTGTCGAGCGTGAAGCCGTTGTCGAGCGACCAGCCCCGCGTCGGTCAGCCGGACGGCGCGGGCGCCCGTGTAGACGGTGGTGCCGAGCCGCCGCAGGTCGCGGGCGAGGACCGGCCGGCCGGCGCGTCGACCTGGCTGCGCAGCAGGTGCTCGCCGCCCTCGACGACCTCGGTGTCGAGGCCGCGGACGCCAGCGCCCGGGCCACCTGGAGGCCGAGCAGCCCGCCGCCGACGACCACCGCGCTCCGGGCGTCCGGCAGCGGCGGCGATCGAGGCGCAGGCAGTCGTCGAGGCTGCGGAACGCGTGCACCTTCTCGTGCAGCCGGCCGTCCATCCGGACCAGGCCGCGGATCGGCGGCAGGGTGGGGATGCTGCCGGTGGCCAGGACCAGCCGGTCGTAGGCGACCGGTGTGCCGTCGGCGAGCATCGACCTCGCGCGCCGCGCGGTCGATCTCGAGCGACCCGGGCGCCGAGGCGCAGGTCGACGCCGTGCTCGGCGTACCAGCCGGGCATCGCGCAGTGTCAGTCGACTCGGGCGGTGGGTCCCCTCGAGCACGGCGGACAGCAGGATCCGGTTGTACGGCGGGTGGGGCTCGTCGCCGAGCACGGTGACGTGCGGCGCGGCCGCCAGCTCCTCGACCAGCCGGGTCGCGGCCATGCCGGAGCCGACGACGACCGTCGTCATGCGCGCACCTGCGCTGCAGGATGGCGCCCGGACTCCGACTGCAGGACCTCGCGGTGCACGTCGCGAGCGGTGCCGACTTCGCCGCGGCACAGACCTTGAACTCCGGCATCCGGCTGGGCGGGTCGAGCGCGTCGTTGGTGAGCCGGTTGGCGCCGACCCAGTGGAACGGCACGAACACCGTGTCCGGGCGGATCGTGTCGACCACCCGGGCCGGCGCCTTGAGCTCGCCGCGCCGGGTGGTGACCACGACCGGCTCGCCGTCGCGCGGCGCCGATCCGGTCGGCGAGCATCGGGTGCAGCTCGACGAACGGGCCGTCGTCGGGCAGCTCGCGGACCCGCCGGGTCTGGGCGCCGGACTGGTACTGCGCGAGCACCCGGCCGGTGGTCAGGTGGACGCGGGTAGTCCGTCGCACGGCTGCCTCCGGCGGCGCCGCTGTGCTCGACGGCGACGAAGCGGGCCCGGCCGTCGGCGGTGGCGAAGGATCCGCGAACAGCCGCGGCGTGCCCGGGTGGTCCGGCGTCGGGCAGGGCCAGAAGACGCCGTGCTCGGCGCGGATCCGGTCGTAGTCGATGCCGGCGTAGTCGGCCGCTGCCCCCGGCCGAGGCCCGCCGAGCTCGGCGAAGACCGCCTCCGGGTCGGTCCCGAACGTGCCCGGGCGACCCGAGCCGCTCGGCCAGCGCCGGCGAGCACCTCGAGGTCGGTGCGCACGCCCGTCGGGCGGGGCGACGGCGCGCTCGCGCAGGATCACCCGGCCCTCGAGGTTGGTCATCGTGCCGGTCTCCTCGGCCCACTGGGTGACCGGGAGGACGACGTCGGCCAGCGCCGCGGTCTCGCGACATCACCAAGTCGGCGACCACGAGCAGGTCGAGGGCGTCCAGCCGCTCGGCGACGTGCGTGGCGTTGGGCGCGGAGACGACGACGTTGCTGCCGAAGACCAGCAGCGCGCGCGGCGCCGCCGTCGGTGCCGAGCGCGTCGAGCAGCTCGTACGCCGAGCGGCCCCGGCCCGGCAGACGCGTCCGGCGTCGACGCCCCAGACCGCGGCCACGTGCTCGCGGGCCGCCGGGTCGTCGATCAGCCGGTAGCCGGGCAGCTGGTCGGCCTTCTGCCCGTGCTCGCGGCCGCCCTGGCCGTTGCCCTGGCCGGTGAGGCAGCCGTAGCCGGCGCCCGGCTTCCCGGCATGCCGAGCGCGAGGGCCAGGTTGATCCAGGCCGAGACGGTGTCGGTGCCCTGGCTGTGCTGCTCGGCGCCGCGGGCGGTCAGGACCATCGCCCGTTCCGGCCCCGGCGAGCAGGTCGGCGAGCTCGCGCAGCTCCGCGAGCCGGCACGCCGGTGACCCGCTCGACCCGCTCCGGCCACCAGGTCGCCACGGACCGTCGTACGTCGTCGAAGCCGGTGGTGCGGGCGGCGACGTACTCCTCGTCGACCGCGCCGGCGGCGTCGAGCAGGTGCAGCAGGCCGAGCGCGAGGGCGAGGTCGGTGCCGGGCACCGGCTGGAGGTGCAGGTCGGCGCGCTCGGCGGTCGGGGTGCGCCGCGGGTCGACGACCACGACCCGGCCGCCGCGCTCGCGGAGCCGGTCGAGGTGGCGGGCGGCGGGTGGCATGGTCTCGGCGAGGTTGGAGCCGACCAGGACCAGCACGTCGGTCGGTCTCGATGTCGGCGAGCGGGAACGGCAGCCCGCGGTCGATCCCGAACGCCCGGTTCGCGGCCGAGGCCGCCGACGACATGCACCACCGGCCGTTGTAGTCGATCTGGCTGGTGCCGAGCACGACCCGGGCGAACTTGCCCAGCGCGTAGGCCTTCTCGTTGGTCAGCCCGCCGCCGCCGAACACCGCGACCGCGTCCGGGCCGTGGTCGCGTCGGAGGGCCGCCAGCCGCGTCAGCGACGAGGTCGAGCGCCTCGTCCCAGTCCGCGGCCCGCAGCCCGCCGGTGGCCCGGTCGCGGACCAGCGGCGTGGTGAGCCGCTCCCGGCTGCCGCGCAGCCCGGCGGCGGTCCAGCCCTTGCGGCACAGCGCCCCCTCGTTGACGGGGAACTCCGGCCACGGCGCCACCTCGAGGACACCGCGTCGCGGCGCCTCGAGCGTCATGCCGCACTGCAGGGCGCAGTAGGGGCAGTGGGTCCTGGTCATCGGTCCGGTCAGATCCCGGCCCGCGCGAGGCTGGTCGCGCGGCGCCGGCTGCGCGCAGGAAGACGCCGACGTCACGAGCGCGCAGACGACGTAGAAGCCGGCGAACACCGCGAACGCGCCCCTGGTCGCCGCCAGCGGGTCGGCGACCCACGGCGACGCGAAGGCCATCGGGATCAGGAACCCGCCGATCGCGCCGACCGCGCCGATCACGCCCGATCGCCGCGGACGACTGCTGGGTCGCCTTGCCCAGCGCGGTCGCGCGCTCACGGCGTGTGCGGGGTGGTCGTCCGCTCGGCCTCGGTGCGCCAGATCGCCGGGATCATCTTGTAGGTCGACCCGTTGCCGATGCCGGTGGCAGCGAAGATGCAGAGGAAGAACCCGAGGAACCACGGGAACCACGACTGGTTCGCCGGTCGCGATCACCGGGTCCGCGCTGGGGTTCGGGGTCAGCTGCGAGACGGTCCACAGCACCGCGAGCGTGAACACGATCATCGACGTGAACGCGCCCAGCGTGACCTTCGCGCCGCCGAAACGGTCGGCCAGCCAGCCGCCGAACGGCCGGGTCAGCGGAGCCGATCCCGGCCCCGAGGAAGGCGTAGTAGGCGAAGAAGATCCCGGTGCCGAGCGGCGCCGGCTCGGGCACCCAGAAGTTGAGCTTGATCAGCAGCGGCATCGCGGCGGAGTAGCCGATGAACGAGCCGAACGTGCCGATGTAGAGGAACGACATGACCCAGGTCTGGCGCTTGCGCAGCACCTGCAGCTGCTCGCGCGGCCTGGACGTCGCGGTGCCGAGGTTGTCCATGAAGAAGTACGCCGCGATCGTCGCGACGACCGCCAGGCCGGCGTACAGGTACGCCGCGCGCTCGAGGTGGATCCCGCCCTCGGCCGCCGTGACCAGGCCGAAGATCCCCGCGCCGCCGACGATCACCGGCAGGAACAGCTGGATCAGCGAGACGCCGAGGTTGCCGCCGGCGGCGTTGAGGCCGAGCGCGGCGCCCTTCTTGTCGGCGGGGTAGAAGAAGTTGATGTTCGCCATCGAGCTGGCGAAGTTGCCGCCGCCGAAGCCGGCGGTGGCGGCGATCAGGCAGAACACCCAGTACGGAGTGCCGGGATCCTGCACCGCGACCGCGAACAGCAGCGTCGGGATCAGCAGCAGCGCGGCGCTCACGATCGTCCAGTTGCGGCCGCCGAACTTCGGGACCGCGAACGTGTAGGGCAGCCGGAGCAGCGAGCCGACCAGGTTGGGCAGGGCGACCAGGAGGAACAGCTGCTGCGGGGTGAACGCGAAGCCCTGGGCCAGGAGGAACGCCGACGAGACGCTCCAGATCAGCCAGACCGAGAACCCGAGGTGCTCGGCGAAGATCGACCAGACCAGGTTGCGGCGAGCGATCCGGCGGCCGCCGTTCTCCCACTGGTCGCTGTCCTCGGGTCGCCAGTCGTCGATCCACCGGCCGGTGCGGCGACGAGGGGCGGTGACGGGGGGTGGTGAGGTCGTCAGCGTCATGCTGGAGATCCTCGGGAGCCGATGTGTCGGGGAGGACAGGTCGCCGTCTCACCGGAGTCAACTTGTCCTCACAGCCTCACAGAGGTCGACTGGCGGGACTCAGCCGGTGTTGCGCATGCCGGCCGCGATGCCGTTGATCGTCAGCAGCAGAGCCCGCTCCAGCGTGCGGGTCGTCCTCGCCTCGCCGCTGCCGGGCCAGCAGCTGGATCTGCAGGTGGTGCAGCGGCTCGAGGTAGTTCTCGCGGATCTCCAGCGTGGTGCGCAGGGTCGGCTCCCGGTCGAGCAGCGCGGCGTCGCCAGTGACCCCGAGGACCTGTTCGACGGTCAGGCGCGAACTCCTCCCGGATGTCGTCGAGCAGGCCGCGCAGCCGCGGCGGCGCCAGCGCCGACGTACCGCTCGGCGATGTCCAGGTCGGTCTTGACCAGCATCATCGACACGTTGTCGATGAACGTCCGGAAGAACGGCCAGTCGCGGTACATGCTCCGAGAGCTCCTCGCCCGCGTCGGCGACGCGCGGCGAGCCCGCTCCCGACGCCGAACCAGCCGGGGACGATCTGCCGCGACTGGGTCCAGCCGAAGACCCACGGGATGGCGCGCAGGTCCTCGACCCCGCCTCCGGAGCCCGGGCCGCTGCGCGGGACGCGAGCCGATGTGCAGAGCGCCCAGCAGGTCGACCGGAGTCGCGGCGAAGAAGTACTCGGCGAGGCCGTCGTGCGTCGACCAGCCCGCGGTAGCGGTCGTGGGCCGCCTGCGAGATCCGCGTCCATCATCTCGTCCCAGCGCTCGGCCAGCTCCGGCGGACGGCGGTCGATGCGGTGCAGCACGCGACGCCTCGATGGTCGCGGCGAGGGTCAGCTCGAGGTTCTGCCGCGCCAGCACCGGCAGGGCGTACTTGTCGCTGATCACCTCGCCCTGCTCGGTGATCTTGACCTCGCCGTCCACGGTGCCCGACGGCAGCGCCATGATCGCGTCGTACGTCGGCCCGCCGCCGCGACCGACCGAGCCGCCGCGGCCGTGGAAGAACCGCAGCCGGACGCCGTGGCGGCGGGCCACGTCGCGCGCCCGGCGCTGCGCCCGCTGGATCTGCCACTGCGAGGTGGCGATGCCTCCGGCCTTGTTGGAGTCGGAGTAGCCGAGCATGACCTCCTGGACGTCGCCGCGCAGGCCGAGCAGCCGGCGGTACGACGGCTCCTCGAACAGCGCGTCGAGGATCTCCTCGGTGCGCTCGAGCTCCTCGACGGTCTCGAGGAGGGGCACGAAACCGATCCGGGCGACGTCCGTCGGCCAGGTCCACGAGGCCGGCCTCGCGGGCGAGCAGCACCGCGGCCAGGACGTCGTCGGCGTCGCGGGTCATCGAGACGATGTAGCTCTCGATCGGTCCGTGGACCCAGCGTGTCGAGCGCCCAGCCGATCGCGTCGAACGTCTCCGCCGTGACGCGGGCCTCCTCGTCGAGGGGCAGTGGCCGCGGCGCCAAGCGGCCGGCGACCGGCCAGCTCCTCGGCGAGCACCTGCAGCCGGGCGGGCCGGTCGAGCTCGGCGTACGGGGTCGGCAGCTCGCCCAGCCGGTCGAGCAGCTGCCCGACCGCGTCGTGGTGCTTCTGGGCGTGCTCGCGGACGTCGAGCGTGGCCAGGCCCAGCCCGGTGGCGGCGACGGTGCGGACCAGCCGCTCGAGCCCGCCACCGGCCAGCAGTGCCCCTTGGTGCGCGAGCACCGAGCCGTGCAGCAGGAGCAGGTCGTCGAGCAGCTCGGTGTCGTCGCGATAGTCGCGCCCCGGCCGATGGGGCTCGCCGGCGACGATGCGGCGCTCGGTGAGCGCGAGCCGGACGTGCACGCAGGTGAGGAAGAGCCGGTACGGCTCCTCGGCGTTGAGCCTGCGGTAGCGCGGCTCGACCTCCGGGCAGACCGGGGAGCAGCTCGTCCACGCGGGCGTCGGATCTCGGGGGCGACCTCCGAGAGCCTGCTCGCTGATGGACAGGTCGCGACGAAGGCGCGTCGACCTTCCGCTGGAGCATCCGGATCCCGTGGGTTGCCTGAAGCCTCGAGCACCTCGCGCGTAGTCTCCGGGGTCACGTTGGGGTTGCCGTCACGGTCACCGCCCACCCAGCTGCCGAACGACAGGGGACGGCCGTCCGGGGGCAGCTCGACCCCGCGGTCGGCCAGCTGGTCCCGCAGCTCGTCGAGCACGTCGGGCACGGCCCCGGCCGACAGCCCCTCGAGGTAGTAGACGCTGTTGCGCGCCTCGTCGATGGGCTCGGGCGGTTCGACGCGGATCTCGTCGGTGTGCCAGAGCAGCTCGACGGCCTCCTCCAGCCGTCGGGTGCGTCGACGGCCCGTCCGGCTCCTCCAGCAGGGCCGCCACCCGACGCAGCTTGTCGATCGTCGACCGGCGGGCGACCTCGGTCGGATGGGCGGTGAACACCGGACGCACCGCCGACCTGCCGCAGCCCTTCCGCGATGTCGTCGACATCGACACCGGCCTTCTCGATGCGGGCGATGGCCTGCTCGAGCCAGCCGCCTTCCGCCTCGCTGCGCCGCAGCAGTGCCCGGCCGCGGTGGACCTGCTCGGTGACGTTGGCGAGGTGGAAGTAGGCGGTGAACGCCCGGACCAGCCTGATCGTGGTCTCCAGGTCGAACTCGGGCAGGTCCTCGAGGCGGTCGCCCTTGGAGTGGGCCCGCACCTGCTCCACCAGGTCGAGGAGCTGCTGACCCTCGGCGCGCACCAGCGTCTCGCCGAGGATCGTCGTGACCATGCGGATGTCCTTGCGCAGGGCGGTGTCCGGCGCACCGAACGAGTGCGGTGCAGTCGTCATGTCCACCCTTGTGTTCCTCGGCTACGTCGAGTCCACCAGCCTCGGCCGTGGGAGCGCAACGTACCCCGCGCCCCGCCTCGCCCAAACACCTGCCGGTACGACCGTGCCGACGACGCCCGACCTTGGCCCCGCGAGATCACCCGTCGCGGGTGATGTGACGACGATTAGCACCTAGATGGATAGTCGCCATGACCGCATTCACGGTGTGGAAGTTCGAGGACCCTGCCGGCGCCGACCATGCGGCGACGTTGCTCAAGAACGCCGAGGTCGACGATCTGGTGAAGATCCTCGACCACGCGACGGTGACGTGGCCAGAGGGCGCAAAGAAGCCAGAGATCAAGCACGGTCACGAGGACACGATGCGCGCCACGGGTTGGGGGGCGTTCTGGGGACTGGTGCTCGGTGCCATGTTCACTGTCCCGCTGCTCGGCGTCGCGGCCGGGGCCGGAATCGCGGCCATCAGCAAGGCCACGGAGAAGCTCGGCATCACCGAGGAGCAGCTGCAACAGATCCGGAGTGAGGTCACCGAGGGCACCTCGGCCCTGTTCGTCGTGTCGGACGAGGGAAACCTCGACCGGCTGGGCGAGCGGTTCCGGGGCGTGGACATGACCCTCGTCCAGACCAACCTGACGCCGGCCGAGCGCGAGCTGCTCCTGGAGACCTTCGGCAGCTGACGCTCCTAGCGCGGAGGCCAACGCCGACTTCGGAACTCGAGATCCAGTGAGCCCCAGCGGCCCCGGGGTTCACTCCTCACTAGACTCCAGCGTGGTGTTGCGCAGGCACTTGCGCACGTCCCGCCCCAGTAGCTCAGCGGATAGAGCAGCCGCCTCCTAAGCGAAAGGTCGCAGGTTCGACTCCTGCCTGGGGCACGCTGGTGACGTCGCTGGTTCATGCCACCGGTTTCGGGATTCGGCCCCCCATGGGCAACGAGGGCGGTAGATTTTACGGCTGGGACGGGTGCCTTTCATTCTGTTCAAGTGCCCCATCGGACGAGGAGTAGGCACCATGCGCAAGATCCCGGCTGCCGTGCTGACAGCCTTCCTCGTTCTGCTCCTCCCGTCCGCTCCGACCACTGCGGCGACGACCGAAAGTGTGGTCGGCACCCCGCAGAAGATCTATGGACCGTCGGGCGACGTCGACTCGCTCTACTCCACTGTCAGGGACGGCAAGGGCCGGCTCCACGGGTACCTCTCGAACTCCAAGGTCTTGTGGTTCGACCAGCGGTCCGACGGCTCACTGACGAACCGTCGTGTGGTCCTGTCCGGTGGCGGCCCGGGCTCGGTCGACCAGTGTGGCGTGCATCCGGTGGGCACCATCTACAAGGACCCGGCTGCCCCGCGCTCGCACTGGATCACGTTCTACCACGCGGAGAAGGCGGCGCCGGTTGACGACGGGAGATGCAACCACTGGAACCGGCACACCCGCTGGAGCATCGTGCGGATGGAGACGTTCAACGGCGGGCGGAGCTGGTCGAAGCGCGGCCAGGTCATCACCCAGGACCGTGCTTTGTTGACCAATGACGCCGGCGGCTGGTCCTACTCGACCGACGACGCCGGCAGCCCGCGCCTGGTCATCACCGACGGGTTCATGTACCTCTTCTTCCGAGCCGTGACCCGCACCTCCAACGGACGTCCAGCGGATGAACGTCGCTCGAGCCCCGCTGCGGAGCATGGGGCGGGCGACGGCGTGGAAGAAGTACTTCAACGGAGCGTGGACCGAGTCCGGCCTCGGTGGGCAGGCGACGGGTCTCGAAGTGCTTCCGGCGGCGGCGCGGGGCATCTCGTTCAACACCCACCTGAATCGCTGGGTGGCGGTCCGGGTCGACATCGACGGCATCCGCCTCTTCCAGTCGACTGTGCTTGGCCGGGGGAGCGACAGCTTGTTGACCTGGAAACCGTATCGGTGGGTGGTCGACCGTAGGGGTCAAACCACCGAGAGCGCCTGGCACAGGCCGTGTGGCCGAGAAGGACTCCCGGTCGCCTACGGGTACGGGTCGATCGTCGGGCTCGACGGCTCCAGCTCCAAGAGTGGCAAGTCGTTCTGGGTCTATTACATGAAGAAGCCGGACGGGAAGTGTTTCAGCGACCGCTACCTCTACCGGCGTCAGGTGACTCTGCCCTAGGCAGGGACCGACTCCTGCCCGGGCACCGTCAGTCGATGACCTCGAACCTGATCCCGGCCGCTGGAGCCGGGCCAGGAGGTTCTCCCCCATCGCCTGGGCGGTGGTCACCTGGCCGGCGGTGGGCGGGTTGTCGTCGAAGGCGAGGCAGAGCGCCGACTCGGCCAGCATCTTGGCGGTCTCGCCGTAGCCGGGGTCCCCGCCGGACACCCGCGTGTGAACGGTCTGGCCCCCGCCCTTGCCGACGAAGTCGACGCGTGAACCACGACTTCTCCCGGCGGGCGCTCGTCGGGGCCGTCGCCCTGCTTGATCCGGCCGAGCAGGAGGTTCCGCAACGGCTTCACCTGGGCCACCGCGCCGATGGTGGCGACGGCGGCGGCGCCACCTGCGGCGAACCGGCGGGTCTTGGTGCCGGCGAAGTGGGAGTAGCGGAAGTCCGGGCCGTACGACGCCAGGGCCGCGCCGCTCCGGGCCACCACGAGGGGGTCGATCGTGGGCAGGGGCAGCAGCCAGTAGCCGAGCACGTCGTCGCGGCGCGGCTTCGCCGCTGACCGCCCGGGAGGAGCGGCCCTCGGGCCGCGGCTCGGCACGGCGCCGCGCCGCGGCCGCCTCCTTCATCTGCCGGACTCGCGAGAGCGCCGTCATCGCGGAGTGGAACGTGCCGCCGGAGAACATCGCCACTCGCCCGGACCACGCCGCGCAGGGTGATCGGCTGGTCGGCGGGCGAGCTGCTTGACGGTGAAGTAGGCCCCCAGGTCGTGCGGCACCGAGTCGAAGCCGCACGCGTGCACGATCCGGGCGCCGTTCGCTCGGCGGTCGCGTGGTGGGCGACGTACATCCGGTCGACGAACTCCGGCTCGCCGGTGAGGTCGACGTAGTCGGTCCCGGCCTCGGCGCAGGCCGCGACCAGCGGCTCGCCGAACGTCAGGTAGGGGCCGACGGTGGTGATCACCACGCGCGCCCGGCCGGCGACGTCGGCCAGCGAGGCGGGGTCGGTGACGTCGGCATGCAGCAGCTCGAGCTGCTTGAGCTCGGGATCGATGTCCGCGAGGTCGGCGCGGACCTTCTCCAGCTTGGCGGGTCTGCGCCCGGCCAGCGCCCAGCGCAGGCCGGCCGGCGCGTTGCGGGCGAGGTACTCGGCGGTGAGCGCGCCGGTGAAACCGGTGGCCCCGAACAGCACGATGTCGAACTCGCGTTCACGGTCGGGCATGCCGTCATCGTGGCACTCGCCACCGGGGCCGCGTCACCGGCGTCCGGGTGCCGGGCGGCCGACACGGTGTCCTTCTTCCACTTCTGACGTATTTTCGAGGCATGTGCCGCAACATCCGCCCGCTCCACAACTTCGAGCCGCCCGCCACCCGGGACGAGGTGACCGCCGCCGCGCTGCAGTACGTGCGCAAGGTGAGCGGGACGACCAGCCGTCGGCCGCCAACCAGGCGGCCTTCGACCGCGCGGTCCGCGAGATCGCGCACGTCACCCAGCACCTGCTCGACGACCTGGTCACCAGTGCCGCCGCCGAAGAACCGCGAGGTCGAGGCCGAGAAGGCGCGGGCCCGGGCCGCGCTGCGGTACGGCCGTGACCACACCGCTCGTCGAGCGTCCCGAGGCGGACGCCGACCTCGTCGAGGCTGCCCTCGCCCTGCTCGTCGGCCGCCCGCTCGTGGTCCTCACCGGCGCCGGTCTCTCGACCGACTCCGGCATCCCCGACTACCGCGGGCCGGGATCCCCGACGCGGATGCCGATGACCTACCACGGAGTTCGTCTCGGGCCCGGCCGCCCAGCAGCGGTACTGGGCGCGCAGCCACCTGGGCTGGGGCCGGATGCGCGGCGCCGACGCCCAACGCCGGGCCACCACGCCCTGGCACGGCTGGATCCCGAGCTGCTGATCACCCAGAACGTCGACGGCCTGCACGAGGCGGCGGGGTCGCGGCGGCTGGTGGCGCTGCACGGCCGAATCGCCGACGTCGTCTGCCTCGGCTGCCGTACGACGTCCCCGCGGTCGGCCCTCCAGGCCCGGCTCGCCGAGCTCAACCCGGGCTTCGCCGAGCGGCACGCCGAGGTGCGGGTCCGGCCCGACGGCGACGTCGAGCTCGACGACACGTCGTCTTCGGGTGCCCGGGTGCGACGAGTGCGGCGGCGTGCTCAAGCCCGACGTCGTGTTCTTCGGGGAGAACGTCCCGCGCGGCCCGGGTCGACCGGTGCTACGCCGCGGTCGACGCGCTGGGCGACGACGGCGGCGCGCTGCTCGTGGCCGGCTCGTCACTCACGGTGATGAGCGGGTTCCGCTTCGTCCGCCGCGCGGCCCGCGCCGGGACGCCGGTGGTGATCGTCAACCGCGGCGAGACCCGGGGCGACGAGCTGGCGACGTACAAGCTCGAGGTCGGCTGCAGCGAGTTCCTGACCACGCTCGGCGCGAGGCATAGATTTCGAGGCTCAGCAACTTGCGCACGAAGATGTGATCGGCCGCCTCGAGCACGATCTCGGCGGTCTCCCCGCCGGAGCCGACCAGGATCCCCTCGGCCGTGGCGGCGACGGTGACCGTCTTGTCCGGGCAGGGCCCCGGCCCGGCGCAGGGCGCTCATCAGGATCTCGTCCTTCTGCATCTCCTCGGAGATCCGGCGGACGTGGACGCGGCCCTCGCCGCCGCCGACCACCTGCGGACAGCGGCTCGACGCCCTCCATGAACTGCTCGCCCAGCTCCGACTCCCCGAGCTCGTCGAGGCCCGGGATCGGGTTGCCGTAGGGCGACTCGGTCGGGTGGTCGAGCAGCTCGACCAGGCGCCGCTCGACGGTCTCCGACATCACGTGCTCCCACCGGCAGGCCTCGGCGTGCACCAGCTCCCAGTCCAGCCCGATCACGTCGGTGAGCAGCCGCTCGGCGAGCCGGTGCTTGCGCATCACCCGGGTCGCCAGGCGCAGGCCCTCGTCGGTGAACTCGAGGTGGCGGTCGCCCTCGACCGTGAGCAGCCCGTCGCGCTCCATCCGGGCGACGGTCTGGGAGACCGTCGGCCCGCTCTGGTGCAGCCGCTCGGCGATCCGCGCACGCAGCGGGATGATCCCTTCCTCGACCAGCTCATAGATGGTCCGGAGGTACATCTCGGTGGTGTCGATCAGATCGCTCACCGGTCCATTCTTGCGCATGGGGTCGACGGACCGATCGGCCGACGCCCAGCCGCTGGCAGAGTGGGCTCCGATGGCTTCGGTGATGTGGTTCCGCCGCGACCTCCGGCTCGCCGACAACCCGGCGCTGGTCGAGGCCTGTGCCGAGGACGGCGTCCTCCCGCTCTTCGTGATCGACCCCCGCCTCTGGGGGCCGGCCGGAGCGCCGCGCCGGGCCTACCTCGCCGCGTCGCTGCGGTCGCTCGACGCCTCGCTGCGGCAGCGGAAGTCCCGGCTCCACGTACGCCGCGGGGAGCCGGCCATCGAGGTGGCCCGCGCCGCCCGGGCGGTCGGGGCGACCCGGGTGCACGTCGCAGCCGACCACGGCCCCTACGGAAGCCGCCGCGACGAGGGCCGTCGAACGGGCCCTCGCGGAGCGCGAGGTCGAGCTGGTCCGGACGGGGTCGGCGTACGCCGTCGCGCCCGGGCGGGTCACCAACCAGGGTGGACAGCCGTTCAAGGTCTACACACCCTTCGCCCGAGCCTGGGCCGAGCACGGCTGGCGAGCGCCGCTCGAGGCTCCCCGCGGCGCGACCTGGCTCGATGCGGACGGGTCGGTCGGCCTGCCCGAACCCCCTACGCCGTCGAACATCGCCCTGCCCGAGGCAGGGGAAGCGGCGGCGCTCCGGCGCTGGCGGGCGTTCCTCGACGAGCGGGTGGCGGCCTACGACGACGACCGAGACCGCCCCGGTGTCGAAGGCACCTCCCGGATGTCGGTCCACCTGAAGTGGGGTGAGATCCATCCGCGCACGATGCTCGCCGACCTGGCCACCCGACGCAGCGCCGGCGCCGCGACCTACCGCAAGGAGCTCGCCTGGCGGGAGTTCTACGCCGACGTGCTCTTCCACCGGCCGGAGACCGCGCGCGAGTACCTCAGGCGCGAGTTCGCGGGCATGGAGTACGACGCCCCCGACGGCACGTTCGACGCCTGGCGGGAGGGGCGGACCGGCTTCCCGATCGTGGATGCGGGGATGCGCCAGCTCCGCGCGACGGGCTGGATGCACAACCGGGTGCGGATGATCGTCGCCAGCTTCCTGGTCAAGGACCTGCACGTGGAGTGGCAGCACGGCGCCCGCCACTTCCTGCAGTGGCTGGTCGACGGGGACCTCGCGTCCAACCAGCACGGCTGGCAGTGGGTGGCGGGCTGCGGCACCGATGCGGCGCCGTACTTCCGGGTGTTCAATCCGACCACACAGGGCCGGAAGTTCGACCCCGACGGCGCCTACGTGCGCCGCTGGGTCAGCGAGCTGGCTGACCTCGACGGCGGTGTGGACCCGCACGACCCGGAGGAGGAGTCGCGTCGCCGCATCGGCTATCCGGCGCCGATCGTCGACCATGCCGAGGAGCGGCGCGAGGCGTTGCGCCGGTGGGAGCAGATCCGCAGATGAGGCCTGTCGGCTTGAGTGAGAGGATCCGTCCGTGCGCGAGCTGATCGTCCCGAGCCGCTTCCGCGGCCCCCGGAACTCGGGCAACGGCGGCTGGACGTCGGGCGCCCTGGCCGGTCTCGTCGACCACGACGTGCCCACCGACCACGCCGCCCGGTGGCCGACGATCGGGGTGTCCCTCCGTCAGCCGCCGCCGCTGGACACTCCCATGGAGGTCACCGAAGCCGACGGCGCCACTGTGGCCACCGTCGAGGGCGCGGAGGTCGCGCGTGCGGAGGTCCTCGACCAGCCGCTGGTGCCGGTCGATCCGGTGCCGGCCGACGAGGCCCGTGCGGCCGAGGCGTCGTACCCCGGCCTGCGGCAGCATCCCTTCCCCTCCTGCTTCGGCTGCGGCACCGAGCGCGAGGAGGGTGACGGCCTGCGCATCTTCCCCGGCCCGGTCCGCAACGAGGGTGAGGAGGACGCCACCCGGGTCGCGGCCACCTGGACCCCGCACCCGAGCCTGTTCGAGGACTGGCACGTCTACCACGACGATCATCCCCGCGCCTCGCTTCCGGTCGCCTGGGCCGCGCTCGACTGCGTCGGCGGCTGGGCCGGGGACCTCACCGACCGGATGATGGTGCTGGCACGGATCACCGCCCGCGTACACACGCTTCCGCTGATCGGCGAGGAGCACGTGGTCGTGGGTGAAGCCCGGGGAGCCGAGGGGCGCAAGACCTGGACCGCCGCCACCCTGTACGACGCCGACGGCCGCGCCCTGGCCCTCGCCGAGCACCTGTGGGTCACCGTCGACGCCGCCACCTTCCGCTGACCCGCCCGAAGATGTCGCAACCGCGCTGACCCGCGTCGATAAGTTTCGGGCGGGTCAGCGATTTGACCGGGTCGGAGCGGCCCCTGAATCATGGAGGGCATGGGTTTGAACGATCAAAGTCAGGGTTGGTGGCGCGACGCCGCCGTCTACCAGGTCTACGTCCGCAGCTTCGCCGACAGCGACGGCGACGGCATCGGCGACCTGCCCGGGATCACCTCCCGGCTGCCCTACCTCGCCGACCTCGGCGTCGACGCCATCTGGATCACCCCGTTCTACCCCTCCCCCCAGAACGACCACGGGTACGACGTCGCCGACTACTGCGACGTGGAGCCGCTGTTCGGCCAGCTCGCTGACGCCGACCACCTGATCGAGCGCGCGCACGACCTCGGGCTGCGGGTCGTCGTCGACCTCGTCCCCAACCACACTTCCGACCAGCACCGCTGGTTCCAGGACGCCCTGGCGGCCGGCCCCGGCAGCCCCGAGCGGGCCCGCTACCTGTTCCGGGACAGCGAGACCGACACTCCGCCGAACAACTGGCAGTCGGTCTTCGGCGGCCCCGCGTGGAGCCGGACGCCCGACGGGCAGTGGTACCTCCACCTCTTCGACTCCACCCAGCCCGACCTCGACTGGCGCAACCCCGAGGTGCACGCGATGTTCGAGGACGTGCTCCGCTTCTGGCTCGACCGCGGGGTCGACGGGTTCCGGATCGACGTCGCGCACGGCCTCTACAAGGTGGAGAGCCTGCCGAACCAGAAGGACCCGCGGCTGCGCAGGGTCGAGGACATGCTCGGGTCGGCGTTCGGCGACGACGAGCCGATGTGGGACCAGCCCGAGGTGCACGGCGTCTACCGCCGCTGGGCCGAGATCCTCGACGAGTACGGCCCGGACCGGATGGCCGTGGCCGAGGCCTGGGTGCCGGACGGCCCCTCGCTGGCGGCGTACGTGCGCCCCGACGAGCTCGACCAGGCCTTCAACTTCGCCTGGCTGCTGGCGGACTGGTCGGCTCCGGCGTTCGCCGAGGTCCTCCGCGGCACGTTCGCGGCCACCGAGCCGGTCGGAGCATCGCCGACCTGGGTGCTCAGCAACCACGACGTCACCCGCCATCCCACGAGGTACGGCGGCGGCGAGCGCGGCCTCGCGCGGGCCCGCGCCGCGACGCTCACCATGCTGGCGCTGCCCGGCTCGGTCTACCTCTACCAGGGCGAGGAGCTCGGTCTCGAGGAGGTCGACGTCGCTCCCGAGCACCGGCAGGACCCTGCCTGGATCCGCACCCGAGAGCCGGGCCGTGACGGCTGCCGCGTCCCGATCCCCTGGTCCGGCGACCAGCCGCCGTTCGGCTTCGGGCCGGGCGACGGCCAGCCGTGGATCCCGCAGCCCGACGCCTGGAAGACGCTCACGGTCGAGGTGCAGCAGGACGACCCCGACTCGACCCTGTCGTTCTACCGCGCGGCTCTCGGCCACCGGCGTCGCCACGCGACCCCGGCCGGTGAGGTCGTGGAGATCCTCGACGCGGGCGAAGACGTGCTCGCCTTCCGGCGCGGCCCGCTCACCGTCGTGCTCAACTGCGGCGAGACGCCGGTCGAGCTGCCGGCAGGAGAGGTGCTGCACAGCAGCGGGCCGGTCGACCAGGGGATGCTTCCCCCGGACACCGCCGCCTGGCTCGCCTGACCTGCCGATAGTCCGGAACGATTCGCACTTTCTCGCCCCTGGCGAAGGTGCGAATGGTTCCGGACTATCGGAAATGAGCGATGTCAGCCGAGGGTGCGGTTGTAGCGACCGAGCGCGGCCACGAAGGCGTCGAGGTCCGCGTCGGACCAGTCGCCGAGGCGTTCATCGAGGCGCCGGCGACGCTGCTGCCTGACCTCGCGCAGCCGCCGGCGGGCGTCCTCGCTCGGCGAGAGCAGTGTGGCCCGACCGTCATCCGGGTCGGGCGCCTTGTCCAGCAGGGCCAGGTCAGACAGGTGCTGCACCTGGCGGCTCACGGCGCCCTTGTCGACCCCGAAGGTCTCCGCCAGTGCCGAGGAGCGCAGCGGACCTGACTCGGCGAGGTGCGCCAGCATCAGGTAGGACATCGGCTGGAGGTCGGGGTGCACGGCCCTGGCCCGCTCACCGATTGCCCGGCGGACCCGTCGGATCAGCACGCCCACCTCGTGCTCGAGCGCCCGCACGGTGTCGGCCCGGGACACGGTCGTCACCGGTCGCGTCGGCCGAGCGCGGCGTCGGAGGCAGCCTCGGGGGCCAGCTCGTCGGCCCGGAGGATCGTGGTCCGGAGCGGGACCTCCTCGATGAACAGCACGCAGACCAGTGCGAGCACCGCGAAGGGCACGGCCACCAGGAACAGGTGACCGGTGGCCTCGCCGAAGGCGTGCTCGAAGATCGAGCGGAAGGGCTCGTCGAGCGAGGAGACATCGGGGATGGTGCCGCTGCGGTGCGTCTCCGCGGTGACCCCGAGTTGTGACAGCGCGGCCGTGACCCGGTCGGCGACCTGGTGGGTGAGCACGGCGCCGAGGACCGCCACCCCGACCGAGCCGCCCATCGTGCGGAAGAACGCCACCAACGAGCTGGCGGCGCCGAGGTCGGCCTGCGCCACGTTGTTCTGCACCGACAGCACGAGGTTCTGCATCACAGCGCCGAGGCCGAGCCCCAGGACGGCCATGCCGGCGCCGACGTACCAGAGGCTGGTGGTGTCGTCGATCACCGCGAGCAGGGCGAGACCGACGACGACGGTCACCATCCCCGCGACCAGGAACCGCTTCCACCGGCCGGTACGGGTGATCACCCGGCCGCTCACGATGCTCGAGACGAGCAGGCCGCCCACCAGGGCGACCGACATCAGGCCGGCCATGGTGGGGCTCATGCCGCGGGACAGCTGGAAGTACTGGCTGAGATAGACCGTCGAGCCGAACATCGCGAGACCGACCAGCACCGAGGCCACCGTGGCCAGGGCGGTGGTGCGGTCCCGGAACAGCCGCAGCGGGACCACCGGCTCGACGGCCACCCGGGCCTCGACATAGAGGGCCGCGCCCACGACCAGCAGCCCGATGACCACGAGGACGGCACTGGTGGCGGAAGCCCACGCGAACGACGTCCCGGCGAGGGAGACCCACACCAGGAGGATCGAGACCCCGGCGACCAGCAGGGTGGCGCCGAGGTAGTCGACGTGGACCTCACGGCGCCGGTGGGGCAGGTGCAGGGTCTTCTGGAGTACGACGAACGCGAGCGCCGCGACCGGCAGACCCACGAAGAAACACCATCTCCAGCCGAGGCCGGGGGTGTCGACGATGACGCCCCCGACCAGGGGCCGCTCACCGTCGCCAGGGCGAACGTCGCGCCGATGTAGCCGGAGTACCGGCCCCGCTCCCGCGGGCTGACCATCGAGGCGATCACGACCTGCACCAGCGCGGTCAGACCGCCGACGCCGAGGCCCTGGATCGCGCGGGCGCCGATCAGGACCTCCATGCTGGGGGCGAACCCGGCGATCAGCGAGCCGGCCGAGTAGATGACCAGGGCGGACTGCACCAGCACCTTCTTGCTGAACAGGTCGGCAAGCTTGCCCCAGACCGGGGTGGTCGCGGTCATCGTGAGCAGGGTCGCGACGACGACCCAGGTGTAGCCGGTCTGACTGCCGTCGAGATCGGTCACGATCCGCGGCAGGGCGTTGGTGACCACCGTGCTCGAGAGCATCGCCACGAACATCGCGAGGAGCAGGCCGCTGAGCGCCTCCAGGACCTGGCGGTGCGTCATCTGGCCGGCCTGCTCGGCGGAGACGGTCGCCTGGGTCACTGCTGCCCCTCGATAGGAAAGGTTGACGAAGGCAACCATATCCCCCGTCGTCCCGCGGTCCCAATCCCCGGACTCGATCTTCCGAAATGGGAGCGACCCGCAGGCGTCGCCCGTCGGAACATGTCCTCGGGTCGGCTCCGGTGGACGTGGTTACCGGATCACCTGCGGGTCGGGTGGCTGCCTGGAATTCGCCAGCAGCCTCAGCTGCTAGCGGGCAGCCACCTCACGCGTCCTATAAGAATTCATTCTTCGGACCACCTCCTTTCCCGTGTGCCACCACCGTATGTGGCGGGCCCGCCCCTGCTCAAGGGATTTAGGGCTCAGGGGATTTGGGGCTCAATGGATTCAGGGGGCGAGCCTGGAAGTGGTCCAGCCTCGTCCGGCGCGGCGGCGGTAGACCAGCCGGTCGTGCATCCGGCCCGGCCGCCCCTGCCAGAACTCGACGACGTCGGGGACCACGACGTAGCCGCCCCACCAGTCCGGCAGGGGGACCTGATCCGGGAACCGCGCCTCCATCTCGGCGAACGCCTCATCGAGCTCCTCGCGCGAGCGCACCTCGCTGGACTGGGGCGAGGCCCACGCGCCGAGCTGGGCACCCCGCGGCCGGGTTGCGAAGTACGCCGCCACGTCCTCGCGGGCGAGCTCCTCCGCGAGGCCGTCGACCCGGACCTGGCGCTCGAGCGCGTGCCAGGGGAACAGCAGCGAGCAGTGGTGGTTGGCGGCCAGCTCGGCGCCCTTGCGGGAGCCGAGGTTGGTGAAGAACCGGAACCCGCCCTCGTCGACGCCCTTGAGCAGCACCATCCGGGAGGACGGGAGGCCGTCGCCGGACACCGTGGCCACGACCATCGCGTTGGGCTCGTGCATGCCGGAGGCGGCCGCGTCGGCCATCCACGCCCGGAACATCGACACTGGGTCCGGGGCCAGGTCGGACTCGTGCAACCCGCCCAGGGCGTACTCCGCGCGCAGCGCCGCCAGATCCATGGCGTCGACACTAGACCGCGGGGGGCGGCACAATGCGGAGGGTTCGACCGAGCGGTCGGCCCGAGAGGGAGGGTTCCCATGACCGAGGTGCACCACGGGCTCGAGGGCGTGATCGCGTTCGAGTCCGAGATCGCCGAGCCCGACAAGGAGGGCTCCGCGCTGCGCTACCGCGGGGTCGACATCGAGGAGCTCGCGGGACGGGTGCCGTTCGAGAACGTCTGGGGTCTCCTGGTCGACGGCTCCTACACCCCGGGCCTGCCCCCCGCCGAGCCGTACAACATCGCCATCCACACCGGCGACGTCCGCGCCGACGTGCAGGCGAGCGTGGCGATGCTGGCGCCGATGCTCGGCATGGGCCAGACCTACGACATCAGCGACGACCAAGCCCGGCTCGACCTGTCGCGGGTGGCGGTGATGGTGCTGTCGTACGCCGCCCAGAGCGCCCGCGGCATCGGCAAGCCGCTGATCCCGCAGGTCGAGGTCGACGCGGGGCGCACGCTCGCGGAGAAGTTCCTGATCCGGTGGCGCGGCGAGGCCGACCCCGGTCACGTGAAGGCCATCGACGCCTACTGGTCCTCTGCGGCGGAGCACGGCATGAACGCCTCGACGTTCACCGCCCGGGTGATCACCTCCACCGGCGCCGACGTCGCCGCGGCCTTCTCCGGCGCGATCGGGGCGATGAGCGGGCCGCTGCACGGCGGTGCCCCGTCGCGCGTCCTCGGCATGATCGAGGAGGTGGAGAAGGGCGGCGACGCGACGTCGTACGTCAAGGGGCTGCTCGACAAGGGTGAACGGCTGATGGGCTTCGGCCACCGGGTTTACCGGGCCGAGGACCCGCGGGCCCGCGTCCTGCGACGGACGGCGCGCGAGCTCGCCGCCCCGCGCTACGAGGTCGCCGAAGCGCTGGAGCAGGCGGCGCTCGCCGAGCTGCGCGAACGCCGGCCCGACCGGGTGCTCGAGACCAACGTGGAGTTCTGGGCGGCGATCGTCCTCGACTTCGCCGAGGTTCCGGCCAACATGTTCACCTCGATGTTCACCTGCGCCCGCACCGGTGGGTGGTCGGCCCACATCCTGGAGCAGAAGCGGACCGGTCGCCTGATCCGCCCCTCAGCCATCTACACCGGTCCGGCCACCCGCAAGGCCAGTGAGGTGGAGGGCTGGAACGACGCCTGGTCCGGGTGAGCTCCTCCGGTGGTTGAGGTGCGAGGGCCGTCTGACGGCCCGAGCCTCGAAACCCCCGCACCTGCGCAGAGCGGCGACCACGGTGGGCCCCGCCCTGCCTCTACTTCCGGGGTTTCGACGCGCTCGCGCGACTTCGTTCCTCAGTCGCGTCGCTTGCTCAACCTGGTTGGGCCCACACGCCGCGCTCGTACCTCGCGCGCCGCTGCCCAACTCACCACATCGGCTGCAGGTCCTCGTCGATCGCGGGCGAGGCGTACTTCGGCGCGTAGAGCGTGATCGTGCCCGCGCCGGGGACCACGAGCTGGACGGTCGAGCCCCACGGCTCCTCGGTCACTTCGCCCTCGAACGTTGCGCCCCGACCACGTAGCTCGTCCATGGTCGCCGCCAGGTCGTCGCACATCAGCGACACGTCGAACCGCTGGTCGGTGCCGCCCGAAGTCCCTTCGTACTCCCACGACGACGGGTGCACGCCGGTCTCGCTGGGCCCGGTCCGGAAGATCAGCCAGCCGCCTCCGGTGTCGACGCCCGGGAACTGGAGGACGTCCCGGAAGAACGCCCGGGCGGCGTCGGGGTCCTCGGCGTACAGGAGCGTGTGCAGGGCGGTGATCATGCCGTCCAACGTAGTGTTCCCGCTTTGCCCTGCCCAGAGTCCGGGGGTTTCGAGGCTCAGGCGCCAGGGCGCCTTCGCACCTCAACCACCGGCGGTGGTTGGCTTGTCCCATGACTCGCAGCGACTCGGTCGAGCTCTGGAACGACGAAGCAACGAACTTCGACGAGGCCGCCGACCATGGCTTGCGCGACCCGGAGGTGCGCGCCGCTTGGCGCGACCTGCTGCTCTCGGTCCTGCCACCGCAGCCCGCGCGGGTCGCCGATCTCGGGTGCGGGACCGGCACCCTGGCGCTGCTGCTCGCCGCCGAGGGGTACGCCGTCGACGGGGTCGACTTCTCGCCGGAGATGATCCGGCGGGCGGCGGAGAAGCCTGCGGTAGGGCAGGTCACGTTCACTCAGGCCGACGCGGACAATCCGCCGCTCGAGCCCGGGGCCTACGACGTCGTCCTGTGCCGGCACGTCCTCTGGGTGATGCCCGACCCGGCCGCGGCCCTGCACCGGTGGATGGGACTGCTCGCCCCCGGCGGACGGCTCGTGCTGGTCGAGGGCAGCTGGACGACCGGCGCCCTTCGAGACGGGCGCAGAGCGCCCTCCTCAGGAACCACCGGGCTGACCGCGGCCGAGACCGTCCATCTGGTCGAGTCGAGCGGCCGGGAGGCGGAGCTCCGGATGCTCCCGGAGGCGGCCTACTGGGGTCGGGAGATCGACGACGAGCGGTACCTCGTGATCAGTCGGGGTTGACCCGGCTCGCATACCAGCTGGTCTCACCACGACCACCCTGGCGGCTCAGCGAGATGTGCATGTGGTCGCGGTGGCGCAGCGTTCGGGAGCACTTCCGCCTGGTCTTGCAGCTCGAGCTGAGGTAGTCGTCCCGCTCGAACTGGTCCCACGCGGAGTACATGTGGTCGTTCCAGATGATGTACATGATCCCCATCCGCCGGGCCAGGGCGTGCTCGTTGCCGCGCGGATCGGTCGCGAAGGCGGCGTCGAGGAACGACTGGGCGATCTGGCGGTCCTTGCTCCGCCTGGCGTCGAGGGTCCAGTCGAACGCGCGGCCCTCCTTGTGCTCGGAGACGCCGCCGACCCCGCACTTGCGCGAGATCGGGCCATAGCCACCCCCGCGGTTCACCAGCCAGCGCGCCAGGGCCTTGGTGCCGGGCTTCGCCGTGGGACTGCAGTACTGCTGGGGCTTGTAGTCGGCGTAGTCCTCGACCGGCGCTGCGACCGCCGGCCCGGTCAGGGCGAGCAGAATCGCCACAGCGGCCAAACCGGCCAGGCCGGCTCTCGGGATTCTGGTCACGCGGCACGAGGCTACGTCCGATCGGGCGGCGCGTGTGGCGATTTGCAAGATTTTCTCAAGCCGCGACTCCCGGGCGCCCGACCACCGGAGAGGCGCTTGCCGTAGCACCGCGACAGCGGGGCGTGGCAGTAGAAACCGAACTTGGGGACCTCGACGTATCCCGACGACTGGTAGAGCTCGATCGCCTCCGGCTGCCGCATGCCGGTCTCGAGGATGCTCACGACCGCTCCCGCCTCGGCCGCGGTGCGCTCGAGGTGCGTGAGCATGGCCCGGGCGAGGCCGCGCCCACGGACCGCCGGGTCGACGTACATGCGCTTGATCTCGGCCGTGCTGGTGCTGCCGAGCGCCTCGACGTCGTCGCGTCGGCGCCACGCTCCCGAGGCCAGCGGGCGGCCGTCCAGATAGCCGACGAAGAAGCTGCCGCGTGGCGGGTCGAACATCGCCGGGTCCAGCGGGGTCTCGTCCTCGCCGCCGTAGCGTGCGACGTACTCGCCCTGCACCGCGGCGATCATGGCCATCGCGTCGGGGTGGCCGAAACCAACCCGGACGAACTGCATGTCCATGCCCACCCCCTTCACAACAGGACCAGCGATTTCCGCGGGCCCGCGGCGGCTGCCAGAATAGGCGGCGCTGACAGCGTCGTCGCACCACACCACCGCCCCCACAACCGAAGGGTGCACCATGGCCGACGCCCCAGACCTCCGGATCCCGACCGACCTGCTGCCCACCGACGGCCGCTTCGGCGCCGGGCCCTCCAAGATCCAGACCAGCCACGTGGACGCGCTGGCCGCGACGGGCTCGTCGCTGCTCGGCACGTCCCACCGCCAGGCACCCGTCAAGAACACCGTCGGGCGGGTGCGCGACCGGCCTGGCCGACCTGTTCTCGCTGCCGGACGGCTACGAGGTCATCCTCGGCAACGGCGGCGCCACCGCGTTCTGGGACATCGCCACGTTCGGCCTGATCCGGGAGAAGAGCCAGCACCTGTCCTTCGGCGAGTTCTCCTCGAAGTTCGCCAAGGCCTCGTCCGCCGCCCCCTGGCTGGCCCAGCCCTCGGTCATCGAGTCCGACCCCGGGAGCCGGCCCGAGCCGGTCGCCGAGGAGGACGTCGACGCCTACGCCTGGGCGCACAACGAGACCTCGACCGCCGTGATGGCGCCAGTACGCCGTCCCAAGGGCGTCGGCGACGACGCGCTCGTGCTGGTCGATGCCACCTCGGGCGCCGGTGGACTGCCGGTGGACCTGACCCAGGTGGACGCCTACTACTTCGCGCCACAGAAGTGCTTCGCCTCCGACGGTGGCCTGTGGATCGCCCTGATGTCGCCCCGCGCGCTGGCCAGGGCCGAGGAGATCGCCGCGTCGGACCGGCACATCCCGGCCTTCTTCGACCTACCGACGGCGATCGACAACTCGGGGAAGAACCAGACCTACAACACGCCGTCGGTGGCGACGCTGTTCCTGATGGCCGAGCAGCTGGACTGGATGAACTCCCAGGGCGGCCTCACCGGCATGGTGGAGCGGACCACCGCGTCGTCGGACGCGCTCTACGGGTGGGCCGAGAAGACGGCGTACACGACGCCGTACGTCGCGGATCCAGAGCACCGCTCGCTGGTCATCGGCACGATCGACTTCGACGAGTCGATCGACGCCGCTGCCGTCGCCGCGACCCTGCGGGCGAACGGGATCGTCGACACCGAGCCCTATCGGAAGCTGGGCCGCAACCAGCTGCGGATCGCGATGTACCCGGCGATCGACCCTGCCGACGTGGAGGCGCTCACCGGCTGCATTGACTACGTGGTGGACAGCCTCTGACGGATCGCGTCGGCGGTGTCCCGGCCGAAGGCCACGATCATGGCCTCCTCGACCCGGGTCTCGGCGCCTTCGAGCGTCGTCACGGCCGCGTCGACGGCGTCGTCCAGTGGCCAGCCGTAGATCCCGGCGCTGACCAGCGGGAAGGCCATCGTGCGCGCGCCCAGCTCGTCCGCGACCTCGAGCGCGCGGGCGTAGCACGAGGTCAGTAGCGACCGGTCGGTCTGCCCGGCCCGGTAGTTGGGCCCGACGACATGGATCACCCATCGTGCCGGCATCTCGCCCGCCGTGGTCCAGCCGGCGTCCCCGGTGGCCAGCCCGTCGGGGAAGCGGCGCTTGCAGTCCTCGAGGACGGCCGCGCCGCCGGCTTGGTGGATCGCGCCGTCAACCCCGCCGCCACCCCGCATCCGCGAGTTCGCGGCGTTCACCACCGCATCGACCTCCTGGGTGGTGATGTCGCCCTCGACCAGCGTGATCTGCATGCCTCTACTTCAGCAGACGGAGGACCGCCCGTTCCAGCGCGGCCTGCCGGTCGTCGGCCTTCGAGTAGTGGCGACGAGTGGTGCCGTGGATGGTCTTGCCCTCCTCGTAGGCGTCGATCACCCGTGGGTCGACGTACGAGGCCCGGGCCTGGGCGGGCGTGTTCCCGAGGAACTCCGCGACCTCCTTCATCGCCCCGGACACCGCCCGCTTGCGTGATGCCTTCGACTCCCCCGGCTCGTCGGTCTCGGCCAGCGCGGCCGCGGCCAGGACGGTGGCGTGCCACGTGCGGAAGTCCTTGGCGGTCGCCTCCAGGCCGGTCGACTCGCGGACGTAGTCGTTGACCCGCGCGGAGTCGAGGGTCCGCCAGGTGCGGCCGTCCTTCCAGGCCAGCAGGCGGTCTTCGCCGCCACGGCGGCGACGCATGGTCTCCAGCGCTGCCACGGTCGCGGGGTCGTCGATCTCGACCCGGTGCTCGACCCCGGACTTCCCGACGAAGCAGAACACCAGCACCTTGCCCTGCTTGCGCGCGTGCCGCCGCTCGAGCGTGGTGAGCCCGAAGCTGCCGTGCTTGTCGGCGTAGACATCGTTGCCGATCCGGAAGTAACCGAGGTCCAGCAGGCGTACGGCGACCGCACAGGCCCGCTCGAGCGCCATCCCGTCGGTGCCCAGGTCGGTCAGCACCCTCTCCCGCGCCCGGCTCAGTGCCCGTCCGAACTGGAGCATGCGGTCGTGCTTGGCGGCGTCGCGGCGGGTGCGCCAGTCGGGGTGGTAGAGATACTGCCGACGCCCGGCCTCGTCGGTCCCGACCGCCTGCAGGTGGCCGTTCTCGTGGGGGGTGATCCAGACGTCCTCCCACGCCGGCGGGATCACCAGGTCCTTGACGCGCTGCGCCCGCCTGGCAGACAGCCGCCTGCCGGACTCGTCGAGGTAGACGAAGCCCTTCCCTGCCCGGCGACGGGTCCAGCCCGGGTCCTCGGGGGACGTCTTGCGCAGCCGCGGCACCCGGGAATGCTAGCCGCTGGGCAGGTCTGTTTTCTGGCGCACGTTCGGACGCACCGCGAGCAGAACCACCACCACGGCGACGACGAACAGGCCCGCGCCCAGCACCCACTGCCACGGGTCCCGGCTCGGTCGGGCTGCTTCTTCGGGCAGCTCGTTGCGCGGCTTCGGTGTCGGAGTGGTGGTCGTCGCGACAGCTTCATCCGACGCCGGCGCCATGCGCTCGCGCACAGACTCCGGCAGCCGCACTTCCAGCACTGCCTGGCGTCGTCCCTCGGAGGTCACGAAGACGCGGTCGTCTGCCGACACCGCGATCGCCTCGCCCTGCTGCTGGTCGGGGAGCGGGAAGCCGGCCACCCGCTCCAGGCCGGGAAACGTGTAGACGACGGCCTGGGCGTAGTTGCGGATGACCAGGTGCCTCCCGTCGGGGAAGAAGGCTCCGTCGGTCGCGAACGTGAGCGTCGGACCGAGCCGCTTCATCCGGTTCGGGTGGTCGGGTGAGAGCTCGCTCGGCGCCGCGAACAGGGCCGCACCGAAGATCTCCTTCGTCGCCACGAACAGCCGGCCGGACCCCGGGTGGCTGAGCAGGGACTCCGCGTCGCGGGCCGGGCCAGGAAACACCAGGTCGTACGACGTCCCGGACTCGTCCCGGTCCCCCGCACCGACCGGTACTCGCGTGACCCGGATCGAGTCGCGCTCCTCGAGGTTGTCCCCGATGTCGCCGACCCAGACCTCGCCGGGGCCTGCGGGCGCGAGCGCCTCGACGTCCTGCGGGTCGCTCGCCCAGGTGGTGATCCCGCTCGTCCGGCCCGTGTCCGGGTCGACGGTGAAGACCCGGCCGGAGTCACCGGAGTCGTTGGTGGTCAGGAAGAGCCCGTCCTGGACCACGAGCCCACTGGCCTCCACGATGGCGGGGTCCTGGAACCGGAACACCACCCGTCCCTCGTCCGGAGACGCCGCGGCGGCCGCGCCGAGCAGGAACGGCAACACCACGACCCCGAGGGCGACTCGCTCCCGCATCAGGACGACCCGGCGGTCCGGCCGAGCAGCTCGGCGAGCCGGGGCTGCACGGACCACGTCGCCACCAGGTCGTCGTACTCCTTGCGGACGCCGCCGCCCTTCACCGGGGCACCCGTCCGCACCGCCCGCAGCATGGTGTTGCGCGGCGTGTGCTTGCTCTCGACGAACTGCATCACCTCGACCCGGTACCCCTCGAGCCTCATCAGCGAGGCCCGCAGTGCATCGGTCAGGGTGTCGGCGAAGCGCTCCCGGAGGATGCCGTGCCGGGTGAGGATCGCGTAGGGCTCCGGCGTCGGAATGCGGCGCAGCTGGGCGG
>CAWHNI010000010.1:0-28809 GCA_963830755.1 uncultured Actinomycetota bacterium | reverse complement strand
TAGATGGCGAGCTGGAGCGGGTCGGCGGTCGGCGGCCCGGTTGGTCTTCCAGTCCACGACCAGGAAGCCGCCGTCGGCGCTCGGCGTAGACCGCGTCGATCCGGCCGCGCACCACCTGGCCGCCCAGCACCAGCGCGAACGGCGCCTCGACCGCGTGGGGCGACCCGGTCGGCGAACGGCCCGGCCTCGAACGCCCGATCAGCTCCTTGAGGTCGGCGTCGTCGTCGATGCCGGCGTCGGCCCGGCCCGGCAGGTCGCCGGAGTCGAAGAGGTCCTGCTGGCCGAACCGCGCCTCGACCCAGGCGTGGAAGCGGGTGCCGAACCGGGCCGCGGAGCGACGGCGGCCGCGGCATCGGCCGGGCCAGGTCGCGGGCGAACGCCTCGGGGTCGTCGCGCAGCCGGCCCAGGGCGGTGGCCGACAGGCTGCTCGGGCAGCGGGACCGCGACGTCGCGCTGCGGTCGGCCGCGCGCCTCGGCCAGCAGCCGGTCGAGCTCGTCGTCCCACTCGGCGACCCGGGCCGCCTCGATCATGTCGAGGCCGTCGTCGGCCGCGGCCGGGTCGACGGCACGCACCCGCGCGCGCGGCCTCGATGCCGGAGCGCCGCCTCGCGACCGGCCGCCGGTCGGCGGCCACGGCCGGGACGGGTCGACGGCGGCGTAGGGGTTGGGCGTCGCCCTTCTGCGGCTTGTCGAGCCAGCTCGCCGACCGGCTCGCCCCAGGTCCTCGAGCTGGTCGCGCACGACCTGCCTGGTAGGCCGACGGACCGAAGGGCGTGGCCCGCGGGCTCCAGAGGTACGACGTCACCGAGAGCTGGTGCGCGGCGCGGGTGAAGGCGACGTACCCGAGCCGCAGCTCCTCCTCGGCGTCGTGGGCGCGGGTGGCCGCGCGGTAGGCGTCGAGCGCGGCCTTGTCGTAGCCGGCGAGCTGGGGCAGGTCGTGGGCGTCGCCGCGCAGCGGCGCCGGCAGGATCGACGGCGAGGAGGTCCACAGGGTGCGCGAGCGGTTGGACGGGAACCGGGTCTCGCAGACGCCGACCAGGAAGACCGAGTCCCACTCCAGGCCCTTGGCGCGGTGGACCGTCAGCAGCTTGACCGAGTCGGCCTCGGTCGGGGTGGCGACGTCGAGGCCGTTGCCCTGGTCGTCCTCGGCGGTCAGGTAGGCCAGCAGCGCGGGCAGGGTGACGTCGCCGTCGACGGCCTGGAACTCCGCGACCGCCTTGACGAAGAGGTCGAGGTTGTCGCGGCGGGCGGCGGCCGCCGGGCTCACCGCGGACGCCAGCTCGACGTCGGTGCCGGTGGTGTCGATGATCCGGCGGACGATGTCGAGCAGCGGCTCGCCGACGTGCGCGCGCAGCATCCGCAGCTCGCCGGCGAGCAACGCGAACCGCTCGCGCGCCTCGGCGGAGTAGGGCGCCGTCACCGGGGTCGGCCAGCGCGTCGTCGAGCGACGGGATCTCGGCCGGGTCGATGCCGTCGGCGATCTCGAGGAGGTGGTCGGTGATGGTCGCGGGCTCGTCCGCCGCGGCCGTGCCGGCCGGCCAGCTCGTGGGCCCGCCGGCTCAGCAGCCGCAGGTCGCGCGGGCCGATCGCCCAGCGCGGGCCGGTCAGCAGGGTCAGCAGCGCGGCGTTGGCGGTGACGTCGTGCAGCAGGTGGAGGATCGCCACGATCTCGGCGACCTCGGGCAGCCGCAGCAGCCCGGACAGGCCGACGATCTCGACCGGGATGCCGGCCCCGGTCAGCGCGTCGAAGACCTCCTCGGCGTGCGCGTTGTCGCGGGTGAGGACGCCGATCTTCGACCAGGCCTCCGTCATGGGCGTCCCTGACCGCGTCGACGAGCCACGCGAGCTCCTCGGCGTGGGTCTCGAAGACCGCGCGTCGTGACCGTCCCCGGCTCGCGCCTCGGGCTTGGGCTCGAGCGGCTCGACCTGGCGGTACTTCTCGTAGAGCGGCGCGGCCAGCCGGTTGGCGACCTCGAGGATCCGCCGTCCGAGCGCCGGTTGACGGTCAGCGGGTGGACCGGCACCGCGCCGCGCGGCGGCCGGGAAGGTCTCGGCGAAGTTGAGGATGTTGGACACCGACGCCCCGCGCCAGCCGTAGATCGCCTGGTTGGGGTCGCCGACCGCGGTGACGGCGTGACCGCCGCCGAACAGCCGGGACAGCATCACGGCCTGGGCGACCGAGGTGTCCTGGTACTCGTCGAGCAGCACGACCTTGAACCGCGACCGCTCGAGCACGCCGACGTCGGGCTGTTCGCGTCGCCAGCCGGGCAACCCAGCTCGATCTGGTCGGAGAAGTCCATGAGCCCGAGGTCGCCCTTGAGCCGCCGGTAGGCCTCGACCAGCCCGAGCAGCTCGGCGCGGCGGTCGATCGCGAAGATCGCCTTCTCGATCGGCTCGCGGTAGGTCTTGCGGTCCTTGCCGCCTCCTCCTCGGCGAGCGCGCGCTGAACGCCGCCGCGCCTCGGCGTCGACCTCCCGGACCTGTCGGGCGAGCACGAGGTGCTCGCTCATCGCGCTGTCGAGGGCGAGGAGGTTCTGGATCGCGGTCTCGGGGTGGTCGGTGAGGTGCCGAACCTCGCCGGTGTAGCGGATCGACCGCTCGGGCGCCGAGCTGGTAGCGGGCGGCGTCGGTGATCACCCGGGTGTCCGGCTCGTGGCCGATCCGCAGCCCGTGGTCGGTGAGCAGGCTCGCGGCGTAGGCGTTGTAGGTCGCGACGGTCGGCTCGAGGACGTCCTCGCCGTCCTCCTCGGGCTCGTCGAGCGCGCCGGCCTCCCGCAGCGCCGTCCGGATCTCGCTGGCGCAGCTCGCTGGCGGCCTTGGTCGTGAAGGTGAGGCCGAGCACCTCCTCGGGGCGGACCTGGCCGGTCACCACGAGGTAGACGACGCGGGCCGCCATCAGCGTGGTCTTGCCGGAGCCGGCACCGGCGATCACCACGGCGGGCGAGAGCGGCGCGGAGATCGCCGCCCACTGCTGGGGGCTCGGTGCGTAGGGCGTGCGCATCACCCGCGGCGAGGTCCTCGGGGGTCCGGACGGGATGGGCTTCACTGGCTGGTCACCGACCCCGCGCCCTTGACCGGGCAGATCGGCACGAAGTTGCAGTCGCGGCAGTGGTCGCCGGCCATGGCAGGGAAGGACTCCGCGCGCACCAGAGCAGCCGGACGCGCCAGCCGCGCGCGGAGGTCGGTGCGCTCGGGCCCGTCGTCGGCCTGCACGGCCTGGGGCTGTACGACGGCCTCGCGGCCGGTCGTTCTCGAGGCCGAGCTGGACGAGCTCGGCGCCGCCGGCCTCGGCGGGGCCGCGGTGAGGTCGTCGACGGCACCGTGGTCGACGGCGTACTGGTAGAGCCCGAGCTGGACGTGGCCCTCCACGGACTTGTCGCTGGGCGTGCGTCCGGCCGGTCTTGAGGTCGACGACGACCACCCGGCCGTCGGCGTCGAGCTCGAGGCGGTCGGCGTAGCCGGTGAGCCAGACCTGCTCGCCGTCGGTCGAGCTCGACCACCGCGGTGAACTTCGACTCGGTGTCGAGCAGGCGGCGCGGGTTGGCGTGGTGCCACTGCAGGAAGCGCGCCAAGGCCGCCCGGACCCGCTCGTGCTCGCGCCGCTTCGACCACGGGGTCCGGAAGTCGAGGCGGTCCCAGACCTCGTCGACATGGGCCATCAGCAGGTCGACGTCGTCGGGGCCGGCCTCGAGCTCGCCGGTCGCGACCCGCTGGGCGAGGGCGTGGACCAGCTCGCCCAGGTTGGCCGACTGGTGGGCGCGGGCGACGCCCCCGGCCTCACGCTCGAGGAACCACTGGGTCGGGCAGACCCCCAGCGACTCCAGCATGCTCGCCGAGACCGGCACCGGCTGGTCGGGGTCGCGCACCGGCTGCACGGAGCGGCGTGGCCGCGCGGGTGCCCCACCAGGTCGACGGGTCAGCGGTGGGGACGAGCGGGCGGGTGCCGACCGACTCGGCGGCCAGCCGAGCCAGCCGCCGGGCAGCAGCGTCACGCAGTGGCTCGCTGGTTGCGGGGTCGGCGAGGGTACGGCGCAGCTCGCTCACCAGACCCGCCATCGACAGCGGCCTGGGCGGGCGGCCGACGACGTGGTCGACGCTGACCCCGAGCTCCTCGAGGAACCGCGACGGCTGTTCGCCGTCATCCTCGGGCGACTGCACCGCCGTGACGACCAGGCGCTGGCGAGCCCGGGTGCAGGCGACGTAGAAGAGGCGGCGCTCCTCGGCCAGCAGCTCGCGCGGCGTCACTGGCGGTATCACCTCGCCGGCGCCGATCCGGTCGGCCTGGAGCAGGGTCGAGCGGCGGCGCAGGTCGGGCCAGCCCTCCTGCTGGACGTGGGCGACGACCACGAACCGCCACTCGAGGCCTTTCGCGCGGTGGGCCGTGAGCAGGCGCACGGCCGCTCCTCGGGCTCCACGTTCGGCGAGCGTGTCGGCGGGTATCTGCTGGGCCACCAGCGTGGCCAGGAAGGCACGCACGCCGATGTGGTCACGTCGCTCCTCCGCTCGGGCCGCGACGTCGAAGAGAGCACAGATCGCATCGAGGTCGCGGTGGGCGCGGCGCGCGGTCCCTCCGCCGAGCTCGACCGACCGCCGCAGCCGCCGCGGCCAGCCGGTGCCGGACCAGAGGGTCCACAGGACCTCCTCGCTGGTCCCGCCCTCGGCGAGCTGGACCCGGGCGGTCCGGAGCAGGTCGGTGAGCGCGCGGGCGCGGCCGGCCTCGGCACCTTCGAGGTCGGCGAGGAACCCGTCGTCGACGACCGCTCGCCGGACCAGCTCCCGGGACGGCCGCGGCGGTCGCTCCTCGGACCGGGCCCGGTCCTTCTCGCGGGTCCGCAGCGCACGGGCGAGCCGCCGGAGATCGCCGGCATCGAGACCGCCGAGCGGGCTGAGCAGCAGCGCCTCCGCCCGGCCGGCGTCGATGTGGTCGACGTGGTCGACGTCGTCGTTGTCGAGATTGACGACCGCCCGCAGCGCGTCGAGCAGCGGCAGGACCGCGGGGTCGCGGACCAGCGGCAGCTCGTCGCTGGCGACCTCAACCGGCACGCCCGCGGCGCCGAGGAGCGTCGCAGCGGCGGGATCGACGCACGGCCGGAACGCACCAGGACCGCCATCTCGTCCCACGGCACGCCGTCCTCGAGGTGGGCCCGTCGGAGCAGGTCGGCGAGGTGCTCGGCTTCGGCCCGCTCGGTGTCGAAGGTGCGGATCGAGACCCGGCCCTCGCCCAGGGTCCCCGCCTCGGCCACCGGCTCGAGGAACGCCGCGCGCGCCTCCTCGGGGATCGACCCAGGCAGCCCCAGCCGCCGGGCCACGCGCTGGGACGCGACCAGGATCCGCGGACCGAACCGGCGGGCAGTCCGGAGCGCCACCACGCCGGCCGGCTGCCCATCGGCCCGCGGAAACTCGGTCGGGAAGTCGAGGATGCCGCGTACTTCGGCGCCGCGGAATCCGTAGATCGACTGGTGCGGGTCGCCGACGACCGTGAGATCCCGGCCGTCGCCGGCGATCGCCCGGAGCAGCGCAACCTGGCCGGGGTCGGTGTCCTGGTACTCGTCGACGAAGACGTGTCGGAACCTCGCCCGCAGCTCCTCGCGGTGGGTCTCGGCCTCGATCGTGGCCCGGCGAATGAGATCGGCGTAGTCGGTGGCGCCCTGGTGGTCGAGGTTGGTGAGGTACTGGTCGAGGAAGAGGCCGGCCGCGACCAGCTCGGGAAGCCCCTCGCGCTCACCCAGCTCGCGCAGCTGCGCCCCGTCGAGCCCCTTCTCCCGGGCCCGTGAGAGCACCGAGTGGACCTCACGGGCGAACCCGCGGGTGCCGAGCGCGCGGCCAAGTGTCTCCGGCCAGTCGACCGACTCGGGGTGATCGCTGAGCAGCTCGCGCAGCACGACGTCCTGCTCGGGTGCGCTCAGCAACCGCAGCGGCGCCTCGTAGAGCTCGGTCGGCGAGTATCGGCGGATCAGGCCGTAGGCGAAGGAGTGGAACGTCGAGCTCATCGCCGTCGACATGGTCCGCCCGACCCGCGCCGTCACGCGGTCGCGCAACTGCTCGGCCGCCTTGCGGCTGAACGTCAGCGCCAGGACCTGGTCGGGGCTGGCGCCTTCCTCGACCCTGCGGGCGATCGCCTCGACGAGAGTGGTGGTCTTGCCCGTGCCCGGGCCGGCCAGCACGAGCAGCGGCCCGCCCCGGTGGTCGACCACCCGCTGCTGGTCGACGTCGAGGGTCGGCACCTCCGGCGCCGCCTGAGGCGGCACCAGGTGGTACGACGTCGCGGTGTTCATGCGGGCAAGACAATCATCCGGGTCCGACACTAGGTTGGAGGACATGACCGAGGGACCTCTCTCCGACCTGCTCGTGCTCGACCTGACCCGCGCCCTGGCCGGCCCGCATGCGGCGATGATGCTCGGCGACCAGGGAGCCCGGGTGATCAAGATCGAGTCCCCGTCCGGCGACGACACCCGATCGTGGGGGCCGCCGTTCGTGGGCCCGGTGGATGCGCGCGAGTCGACGTACTTCCTCTCCGCGAACCGCAACAAGGAGTCGCTGGTCCTCGACCTCAAGAACCCCGACGACGCTGACGTTCTGGCCCGGCTGGTGGAGCGTGCCGACGTGCTGATGGAGAACTTCCGGACCGGCGTCCTTGACCGGCTTGGCTTCCCGGTCTCGCGCCTGCACGAGCTCAACCCCGGGCTCGTGATCCTGTCGATCACCGGCTTCGGTCACGACGGGCCGGAGGCGTCACGGTCGGGCTACGACCAGATCGCCCAGGGCGAGGGCGGGCTGATGTCCTTCACCGGCACCGAGCAGCCGACGAAGGTGGGGGTGCCGATCGCCGACCTGTGCGCCGGCATGTACGGCGCCTTCGGCGTGCTGGCCGCCCTGCAGGAGCGGTCGCGGACCGGCGAAGGACGTGTCGTACGCACGTCCCTGCTGGCCGGGATGGTCGGGGTCCACGCCTTCCAGGGGACCCGGTGGACGGTGGCCGGCGAGGTGCCCGGCCTCGCGGGTGACCACCATCCCGCCATCGCGCCGTACGGCCTGTTCGAGACGGGTACGGCGCCGATCCAGATCGCCTGCGGATCCGAGAGCCTGTGGAAGACGCTGTGCTCGGCGCTGGACCTCGATGCGGCCGATGAGCGGTTCGCCACCAACCCGCTGCGGGTCGAGCACCGCGACGAGCTGATCGCCCTGCTGGAGGCGCACTTCGCGACCGACCCGGCCGAGCACTGGCTTGGCCTGCTCTCGGAGGCCGGAGTCCCGTCCGGGAAGGTGCGCTCACTCGACGACGTCTACGGGTGGGAGCAGACGCTGTCGCAGGGCCTGCTGGTGTCGGTCCCCCACGACACGCTCGGCTCCGTGGACCTGCCCGGGTCACCGATCCGCTTCGACGACAACGCCTTCAGCGGCGGACGCTCCGAGCACACCGCTCCCCCGACCCTGGGCCAGCACAACGAGTCGATCCGGGAGTGGCTTGACTCCTAGCAAGGGACAGTTCACGAGGAAGGGAACCATGACCAACGCGAACGATGCCGTCATTGTCCTGAACCGCGCCCTCGACCAGATGGGCGACGTGCTCTCCGTGATCCACGAGGACCATCTGGCTGCGCCGACCCCGTGCAGCGACTGGGACGTAGGAAAGCTGATCTCCCACGTGCTCGCCACCCCCGGCCACTTCCTGCAGATGTCCCGGGGCGAGGAGCCCGACTGGACCGCAACGCCGCCGGTGGTCGCCGACGAGTGGGCGGCGGAGTTCCGGTCCTCGGCCGATGACCTGATCCACTTCTGGCACCAGCAGGGCGACGCCGCCGATCCCGGGAAGGTGGACTGGCAGACCGCCGAGATGGCCGTGCACGCCTGGGATCTCGTGCGTGCCACCGGGGTGCGCGTCCGACTCGACCCGGAGGTGGCCGAGCGCGGGCTGGCGTTCATGTCGAAAGGACTCACCCCGGAGAATCGGGGCGAGGTGTTCGCGCCCGAGGTGCCGGTCGCCGACGACGCGCCCGCCTACGACCGCTTGGCCGCGTTCGCCGGACGCGACCCGAATCGCTGAGTGGGGAAAGAAAGCCCCGACTCAACGATTCAGCCGAGGTCGACGATCGCGGCGACCGGGCCCCCGCCGTCGGGCCCCTGGTGCGCCGCGGACACCGAGACGAACACGGCCGGGTCGCCGGTCACGGCAGCGGTCACCCCACCGACACAGGCCTTGATCTGCCGGTGCCAGTGCACGTCGGAGTCGTCCAGCATCGCGTTGCGGCGTCCTCTGACCTCGCCGTCCTGAGAGGCCTCGCACTTCAGGAACAGGTTGACGAGGCGGTCGTCGAGGTCGGAGGTGTGCGGCCGCTCGGGCAGGTCGAGGCCCGCGGAGCGGATCGCTTCCCACAACCCGTCCTGGTCGAGCGCATCCTTCATCACCGAGTGCCCGATCCGGTAGCGACCACCCACGCCGGTGGTGTTGCCGACGACCACGACCTGGGCCTGGTCGAGCTCGACGCCGGAGGAGCAGGAGGCCACCGCGGAATAGAGCGACCGGTCGTGCATCACGTCTTCGTCGGTCGGCATCTCGATCTCCCCGAGGGCGACCGCGATCCCGAGCGCCGTACAGCCGTTGGAGAGGTCCATCGACTCGTGCGTGTGCTCGGTCCACACCGTCTTCCCACGTGCCTTGGCGTCCCGGATCGTGTTGATGGTGAGCAGCGGCGTCTTGGTCTGCACGTAATGGACGTCAGCAGGGTCGTCGATGCCGGCGCGCGCCATCGCGGACTTCACGGCGTCGGCCACCTTCGAGATCATCGCCGTGCGGCCGATGTCTTCAGGGGCCAGCACCTCGCTCATCGCGAAACCCACCGTGAGCCGTGGCTCGTCGAGTGCCGGGTCGTCGTCGGCGGTGTCGACGGTCGCGAAGATCGTTGCGTGAGGGCTGAGCACGCCGTCGGTGCCACCGGACCACACGATCGGGACCAACTTCACCTGGTCGGGAGGAGCACCCTTATCGACCAGGACCTCGCGGAACGCCCGGTCGGCGATGATCCGGGTGTAGTCATTTACCCCACCGTTGCCCTCGGTCTTGCCGATGATGGCGACCACGCGGTCCGCGGCCATCACCCCGTCGTCGATCAGCTTCGCGAGCTCGGAGGCGTCGGAGACGGAGTGCAGTCGGCACCTTGCGGACCTCGACGGCGTCAGTCATCTTGCGGTTTCCTTTCGTCTTGCGAGGTTTCGAGACGGTCGCTGCGCGACCTCCTCAACCTCCTCGCGTTGCTCGGACTTTCGTTTCACGAGTCAGGCGGGTACGACGATCGTGCCTTCGCGCTCGTCCTCGGATGAGGTCACGGCGTTGACGATGCTGTCGAGGTCGGTGATCACGGCGTACTGGCCGCCCTCCTCGACGAACCTGCAGGCGGCGTCCACCTTCGGTCCCATCGAACCGCTGACGAAGTGACCTTCCTTGGCGAGCTCGCGCAGCCGGGCGGTGGACACCCGGCCGAGCGGTTCGGCCTCGGGCGTGCCGAAGTGCAGGACGGCGTTGGGGACGTCGGTGGCGATGACCAGGATGTCGGCGTCGACCGTGCGGGCGAGCACCGCAGCCCCGAGATCCTTGTCGATGACCGCCTCGACACCGCGCAGCCCGTCCGCGTCGCGCACCACCGGGATGCCACCGCCGCCGTTGGCGATGACCACGAAACCCGCGTCGACCAGGGCGCGCACCGCCGGGGCGTCCAGGATCGCCCGGGGCTCGGGCGACGCGACCAGACGGCGCCAGCCCTTGTCGCCACGGTCCTCCCAGTGCTCGCCGTGGTCGATCAGCAGGGCCGCCTCCTTCGCGGACAACGAGCGGCCGATCGGCTTGGTCGGGTGCGAGAACCCCGGGTCGTCGGCATCGACCAGGGTGCGGGTGACGAGCGTGGCCGAGCGACGGTAGAGGCCGCGGTCGGCGGTCGCGACGTCGAGTGCCTCCATGAGTACGAACCCCAAGGTGGCCTGGGTTGAGGCCCCGCACCAGTCCAGCGGGACCGGGGGTACGACGGCGGCGGCCAGCTCGTTCTTCACCAGCAGGTTGCCGACCTGGGGACCGTTGCCGTGGGTGAGCACGATCTCGATGTCGTGCTCGAGCAGGTCGGCGACCGCCTCCATCGCCACCTTGCCGGCCGCGAGCTGGTCTTCGACCCTGGCGCTGCCGTCCTCGCCGGTCATCGCATTGCCGCCCAAGGCGATCAGAACCCTCATGCGAGGAATCTAGCCAAGCGCGGCCGCGACGGTCAGGGGGCCGGCTCGGTCGGCTCCTCCTCCCCGAACCGAGGGTCGGCCAGGAGGTACTGCCACATCAGCCCCGGCTTGGGTTTCGCCGGCCGCTCTGGCTCCGGTGCCATCCGGCCCTCGGCGGTGTCCCAGAATGCGTCCACCGCGTGCAGGACTCGCCGTGACACCGACCCGGCCACACCGGTATGTGGGGCATACGGGTGCGGCCGGGTCGGAGCGTTGGCCTCCGCTGCCTGCAGCGCCTCGGCCAGGTCGTCGAGGACTTCGGGTGTCAGGACCTCGCTGAGGGCGTCGGCCAGGGCGGTCTCGCTGGCCCGGTGTCGGGCGAGGCTCGTGTCGACCTCCGCCCACGCCTCGCGCCAGGTGAACCCGGATTCGTACGTCGAACCGTAGGCGTGCGCCTTGATGTGCACCAGCGCCACCTCGAGCTCCCGCTCAGCGTGCACGTAGTCGTGGACCAGCCGGTGGCTGTGGGCGACGTCGTGGCGCACCGCAGGGATCAGCACTGCATCGACGGCGCCAAGGTGCCGACTCGCGATCGCGAGGAAGGTGTCGATGTCCACGACGGCCTTGTGTGGCTCGGCCCGGGTGTCGGCCATCGCCCTCGCCCCCGCCAGCCAGGCGGTGAGGTTCTCGTGCGTGTGCTCCACCGAGTGGCGTAGTACGTCGGCTGTGGTCATGGCGACTCCAAGCGCAGCAGTTCTCTCAATGGTCCGCCGCGATGCGGGCGCGTTCAAGGGCAAGGTGTCGCGGCGTCCTCCGAGGGGCCGAACCGGATCCCATTCTGAGGCTCTGCCTGGACCCGCCTCCGGTCACGCAAGGATCATCAGGAAGACCTCGGCGGTGGCTCGTCGCCACCACTTCCACCTCGGGATCCAGTCTGCATTTTCCGAGGCTAGCCAGTTCAAGATCGTGGACGTAAAGTAAATATCGCTCTTCACGGGGACGGAACGTCGCGGGGACGGACTGGGCCCTCGCCTACCACTTCGGCACGTGATGGGCGGAGCCGGTGCTGGGTGGCTCCTCGACACGACCTGGGCCACCTGACACGGGTTGCCGCGACGCACCCTGCGCCGCGGGACATAGGGAGGGCTTCTCGTGCCTGACCAGTTCGATATGACGTTGACCGACCCCGAACTGCTGACAGAGCTGGAACTGTGCGCCGACCTCATGGTCGCCGCCAACTCCTCCGACACCGCTCTGTCCATCGAGACCATCGACTGCATCCTGAAGGGCGCTCCGACTGACGGCGCCGAACCTAGCCCTGCCTCGGGGCGTATACCCCCACCTCGACGCGGGCAATGAGCAGACACAACCGGACCGAGGGCGGTACCGCCCGGGCCGAGGTCTGAGGTCGCCCAGGCTTGACAACCGAACGGGCACAGGAATAGACGGCATGGGTCATCCGCACGCCGCCCAGGGGGAACCATGCCGCCGGTCACCGTCGAAGCCGCACGCTGTGCGCGGGCCCTGCTCGAGTGTCTCGATGATGACCAGCGCTCCCTCGTGCGCGGTGATCTTGCCGACCCCCGACTGCGGGAGTGGACCTACCTGCCGGGAGACCGACCCGGGCTACCGCTCGAGCACGTGACCGCGCAGCAGCACGACCTCGCCCTCGACCTGTTGCGGTTGGCCCACTCACCAGCTGGCGGCGACCTGGCCATAGGGGCCGTGGAAATCGAGCGAGTCCGGCGCGAGCTCGTCACCGGTACCCAGCCCGACGGCGACCGTTACTGGCTGCGGCTACTGGGCGACCCGGAGGGCGACGAGCCGTGGGGCTGGCGCATCAACGGACACCACCTGGCGGTGCACGTGATCGTCACCGCGGCCGGCGCCTCCCTCACGCCACACTTCATCGGCAGCGAGCCGGCCCGCGTTCCTTCGGGTCCTCAGACCGGCCGGCGCATCCTCGGGCCCGAGGAAGACGACGCCCGGGCGCTCGCGGCAGGGCTCGACCCCGAGCAACGAGCGCTCGGCATCTGCGCGGACGTTGCTCCGGACGACATCCTCACTCGCTACGACCCGGTGGCCGATCCGGCACGACTTCCAGAAGGCATCACCCGCGACCTGCTTCGCCCAGACCAGCAGCAGATCCTCGACCGGCTGGTTCGTCGCTACCTCGAGCGCGCCCCTCGTCCGTACGCCCAGCGCTGCTGGCTGGAGGCCGAGGCCGCCGGTCTGGAACGGATCCGGTTCGCCTGGGCGGGGCCGATCGAGCCCGGGCGAGGTCACTACTACTGCGTGCTGGCTCCAGAGTTCCTCATCGAGTACGACAACACCCAGGACGACGCCAACCACGCCCACTCGGTGTGGCGGCACCTACGCGACGACTGGGGTGCGGACCTGCTGCGCCAGCACTACGCCTCACACCACCCCGGAACCTCGAAGGACGACGTCGGTAGTCGTGCGTGATGGGCTCGCCGAGGCGCTCCAACGGGGGCTCTCCACAGGACCGGGAAGAGCCCAGGATTCAGCCGGCGAACCGGCGACGGTGCAGGTCCTTCATCTCCTCGGCGAGCTCCTCCACGGGACCGTCGACCTCCGCGCCGGGCACCACGGCGGTGATCGGCAACGAAGCCACCGGCGCCGGCGGAACGCCCCACTCCGCCAGCCACTCCCCCAGCTGCGCCGAGGACACGGCGTAGACGATCCGGCCGAGCCGCACCCAGCCGTGGGCGGCCGAGCACATCGCACAGTGCTCGCCGGAGGTGTAGACGGTGGCCGACAAGCGCTCGGCAGGCGTCAGGTGGGTGGCCGCCCACTTCGCGATCTCGAACTCGGGGTGCCGCGTCTGGTCGCCGTCCTTGACCCGGTTGCGGTCCTCGAAGCGGACCTCGCCCTCACCGTCGACGAGCACCGAGCCGAACGGCTCGTCGCCGTCGGCCAGGGCCTCCCGAGCGAGCTCGACGCAGCGACGGAGATGGACCACGTCGGTCTCGGACGTCATCGCTTCCGTGCCTGCTCGTAGCGGGCGAGGAACTCCCCGACCGGGATCCTGGCCACCGCTTCGCCCAGTATCTCCAGCGGTACCTCGTCGAGACGCTTGAACAGGACGCAGGACTTGCCCATGTCCAGCTTCATGCCCCGGTCGGCGTACTGCTGACGGAACCACGCCTCGTCGCCGCCCTCGGTGTAGAGACCCATCAGGTACACGGCCATGTGGTTCTTCTGAGAGGCCAGCGAGACGTAGCACAACGGCTTGCCGTTGTAGGTGTCTGGGTAGTCGGCCAGCGGGACCACCCAGCTGACCATCCCCCACTCCATCTGCTCGACGTACCCCTCGGGCAGGTGCTCGTTGATCACGTCGCGGACAGTTGCGATCGCCTCGCGGCGCTCGGGCGGCAGCTCGTCGAGGTAGTCCTCGACCGTTTCAGCATTGCTCCGCATGCTCCCGATCCTCACACCACGTCCACCGCGGCGTACGTCGTCCCGTCGGCGAGCCGGGCATAACCGGGACCGCGGTCGAAGAACGGCCGGTCTGCGTCGCGCGGCCGCCCGGATCGCTCGGTGGCGGTGGCGCTGGCGTCGTGGCCGAGCGTGTCGTCGTCCAGCGAACCCGTGAGGACGACGCCGTAGTCCGCCAGCGCCGCGTCCGGGGAGACCTTGCGCCAGACGACGTCGCGTACGACGAGCGCCGGATCGCGCTCCAGCGGGTCGCCCCAGCCGCCACCGCCGGTGGTGCGGATCCGGATCAGCTCGCCCGCCCGCACCGGCTCGGCGTCGGCGAGCGCGTCGACCTCGCGCTCGTCGGGCCCACCGGGGTCGATCGTCACCTGGAAGGGCTTTCCGGCGCGGCCGTCCCTGACCCCCCAGCAGGCGAGGATCGAGCGGTCCGCGATCGACATGAAGTGGGCGTCCTTCAGCATCCGCAGGCACTTCTCGTAGCCGAGCCCACCGCGGTGCTTCCCCGCCCCGCCACTGTCCATCGCCAGGCCGAGCGACTCGACGCGGAAGGGGAAGCGCGCCTCGGTGAACTCCGACGGCAGGTTCCGGCTGTCGGGAACGACGTGGATGGTGTCCTCGCCATCGGCGTAGAAACGTCCTCCCGAGCCACCGCCGAGCACCTCGCGCATCAGGTAGGGACGCCCGTCGAGGTCCTCGCCGTAGACCCCCGTGTAGCGGATGGTCTCCTGGTCGGCCGGCATCCGGCCGTCGACGGCCTTGGCCACCACCCCGGCGAGGACGCCGAGCAGCCGCAGGATCACGAACGTGCGGGCGTTGGTCGGCGCCGGGAAGACCGGCGTCAGCAGCGTTCCGGGCGGCGGGAAGCGCATCTCGATCAGGGGCACGACGCCCTCGTTGACGTCGAGCTCCGCCATCCGCTCGGGACTGTCGGCGAGGTTGCGCAGGATCGGCGCCAGCCACTTCTTGAGGAACACTCCGTCGCTGTAGTCACCGCAATGGTTGATCGGGCCCTTGGCCTGCGGGACCGGTGCCGTCGAAGTCGAGGACCAGCCGCTCGCCCTCGGGATCGTCCGCGGGGGTGCGGGTCAGGGTGATCCGCTGACGGTGCAGCTTCGGCTCGTCGACGCCGTCGTGCTCGGCGTAGTCCTCCCAGGTCCAGGTGCCAACGGGGATCCGGCCGAGGATCTCGCGACGGTACGTCGTCGTGGTGCGGTCGATGATCGCGTCGAAGCAGGACTCGACGGTCTCGACGCCGTACCGGTCGAACAGCTCGCCGAGCCGGCGCGCGCCCATCAGGCAGGCCGCGCACTCCGCGTCGAGGTCGGCGGCGAGGCTCTCGGGCATCCGCGAGTTGCGGGTCATGATGGCCAGCGCCGCCCGGTTGGGGCGACCGGCATCCCAGAGCCTGATCGGGGGCACCATCAGCCCCTCCTCGAAGACGCTGGTGGCCGAGGAGGGCATCGAGCCGGGTACGGCGCCGCCGATGTCGTCGTGGTGGCCGAAGGCCTGGACGAACGCCACCACGCGGTGATCGGCGAACACGGGCACCGTGACGCACAGGTCGGGCAGGTGACCGATGCCGCCCTCGGAGCGGTAGACGTCGTTGTGGAAGAACACGTCGCCCGGCTGCATCTCCTCCATCGGGAAGTCGCGCGCGACGGGGTGCACGAGGGCGGAGTAGGAGCGGCCGGTGAGCTTGCGCAGCAGGCGGTCGTGGATCCCGGCCCTGAAGTCGTGGGCGTCGCGGATCATCGGACTCCGGCTGGTGCGGGCGATCGCGGTCTCGACCTCCATCTCCACGCTGGCCAACGAGCCCTGGACGATCTCGACCAGGACCGGGTCCGCGCTCGCCCCCGCGTCGCCGGTGAGGAAGCCGAACGGGAAGTCGGTCGGGACCCGCCTGCTCACTGCCCTGCCTCCGTTCCGGGGTTTCGAGGCTCGGGCGCGGGGCGCGGTTTCGAGACGGGCTCGTCCCTCGCCCTCCTCAACCCACCGCCTCGCACCTCAACCTCCGGAGACCTCGTCACGATCAGGTTGAGGTGCTCGTCGACGCGGGCGGTGAAGCCGGGGTGCAGCGGCACCGTCGAGCCGAACTCCTCGATGATGGCTGGTCCGTCGACGCTCGTCCCCGGGGCCAGGTCCGGGCGCCACAGCACCGCGGTGTCGACGTACCCGTCGGCGGCGTCGAAGCAGACCGGCCGCGCGCTGACCCGCCCGAAAGTTTCGGACGGGTCCGCGTCCTGGCTGTCAGTTTCGGGCGGGTCGGCGTGGCTACGGATCTCCGGACGCTTGATCGGGCCGATCCCGGTGACCCGGAGGTTGACCCACTCGACCGGCTGGTCGTCGTCGCCGGCGAAGTCGTAGCCGTAGAGAGCGCGGTGCTCGGCGTGGAAGCCGGCGGCCACCGAGGCGAGCGCGTCGCGGTCCAGTACGCCGTCGGGCACCGGCACCCGCACCTCGAACGCCTGGCCGAAGTAGCGCAGGTCGGCGGTCCGCACCAGCCGGTGCTGCTCCTCGGCGAAGCCCTCCCGGGTCAGTGCGGTGCGCGCCTGCGCCGCGAGGTCGTCGTAGAGGCCGGAGACGACGTCGGGATCGAGCGCCTCGGCGAACGCCACGTGGGTGCGGACGTAGTCGTTGCGGACGTCGACGGTGAGCAGGCCGAACGCCGAGACGTTGCCGGGGTTGGGCGGGACCAGCACGGTGCGGATGCCGAGCACGTCCATCAGCCGGCAGAGCAGCAGCGAGCCCGAGCCACCGAACGTCGTGAGCGTGAAGTCGCGGACGTCGAGCCCACGCTTGACCGTGACCTGGCGCAGCGCGTTGGCCTGGTTCCAGGCCGAGATCTCCAGCACGCCGGTAGCGCACGCCTCGGGGCTGAGCCCGAGCTCCTTGGCCAGCGCCTCGACGCCAGTGCGGGCGGCGTCCACGTCGAGCGGGATCTCCCCGCCCAGCAGGTGGGGCGGGATCCGGCCGAGGACCACGTGGGCGTCGGTGACGGTGACGTCGGCACCGCCCAAGCCGTAGCAGAGCGGACCGGGATCGGCGCCGGCCGACTGGGGTCCGACCTTGAGCGTGCCCTCCGGGGAGACCCAGGCGACGGAGCCGCCTCCGGCGCCGACCGTGACGACGTCGATCATCGGGATCTTGGAGGGGAAGGCGCCGACGCTGCCCTCGGTCGTGAGTGTCGGCTCTCCGTCGATCACCACGCTCACGTCGGTGGACGTCCCGCCACCGTCGCTGGTGAGCACCCGGTCGAAGCCCGCCACCTGCGCGATCAGTGCGGCGCCCAGCGCGCCCGCGGCGGGGCCGCTGAGCACGGTGGTGATCGGCTGGTTGACGACCTCGTCGGCCGAGAGCACGCCGCCGTTGGACTTCATCACGTAGAACGGGACCTGGTCACCCTCGACGACCATTGAGCCGAGGCGCGACTTGATGTTGCCGACGTACGCCGACAGCCGCGGCTTCACCGCCGCGTCGACCAGGGTCGTCATCGCGCGTTCGTACTCGCGGTACTCCGGCAGCACCTCGCTGCTGAGGCTGACGACCGCCTCCGGGTGCTCCTCCGCGAGCACGTCGCGCATCCGGTGCTCGTGGCTCGGGTCGGCATAGGCGTGCAGGAAGCAGACGCCCAGGGTGTTGATGCCCTGGCCGCGGAACCAGCGCGCCACCGCACGGGCGCCGTCCTCGTCGAAGGGGCGCACCTCCGCGCCGGTGAAGTCGAGCCGACCCTCCACGCCCTTGACGAGGTGCCGCGGCACGATCCGGTCCGGCTTGACCCAGAAGTAGGAGTTGCCGTAGCCGTCCGGCACCGACTGCCGGGCGATCTCCAGCATCGCCTCGTAGCCGGCCGTGGTGACGAAGCCGAGCCGACCGACCTTGCCCTCGAGCAGCTGGTTGGTGGCCACCGTGGTGCCGTGGCTGATGGCCGTGACGGCCTCGGGGGCTGCGCCGACCTGTTCGAGGATCCGATCGATCCCGGTCATGAACCCGTCCGCCGGGTTGCTCGGTGTCGACGGGGTCTTGGTGGTGACCAGCTCGCCGGTCCCCTCGTCGAGGGCGACGACGTCGGTGAACGTGCCACCCGTGTCGATCCCGATCCGGATCCGTCGCTGCGCCATGCCGCGATTCAATCGGTACGGCGCGGCGCGGGCCACAGCACATGTTGCCGACCAGACCTCACCGTGTTGGCAGGACCTGTCTTGCGGCTGGGCGTACCCACTGACTCTCCTCCGGCGATCTCGTGGTGAGTTCAGGCGTCCGGCGGCCGCTCGTTGTAGACACCTGCCGGCTCCTGGCCGGTGATCGCTCCGATCGCCGCCATGATCTCGTCGGTGACCTCGCGGCGAGCGCGGCCGAGGGGCACGGCGTCGTACCGACCGGTGAAGTCGATCGGCTCACCGAAGGTGACCGTGACGTCGGCCAGCCTCGGCAGCCTCGAACCCACCGGCTGGATGTTCTGGGTGCCGGCCAGTCCCAGGGGAACCACCGGGACCCCGGCGGTCAGCGCGAGATGGGCGACGCCGGTCCGGCCGCGGTAGAGCCGGCCGTCCCGGGAGCGGGTCCCCTCGGGGTAGATGCCGAACGCCTCACCCCGACCCAGCACCTCCAGCGCCGTGTCCAGACTGGCGATCGCGGCCTTGGTGTCGTCGCGGTCGACCGGCAGCATCCCGAGCCCCTCGAACCACGCCCGCTGGGCCGCGCCCTTGACCCCGGAGCCGGTGAAGTAGTCGGACTTGGCCAGGAACACCACCTTGCGCGGCACGACGCACGGGATCACGACGCTGTCGACGAAGCTGAGGTGGTTGCTGGCCAGGATCACCCCGCCGGAGTTCGGGACGTGCTCGAGGCCGGTGACCGTCGGGCGCCAGAGCGTCCTGGCAACCGGAGGGACGACCGTGTGCATGACTGTGTAGAGCACGGGCCCATTGTGCCGTGGCGGACTGCCGGCCTCTCGACGGCATCGCCGGACAGTTTCGAGACGACTGGGGTGGCCCGTCGCTGCGCTCCGGTCCACGCCCAGCCTCCTCAATCTCCTCGCCTTTTCGCGCGTCCGGCAAGCCGGACCCGCGGGCTCGGAAATAGGTGAAGGGCCCTTGGAGGTATGAGCTACAAGGGCCCTTCGGTTGACCGGTGCAGGTGACGCTCCCGGTCGATCCAGTCGGCTCCCGAGATCCCGGCGGCCTCGTCACCCAGCCGCCGCGACGAGCAGAACTCGTCGTGCAGATCTTCGTTTTCCGACCGATCCCGCTCTCCCCGGAGGGAGTGCGTGGGAGAAGTTCTATGCCCCGCAAACCCATCCCCGCAAGGGTTTCGTTCCACATTCCTCTGGTTCCGGCGTGTCGCCCACAGCTAGCCCGGGACTCCTCCACAGTTGCCGCTTCGATCTCCACAGCCTGTGGAAAGTCCTGTGGAATGATCGACGAACGCTGCCTCCGGCTCGTGCGGATGTGCTCACCCGGGGGTGGGCGGGCCGGGACCGCAGCGGAATGGCCACCGAGACCACCTGCCACCCCCGAGGGCGTTCAAAGACCTAAACGCGAAAGGCCTCGAAAGCCGCGGCAACCTCCAGCAGGAACCGGTCCGCACCGTGTGGAGCGACGATCTGCAGCCCCACCGGCAGGCCGGAGGGGGTGGTCCCGGCCGGGACGGAGATCGCCGGGCAGCCTGTGACGGTGATCAGGTAGGCCGAGCGCATCCAGTCCAGGTAGGTCTCCATCGGCCGGTCGTTGATCGACGTGGGGTACTCCTGGTCGGCCGGGAAGGGCGGCACCTGTGAGACCGGCAGCAGCAGGACGTCGTACGTCCCGAAGAACTGCGCGCATCGTCTCGGCGAGGGCGGTGCGCTGGGCGTAGGCGCGGGCGACGTCGGCTCCGGTGAGCGACTCGGCCGGCCCGGATGTTGTCGGCCAGCGACGGCTTGAAGGCCTCGGGGCGCTCGGCCAGCAGCGGGCCGAAGCGCGCCCAGAACGACCAGGCCCGCAGGGTCCGGAAGGTGTCGTCGGCAAGGCGCAGGTCGGGGTGGGCGGCGAAGACCCTCGCCCCGGCGCGGGCGACGGCGCGGCCGGCGTGCTCGACCGCCTCTCGCACTTCGTCGTCGACCTCGAACGCGCCGCCGAGGTCCGGCGACCAGGCCACCCGCAGCCCCGAGAGCGAGCCGGTGACGGGCGGCGCGAAGGCCGAGCCCGGGTCGCCCAGCGCGGTGGGCACGCGCGGGTCGGGCCCGGCGAGGACCGAGAGCAGGAGGGCGACGTCGCCGACGGTGCGCGCCATCGGTCCACTGACCGAGGTCGTCTCCCACAGGTTGTCGGTCGGCCAGGACGGCACCCGCCCGAGCGAGGGACGCAGGCCCGACGACGCCGCAGAACGACGCGGGGTTGCGGAGCGAACCGCCCATGTCGGAGCCGTCGGCCAGAGGGACCATGCCGGCGGCCAGGGCGGCCGCCGCCCCGCCTGAGGAGCCGCCCGCGGACCGTGTCGGGTCGGCCGGGTTCCGGGTGGTGCCGAAGATCGGGTTGAAGGTGTGGGACCCGGCGGCGAACTCCGGCACGTTGGTCTTGCCGAGGACGACGACGCCCGCGCGCCTGATCCGCTCCACGACGAGGGCGTCGGTGTCGGGGACGTGGTCGGCGAACAACGGGGAGCCGTACGTCGTCCGCCAACCCGCGACGTCGTGGGTGTCCTTGAAGGCGTGGGGCAGGCCGTGCAGCGGCCCGAGTGGTGCGCCGGATGCGAGGTGCTGGTCGGCGGCAGCGGCGCCGGCCCGGGCCCGCTCCTCGTCGAGGCTCACGATCGCGTTGAGCTCGGGGTTGCGCTCGGCGATCCGGGCCAGGTGCAGGTCGAGCAGCTCGCGGGCCGAGATCCGGCGACTCCGGACGGCGGCCGCCAGCTCGCGGGCGGTCGCGTCGACGGATAGATCGCTCACCGGCGGCGTCCGGCGACCGCACCAGCGACGACCCCGAGGAGCACGAGGCCGGCACCGACGGCGATGCCCTTGAGGAAGTCGTCGCGTGAGCCGATGCCGCCGGTGCGAGCCGGGGCGGTGTAGACGCCGTCACGCGGCCTCGGCCGGGGTGGCGGCCGCGGCTTCCCCGGCGCTGGGCGCCGTCAGCTCCCGTCCGACGCCGTCGAAGAGCTCCCCCGCCATCCGCTTCGACACCGACGACAGCATCCGTTGGCCGACGCCGCCGACCATGCCGCCGACGACGGCGTCGGCGTCCCACGCGACCTCGGTGCCGGCGTCCACCTCGGCGAACCGGACGTTGACCGTGGCGTCCACCGTGCCGGGAGCGCCGGCCCCCTGCAGCCTCATCACCAGCGAGGAGTGGGGCTCGAGATCCGACAGCACGCAGGTGCCGGAGTAGGTGCCGCGGATCGCGGCCACCCCAGCGGTCACGGTCATGTCGTAGGCGTGGTCTCCCTTGCTCTCCATCCGCTCGCAGCCCGGGATCGTGCGGACCAGCACGGCGGGGTCGAGCAGCGCGTCCCACACCCGGTCGACCGGGAACGGGATCGTGTTGGTGCCGGCGATCTTCATCGTTCCTCCTGGGACTGGCGAAGGGCGAACAGGTCGGACGGCGAGATCGGCATCGCGGTGATCGGGATGCCGTTCGGCGTCCTCGATCGCGGAGGCGAAGACCGCGGCGGACGGGATCACGCCCGCCTCCCCGGCGCCCTTGATCCCGAGCTTGTTCAGCGGCGAGGGAGTCTCGAGGTGGTCGATCTCGATCGACGACGGGACCTCGGTGACGTAGGGCATCAGGAAGTCCATGAGCGACGCGTTGAGCAGCTGCCCGGACTCGTCGTAGGCCATCCGCTCGTAGAGGGCGCCGGCCACGCCCTGGGCCACGCCTCCATGGATCTGCCCCTCCACGATCATCGGGTTGATCAGGTTGCCGCAGTCGTGCACGACGGCGTACTTGAGGATCCGGACCTCGGCGGTGTCGGGGTCGGTCTCGACCACGACCGCGTGCATGCCGGAGGCGAACGTCGACCGCTCGGGGCTGTAGAAGTCGCGCCCCTCCAGCCCCGGCTCGTCGTCCTCGGCCACCGGCGGTTTGCCGGGATCGCCGACGCTGAACTGCGTTGCCGCCTTCGACGCCTCGTCGAAGGCGTAGCGCAGCGGGTTGGACAGGACCGCGACGGTGCCGAGGTCGATTGACGTCTCGGTGCCACGGACCGACACCACCCCGTCGGCGATCTCCAGGTCGTCGACCGATGCCTCGAGCGCCTCGGCCGCGATCCGGAGCGCCTTCTCGCGCGTTCGGCGGGCCGCGAGATGGATCGCGGACCCGCTCATCACCGCCGCGCGCGAGGCGAACGTGCCGACGGCGTACGGCATCCGGCGGGTGTCGCCGGTGACCACCGCGACGTCCTCGAGCTTCACGCCGAGCTCGTCGGCCACGATCTGCGCAAAGACGGTGGCGTGCCCCTGCCCCTGGGTGGTGAGGCCGGTCGCGACCTTGACCTTGCCGGAGGTCTCGACGTGGACGTGGGCGCCCTCGTAGGGACCGACGCCGGTGCCCTCGACGTAGCAGGCAAGCCCGATGCCAACCCGGCGACCCTCGGCGGCCATCTCCTCCCGGAACGCCGGGAACTCGTCCCACCCGACCAGCTCCTTGAGCCTCGTCAGCGAGGCGGGATAGTCGCCGGAGTCGTACTCGAGCTCGCGCCCGTCCTGGAAGATCAGCCCCTGGTCGAAGGGAAACTCGTCGGGCTGGATGAAGTTGTTCGCCCGGACCTCGGTGCGGTCCTTCCCGAGACGGGCGGCAATGGCGTCCATGGTCCGCTCCATGACGTAGCAGCCCTGGGGCCGCCCCGCACCGCGGTAGGGCGTGACCATCACGGTGTTGGTGTAGAGGCTCTCGAAGACGACGCGGTAGCTCCCCGGCTTGTAGGGCCCGAGGAGCTGGGTCGAGGTGATGATCGGGACGATCAGGCCGTACGGCGTGTAGGCGCCGTGGTCGTGCCAGAACGTGACGTCCAGCCCGAGCACCCGGCCCTCGTCGTCGAACCCGACCTCGACGTGGTGCACCTGGCCACGCTCGTGGGCCGAGGAGATGAAGTGTTCGCGCCGGTCCTCGGTGAACTTCACCGGCCGCCCCAGTGCCCGGGCGGCCATCGGCACCAGCAGCTCCTCCGGCCACGGGTGGTTGATCTTCACGCCGAACCCGCCACCGACGTCGGGCGTGATCACGTCCACCTGGGCGAGGTCGAGCCCCAGCTTGGCGGCGACGGCGGCGCGCACACCGGTCGAGGTCTGGGTGGAGGTCCACACCGTCATCCGGCCGACGTCGGGATCCCACCGCGCCACCGTGCCGCGACCCTCCATCGGCGTGCAGGCGCTCCGCTCCACGGTCAGGTCGAGCGACAGGGTGTGGGGCGCGGAGGCGATGGCGGCCCGGGCGTCGCCGTTCTCCTGCTCGAGGCGGGCGCCCACGTTGCCGGGTACGTCGTCGTGCACCAGGCTGCGCGCCTCGCGGGCCGCGTCGATGCCGACCACTGGCTCGAGGAACTCGTAGGTCACCCTGATCCGGCCGACCGCGTCCTCGGCGACGTAGCGGTCGTCGGCCACGACGAACGCGATCGCCTCCCCCATGTAGTTGATCTCGTCCTTGGCGAGGGCGTGTTGGGTGCGGCCGTGTGTGAGCGCCGGGTGCGGGATCAGCAGCGGCAGCGGCTCGGCCATCGCCCCGGTGAGGTCGTCGTGGGTCCAGACCAGGTGGACGCCCTCGACGTCGAGCACGCCGCTCACGTCGATGCCGGTGATCCGGGCGTGCGCGTGCGGGGAGCGGAGCACCGCCGCGTGGAGGGTGCCCGGCCCGGTCAGTACGTCGTCGACGTACCGGCCCTGTCCGCGCAGCAGTCGGTCGTCCTCCACCCGCTGGACCCCGGAGCCGAACAGCTTCGTCGTCATCCGCCGGCCTCCCGTGAGAGCTCAGCGGCGCGCTCCACGGACTTCACGATGTTCTGGTAGCCGGTGCAGCGGCAGAGGTTGCCGGCGACCATTTCGCGGGCCTCGTCGCGGGTCGGTGTGGGGTTGTCGCGGAGACCGGCGGTGATGGTGGTCAGGAATCCGGGTGTGCAGAAGCCGCACTGCAGCCCGTGGCACTCCTTGAAGGCCTGCTGCACCGGGCCCAGGGAGCCGTCGGGCTGGGTCAACCCCTCAACGGTGGTGATCTCGGTGTCGACCGCGGAGACCGCGAACACCAGACAGGACCGCACCGGTCGGCCGTCGAGCAGGACGGTGCAGGCGCCGCAGACTCCGTGCTCGCAGCCGACGTGGGTGCCGGTCAGGCCCAGGTCGTGCCGGAGCGCGTCGGAGAGCAGGCGCCGAGCGGGGACGCGGAGGACGTGCACGGCGCCGTTGACGCTCAGCCGGACATCGTGCAGCTCCTCGGTCATGGCGACACCGTCGAGTGACGGAAGTCCCGTGCCGCGCGGACCACCCGGGCAGTCAGCACGCGGACCAGCTGGGCCCGGTAGGCGGACGTGGCGTGGATGTCGTCGGCGGGCTCGAGGTGCTCGAGCGCAGCGTCGCCCAGGTCGGACTCGGCCACGCCGGAGAGGTCGACGACCGTCGGCACGTCACTGACCGAGAGATAGCCCACGCTCACCCGGTCATCCTCCACCAGCGCGGCGGCCCCGCACAGGGCGTAGTCGCCGTGCCTCCGGGAGACTTCTTCGAACGCGACCCCCGCCCCGGACGGCAGGGCCGGGAAGAACGCCTCCAGGGCGATCTCGTCGGACGCCAGCGTCGACTCCAGCGGCCCCGCGAACAGGTCGTCCGCGGCGATCGTCCGCCGTCCCGACGACGAGGCCACCTCGATCGAGCCGCCCAGCAGCTTCAGCACGACCGGCATCTCGGCGGCCGCATCGGCATGGACCAGCGAGCCCACCGTCGTACCGCGGTTGCGGATGGTCGCGTGTGCGACGTTGCCCAGGGCCAGCGCGACCAGCGGCTGCACCCGTCGCGCCTCCTCGTCGGCGAGCACGTCGGCGTGCCGGGCCAGCGCCCCCACGCGGACCCCGTCGTCGGAACAGGCCACGTGGTCCAGGTCGGGCAGGCCGTTGATGTCGACCAGGAGGGAGGGTTCGGCGAGCCGCATCGACAGCAGCGGCACCAGGCTCTGACCGCCGGCCAGCACCTTCGCGCCGTGATCCCCGGCCAACGCCTCGAGTGCCTCCGCGAGGCTGTCCGGCCGGAGGTAGGAGAACGGCGCCGGCTTCACGTGCCCCGGGGGGGCTCGGTGGGGTCCGGATCCTCGTGGTGCACGCCCGGCTGCCCCACCGCCATCATCGTGCCGTCGATGTCACGGGGAGCGACCGCCCGGGCGAGGTGGTAGCCGCCGACGATGACGATGGTGCCGAGCGCGATGCCGCCGAGCTGAAACTCATCGGTGACCGAGAAGAAGCCGGTCGTGCCGTAGCCGATCCCGAGGATAAGTCCCGCGGCGATCGGCACCAGGTTGACCGGGTTGGCGAAGTTGACGTGGTTCTCGATCCAGATCTTCGCGCCGAGCAGCCCGATCATGCCGTAGAGCACCAAGGTGATCCCGGCAAGGACCCCGGCGGGAGTGGCCGCCACGATCGCGCCGAACTTAGGCACCAGACCGAGCAGGATCGCTGTCACCGCCGCGACGAAGTACGCCGCGGTGGAGTAGACGCGGGTGGCTGCCATCACGCCGATGTTCTCGGCGTACGTCGTCGTCGGCGACCCGCCGACCGAAGACGTGATCACGGTGCCGACCCCGTCGGCGGCGACGGCACGGCCGACGACCGGGTCCAGGTCGACGCCGGTCATCCCGGAGACCGCCTTCACGTGGCCGATGTTCTCGGCGACCAGCGCGATGACCGCTGGCATCGCCAGCAGCGCGAACGTGATCGAGAAAGACGGCAGGTGCCAGCCGACGGCGGACAAGTTGTCCAGCTGCGCCTGGTTGCCGACCAAACCGTCGACGGTCTGCCCAGGGAAGCCGAACCAGTCGGCGGACGAGACCCCGGACCAGTCGACCCGGTCGTGCGAGATCGCCTCGCCGCCCGACGACGGGGTCGGGGAGGTGATCTGGCCGAAGACCAGGTCGGCGAGCCAGGACACGACGTAGCCAATGACCAGGCCGAGGAAGATGGCGATCCGGCCGAGGAAGCCCCTCAGACCGACCGCCATCAGGATCACCACCAGCATCGTCAGCATGCCGATCCAGGGATCCGTCGGCAGGTAGACGTCGGTGGCGACCCCGGCCAGGTTGAAGCCGATCAGCATGACCACGGCGCCGGTGACGACAGGTGGCAAGACGCGGTTCACTGCCTGGGCACCCAGGACGTGGATCAGTACGCCAACCAGCGCGAGCACGACGCCGGAGACCAGGATGGCGCCGGTGACGTCGGCCGGGCCGCCGCCTTGGGCGTAGATCGCGCTGGCGCCGCCAACGAACGACGCCGACGTGCCGAGGTAGCTGGGCACCTTGCCCTTCACGATCAGCAGGAAGCAGATCGTCGCGATGCCGCTCATCATGATCGCGAGGTTGGGGTCCAGCCCCATGATGATCGGGAACACGAACGTGGCGCCGAACATGGCGATGACGTGCTGTGCCCCGAGGCCCGTCGTCTTGCCCCAGGCCAGGCGCTCGTGCGGTGCGACAGCCTGCCCCGGTGCGGGGTCCACGACCTCCCACTTGAACATCGACATCAGTGGCCTCCCGGGTGCTGGTCAGTCCAGACCTTCAAGTTAGTGGCCCCCATCCCACACCCTCGACGGCGAGAAATGCCGAAGGAACGCCGCAGCCGCCGTCAATGTTCACCCCCCTGGTCAGGGGGCGATCTCGAGCACGCGCAGTGCGACGGCGACGTCGAGCCGCAGGTGGGGGTCGGACGACAGGGGTCCGAGCAGCCGCTCGAGCTTGCCCACCCGGTAGCGCATCGTGTTGTAGTGGAAGAACTGCAGGCGGGCCGCCTCCGCCACGTTGAAGTTGGTGTCGAGCAGGATCCTCAGGGTCGCGCGCAGGTCGGCGGCCGCGGGCGTGGGCTCGGCGACCGGTCCGAGCACGTCGCGGGCGAACGCCCGCAGCTCGTCGACGTCGGGGACCAGGGCGATCAGCCGGTGGACTCCGAGCTGGTCGAAGAACGTCGTCGAGCCGTCGCCGTGGATCCGTCGCCCGACCTGGACGGTGCGGCGGGCCTGGGCGTAGGCGTCGGGAAGCTCGGCCAGGGACCGCGCCACCCGGCTCACTCCCACCGAGAACGGCCGACGACCGCCGCCCTTGTCGCCCGCCACCGTGGCCACCACCCGGCGTACGACGGCGTGACCGGGCCACGGATCGGCGTCGTCGTCCGCGACGGGCAGCAGGGTCACCACCTCGGAGGAGAAGTCGACGCTCGGCACACCCTTTTCGAGGGTGGCGGTGACCTGGCGCCACGCGGCCGAGAACCGGTCCTGATACCGGCGCCGTTGCGGTCCCGAGGCGTCCTCGCCGGGCCGCGCCGGATCGAGCTCGGCGACCACGACGACTACCGGGCGCCGCAGGTCCCAGCCGAAGGCGTCGGCGTGCTCCTCGACGTACTGGTCGTCGCCCGCTCGCCGCAGGAACAGGTCCCGCAGGAAGTCGCCCTGGTACTTGTTCTCGACGGCGGTCACCGCCTCCTCCCGGGTGATGAGGAGCGCGGCGACGGCGGCAGCGCGCTCGAGGGCGTGGACGTCGTTCTCCGAGATCGGCTCGTCGATGCGAGCACACACCAGGCGCGCAAGGTCCTCCCCACCCGCGGCGACGCGCAGCGACCGGACCTGCCCCGAACCCAGAGCACTGCCGTCGCCGGGGATCAGCTCCACCCGCACCCGACCGGACCCGTCGATGAACCCCGACGCCCCCAGCTCGGCCCGCTGCACCGGATCCATGGCCGCGGCTCGCTCGCGGCCGTCGGTGGAGGTGAACAGGACGCCGACATCGAGGACCCTCCCGACCTCCGCGGCGATCCGGTCGAGGTCGCCTCCCTCGAGCACGATGTCGGTCAGCGCGGTGTGCAGAGCGTCGACGCGGGCGAGGGCGGCAGCGGCGTCATCCCCGGCTATCAATACTTGTGCCCCTCCCCGGCAGATCGTTGGCACAACCTCACATCGGCAAACCTAACCGGACACCACTAGCGTCGTGAAGCATGAGCATCCCGGTCAGCGCACCGCCGAGGGTCCGGGACCAGATCCGCAGCGCGCCCGACGGGCGGGTCCCTGTCGTCCACGCCGGGCCGCACGCCGTGTACGTCGCGCTCGATGGCCGCTGCGTCGGGCTGCTCGGTCGCGACGCGACGCAAGTCCCGTGCGGCCTGCGGTCACGAATTCGCAGCTTCGCTTCCTGGGCCTGCGCATCGGCGTACGTTGCGGGTGGGACCCTCCACGTCGACCACATACCGTTGACGATGGGACGGGCCGTAGCTGTGCATGTACTACCCCTGGGCCACGGAACGATCCCACGCCGAGCGGCCAGTCCGGCCACCGAAGCGGCCACCCCCCAGGCCGTGGTGGTCGGGCTGGTCCCGCGGGGCGTGGCCCCGAAGGTCACCGCGGCCACGGTCGGGCAGCTCCTGGGCCGAGGACCTGGTCTCACTCCCCTGGGCGACGACGTGCTCTGCGGCTGGATCGCGACCCACCGGGCGGCCGGGGTGCCGACCCCGGAGATCGACAGCGCCGTGCGCGTCGGCCTGCACCGCACCACCCTGCTCTCCGCCACCCTCCTGGACTGCGCCCTGCACGGCGAGGTCCTCCCCGAGCTGGGCCGGTTCCTGAGCGCGGTCGGCACCGCCGCCGAACCCGGCCGCGCCGCCGACCTACGAGCCGTCGGTGGCACCTCCGGCGCCGGGCTCCTCCAGGGTGCCCGTCTCGCCCTCGACGACCTCGGCCAGACCCGCGCAAGGTCGGAGGCGGGTGCCGCATGAAGGAGCACGTCGAGCTGCGACAGGGCGCCTACGCCGACTCGGTGACCCTGCTCCAGGTCAGCCGCACCGTGCAGGACGAGTCCGGCGTGCTCGCCGCTCAGGTGGCCATGGCGACCCCGCTCAACCTCGAGGTCCTGACGGGCATGGGGTTCACCGTCCCCGACGCTGCTCCTGACGACCTGGTCGTCGCGCTGCGCCTGGACGAGACCGCCGAGCTCGGCGACGTGCTCGCGG
>CAWHNI010000009.1:0-60073 GCA_963830755.1 uncultured Actinomycetota bacterium | reverse complement strand
CCGAGCGCCAGCGCACCGCCACCGACCGCGACCGCCGCAGCGCCCGCAACCGGTCCGGCGGCAGCACCGGCACCAAGTTGGGGCGCACCCGACACTAGGCCTGCTGCGATGCCTGGACCAAAGATGCCCAGCCCGAACAAGGAGAGCGCGGCCAGCGGCCGGCTCATCGCGGAAACAATATCGACCGGCCGGGTCAGCGTTCGTGGCAAGCTCACCGAAGATGGTCGAGCCGATGCCGATGATGATCGCAAGCACCATCACCTTGACGCCGGATGCGATCACATTGCCGAGCGTCTTTTCGGCGAGGAACGAAGTATAACCAAAGAGCGCCAACGGTTGCAAGAAATAAAGCTCGCAAGCGTCGTCAGCTTGAACTCAATCATGGTGACGAACAGCTGGACCGAGAGGATGAAGAACGCGAGCACGATCACGATCCAGCAAAACGGCGGGATTGTAGAAAATCGTGGGTAGATTGGTCAGTATGTCGAAGCCAGAGAACTGGCGAGGTTTCCTCGAGCAAACGGATGCGCTGCGGCAAATCCGGTCCGAGGCCGCCGAAGCCTGGCCGCATGGGATCCCCGCCGCGCTCAGCGACCCGCCGCTTGCCTTCAGTCCGATGCTTGAGAACGAGCTGAAGACGATACCCGGCAAGCAACTTGAAGTTGCCAATGATGAAGGCGAATGCCCCGACATAGAGCACCTTTTTTGGCAAGCGTAACCATGATGTGATCGTCGGCGCGCAGGCTCCACGCAAGGCCCGCAAGCGTCAAATCAATGACAACCAGCGTTGAGCTCAGAAACGAAACGTCGCCGCCGAGAATTCCAAAGCCGGAAAATCGATATAGCGCGAGAATGTTTCGGTGAAACGGTCGATGACCGCGAGATCAGCCATCGTCCCCCTCCTCTAGCGTCCGCCGGTGTAGGCACGACCATCGCCGATAAAGCGGGTGAAGCGCTCGCGCCCAGCCTCCGCGGAGGCCTGCTGCTCGACCGCTCGCAAGGCTTCAGCCCGGGCCTGCGTCGCGACCAGCGCCTGGGCCTGCAGCGACTGCTTGACTTGAAGCGCCAGTAGTTCGTTTGCCGGCTGCTGGGCTTGCAGGGTACCGACGGCGCCCGAAGAATTCGCCATCAGGGTACGGAGCGTCTTGGCGTCCTGGTCGAGCGCGGAGGCAATCGTCGCCTGCGTTAACCAGCGTGGGCTTCAACGCCTGATAGGTGTTGTCCCAGCGAGCTGTCGCGTCCTGCACCATCCGGTCTGAAGACACGGCTGCAGTATATTGGCGAGGATAAAACCGCTGAAAGTCGCTCTGGGTTTTCTGGACGTCGAACGCGATGCCTTTCGCTTGGGCGATCAGGCTGTTGATCTCGTTAATGTTTTGAAGTAGAGTGGGCCCACCACGGTGCTTGGCAGGCTCGTCAGGTTCCTGGCGCCGTTGATCAGCATCTGCGCCTCGTTTTCGAGGCTCTTTGATCTGATTGTTGATCTAATTCAACGCCCGCGCGGCGGTCAGAATATTCTGGCCGTAGTTCGACGGATCGAACACCACGATCTGGGCTCCAAGTCGTAGCGACCCGTTCCACCGTAACGACGAGTGCCAGTCCGATGGCGACAACACTGATCGATATTTTTCGTGGAACGGTTTTGCCGAATACTTTTTCCAGCATCAGATAGAACCACGGATTAGAGGAAAGGATTTGCAGGCAACGCGTGGAAATCACGCGTCCCTGACATGTTCGAAGGTGCTGATCAGATTGGCGGCCCACTGAAGATCTCGGGCGGCGAGGTAGCGTTTCCGCGATTGGCTGGGTCCCAATTTGGCGAGTGTGCTTCGATCGGTCGCCGTTGTTCAGGGCGATGAAGCCGTCGCGAAAGGCAAGCGCAATTGGACCGAGCCCAAGCTCGAACAGGCGATTGCCGGCGCGCGATTGCAGGTAATAATCCCCGCTTCGGAAAACTACAGCGATCAGGCGCCACCTGCGTGTCGTTAAGGCCGAAACGGCGATAGGTCTCCGACTGCGCAGGCTCGAGCGCCCGGGGGTTTGGCAGAAATATCCGGGTTGGGCGGGACTGTTCCCAATGATCGCCGGCGCAATCTGGCTGTCGGCAATATCACTGAGCGACTGGGTCGCGAAGGATACGGCGACGTTCTTCTTGCGGAGTGTCTTCAGCCATTCGCGGATGCGATCCGGCCGCAACAACGGATCGTCCAGGAACAGACCCGGCCTCATCCAGGACTAGAAATGTCGGCCGGCCATCAAAACGCGCCTCGAGCGCATGAAACAGGTAGGTCAGCACGGGCGCCACCAATCCGGGCAGCGCCATCAGTTCTTCCATCTCGAACGTCAGCACATCGGCGCTGGACAGCCTGTCAGCATCAGCATCCGGAAAGCGCCCGTAAGGGCCTTCCAGCGTATAGGGCGTTAGCGCCTGACGCAGCGCGTCGCGCGCCAGCAGCGCCACAAGCCCGGTCATGGTGCGTTCCGCCGATCGGCGCCGACCCAGGCTCTTCAAGGCCGACCAGATCGTCTCCTTGACCTCGGGCGTGATGAGGACCCGTTCATGGGCAAGAACGCCACACAACCAGTCAAGCGCCCAGAGCCGCGCCCCGTCATGAGCCGACATCCCGGAGTGGCTGGAACGCAAGTCCGCCCTTCACCCCCCAACTCATACCAGGCGCCGCCGAGCGCAAGCGTTGCCGCACGGGCCGAGCTGCCCTTGTCGAAGATCACAAGCTGAGATTTCTTGATAGCGCCGGAATTGAAGGGCCAATACCGACCGAAGGACAGATTGCCGGCGCCCGTTGGCCCAACGATCAGGCTATGACCGACATCGCCGACATGCAGCGTGCAGGCCGAAACGGCGTCGCCCCCCTTGGTTTTGGCCAGGAGAAGCGGCGGTCCATTCAGATGTTCGCAGCGCGCCTCGCCTGCCCATACGGCGGACAAAGGACACATATGGGCGAGGTTGAGCGTATGGACGATCGGCTGACGGAGGTTCGCGTAGGCCTGCCCCGGCAGGCTGCCGAGCCAGGCTTCCACCGCGTTGACGTTCTCCCGGATGGTGGTGAAGCCGCGGCTGTTGATGGCCCGTTCCACCGCGCAAAGTGTTTCGTCGGCTGCGTTGGAGAAATCCTCATCGTGAACCGTGACTGACGTCGTGATGTAGCCGAACGCCACGAGGTCATCGCCGAGTTCCTGGAGCGCCGCATCCGCGTCCACTGCCTTGTTATCCGCATCCGTGTCGAGCAAGGCTGCCTGCTCGTTGAACATCACCTCCTTCAGCATGGCGCCCAGGGATTTGCGCTTGGCGAACCATTGCCGCCGATAGCGGGAGCGTGCGGCTTGGGCTTGATCGCGCCGGCGACCCCGAACGCGGATCCGACCAGCACGCCCAGGACGGCCCGCGGCAACTTGCTCTCCATCAGGATGAACGACGCACCCGGGACCTCGGCGCCGAACAGGATCCGGAAGAAGTCCGGGATCGTGAACGTGAAGTCGCCCAGCAGCACGCGCGCGGCGAACACAGCCAGCAGGGCCGCGGTCAGGCCACCGGTGACGATCTGGGTGCGTCGTGCCGGCCGCCGCCGGGCCGTCGAGACCACGGCCAGGGCGACGTCACTGGCCGGGCTCACAAGGCCCCCATCCGGCCCCGACGTACCAACCAGAGGAAGACCGGAACACCGACCACTGCGGTCATGATCCCGACCTGCACCTCGGTGGGTGGCAGCACCACCCGGCCGATGACGTCGGCCGCCCCGACCAGGACGGCGCCGTAGGCGATCGAGTAGGGCAGCACCTTGGCGTAGTCCGACCCCACTACCGCGCGGACGCCGTGCGGGACGATCAGTCCCACGAACGCGATAGGCCCGGCCAGGGCAGTGGCGCCTCCCGCCAGCAGCACCACCGTCGCGCCGAGCACCAGCCGGTCCCGGACGGTACGTCGTCCGAGGCCGCGGGCGAGGTCGTCCCCGAGTGCCAGCGTGTTGAGCAGCCGGGCACAACCCAGCGCCACGACCATCCCGACGACGAGGAAGGGCAGGCCGATCAGGAGGATGTCGAGGTCGCGCCCACCCACGGTGCCGACCTGCCAGAAGCGGAAGGTCTCCATCGTCTGTCGATCGGTCAGGAGCACTCCGGAGGTCCAGCTGGAGAGTGCCGCCGTCAGAGCCGCTCCGGCGATCGCGAGCTTCATGGGTGTCGCACCGTCGCGACCGAAAGACGCGATCGCGTGCACGGCGACCATCGCAGCTGCCGCCCCGGCGAAGGCGAACCAGAGGAATCCGGTCAGCGACGAAACGCCGAACGCCGACATCGCCAGCACCATCGCGAAGGAGGCTCCGGCATTGATGCCCAGGATTCCGGGGTCGGCGAGCGGGTTCCGGGTGAGTCCCTGCATGATCGCGCCCGAGAGCCCGAGCGCGGCACCAACGGCAAGCGCCAGCGCCGTCCGGCCCAGGCGCGCGTCGGCGATGCCATGGAGCGGATGGCTCACGTCGAGGACCACCGCCGGCGAGATCGTTCCTGGAACCGATCAGCACCGAGGCGATGCTCACGCCGACGACTGCCGTCACCGCCACGGCGACGGCGGCCGTCGAGCCGGCCCGGTGGGGGATGACCCCGGCGGGCGTCGACTCGCGTGGCGGCGCGGCAGTCAGGCTCACTCGCCCGCGACCGCCTCGGCGATCTGTGGGACGAAGACGTCCATGGCCCATGGGATCGCGAGCGGCGACGGCGACGAGAAGCCCAGACCATCGGTCTTGTTGGTCGACGCGAGCACGTGCCCGCTCTTGATGGCGGGGATCTGGCCGAGCAGCGGGTCCTCGGTGTAGGTCTCGAGGTCGGTGCCCTTCTCGGCGTAGGTGATGAAGACGTCCGACTCGAGCTCGCTCGCGCGCTCGGCCGAGACCGTTCCGTAGAAGTCACCCTTCTCGCTGAGCTTCTCGATGATCGGCGCGTTTTCCATACCGACCTCGGTCAGCATCTGCGGCCGGAGATCCTCGGGGTGTAGTAGTCGACCTTGGACATGTCGGCCGTGGACAGAGCGGCGTAGATGAAGGTCTTGCCCTGGATCTCCGGGTGCTCCTCGGCGGCAGCATCGATGCTGGCCTGAGTCTCGGCCTCGACCTCGTCGGCCAGCTCGCTACGGCCGAGCGCCTCGCCGACCATGTCGAGCGAGTCCTGCCAGCTGGTGACCCACGGTGCGTCCGGGTAGGCGACGACCGGGGCGATCCGCGAGAGCTTCTTGTACTCCGCGGCGGTCACGCCGGAGTTGGTGGCCAGGATCAGGTCGGGTGCGAGCTTGGCGATCTCGTCCACGGGCGCACCGTCGGCGTCGCTGTAGCGGGTGGCCTGCTCGGCACCGAGCTCCTCGAGCTTCTCGTCGTACCACTCCGTCGACTCGGCCTCGTTGCCTCCCCAGGTGATCGCGGTGGCGCCCACCGGGGCGACGCCGAGGGCGAGCGCGACGTCCTGGTCGGTCCAGCCCAGAGTGGCGATCCGGGTCGGCTCCTCCTCGATCGTGGTCTCGCCGAAGGCGTGCTCGATGGTCACGGGGAACGCGTTGGCGTCGACCTGCGTCGTCGCCTCCTGCTGCGCGGCGTCGGAGGCCTCGGTCGAGCCGGTGCTGCAACCGGCCAGCAGCCCGGAGGCCAGCACACCGGCGACGAGGGCGCAGACGGCGCGTCGGGGAAGTGCGATCATGACGACGTCCTCTGAGTTAGGTATGGCTTACTTAGGGCAGCCTTACCTTAGTCAAACGGAGATTCGGCGTGACACAGCGGGGTCAAGGCACGAGACGGAAAGGCGCGCTCAGATGCTCGTGCGGTGGAACTTCTGGAACGACCGCGACGGTGTCGGACCGCGCTGTCCCTGGTAGCGCGAGCCGTACTTCGCCGAGCCGTAGGGGTGCTCCGACGGCGAGGAGAGCCGGAAGAAGCAGAACTGGCCGATCTTCATCCCGGGATAGAGCTTGATCGGCAGCGTCGCCACGTTGGCGAGCTCCAGGGTGACGTGGCCGGAGAAGCCGGGGTCGACGAAGCCGGCGGTGGCGTGGGTGAGCAGGCCGAGCCTCCCCAGCGACGACTTGCCCTCGACCCGCGCCGCGACGTCGTCGGGCAGCGAGATCCCCTCGTACGTCGACCCGAGCACGAACTCGCCGGGGTGCAGGATGAACGGTTCGTCCCCCTCCGGCTCGACCTCCCGGGTCAGGTCGGACTGGTCGGCCGCGGGGTCGATGTGGGGGTAGCGGTGGTTCTCGAACACCCGGAAGTACCGGTCCAACCGGACGTCGATCGAGGACGGCTGCATCATCGCCGGATCGTAGGGATCGAGGACGATCCGGCCCTTGTCGATCTCCACCAGGATGTCGCGGTCGCTCATCAGCACGGGTCGTAACCTACCCCGCTGCGCGTTCGGGTAGCATCGCGTCCGCCGCGTCTGACGGACCGGCCTGCGGATGTAGCTCAGTTGGTAGAGCGCGACCTTCCCAAGGTCGATGTCGCGAGTTCGAATCTCGTCATCCGCTCCGGCTGTCGCGCTCCGAGCGCGACACTGTGCCCATCGTCGATGTCGCGAGTTCGAATCTCGTCATCCGCTCGGCTGTCGCGCTCCGAGCGCGACACTGCAGTCGATGTCGCGAGTTCGAACGCTGTCGAGCCGCCGCGGGCTGAGCTGCGAACCCGCGATCAGCGGCGAAGGTTGAGGAGGCTCGGCACAGACCCGAGCGAAGCGAGGGACTGTGCGAGCCGTCTCGAAACCCGGTGAACGTCCCGGCCGCGTGCGCCTTCGTCCGGCTCCTCCATCGCAAAGACTTCCCTGTTGTCCGTGTGAAACTTGACGTCACGTGTGGTTGATGGGGACAGTGGGACGTCCGGACCGTCGACACATCCTGAGGTGGACCCATGTCCCGCGTCCGCAAGGTCGCCATCGGCGCGTTCGTCGCGCTGCTTGCGGCGACCCCCTTCATCCCGCGCGGGAACGACTCCGACAGCGCGATCCGCCCCTCCGGTGAGCGGAAGCTCGCCGAGCCCGGAGCCCCTGGGCAGGGCGCCCTCACCGGCGCGATGCGGCGGGAGATCGATCGGGTCGTGACCGCTGGCCGGCGCCTCGATGGCGTCTCGGCCCGGCAGTCACCCACGCAGCTGGCGAGCGACCTCGTGCGCTGTGCCGAGTTCGACGGCCAGCGGTACTGCCTGCACACCGGGTGGACCACCAGCTCCGAGGCCGACGTGCGCGCCCGGGCCGCCAGTGCCACCCAGGCCCTCGGCACCCGCCGGGCGGCTGCCGTCGAGACGACCGGCGACCTGGACCTGTCGGAGACGCTGCGCCGGGCCGCCGCGCTCAGCCCTGCGGAGCGGGCGGCGGCCGAACGCGCGGAGCTCACCAGGCCGCCCGATCGGTCGCCAAGGTGTGGATGCTGCGGCACGAGGTCCAGGGCGTGCCGCTGCCCTCCGGGTTCAGCGAGGCCCACCCGGAGGCGGGCCTGTCGGCCCGCACCGGCGCGACGAGCACCACCACGTCCGCACCAAGACCGCGCCGACTACCCGCGGGTCGGCCGGGTGCTCACGCTGGCGGCGTACGGCCGAGCAGCGGACGCACCTACTGGTGCGGGCCGACCACCATGCAGATGATCGCCTGGGGCTGGCAGGGCGAGCGGAAGTCGCAGCGACACTGGGCGCGACCGACTCGGTACGACGACCAGCGGCACGGCGATCACCGACATGGTCCGCGTGGTCAACCAGCAGCACCGGCTACGACCGCGAGAGCCGGGCCGGGACCTACATCGCCCTCGACATCTCCGACTGGTCCTTCGGGAAGTGGTCGCTGCTCAGACATGCGGCACGTCGTCGACTACCGGGCACCGCTGGTCCTGCACCCGGTCCTGCTGAAGAAGTACTACCCCTACCTCGACGACGACGCCTCCGGTCACTTCCAGGTCGGCCGCGGCTACGACAAGAATGGCGACCGGCCGCTCAAGATCAGCTACTTCGAGCCATGGAACCAGCAGCGCTTCGACCCGTCCGAGCCCTACATCGCCCGCGTCCAGTGGCGCAGCGCCTACCGCAGCTACCGCGCCAACAGGGCGCACTTCCAGCACAACATCGGCGTCTGATGCGCGCGCGCCCTCGCGGCCCTGGGCGCCGGGGCGCTGCTGGTCGGAGTCCTGCGCCGGATGCACGGGCGACGACGAGCCGCGAGAGGCGGCCGCGGAGCCGAGCAGCGAGCCCACCGAACAGACCTCGACCGCGCCGGCGACCGACGGAGCCGAGCGACGACGAGAGCGCGCTCGAGGGCGGGACCGCCGAGGCTCCGGCGCCCGTCGAGCCCACGAGGAAGCTGCTCGAGTGGACGCGCGTGCCGGGACCGTCGACCGACGACGGTGACGCGGCAGCGGTCCCTGGACGCTCTCCGTCGCGCAGGGCGGCAGTCGCGCGACCCTGCGACGGACCCGACGGGCCATCGACGTTCATCGCCGACAGCAGCAAGCGCATCTCCGACGCCCTGATCGACGGCGACTAGGCCGTGGTGGTCTTCCAGGACGAGCAGGAGACCCGCCCCGCCTCGGCGGAGGTCGTCCACCTGAGCTCGAGAGCGACGACTTCACCGTCGACGGCTCGCTCCGAGGTCCCCACCACGACCGGCGGCACGCTGGGCGCTCGGCGACGGAACGCTCGCGCACCCGACCATCGGCCCGGGCAGCGCGTACTGCCTGGCCACGGTCGACCTCGCCGACCCGCAGCCTCGGAACGCACGCTGGTGCGCCGCCGCAGCGGCACGGCTTCAACGCCGCCCGGATCACGCCCGAGGGCACGTCCCTGCTGACCTTCGACGACCAGCGGCCGTCCTGCCGCACCGTGGTCCGAGGTGGCCGGCGACGACGTCGTCCCGTTCGAAGGGGTCGAGGAGTGCCTCGGCTGGGAGGGCGTGCTGCTCGACGACGGAGCCGTGTGGTCGGTGGTGCCGAAGCGAGAACCGGATCGAGGCGGCGCGCTACTACGCCCGCGCCGGAGACGAGTACTTCGACCTCGGACCCGGGACGTCGGGCAACGCTGGCGCCGTGCGCCGAGTGCGGCGTACTTCGCCCAGCGACCCGCCAGCGCGACGGCGACCCCGCCCGACTGCTGCGGTGGACGGCCGACGGCACGCTCGAGGTGGTCTACGAGACCGCGGGGTCGTGGCCCGGCCTTCCTCACCGAGCCGCGGTGCGGCGGACGACCGGATCACGGTGACGGCGCTGCGCAGTCGCGGCGACGAGCAGGTGTCCGCGCCGCCTGCCTGAGCGCCCTCCTACGCGCTGGCCCGGTGGTCGACGTTCACCGGCTTCCCCGTCGCGGCCCTCGACTTCTACGACGACCTCGAGGTCGACAACACCAAGTCCTTCTGGGAGAAGCACAAGGACGACCTACGCCGAGTCGGTGAAGGCGCCGATGACGGCGCTGTGCGCCGCCCTGGCGCCGGAGTTGCCCCGGTGGACAGAGCGAAGGTGTTCCGGCCCTACCGCGACGTGCGGTTCGCCAAGGACAAGACGCCGTACAAGACCCACCAGGGCGCGTTCGTCGCCGCCGGCCCGGCGACCGGGTGGTACGTCGAGATCTCCGCGCGAGGGCGTCCGCGTCGGCGCCGGCTTCTACGAGGCGACCTCCGGAGAGCGGCTGGCCGCGATCCGCGCGGCGATCGACGACGACAGCACCGGCCCGAAGCTGGAGCGGATCCTCGCGCAGCTCGAGACGCGGACGGCTGCGAGATCGGCGGCGAACGGCTCAAGACCAGCCCGCGCGGGTACGACGCCGACCACCCGCGGATCGAGCTGCTGCGCCACAAGTCGCTGTTCGCCGGGCAGCTCGTTACGGCTTCGAGCCGGTCATCCACACCCCCGAGCTGCTCGACCTGGTCCGCGACGACTGGCGGGCGCTGCGCCCGCTGGTCGAGTGGGTGCGCCAGCGAAGCGCGGAGTAGGGCTACTCCTTGCGGTAGGTCGCCATCGCCCGCTCGGGCTCCCAGTACGCCCGCATCGAGGCGACCCGACCCTCGTCGTCGACCGTGTAGACCATCACCAGGTCGGTGTCGACCCTGCCGCCGTCGGGGAACGTCGTGGTGATGGTGCCGATGTTGGCGCACGTCGCTGCCGTTGGCGTGGGAGTCGTGGATCGACGAACCGGAACGACTCGATCGGCGCGATCGCCAGCTCCCAGAAGGCGCGGATCCCGTCGTGGCCGCGGTGGCCCTTGCCGCTCGGGGTCGAACATCGACGGCCCGACCGGGTCCTCGATCACCGCGTCCTCGGCGTACACCGTCAGCCACTGCTCCAGGTCGCCCGCGGCGACCGCGGCGTACGAGCGCTGCGAGGCGGCGCGGGCGGGGTGCTCGCCGTCGGGCGCGTTCCAGGTGATGGCGTCAGGCAGCTGCTCATGCTCCCGATTCTAGAACATGTTCTATGTTTCGAGACGGTCGCTGGATCATCCAACCTTGGATTGAGGAGGTCGCGCAGCGACCGTCTCGAAATCACCGGACGGTGACGCTTCGCGTCAGTGGGGCTGCCAGGCGTCCTCGTCGGCGGTGCGCGAGGTGACCGCCTTGGGCAGCCGCGCTCGGCCAGCTGGGCGATCGAGACCTGCTCGAAGACGTCGCGCAGCGAGCGGCGGGCCGGCGATCCAGACGTGCTGGAGCACGTCGGCGGTCTCGTTGTAGGTGACCGCCTCCGGGCCGCAGCCCGTAGACGGACACGAGCGGACCGTCGACGGCGCGGATCACGTCGGCGACCGAGACGTCGCCGGCCTTGCGCGCCCATCCGCCAGCCCCCGGACTGGCCGCGCTGGGAGATCACGATGCCGGCCCGGCGGAGGTCGGCCAGGATCGCCTGGAGGAAGCCGTGCGGGATCTCCTGCCGCTCGCCCAGCTCCTCGGCGCTCACCGCCGGCCGGTCGGCCCGCGACGCCATCTCGATCAGCGCCCGCAGGGCGTAGTCGGACTTGGCGGATACACGCATGCGGCCAGTGTCTCAGATGGTCGATGCGATCACTCGACCAAACGCGCAGCGCGCGTCAGGCAGTGACCGGCTGCCGCTCCTCCTCGACCACGGCCAGGCCGGCGCCGGTGGCGCCGGACCGCCCAGACGATGCCGGAGATCCAGAGCACGGCCACGGCGGCGCGATGCAGCAGCGACCGGCGGTCTGGGCCAGCCCCACGCGCCTCGAGGATGGTCTTGGAGTTCGTGAGCACGATCAGGCCACCGGCCGCGACACCGAGCACCGCGGCCGGCGAGGTGCTTGACCAGCCAGGCCGCGATCGGGGCGGCGATCACACCACCGAGCAGCAGCGCGCCGGCGTAGCCCCAGTGGATGCCCTGGCGAGCCGAGGGCGAGCAGGAAGCCCGAGCGAGCCGCCGACGGCGACGACGAACTCCGAGGTGTCGATCGAGCCGACGACCTTGCGCGGCTCGAGGCGCCCCGAGGACAGGAGGCGTGGTCGTGCCGACCGGGCCCCAGCCGCCGCCACCGATGGCGTCGAGGGTGCCGCCGACCAGGCCCATCGGGGCGAGGAACGCTTGCGGAGGGACGTGCCTTGAACGTCGGCCGACGGCCGCCGAGCACCAGGAACCGCCAGATGACGTAGACGCCGAGCAGCGAGCAGGAGGCCGGCCACCCAGGGCTTGGCGGTGTCGCCGGCGAGGCTGGCCAGGAACGTCGCGCCGGCGAAGGCGCCGACGAACCCGGGTACGGCGAGGATGCGACCGTCCGCCAGTCGACGTTGCCGAGCTTGTGGTGGGAGAAGCCCGAGACCAGCGAGGTGCCGATCTCGGAGAAGTGGACGGCGGCCGAGGCGGCGGCCGGAGCGACGCCGGCGGCGAGGAGCAGCGTCGACGACGTGACGCCGTACGCCATGCCGAGCGAGCCGTCGATGAGCTGGGCCAGCAGGCCGACGAAGCCGAGGACGAGGAGCTTGCGCATTGGGACGTACCCCTTCGGTCGCTCGGTGATCGCACCATAGAGTGGTCAGGAACTACTAAAGTCGTTCAAATTGGTATCTTGGTGTTTCAGTAGACATTAGTCATTCGACTAGCCGACGACGCGAGCCGATCACCTGGACCGGGCGTGCGGGGCGAGATCCCGGTCACTCCCGCCTTGCGCGTCCGCGGAGTGGCCACGGATAATTAAGTTACCGATCGAGTAGAACCGACTGGTACGACGACGCCGGTCGACCCCGAGACGGAACAGGTGGATCAGTGAGCCACTACAAGAGCAACCTGCGCGACATCGAGTTCAACCTCTTCGAGGTGCTCGGCCGCGACGACGTCCTCGGCCAGGGCCCGTTCGCAGAGGTCGACGGCGAGACCGCCCGCTCGATCCTCGCCGAGGTCGACCGGCTGGCCCGCGAGGACCTCGCCGCGTCGTACGAGGACAGCGACCGCAACCCGCCCGTCTTCGACCCCGCCACCAGCACCGCGCCGGTCCCGGAGTCGTTCAAGAAGAGCTACCAGGCGTGGATGGACGCGGAGTACTGGCGGCTCGGCACGCTCGCCGAGCCTCGGCGGCACCCCCGCCCCGTCGAGCCTCAACTGGGCGATCGGCGAGCTGGTGCTCGGCGCCAACGCCCCCATCTGGATGTACGGCGCCGGCCCGGCGTTCGCGGGCGTCGTGCACCGCAACGGCAACGAGCGCGACCAGAAGATCGCCCAGCACATCGTCGACCGCCAGTGGAGCACCACCATGGTGCTGACCGAGCCGGACGCCGGCTCCGACGTCGGCGCCGGCCGCACCAAGGCCACGCCGAACGACGACGGCACGTGGAACATCGAGGGCGTCAAGCGCTTCATCACCTCCGGCCGAGCACGACCTGAGCGAGAACATCATCCACCTGGTGCTGGCCCGCCCGGCCGGCATCGAGGGCGCGGGTGGCCCGGGCACCAAGGGCCTCTCCACTCTTCGTCGTGCCGAAGTACCACTTCGACCCCGAGACCGGCGAGCTGACCGGCGAGCGCAACGGCGTCTACGTCACCAACGTCGAGCACAAGATGGGCATCAAGGTGTCCAACACCTGCGAGCTGACCTTCGGCGAGAACGAGCCGGCGAAGCGGCTGGCTGCTCGGCGAGGTCCACGACGGCATCGCGCAGATGTTCCAGGTCATCGAGAACGCCCGGATGATGGTCGGCACCAAGGCGATCGCCACGCTCTCGACCGGCTACCTCAACGCGCTCGACTACGCCAAGTCGCGGGTGCAGGGCGCCGACCTGACCCAGGCCTCCGACAAGACCGCACCGCGCGTCACGATCACCCACCACCCCGACGTACGCCGCTCGCTGATGACGCAGAAGTCGTTCGCGGAGGCGATGCGCGCGCTGGTGCTCTACACGGCCTCCTGGCAGGACCAGGTGATGATCGCCGAGCACGCCGGCGAGACGGACACCGACGAGGCCAGCTGGCGGCGGCCGTCAACGACCTGCTGCTCCCGATCGTGAAGGGCTACGGCTCGGAGCGCTCGTGGGTGCTGCTGGGCACCGAGTCGCTGCAGACCTTCGGCGGGTCCGGCTTCCTGCCGGAGTACCCCATCGAGCAGTACGTCCGCGACGCCAAGATCGACACCCTCTACGAGGGCACCACCGCGATCCAGGGCCAGGACTTCTTCTTCCGCAAGATCGTCAAGGACCAGGGCAAGGCGCTGGGCCACCTGGCCGGCGAGATCGAGGCGTTCATCAGCTCCGAGGCAGGGAACGGGCGGCTCAAGGTCGAGCGCAGCCTGCTGGCCACCGCGCTCGAGGACGCCAACGCGATCGTCGCCCACATGATCAACGACCTGATGTCCGCCGACGCCTCGGCCGAGGGCGGCGACGTCCGCAACATCTACAAGGTCGGCCTCAACACCACCCGCCTGCTGATGGTGCTGGGCGACGTCGTCTGCGCCTGGCTGCTGCTGCGGCAGGCCGAGGTCGCACTGGACAAGCTGGCCGGCGACGCCGGGAAGGACAAGGCGTTCTACGAGGGCAAGGTCGCCGCCGCGCAGTTCTTCGCCCAGCACAACCTGCCGAGGATCACCGCCGAGCGGACGCTCGCCGAGTCCACCGACCTGTCCCTGATGGACCTCGACGAGGCTGCCTTCTGATCCGACGCCACGCCACGACCAGCCCACGGCCGTGACCCGGATCGGCCCGGGGCAGGTCGTAGGCTGGCGCCACCTACAGCTCACACTCAACAGTTCACGCTCAACAGGGAGTCCCCATGGGAATCGGCGTCGGCATCCTTCTGCTCGTGATCGGGCTGATCCTGCTGCTGGATGTGATCGAGGACTACCCGGACGCGCTCGAGAACGTGATCGATATCCAGACTCTCGGCCTGATCTGCCTGATCGTGGGCATCCTGGCCATCGTCCTGGCGCTGGTCATGAACCGCCAGCGCAGCCGGACCACGCACATCCAGGAGCGTCGCGACCTCTGACCGCGGACCCGGGCTCGACCCGACTGCGGGCACGCGGACATACTGTGCGTCCATGACCGATCAGGAGCGCCTCGCGGGGTACGTCGACGTGTGGTGGCGGGCCATCAACGACTTCACCGCGCTGCTGGAGAAGATCCCGTCCGAGCAGTGGTCCACGCCGACCGACCTCGCCGGCTGGGACGTGCGGGCCGTGGCCGCCCACATCGCCCACCTGGAGGGCGTGCTCGCCGGGAACCCCGAGGAGACGGTCGACGTCGGGGAGCCGGAGCACGTCACTGGGCTGATGGGTCTCTACACCGAGCAGGGGGTCGTGGCCCGTAGCAAGCACTCACCCGACGACCTGATCAACGAGATCCGTGAGGCCGCTACCCGCCGCCACACCGCCCTGGTCACCGATCCCCCGACCGACGGTTCGGCCAGGCCCGAGCCGATCTTCGGCGGTGTGGGCTGGGACTGGAACACCCTGCTGCGCAACCGCCCCCTCGACGTCTGGATGCACGAGCAGGACATCCGCCGGGCGATCGACAGGCCCGGCGGCATGGACTCGCCGGCCGCGCAAGCACACCGCTGACTACCTGTCCGAGAGCCTGGGCATGGTCGTCGCCAAACGCGTCGGCGCTCCGCCCGGCACGACCGTCGTCCTCGACCTCGAGGGCTCCGACCCGGTGGTGTTCGGCGTCAACGAGTCCGGGCGCGGTGAGCGGCTGGCGGAGCAACCCGACGAGCCGACCGTCCGGTTGTCGATGGACCGGGAGTCGTTCGTCCTGCTGGCCGGCGGCCGGCGGGCACCCGACCCCGGAGCGATCCGGATCGACGGCGACGACCAGCTGGGCAAGCGGATCGTCGACACCCTGGCCGTGACCCCGTGAAGGCAACACAGTGAAGCCACCCACGGACGCCTGGTCGTTGTCGGACATGGCCGACCAGGCCGGCAGGACCTTCCTGGTCACCGGTTGCACCCTCGGCGGGCTCGGTCACTACACCGCTCTCGAGCTCGCCCGGCGCGGGGGCCGGGTCGTGCTCGCCGGCCGCACGCCCGACAAGCTCGCCGAGACCGAGGCCTCGATCCGGTCGCAGGTCCCGCACGCCGAGCTGGTCCAGCTGCAGGCTGACCTCGCCGACCTCGGGTCGGTACGCAAGGCGGCAGCACACGCCGCGACGATCGGCACGATCGACGTGCTGGTCAACAACGCCGGCGTGATGGCGCCGCCCTACAGCCGGACCGTCGACGGCCTCGAGCTGCAGATGGCGACCAACCACTTCGGCCCGTTCCTGTTCACCGGGCTGCTCCTTCCCGAGCTGGTCGCCAGCGGCGCCGGGCGGGTGGTGACCGTCTCGTCGCAGATGCACCGGACCGCGCGCCGGGCACCGCTGAGTGACCCACGGACCCAGGAGCAGCGCTACTCGAAGTGGCCGGTCTACGGCCAGACGAAGCTGGCCAACCTGCTGTTCACCTACGAGCTCGACCGTCGCCTCCGGGAGGCCGAGCTGCCGGTGAAGGCCCTCGCGGCACACCCCGGCTTCGCCGGAACGCACCTGGCGGCCAACGGCCGCTTCGGTCGTGCCTCCGGCGGAGTGGCCTCGATCCTCGACGCCGCGATCAAGGCGGTCGCCCAGCCCGCGCACAGGGGGGCGCTTCCGACCCTGATGGCGGCCACCGCCGACCTGCCGGGGTCGACGTACTGCGGCCCCAGCGGGTTCCACGAGTACGGCGGCCTGCCCGTCGTGGTCGGCAGCAGCAAGCTGTCGCGCGACGAGCAGGCCCAGCGCGAGCTCTGGGAGCTCAGCGAGCAGACGACCGGCGTCAACTACCCCTGAGGCTCAGGCGGCGCGCTGCAGCGCACGGCGGACGCGCGGCCCGCCGGTGGTCATCTTGTAGAGCTTGACCAGCTGCTTCGGAGCATTCTTGGGCGTGGTGTTCGCCAGCCACCCGTTCGGCAGCGACAGCCGGACCACCTTGTGCCAGGCGCGAGTAGACCTGCGGGACCAGCGGACGGGCGCAGTAGTTGAGGTCGTACTTCTCGAACAGCGCCTGCACCTTGGGTGCGATCTCGCCGTACCGATTGCTCGGCAGGTCCGGGAACAGGTGGTGCTCGATCTGGTGGGAGAGGTTCCCGGTCAGGATGTGCATCAGCTTCGAGCCGGAGATGTTGGCCGAGCCGAGCATCTGCCGGACGTACCACTCGCCGCGGGTCTCGCCGTCGATGGAGCGCCTCTCGAAGGTCTCGACACCCTCGGGGAAGTGACCGCACATGATCACCGAGTGGCTCCACAGGTTTCGGACGATGTTCGCGGTGAAGTTCGCGGCCAGCGTGTGGAGGAACGACGGTCCCGAGAGCACGGGGTGCACGACGTAGTCCTTGGTCGCCTGGCGGCGAATCTTCCTGAGCACGGCCTTGGCCTCGGCCCGGAACTTCGGGTCCTTGGTCCTGCCTCGCCTGATCGCGCCGCGCAGCTCCAGGTCGTAGGCCGCGATGCCGTACTCGAAGAAGCAGGCGTTGAGGAAGTTCCAGAACGGCTGGGCCAGGAAGAACGGCTGCCACGGCTGGTCCTCGTCGACGCGCATGATGCCGTAGCCGAGGTCGTTGTCCTTGCCGACCACGTTCGTGAAGTTGTGGTGGAGCTCGTTGTGGCTGTGCTTCCACTGCTCGGGGGGCGACACGTGGTCCCAGTCCCAGGTGGTCGAGTGGATCTTCGGGTCGCGCATCCAGTCCCACTGGCCGTGCAGGATGTTGTGGCCGATCTCCATGTTGTCGAGGATCTTGGCGAGCGAGAGGCCGGCCGTACCGACCAGCCAGGCCGGCGGGAAGAGCGAGAACAGGAGCACGGCGCGCGACCCGACCTCGAGCTTGCGCTGCGTGCCGATCACCTTGCGGATGTACGCCGCGTCGGCGGCTCCGCGCGAGTCGATCACCTCTTGGCGGATGGCGTCGAGCTCCACGCCGATCTGCTCGATGTCCTCGGGCGTGAGATGGGCGATGGGGTTGACGGGCTTCTTCTGGATAACAGTCATGGGCCCTCCTTCAAAGGTCGATCAGGGGTCGATCAGTGGTCGATGTCGCACGCGCCGGCGGCGGCGTTGATGCAGGTCTGGATGATGACGCCGTCTCCGGGAGCGGCGACGGTGAGCTCTCCGTTGCGCAGGTCGCGAACCGCGCCCTGTCGCAGCGGCAGGACGCAGCCGTAACAGATGCCCATCCGGCAGCCGCTGGGCATCAGGACGCCCGCCTCCTCGGCGGCGTCGAGGATCGGCGTCGATCCGTCGGCCTCGACGGTGGTGCCGGTCTGGTCGAAGGTGATCGTGCCGCCCTCGCCGGCGACCACGCGAGCCGTGCGGAACTGCTCGGTGAACAGGGACAGGTCACGCTCGGCGTGGTGGTGCTCGATGGCGTCGAGCAGTCCGGCCGGCCCGCAGGCGAAGGTGGTGCGCTCACTCAGGTCGGGCACGAGGTCGGCCAGGTCCGCGACGTCGAGGATGCCGTCCAGGTCGTCGTACCGCGCGACGAGGGAGATGGCCCGCGCCTTGTGCAGGGCCTTGAGGTCGGCGGTGAAGATCGAGTCCGGCTCGCTGGGCGCGACGTGCACCACGACGATGTCGTAGGCGCGACTGCGCGGAAGGTCGAGCACACCCTCGTCGGTGGCGGGGAACAAGTTCCGGAGCATCCCGATGACCGGGGTGATGCCGGAGCCGGCAGTGACGAACAGGAGCTTGCCGCCTTGGGGCGGGAGCACGAACTCGCCGGCCGCCTGCTCGAGGTGGACCATGGTGCCGGGTCGGGCGTCGTGGACGAGGTGGTTGCTGACCTTCCCCTCCGGGACCGCCTTGACGGTGATGGAGATCCGGCCGTCGGCGCGGGGTCCGTGGGTGAGGGAGTAGGCCCGCCACTGGCGGACACCGTCGACGTCGATCCCGATCCGGACGTACTGGCCGGGGACGTGTCCCGCCCAGTCCTTCCCGGGGCGGAGCACGATGGTGGCGGCGTCAGCGGTCTCGGGGTGAATCTCCTCGATCCGGCCGCGCAGCTCCGCGCCGGATCGCAGCGGGTGGACCATGTCCAGCACGTCGGCCGGCACCATCGGCGTGAGAGCAGCCTCGGCCACGCGGCGTACGGCGGCGCGAAGGTTGCTCATGTCTTCCATGATGTCCTTCTCGGGGACTAAAGTCATGACCAACGAGCGTGAAGATCCACATCACCTTTGTTCGGAGAGAACAATGAATTCGGCCAAGCCGCGGCGTAGCGCCTCCCACAGCCTGCAACTGACCCCGGAGACGATCGAGGAGATGCGCTCACGCCTCCCCCAGGTGGCCGAGGCGACGGTGGCCGCGATCATCGACGAGGTACCCAGTTACGCGGACGCGCTGACCGGATCGATGGGCGAGAACATCCGCAGCGCGGTCCAGCTCGCCCTCGGCGGTTTCATCTCCCTCGCGTCCCGTCGCCGCGGGGCAAGTCCCCGCACTCCGGCGGCGCCCGCGGTGGAGGGCGCCTACCAGCTCGGGCGGGGTGAGGCCCGGAGCGGGCGTTCGGTCGACGCGCTGCTCGCGGCGTACCGGATCGGCGCGCGGGTCTCGTGGCGGGAGATGTCGGCGACCGCGGTGCGCAACGATGTGGACGCCGACACCCTGGCCGCGTTCGCCGAGCTGGTCTTCGCCTACATCGACGAGCTGTCCGCGGCCAGCGTGGCCGGCCACACCGACGAGCTGGACACCACGGGCCAGGTGCGCCGCCGCCTGCTGGAGCGTCTCGCCCGCCATCTGGTGCAGGGTTCGCCCGCCGAGGCTGTGCAGTCGGCCGCCGACCGCGCAGGGTGGTCGCCGCCGAAGACGCTCACGGCCGTCGTCGTACCCGAAGCCCAGGTCCGGCCGGTCCTTGGCGCGGTCTCCGCCGAGACACTGCAGTCGGCCGACGACCTCCCCGGCTGGATGACCGGGTTCTGCTGCTGGTCCCCGACATGGACGGCCGACGACGCGGGACGCTCCTGCGTGCCCTCCGCGACCGCAACGGTCTCGCCGGCCCGGCCCGGCCATGGCTCTCGGTGCGGGCCTCGGTCGACCGGGTCCTCCGGGCGCTCGAGCTCGACATCACGCTCGACACGGAGGCGCACCTGTCACGGTTCGTGCTGACCGCCGATCCCGAGGCGCTGGCCGACCTGAGGGCCCGCGCCCTGGCACCGCTGGCCGACCTGCGTCCCGTCTCCGCTGAGAAGCTGGCGGCCACACTCCGGTCGTGGCTCCTGCACCACGGACGGCGCGAGGACGTCGCCGCCGAGCTGTTCGTGCACCCGCAGACGGTGCGCTACCGGATGGGTCAGCTCCGCGAGCTGTTCGGCGACCGGCTCGAGGACCCGGAGACGGTCCTCGAGCTGACGATCGCGCTGGCCGAGGACTCAGCCGAGTCGCCCCAGCAAGCGCGACCGCGTCGTGAGGCGCCCGCCCGCGGGCGTCGTTGTCGAAGTAGACGTAGACATCGAGGCCCTCTGCGCGCCAGCCCGTGGCCTTCTCCGCCCAGCGATCCAGGGAGGAGGAGGAGTAGCCGCTGGCGTAGAGCTCGGTGTGGCCGTGCAGCCGCACGTACATGAAGCCCGCGGTGCGCTCCTCGAGGTACGGCCAGGCACCGGGGCTGTCCGAGGCGACCAGCGCGACGTCGTGCTCGCTCGAGCAGCTGAGACCGCCGCCGGCGGCCCGAACGACGGGTGCCGCGCCTCGAGGGCGTGCCGGATCGGCAGGTCGACGGCGCACTCGGTCAGGACTCGGTCACCGGACAGCTTGTCGTCGTGCTGCGCGGCCAGCTGCGCCGCGGCCCGAGTGGTGCGCGGCAGCAGGTCGAGGAACGCGGCGAGCCGCCGCTCGTCGTAGGCCAGTCCGGCGGCAGCTGCCACAGCACCGGCCCGAGCTGCTCGCCGAGCGCCAGGACGCCCGAGGCGAAGAAGTTGGCCAGTGCTGCTCCACGCCGGCGAGCCGCAACATGTGCGTGATGTAGCGGCCGCCCTTGACCGCGACCGGGAAGTCGTCGGGGGTCTGCTCGACGATCGGCTGCGTAGGTCGACGGACGCTGCAGCGAGTAGAACGAGCCGTTCAGCTCGACCGAGCTCATCCGGGACGCGACGTACTCCAGCTCGCGGCGCTGCACCAGCCCTGCGGGTAGAAGTCGCCGCGCCAGCCGGGTAACGCCAGCCGGAGACGCCGACCCTGACCTCACCCATCCCGGTCATGGTCCTCAGGGCTCGGCGTAGACGAGTTGGCCGGCGACCCAGGTGGCGTGGACGTGCATGTCGCGCAGCCGGTCGGCCTGCTCGAGCGGAGTTGTCGCCGGCGTCGACCGGGTCGCGGTCGAGCAGCACCAGATCGCCGCGCGACCCGGCACGCGACGGTCCCCTGGCCGTCGACGGAAGCGGCCAGCGCCTCGCGCGGGGTCAGCGCCTGCTCGGGGTGCCAGGGCTCCCGCTCGTCGCCGCTGCGGTGGACGGCGGCCGCCATCGCCAGCCACGGGTCGAGCGGGGAGACCGGGCGCGTCCGAGCCGAATCGCGAGGGTGACGCCGTCGTCGAGCATCCAGCGGAGCGCGAAGCACCGGTTCGCCCGGTCGGCCCAGACCCGCTCGGTCGCGTCGCGGTCGTCGAGCAGGTGGGCCGGCTGGACGCTCGCCCGGATGCCGAGCGCGGCCAGCCGGCGTACGTCCTCGCGCCGGATCAGCTGGGCGTGCTCGATCGAGCCCCACGCTCCGGTCGCGGCGTAGGCCACGAGCGCGGCTCGCGACCGCCGCGTCGCCGATCGCGTGGGTGGCGACCTCCAGGCCGTTGCGCGACCGCCGATCGAGCAGGTCGTGCAGCTCCTCGTCGGTCTGGTTCGGCTCGCCGCGAGCCCGACGCCGTCGGCGTACGGCTCGCAGCACCAGGCGGTCCGGGTGTTGAGCGACCCGTCGGAGATGATCTTGAGCGGCCCCATCGTGATCCGCTCGTCGCAGTCCGGCAGCATGTCGCCGGTCCGCAGGCCCGCCGCGATGACGGCGTCGAGCCCGTCGGCGTACGTCGCCGTCCGGACCCGCAGCAGGTCGGCGCCCTCGTGCGAACCGCTCGGCCCAGTCGTGGTGCGTCACCGCTGAACTCGAAGTCGACGATGCCGGTGACGCCCATGGCCGCGGCCGCCTCCATGGTGCGCTCGTAGGCGGCCGGCGAGGTGCCGTCGTTGCCGACCAGGGTGACCAGACGGCCGTACGCCGCGAACCACTCGCGCTCGAAGACGACCTTGTCCCGGACCGGCAGCGCGAGTGCGATCAGCGCCGTGGTGTTGAGCCAGGCGTGGTGGCCGTCGCCGCTGATCAGGATGACCGGGGTGTTCGGGTGCCACCGCGTCGAGCTCGGTGACCGTGGGGTCGCGGTCCCAGCGCGAGAGCCGGTGGCCCCAGCCGATGACCGGTTCGTCCGGGCACCTCGACGAGCCGCTCGGCCACCAGCGCCGTGGCCTCCTCCGGCGACCAGGTGCGCCGCGAGGTCGAGCCGCTGCGAGCGACACGGTCCACTGGCCGAGGTGCACGTGCTGGTCCCACAGGCCGGGGATCAGCCAGCGGCCCTTCGGCGTCGTACTCCTCCAGGCCGGCGGGGCGGTCGAGGCGCGGGCCGACCTCGGCGACGGCGCCGGCCTCGCACCCGGACGTCGACGGGTGCGTCGACGCCCGGCGCCGGTGCCGAGCTCGACGAGGCGGGCGTTGCGGAGGAGCGAGGTCGCTCATGTCGTTCACGCTAACGAGTACCCCTCGCGCGCCGAGTCACCCCTCGCTGGAATGGCGTCGCGTGCCTGAGAGCCACCCAGACGGGCGTACCGCAGGCACCCGACCGCAGCGTCAGCCGGAGGCCGTCCACTCGGCTCGGGCTCCTCGGGCATCTGCATCGGCTTCGGCCGCAGGAAGACGCCACCGATGACGGCCGCGGCCAGGCGCCGCAGACGGCACCGGCCGCGAACGCGACCTGGAAGCCCCCGTTGAGCGCCGCCAGCGGGCCTCACCGTCGGCGACCAGCGACCCGGTGCGCCAGCGCGGACAGGCTGACCAGGACGGCCAGGCCGAGCGCGCCGCCCATCATGAAGCTGGTGTTGACGACACCCGGAGGCGAGCCCGGACTCGTGCGGCTCGACGTCGCCCATGGCGGCGAGCAGCACCGGGTTGAAGGCGATGCCGGCGCCGACGCCGAGCAGGATCATCGAGCGGCAGCACGTCGACCACGAAGCTGCCGTCGACCGGGGCCCGCGAGAACAGCGCCAGGCTGGCCGCGGCCAGGAGCAGGCCCGCCGACCAGCGGCGGGCGGATGCCGAACCGCATCACGAGCCGGTCGGAGACCTTCAGCGAGCAGTAGGCCATCACCACGCTGGTCGGGCAGGAAGGCCAGGCCGACCTCGAGGGCGTCGTACGCCAGCACCTGCTGGAGGTAGAGCGCGGCCAGGAAGAACCAGGCGAACATCGCGGCCGCCCAGAGCACGCCGACCACCTGCGAGACGGCGACGTTGCGGAGCGCGAACAGCCGCAGCGGGACCAGCGGGTGCTGCGATGACGCGCCTCCCAGGCCACGAAGACCACCAGCAGCACGGACGCTCGCGCCGAGCAGGCCCAGCGTGCGGGCCGAGGTCCAGCCGGCCTCGTTGCCGCCGACGATGCCGTAGACGGCGAGCATCAGCGCGAGCGGTCACCAGCACCGCGCCGGGGACGTCGAGGCGGCGCGGCACCGGGGACGACCTCGTCCGCGGGCAGCACCGCGCGCGCGGCGACCCAGACGGCGATGCCGATCGGGACGTTGACCAGGAAGATCCAGTGCCAGTTGAGCAGCCCGGTCAGCACGCCGCCGAGCAGGACGCCGACCGCGCCGCCGCCGGACATCACGAAGCCGAAGACGCCCATCGCCTTGGCCCGCTCGCCGGGGTCGGAGAACAGGCCCATGATCAGGGCCAGCGCGACCGCCGAGACCGCGGCACCGCCGAGGCCCTGGATCGCGCGGCCCGCGACGAGCAGGCCCGCCGATGGGCGCCAGGCCGCAGGCGACGAGGCGACGGTGAACGACACGACGCCGCCCTGGAAGACCCGCTTGTTGCCGAGCAGGTCGCCGAGCCGGCCGGACAGCAGCAGGAAGCCGCCGAAGGTCAGCAGGTAGGCGTTGACCACCCAGGCCAGCGCGGACTGCGAGAAGCCCAGGTCGGCCTGGATCGACGGGCAGGGCCACGTTCACGATGCTCGAGTCGAGCACGATCATCAGGTCGCCCAGGCACAGCACGTAGAGCGCCAGCCAGCGGGCCCTGCGGTCGAGGTCGTTCATCGGACTCTCCTCGGTTTCGGGATGTCTCTCACCTGGTCCACGAACGGCCGTCCCCGGATACGACACCTGCAGACAAAGGTTTCCGATCTTCTCGAGGGAAGACCCCGTCAGGCCACCGAATTCATCGTTGAGTTGGGCATGAAGGCCTTCGAGTTGGGCTTCAGTGCCCCTATGGGCGGCCATTGCGCCCAATTCGAGGGGCCATGAGGCCCAACTCGGACGAGTCCGTCAGACGTGGCGGCGGGACTGGATCACCCGGAAGCGGGAGGCGACGTACGCGCCGTCGGTGTACGACGCGTTGGCGGCCGGGTTGGCGCCGGTGCCGTGGAAGTCGGAGTAGGCCGCCGACTGGTTGACGAAGACGCCGCCGAGCAGGTTCTCCGACAGCGCGACCCGGCGTCGAGCGCGGCCTCGCGCATCTCGTCGATCACGGCGTCGGACGTCGAGTAGACCGACGGCCGTCATCGCGCCGTGCCGCTTGCACGGTGTCGCGGAACAGGTCGATCGACTCGTCGGTGCCCGACGTCGAGATCAGGTAGGCCACCGGGCCGAAGCACTCCGCCTCGTAGACGTCGGAGTCGGTCGCGGTCAGGCCGATGAGCGTGGGCGTGCGCACCGTCGCGTCGGCGTACGCCGGGTGCGTGACCGTGCGCGACTGCGACCAGCACGTCGCCGTCGCGAGCCCGCGCCTCGAGCCGCTCGAGCACGCCGGCGTTGACGACGCCGCCGAGCAGCTCGACCGCGCGGGCGTCGTCGCCGAGCAGCTTGTCGAGCGCGGCGCCGATCCCGGCCGCCACCTCGGCGGCGTGTCTTGCTGCCCTCGTCGGTGCTCGATCCCGGCCGGCGGGCAGGTAGACGTTCTGCGGCGCGGTGCACATCTGGCCGGTGTAGAGCGAGAACGAGAACGCGAGGTTCTGGCACATCGCCTTGAAGTCGTCGGTCGAGTCGACGACGACGGTGTTGACGCCGGCCTTCTCGGTGAACACGATCGCCTGGCGGGCGTTGTCCTCCAGCCACTCGCCGAACGCGTTGCCGCCGGTGAAGTCGATCAGCCGCACCTCGGGCCGCACGGCGAGGGTGGCGGCCAGCTTGTCGGCCGGGTCCTCGGCGGCCAGGGTGACCAGGTTGGGGTCGAAGCCCGCCTCGGCGAGCACCTCCTGGCAGACCTGCACCGTGATCGCCAGCGGCAGCACGGCCGCCGGGTGCGGCTTCACCACGACCGGGTTGCCGGTGACCAGCGAGGCGAACAGCCCCGGCCAGGAGTTCCAGGTCGGGAAGGTGTTGCAGCCGATCACCAGCGCGACCCCGCGCGGCACCACGGTGAACGTCTTCTCCATCCGCAGCGGCTCGCCGCGCGCCGGGCTTCTCCCACACGCGCGGTGGCCGGGGTCCGGGTCATCTCGGTCCACGCGTAGGCGATCGCCTCCAGCGCGCGGTCCAGCGCGTGCGCGCCGCCGGCCTGGAACGCCATCACGAACGCCTGCCCGCTGGTGTGCTGCACCGCGTTGGCCAGCTCGAAGATCCGGCCGTGCAGCCGGTCCAGGATCTCCAGGCAGACCCCGGTGCGCCCCTCGGGCCCGGCGTCGCGCCAGGCCTGCATGCCGGCGCCGGCCGCCGCCATCAGCGCGTCGACGCCGTCGGTGGCCGACCCGCGGGTAGCGCGACCCCCAGGTCGAAGCCGTACGGCGACCGCTCGGTCGCCACGGTCCCGTCGCTGCCCGGGCGTCTCGAGCGGGAAGTCCCGGCCCAGCCACGCCTCGAACGCCGCCTTGCCCGTCGGCGCGCGGCGTTCTCGCCGTACACCCGCGGCGAGGGCGACTCGTCGAACGCCGAGAAGTACTCGCGGGAGGCGCAGGCGGCGACCGCGGCGTCGAGGCGCTCGCGGTGCTGGGAGAAGAGGTCGGTGGTCATGGCGCCAGCCAACCGCGCACCGCACGGGCGCGCAACTTCAGAGCGCTCCGTTGGCGAACCGGACTAGCGTGTGCTCATGAGAACGCGGGGGACGGCCACCTGGCTGGTGGCCGTGACGCTGGTGCTCGGCAGCTGCTCCGCGGCCGACGACGAGCCGGCCGCGCAGTCATCCCCCGCCGAGACCTCCACGCCGTCTGCGTCCTCGGCCTCTCCCGAGTCAGACCGCCCCGCGTCCGACCCGCCCGACGTCGACCCGGACGATCCAGCACTCGATGCGGCGCTGAGCCAGCCGGTCGAGGACCGCGTCTATCCGGCGGTCGGCGACCCCGGGGTGGACGCCCTGCACTACCAGCTCGACCTCGCCTGGACGCCGCGATCGAAGACCCTCGACGCGGTGGAGACGCTGACGTTCCGGGCCACCGCGGACGCGCGAGGAGTTCCAGCTCGACTTCGGCAAGTCCGCTCACCGTCACCTCGCTCACCCTCGACGGCGAGAAGACCACCTTCCGGGAGCGGGGCAAGGATCTCGTCGTCCGGGCCCCCGTCGCTCCGACGAGCGCTACATCCTGGAGGTCCGCTACACGGCACGCCGAAGCCGGTCGCGGCGCCGACCACCCGCTACGACTTCAGCACCATCGGCTGGACGGTACCGACGAGGGCGAGACCTGGACCATGCAGGAGCCCTTCGGCGCCTACTCCTGGTACGCCGTCAACGACCACCCCTCCGACAAGGCCCTCTACGACTTCACCCTCACCACGCCCTCCCCGTGGGTCGGCGTGGCCAACGGCAAGCTGGAGTCCCGGAAGCAGAACGCGGGTCGCACCGTCACCGACTGGCACCTCGACGAGCCCGCGGCGTCGTACCTCGTGACCGTGGCGTTCGGGAACTTCAAGATGACCAGGGACAGGTCGGAGAGCGGCGTGCCGATGACCTACTGGACCCCCCGAGGCGACGCCCGCAGCCTGAGGTCCGTGCAGGTGGCCGGCGACGAGCTCGACTGGATCGAGGACCGGCTCGGCCCCTACCCCTTCTCCTCGCTCGGCTTCGTCGTGGTCGACTCCACCAGCGGCATGGAGACCCAGACCATGATCACCCTCGGCGCCACCGACTACACCTTCTCGCCGGCGGTGGTCGTGCACGAGATGATCCACCAGTGGTACGGCGACCAGGTCACGCCCAGCGACTGGCGCGACGTGTGGATGAACGAGGGCATGGCGATGTACCTCCAGGTCCTCTGGGAGGCGCAGGAGTTCGGCTTCGACGTCGAACAGCCGCTGACTGACTGGGCCGGCATCGACCAGCAGGAGCGGTCCTCGGCCGGTCCGCCGGCGAACTATGACCCGGCGATGTTCGGCGAGGGGAACATCTACTACCTGCCCGCCCTGATGTGGGACCAGCTGCGCCGTCGGATCGGTGACAAGCAGTTCTGGTCGCTGGTGCGGGCCTGGCCACGCTCCCACGACAACGACAACGCGTCGTACGCCGACATCACCGCCTGGTGGTCGCGGAAGACCGGCGACGACCTCCGCCCGATGTTCGACGCCTGGCTGCTGGGCCGGCAGTCCCCACCGTTCTCGACATGAGGCTGCTGGTCCTCGGCGGAACCGTCTTCCTCTCCCGCGCGGTCGCGGAGGAGGCGGTCCGGCGCGGGCACGAGGTCACCTGCGCCTGCCGCGGCGAGTCAGGGTCGGTGCCGCAGGGTGCGACCCATGGCGCCTGGGACCGACGCGACCCGGCGCCCTCCGCGCTGGTCGACGGGGCGGAGTTCGACGCCGTCGTCGACGTGGCTCGCCACCCGTCCTGGGTCCGGTCGGCGGTGGCGGCCTTCCCGGACGCGCACTGGGTCTTCGTCTCGACCATCAGCGTCTACACCGACGACTCGACCCCCAACGGCACGGTCGACACCCTGCCCACCCACGAGCCGATCCACACCGACGAGGACCCTGCGTCCGGCCCTGACGTCTACGGCGCGATGAAGGTCGCCTGCGAACAGGCGGTCACCGAAGGCGCCGGCTCGTCGGTGGTGGTGCGGCCGGGCCTCATCGTCGGCCCCGGCGACCGTTCCGGCCGGTTCAGCTACTGGCCCCGCCGGATCGCCGACGGCGGCGAGGTGCTCGCCCCGGGCTCGCCCGACGAGCGGGTCCAGGTCATCGACGTGCGGGACCTCGCGGCCTGGCTGGTCGACGTCGCCGAGAACCGGACCACCGGGGTGCTGCACGGGACCGGTCGGCCGATGGGCCGGGCGGACTTCCTGGAGCAGATCGCGAACGGCGTCGGCCTCGACGCGTCCGACCTCCGCTTGACCTGGGTCGACCAGGACTTCCTCGCCGATCACGACGTCGAGCCGTGGGACGGCCCCCGGTCACTCCCGGTGTGGCTGCCGCAGCCGGACTACGCGTGGCTGATGTCGGTCGACGTCGAGCCGTCGTACGAAGCAGGGCTGCAGACCAGACCGCTCGCCGACACCGCCCGAGACACCCTGGCCTGGCTGCGCGAGGAACCCGACGCCCCCGTTGCCGGGCTCGACCGGGCAGCCGAGGCCGCGGTGCTCGACGCCTGGCGGACTCGCTAGCGCATGGACGACGCCGTGATCGCGCGATGGCGCCTCCGCAATCAACACCTCATCGCGCCCCTGGCCGGGTCGGCAGCCGACGTGGTGAACGGGCTTCTGGCCGTCCAGGCCGAGAACCCGAGCCAGTCCGCGTGGGCCGTCGCTGCCCGGACCGCCTCCCCGGACCCCGCCGATCTGGCCGGCCTCCTGGCGTCAGGGGAGGTCGTCCGCACCCATGTGCTGCGTCCGACCTGGCACTACGTCGCGCGCGCCGACATCGACTGGCTGCTCGCGCTGTCCGGGCCGAGCCTCCGCAAGATCACCGACACCCAGCTGCTCGGAGATCTCGGCTTGAGCGGAGACGACATCGACCGGCTCGGTGCCGCCGTCCTCGACCTGCTCGCCGCGACCCCGGACCGGACACGCGACGAGGTGGCCGCTGCGGTGCGCGACCGGGTTCCCGACCTGGCGGAGCGAGTCACCGGGCGGATGGTGATGCTGCTGATGGCACACCTGGAGATGGGCCGTCTGGTCAGCAGCGGGAAGCCTCGCGAGGACACCCACACCTACGCGACGTACGCCGATCGGGTCGGCACCCCGGTCCCGCCGGAGGCCTTCGACCGGGACCAGGCGCTCGCCCGGCTCGCCCTGCGCTACTTCACCGGCCACGGCCCGGCAACCGTCAAGGACCTCGCCTACTGGGCCACCCTCACCGTCGGCGATGCGCGTCGCGGGCTGGGCGAGGTCCAGGAGAGGCTGGACTCCTTCGAGCACGACGGACGCACCTACTGGCACGCGCCGGGCGCGCCCCCAGAGGGGCCGGGACAGCCGGTCGGCCATCTCCTCCAGCTGCTCGACGAGACCTACCGCGGCTACCAGGACTCCCGGTGGGTGTTGGACGCCCGAGGACTGGTCCCGCGAGGGCGCGAGCGGGCGATCGGGATCGCGCTCGTCGACGGGCAGCTGGTCGCGGCGATGAAGCGCACGGTGACTCCCGCCCGGGTGTGCTTCGAGCTGACGCCCCACCGGCCGCTGTCGGTCGAGGAGCGGCAGGCCCTGGAGCATGCGTCCGCGCGGTACGGGGAGTTCCTGGGCAGGCCCGCGGAGATCGTCGTCAACGGCTGACGTCCGGATCGCCCGCCGACGCGGCACGGGACACCCTGATCTCGGCTGCCGGTGAGCCCGACTCCCCTGTGCCGGGCTCGACCGGGCAGCCGAGGCCGTGGTGCTAGAACAGGTCGATCGCGTCGACGACCGTCTCGTAGACGCCGTACAGCAGCGGGACCCCGACGATCACCCAGGCGACGGGCAACACGCAGGACCCAGGCCCGGGGAGGTCGCCGGCCCTCGCCCGCCGTGGCCGCGGCAGCACTCGGGCCGGCACGCTCGTGGTCGGTGCCGGACTCGTGGAAGCGCTCGTCGACCGGCCGGATCAGCAGGTTCGCGACGAAGCCGACGGCGAGCACGCAGACCATCGTGATCAGCGCCGGTCGGTAGTCGTCCGCGGTCAGCGCTGCCCGGCTCGCCCTGGGTGTCGAGGATGCCGTTGATGATCAGCGGACCGGCGACGCCCGCGGCCGACCAGGCGGTCAGCAGACGCCCGTGGATGGCGCCGACCTGGTAGGTGCCGAACAGGTCGCGGAGGTACGCCGGCACGGTCGCGAAGCCGCCGCCGTAGAAGCTGATGATGAGGCCCGCCATCAGCACGAAGAGCGAGGGTGGTGCTGGCGCCGACGAAGGCGAGCAGGAGATAGAGCACCCATCCCCGCGCCGAGGTAGAGCATGTAGATGTTCTTGCGCCCGACGATGTCGGAGGTGGACGACCACGCGAACCGGCCGGCCATGTTGAACAGCGACAGGACGCCGACGAAGCCGGCCGCCGCCGCGGCCGCCGTGACCGCGGTCGAGCCGCCCTCGCGGAAGAAGTCCTGGATCATCGGCGCCGCCTGCTCCAGGATGCCGATGCCAGCCGTGACGTTGCAGAACAGCACGGTCCAGAGCAGCCAGAACTGCGGGGTCTTGATGGCGTTGGCGGCCGAGACGTTCGCCGTCGTGACCAGCGAGCTTCTCCTCGACCTCGTGCGGGGTCGTAGCCCTCCGGCTTCCAGCCCTCCGGGGGCACCCGGACCAGCCAGGCACCGAACACCATCACGACGAGGTAGATCAGTCCGAGGGTGACGAACAGCTTGGCCACGGCGGCGCCGCTGGCGATCGCGGTGGCCGAGTCGAAGTTGGGGTCGTAGATCGCCGAGCAGCTTCGCCGACAGCGGGCTGGCGATCATCGCGCCGCCGCCGAAGCCCATGATCGCCATGCCCGTGGCGAGGCCCGGGCCGGTCCGGGAACCACTTGATCAGCGTCGAGACCGGTGAGATGTAGCCGAGCCCGAGGCCGATGCCGCCGATGACGCCGTACCCCAGGTAGACCAGCCACAGCTGGGTGGTCGCGATCCCCAGCGCGCCGACCAGGAACCCGACCGACCAGCAGGCCGCCGCGCCGCCATCGCGCGGCGCGGGCCACCGGTGTCCACCCAGGTGCCGAACACCGCGGCGCTCAGGCCGAGCATCACGATCGCGATCGAGAAGATGATCCCGATCGCGGTCAGCGAGGCGTCGAAGTGCTCGACCAGCGAGGACTTGTAGACGCTGGTCGCATAGGCCTGGCCGATGCACAGGTGCACGGCCAGGGCCGCGGGCGGGATCAGCCACCGGTTGTAGCCGTGACCGGCGACGGTGCGCTCACGATCGAGGACGCGGTCAGGGACATGGGATGCCTCCAGAGATTCGGCCGGCTGCCCATTCCGCTACCCGAACGTCCGCTTTCATGCGCCCCGCGATCCTGAGCGCTCGCACGCGAGGAGCGGCACCGCCGGACGCGTCGTACGCTGTCGCCCGTGAGCCGCCTGAACGCCCGCGAGCTCGTCGACCTCGTCCTCGACGACGGTTCGTGGCAGTCGTGGGACAGCCCGCCGGAACAGGGCACCGTCGCCGAGCAGTACGCCGCCGAGCTGGCCGCCGCGGCCGAGCGGAGCGGCGTCGACGAGTCGGTGGTCACCGGCGAGGCCCTCATGCGCGGGCGCCGGGTCGCCGTCGTGATCGGCGAGTTCGGGTTCCTGGCCGGCTCGATCGGCCGGGCCGCCGCCGACCGGCTGGTGGCGGCCGTCGAGCGCGCCACCGCCGAGGGCCTGCCGCTGCTGGCCGGCCCGGTCAGCGGCGGCACCCGGATGCAGGAGGGCACGCCGGCGTTCGTGCAGATGGTCCGGATCAGCCAGGCGGTCGCGGCGCACAAGGCGGCCGGGCTGCCCTACCTCGTCTACCTCCGCCACCCCACGACCGGCGGGGTGATGGCGTCGTGGGGCTCGCTCGGCCACGTGACCGTCGCCGAGCCCGGGCGCGCTGGTGGGCTTCCTCGGCCCGCGGGTCTACGAGGCGCTCTACGGCCGGCCGTTCCCCGAGGGCGTGCAGACCGCCGAGAACCTCTACGCCCGCGGGCATCATCGACGCCGTCGTCGCCCCGGAGCGGGATCGCCGACATCCTCGACCGGGCGCTCGACGTCCTGCATGGCGCCGCGGCGAGGGCATCCCGGCCGTCCCCGAGCCGCCCAGCGACGACCGATCCCCGACGTCGACACCTGGGACGCGGTCACCCGGTCCCGACGCCCGCGACCGGCCCGGCGTACGCCGCCTGCTGCAGTACGCCGCCACCGACGTCGTCCCCCTCAACGGCACCGGCCAGGGCGAGGCCGACCCCGGGCTGCTGATCGCGCTGGTGCGGTTCGGCGAGGCGCCGTGCGTGTTCCTCGGCCAGGACCGGCGCGGCCAGACGCCGGACCACCCGCTCGGCCCCGAGGCGCTGCGCGAGGCGCGGCGCGGGATGCGGCTGGCCTCCGAGCTGGGGCTGCCGCTGGTGACCGTCATCGACACCCAGGGCGCCGCCCTCTCCCCCGACGCCGAGAACGGTGGCCTGGCCGGCGAGATCGCGCGCTGCCTCTCCGACCTGGTCACCCTCGACGCGCCGACGCTGTGCCTGATGCTCGGCGAGGGCAACGGCGGCGGCGCGCTGGCCCTGCTGCCCGCCGACCGGGTCGTCGCCGCGCAGCACGCCTGGCTCTCCCCGCTGCCGCCCGAGGGCGCGAGCGCGATCGTGCACCGCGACGTCGACCACGCCCCCGAGATGGCGCGCGCCCAGCAGGTCCGCGCCATCGACCTGCACGAGCTCGGCATCGTCGACCGGATCGTCGCCGAGAAGCCGGACGCCGCCGACGAGCCCGAGGCGTTCTGCCAGCGGGTCGGCGCGGTGCTCGAGTACGAGCTCGCCGCCCTGCTCGCCGCCGGGCCGGGCTCGCCCGCCGAACGGACCCGCCGCTACCTCTGAGGTGACCAACAGGAGATGTCATGACCCAGCCTCGGTCGTACCCGCCAGGCGTCACATCCTGGGTCGACATCGCCGCTGAAGACGTCGGGGGCGCCACCGATTTCTACGGTGAGCTCTTCGGCTGGACGTTCACCGAAGAGCCGTTGCCCGGGGATGCGGACCGGTACCTGGTCGCCCAGCAGGACGGCCTCGACGCGGCCGGGATCCTCGGCACCCGCACTCACCCCAGCGCGTCCGGGTGGAACACCTACATCGCCGTGGACGACGTCGAGGCCGCGCTCGCGCGGGTCGAAGGCGCCGGTGGGCACGTCGTGACGGCGGCGTCCCAGGCGGGCATGGGGGGCAGGTCGGCGGCCTGCGCCGACCCGTACGGCGTGGTCTTCGGGCTCTGGCAGGCCGGAGCCCGACCAGGTGCCCAAGCCGTCAACGCGCCAGGAGCATGGAACTTCAGCGACCTCCATGCGGCCGACCCGGAAGCATCGGCTGCCTGGTACGGCGAGGTGTTCGGCTGGTCGGTCGACGACCTCGGGTTCGGGCGGATGATCCGGCTACCCGGATATGGCGACCACCTCGCCGACACGTCTGACCCCGAGATCCACGAGAGGCAGGCCGGCGTCAGCGCACCCCCCGGCTTCGCCGATGCGATCGGGTGGATGGCTCGCCTCCTGCCCGGCGAGGAGCCGCATTGGCACGTCACGTTCACGGTCGCCGACCGCGACACCACCGTTGCGACTGTCGAGCGCCTCGGTGGCGCGGTGCTGAGCACGTCCGACTCGACTGGACCCGGGAGGCGCTCGTCCGCGATCCCCAGGGCGGGGCGTTCACCGCCAGCCAGTTCGCGCCCCCGGGCTCCTGAACATGAGGTCTGTCACCACATACCCACCCTAGAACTGAAACACGTTTCAGTTTAGGCTGACGCGATGCCGCGCCGTACGCCGCCCGTCGCCGTGGTTGCCGTCGCCATGGTCGTGGCACTCGCCGCGGCCGGTCCGGTCCGGGCCGGCGACCCACTCCCGGACATCCCGGTCGACCCGGGTGGCCCGATCCCATCGCTGCCGACCGACGCGCTGGTCCCTGAGTTCGAGGGCACTCCGGCGCCCCGGAAACCGATGGCCCATCCGCGCGTGCCGCAGAACCCGTTTCTGTCCCCCAACGGCACCAGCAGCATGCACAACGACGCCTACAGCACCGACGCCTACGACGTCAGTGGCCCGCTCGGGCGGGACCTGTCGGTCACCTCGCGCAGCTACGGCGTCCGCGAGTGCGCCACGATGACGTTTGACTCCGAGGGCCGGATCGTCGCGTTGTGCGGCGGCCTCGAGGGCTTCACCATGATGCTCATCCACCCCGAAACGCTGGAACCGATCTCCGAGCTCACCATGCCGGGACGCGACGCCACGTCCGGCCGGAACCCGTTCACCGATATCTGCGGCGGCACCTACTTCTTTCTCGACGACCGCGACCGCGCCTTCGCCACGACCACCACCAGCGAGATCTGGAAGGTGCGACAGACGCCGGACGGCGACCTCGTGAAGGTCCGCTCCTGGCCGCTCGCTCGACACCTCGGTGAGGATGACTGCCTGGTCGCCGTGGCGCCCGACTGGCAGGGTCGCGTGTGGTTCTTCAGTCAGCACGGGACGGTCGGAACACTCGACCGGCGGACTGGCCGCGTCGCCACGATCGAGCTCCCGCCGGGGCGAGGACATCGTCAACTCCGTGTCCGCCGACGAGGGCGGCGGCGTCTACCCCGTGAGCACCCACGCGGCCTATCGGCTCGACGCGGACCGCCGCGGCAGGCCGGGGTCACCTGGCGACGGACCTACGACCGCGGCACCACGAAGAAGCCCGGCATGCTCTCCCGTGGTTCGGGCACCTCCCCCACACTCCTCGGCCGCCGGTGGGTGGCGATCGCCGACAACGCGGAGCCGCGAACCCGGATCGTCGTCTACGACCGGCGTACCGGCGCGCGACACTGCCGGGTTCCGGTGCTCGCCCGCGGCGCGAGCACGACGGAGAACAGCCTGGTCGCTGCCGGGCGGTCGTTCATCATCGAGAACAACTACGGGTACGAGGGGCCGCAGACCACGACGCTGGGCCGCTCCACCACGCCCGGCGTGGCGCGGGTGCTGCTGCGGCGGGACGGGTGTCGCGTCGCGTGGACCAGCTCGGCGACGGCACCGACCTCGGTGCCGAAGGCCAGCCACGGCAACGGGCTGCTCTACGTCTACACCAAGCCACCGCGCCAGGACGGCGTCGATGCGTGGTACCTCACGGCCTCGACATCCGCAGTGGCGAGACCACGTGGAGCCGACTCACCGGCACCGGCACCCAGTGGAACAACCACTACGCCGCGATCTACCTCGGGCCCGACGGGACGGCGTACGTCGCCACCCTGGCCGGGCTGGTGCGCGTGGCAGACAGCCGACCATGAAGACGTACGTCGTCACCGGTGCCGCCTCGGGCATCGGCGCAGCCACCACCGGCTGCTGCGGGACGAGGGGCACCGGGTCGTCACCGTCGACCAGCGCGACGCCGACGTGGTCGCCGACCTGTCGTCCGCCGCCGGCCGGCACCTCGGCGGTCGAGCAGGTGCAGGGCCTCGCCGACGTGGTGCACGGCGTAGTCCCGTGCGCCGGGGTGCCCGGGCTCACCGGCGTCGACCCCGGCGCTGGTGGTGTCGGTCAACTTCTTCGGCGGGGTGTCGCTGGTCCGCGGTCTGCGGCCGCAGCTGGCAGCCGCGGGCGGCGCGTCCGTGGTGCTCCTCGCCTCGAACTCGGTCACCTGCCAGCCCGGCTGGACCGCTGACGTCGCGGACGCGTGCCTACGCGACGACGAGGCCGCCGCCCGTGCCGCGGCGGCCGAGGTCGAGGCGGTCCACGTCTACCCCGCCACCAAGGCCGCGCTGGCGTGGTGGGCCCGGCGCGAGGGAGTGAAGGACGAGTGGGCGGGTTCGGGCATCCGGCTGAACGCCGTAGCGCCCGGCCTGATCGCGACTCCCATGACGGACCGGCTACGGGAGGACCCCCAGCTCGGTGTCTTCGCCGACGCCTACCCGTCGGCGCTCGGCCGACCCGGCCGGCCGGAGGAGGTGGCGGCCACGATCGCCTTCCTGCTGTCTGACTCGGCGAGCCTGGTGGTGGGGAGCGTGGTGTTCGTCGACGGCGGGACCGACGCACTGATGCACCCGATGCAGCCGGAGGGAATGGACGTCAACCCCGTCGTCGTCGGGGTCCTGAACCGGGTCGCCGGACTCGCCACCAGGGTCAGGGCGATGCGCAGGCCACGTTAGCCAGCCGTGGCGCAGACGCGGGCGGCCGCCATCGCGGCGGACTCGATCCGCGGCGTCATCGAGCTGGGGCGCTGGTCCACGTAGTCGAGGTCGGCGTCGAAGAATCCGGCCGCGACCATGGAGCGGAGCCCGGCTCCGGCGATCCACCGCCGGGCGGTGCACTCGGCCTCGGCCTGGCTCATCTCGCGCCGGTTCGCCAGCGCCCGGGCGAGGCTGGCCCGGGCCCGGTTCTCGTCACGGGTCGAGGACCCTGACGAGGGGTATGGCGCCGCAACGTCGTCCGGGTTCGCGGTCGTCTGAACGATCGAGCCGGCCACGACCGCGGCGAGCAGGGCCACAGCTGCGAGGGCTGCCCGCCGGGACGTGGCTCCTTCCTTCGCGGCCCCCTCCGACAGGCTCGCGGCGCGTCGCAGATCGTCGCGAAGCCGGGCTGCGGAGGAGTAGCGCCGGGCCGGGTCCTTGGCCATGGCCGTGCGCAGGATCCGGTTGACCTCGCGTGCCTGAGGGCTGGAGCCGAGCAGTTGCGGCACCGGCTGTTCACGGTGGGCCGCGACCACCTGGTCCTCCGTCGCTCCGGCGTAGGGCGCCCGACCGGTCAGCGTCGCCCAGAGCAGGCACCCCACCGAGTAGATGTCGCTGGACACTCCGGCAGGGGCACCGGCGTCCAGCTCCGGGGCCATCCACGCCGGCGTCCCGACCGTGCCAGATCGTCAGGTGCAGGCTCCGCGCCGACCCGGCAGGCGACGCCGAAGTCACCGAGGTAGGCCGACATCGCGCCGTCCCGGCGCCGGAGGAAGACGTTGGCGGGCTTGATGTCCCGGTGGACCAGCCCGACCGCATGGGCGTCGGCCAGGCCTGCGGCCACCTGGCTGATCAGGTCGAGGCCAACCCGGAGCGGTGGGGCGCCGAGATCCTCGATCAGATGGGCGAGGTCACCGTCGGGGATCAGCTGGATCGCGATGTAGAGGCGGCCCGCCTGCTCGCCGTGGGCATAGACCTGGACGACGTGCGGGGAGTCGAGCACCGCCAGCGACCGCGCCTCGGCGGTGAACCGGTCGCGGAAGCCTGCCTCCTCGGCCAGGTGGGGCGCGATCACCTTCAGCGCCACCCGTCGGTCCAGAGTCACGTCGACGGCCTCGAAGACGGCCCCCATCCCGCCGCCACCGAGCCGGCGGACGACGCGGAATGGGCCGATCTCCTCACCCGGGGCGGGATAGCGGGCCGCGCTCACGCAGACGTCCTACCCGGGAGCGCCGCCACTCACCCCGCGGATTCGCGCCCTGTGGCTTGGCTACTCCGCGGTGTCTCGCGCCGGGTCCTCGTCGGACTCCTCGAGCAGCTCCTCGAGATCGCCGCCGTCGACGGACTCGCCGCCGTCGACGGGCTCCTCGCCGGCGACGGAGTCGTCGGGGATCGGGTCGACGATGAAGCCGGTCGCCGATCCGGAGAGCGTGGCCAGCATCTGCCGCACGTTGGTCAGCTGGGAGTTGATGCTGTCGCGGCGCTGGGTCGCCGCCGCGAGCTCGCGGTCGGAGTCGTTGCGCACCCGGTCGGCGGCGGCCCGCGCCTCGCGGACGATCGACTCGGCCCGCTCCTCGGCCTCGACCAGCGTCCGGCGGGCCTGCGCCTCCGCGGATTCCTGCTCCTTCTGGCGCCGCCACGCGGGCCGACTCGACCTGCTGTGCCATGTCGTCGAGCTGAGCCTGGGTGGCCGCCTGCTGCTGGCGGAACTCCGCCGCGCTGCGCTCACGCCGCTCGGCAAGGGTGGTCTCGAAGTCGGCCGCGGCCTGGGCCGCGTCGGCGCGCTGCTGCTCGTAGATGGCCTCGGCCTCCTGGCGCACGGCAGCAGCGTCTCGATCGGCGGCGTCGCGCTCCTCGTCGGCGGCCCGCTTGGCGTCGGCCAGCAACCGGGTTGCCTCGGTCTCGGCGTCGCGCCGGCGCTGGTCGGCGTAATGGTCGGCGGCGTCCCGGACCTCGGTCGCCGCCTGCTCGGCCAGCTTGCGGATCCCCTCGGTCTCGGCCGCGGCCCGGTCGCGCATCTCGAGGGCCTCCTGCTCGGCGAGCGCCAGGATCTGGCCGACACGGTCACCGAGGTGCTCGAACGATCGGTGGCTCCGCGGGCGTGGCGCTCGAGCTGGCCGCCTCGGCCACCCGTCCCTCGAGGGCGGTCACCGCCGCCTCGGCCTCCGCAGCGCGCGACTGCAGGCCGGAGACCACCCGGTCGACCTCCGCCGGCTCGTAGCCGCGCAGCACGACTCGGAACTCGTGGTCGGGCTGGCTCATGGTTGCTCCTCTGGATCGGACTCGGACACGGCCAGTGCCTCGATGACACCGGAAAGCTGGGAGAGCTCGGCGGCGATCTCGTCCCGCCGCTGCTTCAGCGCGGAGACCTCGGCACGGGCGCTGGCCAGCAGCTCGCGGGCCTGGGTGCGAGACTGCTCGGCGTCTGCCTGCGCCTCGGACAGCTCCCGGGCTGCCTCCTCGCGGCTGCGGCGCAGCTCGTCCGAGGCCTTGGCGCGCATCCGCGACGACCTCGTCGGCCACCAGGCCTGCGCAGTCGCTGGGCGCCGGCCTCGGACTCGGCGGTACGCCGATCGGCACGCTCGAGGATCTGGGCTGCTCCGGCCTCGGCCTCCTCGAGGACACGCCGTGCCTCGACCTCTGTCTGCTCGCGCCGTCGGGCGGCGTCCTCCGTCGGCCGCGGCGACCACGGCAGCGGCGGCATCACCGAGCTCGGTGGCCCGGCGGTCCGCCTCCTCCACCTCGGCCCGCAGCCGGTCGGCCAGCCGGCTGAGCACTGCCTGGATCCGGCAGCGGGTCCGGGCCAGGTGCGCCCGGACTTCGCCGTGACCGGCGAGCCCGGATGGCGTCAGCCTCGTCGCCAGCGGTGGCCAGGAGTGCCTCGACCGTGGTGTTGGCCCAGGCGGTCTGCTCGGCGGCCCGCTGCATCTCGGCCTCGGCCTTGCTCCGGGCGCGGTCGAGCAGCTCGTCGGCCTCGGCCCGGGCCCGGCGCACGAGCTCCTGCGCCTCCTCGATGCCGGCCGCCGACTCCTTCTCGGCGTGGGCGCGGAGCTGCGCCAGCTCCTGCTCGGTCGCCTCGCGCAGCGCGTCGGCCTCGGCCACCGCCGCATCGAGGCGCGCCCGGGCCTCTTCCTCGGCCCCCGCGGTCAGGGTCGCGGCGCGACCCGCGGCCTCGTCCTCGAGGTCGGCCGCCTGCTGGCCCGCTCGCTCGACCACGGCGGCGGCCTCGGTCTCGGCCCGCTCCCTGACCTGCCCGGCCTCGTCCTCGGCGTCCGTGCGCAGCTGCGCCGCGGTGGCCCGCAGCGTCGTGGCCTCGGCACGCGCCTCTTCGAGGAGTCGGTCCCGCTCGGCCTCCGCGGAGCCGAGGAGCAGGCTGGCCTGTTCGCTGGCGTCGGCGACGATGGTCGCAGCCTCGCTGGAGGCGTCGGCCAGAACCTTCGCCTGCCGGTCCCGGTCCCGTGCGGCCTCGTCGTGGGCGTTCGTCGCCTGGTCACGCAGCCGCTGGGCCTCCTCGCGCAGGCGGCTGGACTCGGCGGTCGCCTGCTCGGCCTGCTCGGCCGCCTCGCGCTGGAGCTGCTCCGCGATCTCCTGCGCGCGCTGGAGCAGCGACCGCGGCAGCACCCTCGGCGCCGCCTTCGGACTTCTCGGCACGAAGGTCGGGCTGCATGTCTTGAATCATCGTAGGACCGGTTGCAACCCCAGGGTCGGGCCAGGTCAGAACAGCAGCGCCGACGCCGGGTCCTCCAGGATGCCGGCGACGTCGGCGAGGAACCGCGAGCCCTTCTCGCCGTCGATGTGCCGGTGGTCGAAGGACAGCGCCAGCGTCGTGATCTGGCGCGGCGACGATCTCGTCGTCGCCGTCGACCGTGACCACCCACGGCTGCTTGCGGACCGCGCCGAAGCACAGGATCGCGGACTCGCCGGGGTTGATGATCGGCGTGCCGGCGTCGACGCCGAAGACGCCGACGTTGGTGATCGTGAACGTGCCGCCGCTCATCTCGGCCGGCTGGGTCTTGCCCTCGCGGGCGGTGGCGGTGAGCTGGTTGAGCGCGCCGGCCAGCTCGAGCAGCGAGAGGTCCTGGGCCTCCTTGACGTTGGGCACGACCAGCCCGCGCGGGGTGGCCGCGGCGATGCCGAGGTTGACGTAGCTCTTGTAGACGACCTCCTGGGCGGCCTCGTCCCAGAACGAGTTGATCTCCGGGCGTACGCCGCATCGCCAGCATCACCGCCCGGCTCAGCACCAGCAGCGGGGAGACCTTGACGTCGCGGAACTCGCGCCGCGTCCTGAGCCGCTCGACGAACTCCATCGTCCGGGTGACGTCGACGGTGATCCACTCGGTGACGTGGGGCGCGGTGAAGGCCGAGCTCACCATCGCCTGGCCATCATCTTGCGGACGCCCTTGATCGGCTCGCGGCGCTCGCGCTCGCCGGTGGCGGTCGAGCCGTGCGAGCGAGCGTCCTGCGCCGGCGCCTGAGTCGTCGACCCGCCGGACGCCGGCTCGCGGCGGCTCGACGTCCTCGCGGGTGACCATGCCGCCGGGCCGGTCGGGTCAGCGTGGCGAGGTCGACGCCGAGGTCCTTGGCCAGCTTGCGCACCGGCGGCTTGGCCAGCGCGCCGGGCGCTCGGCCGGCGGCGGCTCCGTGGTCGGTGCGGGCCGAGCGTCGCCGGGACCGCCGGCTCGTCGGCGCCCTCGACCTCGGGGACGGGCCCGCCGGCTCGAACGCGCCCTGCACCTGCAGCTGGGCGGCCGTGGCACCGGCGGCGACGCCCGGCGGTCGCGGCGCTCTTGCGGGCGCGGCGGACGGCGCCGCGGTCGGCCTTGTTGCGGCCGACCAGGCTCTCGCCCTCGCCGCCGCCGCTGGCGCGCGGGTTGGAGAGGTCGATCTCGGCCTCGGCGTCGGCCGGCGCCAGTCCTCGGCACCGGCGCGGGCTCGCGCGCGTCGGCGCGGCGCCTCGGACGGGTCGCCGATCGCGATGATCGGGGTGCCGACCGGGACCATCTCGCCCTCGGGGACCAGCAGCGCGGTGACCGTGCCGGCGTACGGCGACGGCAGCTCGACCAGCGACTTGGCGGTCTCGATCTCGACGACGATGTCGTTGATCTCGACGACGTCGCCGACCTTGACCTTCCAGGAGACGATCTCGGCCTCGGTCAGGCCCTCGCCGACGTCGGGCAGCTTGTACTCAGCCATGTCGTGCAGTCTCTCCGTGGCTCAGAAGCTCAGCGTGCGGTCGACGGCGTCGAGCACCCGGTCGAGGTCGGGGAGGAAGTCCTCCTCGATCCGCGACGGCGGGTAGGGCGTGTCGAAGCCGCCGACGCGCAGCACCGGCGCCTCCAGGGAGTAGAAGCACTCCTCGGTGATCCGGGCCGCGACCTCGGCGCCCATGCCGAGGTTGACGTGCGCCTCGTGGGTGATCGACGGCGCGGCCGGTGCGGCGTACGGACTCGAAGACCGGCCCCATGTCGAGCGGGCTGACAGCGTGCGCAGGTCGATCACCTCGAGCGACTTGCCCTCGCCGGCGGCGGCCTCGGCGGCCGTCATCGCGGTCTTCACCGTCGGGCCGTAGGCCAGCAGCGTGCACGTCGGTGCCCTGGCGGACCACGCGCGAGGCGAACAGCGGGTCGGGCGTGGCGGTCCTCGTCGAGCTCGGCCTTGTCGGCGTGGTACTGCCGCTTGGGCTCGAGGAAGATCACCGGGTCGTCGCAGGCGATGGCCTGCTGGATCATCCAGTAGCCGTCGACCGGGTTGGAGCAGGCGACCACCTTGAGGCCGGGCGTGTGCGCGAACTGCGCCTCCGGGCGACTCGCTGTGGTGCTCGACCGCGCCGATGCCGCCGCCGAACGGGATCCGGATGACCATCGGCATCTTGCGACTTGCCCTTGGCTGCGGAAGTGCATCTTGGCGACCTGGCAGACGATCTGGTCGTAGGCCGGGTAGACGAAGCCGTCGAACTGGATCTCCACGACCGGCCGGTAGCCGCGCAGCGCCATGCCGACCGCGGTGCCGACGATGCCGGACTCGGCGAGCGGGGAGTCGATGACGCGGTCCTCGCCGAAGTCCTTCTGCAGGCCGTCGGTGATCCGGAAGACGCCGCCGAGCTTGCCGACGTCCTCGCCCATGATCAGGACCTTGGGGTCGTCCTCCATCGCCTTGCGCAGGCCCATGTTGAGGCCCTTGGCCAGCGTGATCTTCGTGCGTGCATCAGTGCGTGGCTCCCCTCGAACGTCTCGAGGTAGGCCGCGAAGCCGTCGCGCTGGGCGGCGAGCTCCTCGGTCTTCTCGGCGTAGACGTGGTCGAACATGCTCAGCGGCTGCGGGTCGGGCAGCGCCTTGCAGCCCTCGCGCAGGTGGTGCGCCGAGCTCGCTCGGCCTCCTCCTCGACGTCGGTCGAAGAACTCGTCGTCGACCAGGCCGTTGCGGCGGAGGTAGACCTCCACGCGGGCGATCGGGTCCTTGAGCTTCCAGTGCTCGACGTCGTCGGAGAGCCGGTAGCGGGTCGGGTCGTCGGTCGTGGTGTGGGCGCCCATCCGGTAGGTGTAGGCCTCCACGAACGTCGGGCCCTGGCCGTCGCGGGCCCGCTGCAGCGCGGCCTGGGTGACGGCGTACGTCGCGAGGACGTCGTTGCCGTCGACGCGGACGCCGGGGAAGCCGAAGCCGAGGGCCCGCTGGTAGAGCGGGATCCGGGTCTGGCGCTCGATCGGCTCGGAGATCGCCCACTGGTTGTTCTGGCAGAAGAACACGACCGGGGCGTTGTAGGACGCGGCGAAGATGAACGCCTCGTTGACGTCGCCCTGGCTGCTGGCGCCGTCGCCGAAGTGGGCGATCACCGCGGCGTCGCGGTCGGGGTCGCCGGTGCCGACGACGCCGTCGCGCTGCATGCCCATCGCGTAGCCGGTGGCGTGCAGGCTCTGGGCGCCGATCACGATCGTGTAGAGGCCGAAGTTGTTCTCGTTGGGGTCCCAGGCGCCCTGGTCGACGCCGCGGAACAGGCCGAGCAGGTTGAGCGGGTCGACGCCCTTGCAGTAGGCGACGCCGTGCTCGCGGTAGGTCGGGAAGACGAAGTCCTGCGGGCGCAGCGCGCGGCCGGCGCCGATCTGGGCGGCCTCCTGGCCGAGCAGCTGGGCCCAGATGCCGAGCTCGCCGTGCCGCTGCAGGGCGGTGGCCTCGGTGTCGATGCGCCGGGTGAGCACCATGTCGCGGTAGAAGCCGCGCAGCTCGGCTTCCTCGGTGAAGTCGATGGTCGAACTCGGGGTGGTGGACGCGCTCGCCCTCGGGGGTCAGCAGCTGGACGAGCTCGGGGCCGCCGTCTTGCTGGGAAGGCCCGAAGACCTCCACGAGGTCGGGGCCGAATCCTGGGCCGGGTCCTGTCGTGCTCACCTGCACTCCTTCTGTTCAGACCAGAGCGGGGTCCGCCGCTGTCGATCGGGAGCCCATGCGTGCCTGCTTGTGACGGGCACCACATGAATGCGTGGCTCCAAAAGTACCGGCGCGGTCCGGTCCACCCGCCAATCGAGGGGTGGATCAGTGGGTCTCCCCGAGGTCCTCGTGCTCCTGGTGGGTGACCGGCTCGACCTGGAACGTCGCGTGGTGGATCTCGAAGTGCTCGCGGGTGCACTCGCAGAGCTGGTCGAGTACGCCGCCGACGCCCACCGTCTCCAGGGCCTCGTCGGTCACGGTCACGTGCGCGGACAGGCTGGGCATGCCGCTGGTGATCGTCCAGGCGTGCAGGTCGTGGACGTCGACCACGCCGGGCACCTCGGACAGGTGGGCGCGCACGTCGTCGAGGTCGAGGTCGCGCGGGGCGATCTCGAGCAGCACGAGGCGGAGTCGCGGCAGCAGCACGATCGAGCGCGGCAGGATCATCACCGCGATCACCAGCGAGGCGATCGGGTCCGCCCGCTGGAAGCCGGTCAGCGCGATCACGACACCCGCGGCCACCGCGAGCACCGACCCGACCAGGTCGGCGAACACCTCGGTCGCGGCGCCGCGCAGGTTGAGGGTGCCGGTCGTCGGAGCGGCGCAGGATCGCCAGCGAGACGCGCGTTGGCGACCAGGCCGACCAGCGCGAAGACCACGAGCGCCCCGGCCCGGACCGGCTCGGGTCGACCAGCCGGGCGATGCCGGCGTACGCCAGGTAGCCGCAGACCCCCAGCAGCACCAGGGCGTTGAGGAGCGCGGCGAGGATCTCGGCCCGGTGCCAGCCGAACGTCGAGCGGGGGCCGGCCGGCCTGGCAGCGACGTACGACGCCCCGAGCGCGAGCACGATCGCGGCGACGTCGGTGGCCATGTGGCCGGCGTCGGCGAGCAGCGCCAGCGATCCCGCGACCCAGGCGCCGACCAGCTCGACCACCAGCACCACCGCGGTGATCGCCAGCACCAGCCGCAGCCGGGCGCGGTCGCCCGCCCGCCCAGTGGCGTGGGAGTGGTCGTGGCCCATGCGTCGAGCCTAGTGAGCGCTGCTCCCAAGCCTCGATCGGCTTCCCACCCAGTGACTCGCGCCCGTGCGGCTCGAGCCAGCCCGAGTCGTCGGGACCCTCGGGGACGATGCCGGTCGGATTGATGTCGGTGTGCACGACGTAGTAGTGCTCCTTGATCTGCTCGAAGTCGGTGTTCTCGCCGAAACCGGGCGTCTGGAACAGGTCGCGGGCGTAGCCCCACAGCGCCGGCATCTCGGTCAGCTTGTTGCGGTTGCACTTGAAGTGGCCGTGGTAGACGGCGTCGAAGCGGGCAAGGGTGGTGAACAGCCGGACGTCGGCCTCGGTCAACCGGTCGCCCATCAGGTAGCGCCGGTCGGTGAGTCGCTCCTCGAGCCAGTCGAGGGCCCCGAACAGCCGCTCGTACGCCGCGTCGTACGCCTCCTGCGTGCCGGCGAAGCCGCACCGGTAGACGCCGTTGTTGACCTCGGTGAAGACCCGCTCCATCACCTCCTCCATCTCCTCGCGCAGGTCCTCGGGCCAGAGGTCGGGGGCGTCGGGGCGGTGGTGGTCGCGCCACTCGAAGAAGAAGTCGTGGGTGATCCAGGGGAAGTCGTTGGTGACGACCTGCCCGGTGGGGACGTCGACCACGGCCGGCACGGTGATGCCGCGGGGGTAGTCCTGGTAGCGGGCGAAGTAGGCCTCCTGGAGCCGCTCGATGCCGAGCACCGGGTCCTTGTCGCCGGGGTCGAGGTCGAAGGTCCAGCTCCGCTCGTCGTGGGTCGGGCCGGCGAGGCCCATGGAGATCACGTCCTCGAGCCCGAGCAGCTGGCGGACGATGATCGCGCGGTTGGCCCACGGGCAGGCCATCGCCGCGACCAGCCGATAACGGCCGGGCTCGACCGGCCAGCTCTTGCCCTCGGTCGGGCCGACGTCGGGCTCGCGGGCGTCGCGGGTGATCCGGTCGGGGATGTAGTTCATGTCCCGCGTGAAGCCGTCGTCCTCGACGTACGACGCTTCCTTGCGTTCGCTCATGGGTGCGAGCGTAGTGCGGAAGAACCACAAAGAACTGTTTGCAAACATCTCTTTGCAGTTGTAGCCTCCCGCCATGGACGACCTCACGACGATCACCCCGTCGCCCGAGGCGCTCAAGGCGCTCTCGCACCCGGTTCGGCTGCGGATGCTCGGGCTGCTGCGGATCGAGGGTCCGGCTACGGCCACCTCGCTGGCGGCCCGGCTCGGCCTCAACACCGGCGCCACGTCGTACCACCTGCGCCACCTGGCGCAGCACGGCTTCATCGTCGACGACGCCGAGCGTGGCAACGCCCGCGACCGGTGGTGGCGGGCCGTCCACCAGTCGACGACGACAGGCCCCGAGGATCCCGGCGACGACGAGGCCGGCGAGGTCCTCGACGCCTACCTCCAGGCGGTGGCGGTCCTGTACACCGAGCTGCTCCAACGGGCGATGGAGGAGCGACCGCTGCTGCCGGAGCCCTGGCGCAACGCGTCCGAGTTCAGCGACTACGTGCTTCGGCTGACACCGGCCAAGGCGCGCCGGCTGCGCGACGCGATCCACGAGGCGATCCTCGCCACCGAGGAGGACCCGGTGTCCGAGGAGGCCGAGCAGTTCGTCGTGCAGCTCAGCGCCTTCCCCCTGCCCGGCACCGCGACGGGCGACCCGGCATGAGCACCAGACGTCCGCTATACGGCTGGTTGGTCTCCGAGGCGCTCTCGATCACCGGCACCCGCGTCTCGATGATCGCGCTGCCCTGGTTCGTCCTCACCACCACCGGCAGCGCGAGCAAGACCGGCCTCGTCGCGCTGGCCGAGATGTTGCCGCTGGTGCTCCTCAAGGTGCTCGGCGGACCGATCATCGACCGGGTCGGCGCACGCCGGGTCAGCATCACCTGCGACCTGCTGAGCGTCCTGGTCGTGGGGTCGGTCGCCGTTGCTGTACCACGCGGGACACCTGTCCTTCCCCGGCTTCCTCGCTGCTGGTGGCGATGGCCGGCGCCCTCCGGGGGCCAGGTGACGGCGCCAAGCACTCGCTGGTTCCCGCTCTCGTCGAGCGTGCCGGCGTCCCGATGGAGCGCGCCACCGGGCTCGGCTCGACGGTTGAGCGGACTGCTTCGATGCTCGGCGCAGTCTTCGCTGGAGGCCTGATCTCGGTGATCGGCCCGGCCAACGCCCTGCTCGTCGACGCCGGCAGCTTCCTGCTGTCGGCTGCGGTGCTCGCGTGGGCGACCCTCGGGATGGGCCCGGCCCCCCGCGAGCAGGGCGCTGCCGAGCCGCCGTACCGCCGCCAGCTGGCCGAGGGCTGGCGCTTCCTCCGTGGCGACCGGGTGCTGCTCGGCATCGCGGTGATGGTCGCGCTCACGAACTTCCTCGACATCGCGTGGAGCACCGTGCTGGTGCCCGTCTGGGCGAAGGAGTACGGCGGCGGTGCGGCGGCGATCGGTGTGGTCTTCGCGGTGTTCGGTGGCGCCTCCGTCGTCGGTGCCCTGTGCGCAGCAGCCTGGGGTGAACGCATGCCTCGCTATCGGACCTATCTCCTCGCGTTCCTGGTGACGGGTCTGCCGAGGTTCGTGGTGATGGCCTTCGACGTGCCCCTGTGGTGGGTGCTTGCCGTCAGCGTGGCCGGGGGATTCGCGTCGGGCTTCCTCAACCCGATCCTCGGCGCGGTGATCTACGAACGGATCCCCGCCCCGCTGGTCGGCCGGGTCACCTCGCTGACCACGGCGATGTGCTTCGCCCTGATGCCGCTCGGTGGGCTGCTCGGCGGGCTGCTGGTGAGCGGCTGGGGTCTGACGGTGGCCATGCTGGCGACCGGGGCGGCGTACTTCGTCGTGACCATGGCGCCCGCCTTCGACCCGCGCTGGCGCGAGATGGACGACCGCCCGGCACCCTCGGACGAGGGTCGTGTGCCTGAGAGGTCGCTCTAGCGCTCGCTGGGGCACACGACCCGGTCAGCCCGTCCACTCCCCGGCGAGCCGGATGAAGCGGTCGTTGGCCTCGTGCTCGCCGATGGAGACCCGGGCGCCGTCGCCGGCGAACGGGCGGACCATGATGCCCGCCTTCTCGGCCGCGGCGGCGAAGTCGACGGTCCGGTCACCGAGCTCGAACCACACGAAGTTGCCCTGGGCATCGGGGACGTTCCAGCCCACCTCGGCGAGGCTCGGTCACCACCCGCGCCCGCTCCTCGACGATCGCGTCGACCCGCTCGAGCAGCTCGGGCTCCCGCTCGAGCGAGGCGACGGCCGCGGCCTGGGCGACCGAGGAGACGCCGAACGGCAGCGACACCGCCCGCAGCGCAGTGGCGATCGGCGTCGGCGCGACGGCGAACCCGACCCGGAAGCCCCGCCAGCCCGTAGGCCTTGGAGAAGGTGCGGGTCACCACGACGTTGGTCGTGCGCGCGGTACGCCGCCATCCCGTCGATCGGGTCGTCCATGCGCACGAACTCGACGTACGCCTCGTCGACCACGACCAGCACGTGCGACGGGCACCTGGGCCAGGAACGCATCGAGCTCGGCCTGCGTGACCGCCGGGCCCGGTCGGGTTGTTGGGCGTGCAGACCAGGACCATCCGGGTGCGGTCGGTGACCGCGGCCGCCATGGCGTCGAGGTCGTGCCGGCCGTCCCGAGCACCGGCACCTGGACCGCGGTGGCCGCCGCGGCGGCGACGGCGATCGGGTACGCCTCGAACGACCGCCAGGCGAAGACGACCTCGTCGCCGGGCTCGCAGAATGCCTGGACCAGCTGGTAGATCAGCGCCACCGAGCCGGTGGCCACCGCCAGGTCCTCCACCGGCACGTCGAAGCTTGGTCCGAGAGCGCGGCGTACAGCTCGCTGTTGCCCATGTCCGGGTAGCGGTTCATCCGCGCCGCTGCCGCCGACGGCCGCCTCCAGCACGCCCGGCAGCGGCAGGTAGGGGTTCTCGTTGGAGGAGAGCTTGTACGACCGTCAGCCCGGGCACCGGCGCGGGCGGCTTCCCGGCGACGTAGGCGGGGATCGCGGACGACGTTGGGACGCGGCTGCGGGCGAGTCACCATGTCGGGTGAGGCTATCGGCGTGGCCGCCACGGGCGCAGCAGCCAGCGCCAGTGGGATGCCGATCAGCGCGCCGACGACGGCGCCGGTCACGTTGTCGACGAAGTCGGTGAGGTCGCACGCCCGGTCGATCCGGGCCAGCTCGAACTGGATGAGCTCGATGGCCGCCGAGTAAGCCGCGAGCAACCCCAGGCCGAGCGGCACCACCAGCAGCGCCCACGCGGGCCGGCGCATCGCGGCGACCACCAGGAGTACCCCGGAGGGCACGAACAGCAGGGTGTTGAGCAGCCGCTGGTCGCTGCGCGAAGACGCCGAACCCCTCCGGGGCCGGACCTCCGATCTCGCGGGAGCAGAACGGCAGCCGGCTCTCGGCCAGGACGACCCCGGGGGCGCCGTACGGCGGGATCAGCGTCACCAGGGCGATCACCGCCAGGCTCCACACGAACCCCGACACCGCGACCGCGTGCACCCAGCCGGACCGTCGCGCGAGCACGAAAGCGAGGGCGCCGCAGAGCAGGAGAGCCAGCTGCGGCGCCCGCAGCATCACGCCGATGCCACCGACCGGGAACACGCTCGCCGAGGCTACTCGAGCCGGCGAGCGGCAACCCGAGGGGTGGTACGACGACCTCGCCGCCCTCGACCTCGGGAAGGTCGCGGCCGATCCGGACGTCGACGGGGTTGGTCAGGCAGCGGATCGAGCCTCCGCCCTTGTGGAACTCCGAGACGTCGACGATCACGACCTCGAAGCCCGCGGCCTCGAGCTGCGGCCCGGACGTGGTCGGGGCAGCCGGGCATCACGACGCTGCGGCCGATGACGATCGAGTTGGCGGCGAACGTCGTCAGCGCCTCCTCCTCGGTCAGCACGATCGGCTCGGGCACCAGCGCCATCAGCGCCGCGGCCGACTGCTCGTCGAACGCGGCCGGGCAGACGATCGCGCGGGTCTCGTCGATCGGGCAGAACGCGAGGTCGAGGTGGTACATGCCGGGGTGGGCGATCCGGAGCCCGCGGACCCGGACGCCCAGGTCGGTGGCGAGGTGCTTGAGGGCGAGCTCCTCGGTCCGCGGCCCGTAGCCCACGACCAGGGAGTCGCCGAAGGCGAAGGCGTCGCCGGCCTCGAAGTGGGCGCCGACGCCCTCGCGGCCGACGTACGACGTGGTGAAGCCGCGCCCGGCGAACCACGGCTGGGCGGTGGCGGTCTCCATCCGGCGCTCGGCGTAGCGCATGTGCGACATCACGACGTGGCCGGCGCCGCCGCTCCGGGCGCACGAGGCCGAGGCCGAGGTTCATCGCGTAGACCATGTCGGGCGCGTCCGCGCGCTGGCCGACGACGTCGACGTCGCCGCCGAGCGACCGGATGGTGCCGACGAGGGTGTACCACTGCCTGCATGGCGCTTCTCGGCGATCGGGCTGGACGGCGAGGTCCATGAACGGGTTGATCCGGTAGTCCACCCGGAAGTGGTCGGGCCGGACCATGACGTACTGCCGGCCCCACGCGAGCGTCTTGGTCTCATGGGCTTGTCGCCTCCCTCGTCGATCGTTGAAGATTGCCTGATTGTCAGACAATCTGACAGGAATGAGTGTGCCGGATGCGGGTACCGGACGCAAGCCGCAGGCACAATGGGCGAGCATCGAATGGGTCACAGCGATCCATGGGGTCCACAGGGAGGCGGGCATGACCGAGCCGTTCGGCTCGCTGCACCTCGAGCACTCCTCGACCGTCGACCGGGTCGTCGAGGAGCTGCGGCGGGCGGTCTTCGACGGCGAGCTGGAGGCCGGTACCGCCGCTGCGCGAGGTGGCCCTGGCCGACTCGCTCGGCGTCTCCCGGCCGACGGTCCGCGAGGCGCTGGGTGTTCTGGTCGCCGAGGGTCTCGCCACCCGGGAGCCCAACCGGGGCGTGTCGGTGACCAGCCCCGACCCGGGCTCCGTGCGCGACGTGTGCCAGGCCCGCACCGTTCTCGAGATCGCCGGCGTCCGACACTGGCCCGAGGCCGACGAGACCGACCGGAAGGCGGTGCGCGAGGCCCTGCAGGCCTACGAAGAGGCGGCCGAGGACGACGCCTCCTACCAGGTGCTCAACGAGCGTCACCTCGCCATCCACCTCGTCGTTGGTCGGGCTGACCGGCTCACCCCGGCTGGTGGCGATGGCCGTGGCACTGTTCGGTGAGCTCCGGCTGGCGCTGGCCCAGGTCGACCGGCCAGCGCCAGAACGCGCAGGCCAGGTGGGGTCGCACGCGAGCCTCCTGGTACCTGCTCGAGGACGACCGGACTCGAGGCCGCCGTGACCGAGTCTGGAGAGTCACCTCGCGGGAGCGGAGGTCGCGATCATCGACCGGCTCCACCTGGAGGACCCCTACGACCTGGAGGACCCCTAGGCTCAGTGCCGTGAGGTTCCTGACCTGGCTGGCTGACCAACGCCGTCGCCCTGGCCGCTGGCCGCCTGCCCTCTTCGACGGCATCAGCTTCGAGCGGCCCGGATCAGCGGACAGGCCGAGATCGAGGAGAAGTGCTGCCGTTGCTGCTGGTCGCGCTGATCCTCGGCGCGGTCACGTCGTTCGTGAAGCCGCTCCTCCAGATCCTGTCGATCCCGTTCATCATCGTGACGCTCGGACTGTTCCTGCTGGTGATCAACGCGCTGATGCTGATGCTCACCGGCTGGCTGGCCGAGCGTTCGACATCGGCTTCCACGTCGACGGCTTCTGGACCGCCGTCGGCGGCGCGATCGTGATCACCCTCGCCACCTGGGTGCTCGACGGCCTGATCGGCGACCGCAGCCGGTGCCCGTCTGCCCGTCCACTCCGCTGCCCGCGCCGCGCAGCCCGGGGCGCTACCGCATCGCGTGGTCTGTCTGGGCAACATCTGCCGCTCCCCCATGGCCCAGGTCGTCCTCGAGTCGCTCCTGGACGAGGCCGGCCTCGCCGATGTCGTCGAGGTCGCGAGCTGTGGCACCGGCGGCTGGCACGCTCGGCGAGGCCGATGGACGAGCGTGCGGCCGACGATCCTCACCGCGGCCGGCTACGACCCCAGCCGGCACCGCGCCCGGAAGTTCGACGACGGGTGGCTGGACGACTACGACCTCGTGCTGGCCATGGACGCAGCAGAACCTCGCCGACATCGGCGGCCGATCGATCACGGGTGGCCGATGTTCCGCGACTTCGATCCGGTCGACACCGGCGCGGACGTGCCCGACCCGTACTACGGTGGCCTCGGCGGTTCGAGGAGGTCCTGCGCATGGTCGAGCGCACCGGCGACGGCGATCGTCGCTCGCGTTGCAAGCAGGAGCTCGCCACCGCAAATGACGCGGCTGCCGCTGATCGCCAAGCGGGCCGAGGAGCTGCTCGGCGCGCCGTGGTGGCCACGGCGCCCGTCGCCGGTGGCGACATCTCGACGGCCACCCGGCTACGGCTCAGCGACGGCACGACCGCGCTGATGAAGACCTACCCCCAGGCACCCGAGGGCTTCTTCGACGCCGAGGCTGCGCGGTCTGCGCTGGCTGGACGAGCGCCGGCGGGGTCGCCGTGCCCGACGTGCTCGGCGCCGACGAGGAGTGCCTGATCCTGCGCTGGATCGAGCCCGGCAAGACCACCGTCGACGCGGCGATCGCCTTCGGCCAGGCCCTGGCGCACGACCCATGCCGCCGGCGCGCCGTCGTACGGCCTGGACCGGGACGGCTTCATCGGCAGGCTCCCGCTGCCCAACCGGACCGCGCCGACCTGGGCGGAGTTCTACGCGACCCGGCGGGTGCTGCCCTACCTCAAGCTCGCCCGCGACCGGGGCCATCGCCACCGAGGACGACGCCGACCACGATCGAGTCCGTCATCGGGCGGCTGCCCGACCTGCTCCCCGAGGAGCCGCCGTCCCGTCTGCACGGCGACCTCTGGAACGGCAACGTCCTGTGGGGCCTCGACGGCGTGGTCCGGGTCATCGATCCTGCGGCGTACGGCGGCCACCGCGAGGCCGACCTCGCCATGCTGTCGCTGTTCGGGCTGCCCCACCTGCCGCGGGTCATGGACGCCTACGCCGAGGTGTCGCCGCTGGCCGACGGCTGGGAGGAGCGGCTGTCGCTCCACCAGCTGTTCCCGCTGCTGGTGCACGCGTGCATGTTCGGTGGCGGGTACGCCGCCCGCGCGGCGACGGTCGCCGCACGCTTCGCCTGATCCGAGCCGCGTCAGCGGATCGGATCGTCGGTGGTCGAGCAGCGACCACCGACCGAGCTAGCGAGGCGGTGTCCTGAGGAGCGAGCGAAGCGAGCGTCTCGAAGGGTCGTGACGGAGCGTGTCGAGACCCGGTAAGGCGACAGGCAGCCTTCCGCCTTCTCAGCGGTGGCTCAGGCTCGGCTGGCAGAGTAGATCCGTGACCGCTCCGTCCCAGGCGCCAAGCCCCGCGTCCTCGTCGTCGACGACGACCGGGCCGTCCGCGAGTCGCTGCGTCGGTCCCTGGAGTTCAACGGGTACGCCGTCGCGCCTGGCCGCCGACGGCGCGGAGGCGCTGGCGTCGATCTCCGGGAGCCGCCCCCGACGTGGTGGTGATGGACGTGATGATGCCGCGGCTCGACGGCCTCGAGGCCACCCGGGCGCTGCGCAAGGCCGGCAACGACGTACCGATCCTGGTGCTCACCGCACGCGACGCGGTCGGCGACCGGGTCGAGGGGCTCGACGCCGGAGCCGACGACTACCTGACGAAGCCGTTCGCCCTCCAGGAGCTGCTGGCCAGGCTGCGGGCGCTGCTGCGCCGCGTCGTGCCTCACGAGGACGCGCCCGACGAGAGTTCTCACCTTCGCCGACCTCTCGCTGGACGTCGCCACCCGCGAGGTCCGTCGGGGCGAACGGCTGGTCGAGCTGACCCGCACCGAGTTCACGCTCCTCGAGATGTTCCTGCGCCGGCCACGGCGGGTGCTGGAGCGCTCCTTCATCCTCGAGGAGGTGTGGGGCTACGACTTCCCGACCACCGCCAACTCGCTCGAGGTCTACGTCGGGTACGTCCGCCGCAAGACCGAGGCCGAGCGGCGAGCCGCGGCTGATCCACACCGTGCGCGGCGTCGGCTATGTCCTGAAGCAGGAGACATGAAGCCCCCCAGCTGAGCGGGCGCTTCGCACTACCGCCGGTCGCTGGCCAGCCGGGTCATCCTGCTCACCACGATCGCCGTCGGGCTGGCGGTTGCCTTCCTCTCCGTCGGCGCCTACGTCACCGTCCGGATGCAGCTGCAGTCGACGCTCGACGAGTCGCTGCTGGACCGCGCCCACCGCGCCGCGGACTCCCCGGCGCTTCAGCAGCTCCCGACCGACTACGAGCTGCCCTCGTGGGCCCTCGGGCGCGGCGGACGTCCGGATCGCCTTCATCACCTCCGAGCCGCTCGATCTTCACCCCCGACCGGGACCGCCCGTTCCCGCGCCTGGGCGATCCGGAGGCTGCCGTCGCCGCGGGCGATCGAGGAGTGGAGCATCCGCACCATCGCCGTCAACGGCACGCGCTACCGCGTGGTCACGGTGCCCACAGTCCAACCCGGGCAGGCGCTGGTGATCGCCCAGTCGCTCCAGGCACAGGAACAGGTGCTGGAGCAGCTCGGCGTGGTCATGCTGCTCTTCGGGATGGCCGGGGTGATCGCGGCAGGAGTCGCCGGATGGACCGTCGCACGCAACGGCCTCCGGCCGGTGCGCCGGCTCACCGCGGCGGTCGAGGCGAATCGCCCGGACCGAGGACCTCCACGCCGCTCCCGGTCGAGGGAGACGACGAGATTGCCCGGCTCACCACGGCGTTCAACCAGATGCTCACCGCGCTCGCCGCCTCCCGCGACCGTCAGCGCCGGCTGGTCGCCGACGCGGGGCACGAGCTGCGCACGCCCCTCACCTCGTTGCGGACCAACCTCGACCTGCTCGCCCAGGCCGACGCCTCCGCCCGACCTGTCGGCGGAGGCCCGTGCCGAGCTCCTCGACCGACGTACGCGCCCAGATCGAGGAGCTGACCACCCTGATCGGAGACCTCGTCGAGCTGGCCCGCGAGGAGCCGATGGCCCATGTCGTCGAGCCGCTCGATCTGGCCGAGGTGGTCGACCGGGCCGTCGCCCGGGTACGCCGTCGCGCGCCCACCATCGCCTTCGACGTCAAGACCGACCCCTGGTGGGTGGTCGGCGAGAGCTCGGCCCTGGAGCGGGCGATGACGAACCTCCTCGACAACGCCGCGAAGTGGAGCCCGCCCGACGGCGTCGTCACCGTCCGCATCGCCGAGGGAACCCTCACCGTCGACGACGAGGGCCAGGGCATCTCGGACGCCGACCTCCCACACGTGTTCGACCGGTTCTACCGCGCCGAGGAGTCGCGCTCCATGCCCGGGTCGGGCCTGGGGCTCTCGATCGTCCGCCAGGTCGTCGAACGGCACGCCGGATCGGTGACCGCCGGCCGTTGTCCGTCGGGCGGCTCCCGGTTCACCGTGCAGCTGCCCGGGGCGCCGACGCCGCCTGACAGCTCCGCCGACCGGGCTGCCGCGCTCGAGCAGATCGACCCCTTGACCCGCAGGGCGGCGTCAGGGCAAACCAGCGCTTTGATCGTCGCCACGCGCAGGGTGGATCGTGAGTGTCGTGGAGATTGAACTCGTGACTATCGGATCCGGCACGGACAGATGGATGCATGGATCGCGGGGTGGAAGTCAGGGGTCGTTCCGCTGCGAGAGGGAGGCGGGTTTCCACATCATCGGGGCGTGGGTCGATCGTCAGAACGATCGGTTCGTATGGCTCATCGGCTACGCCGGCGCCGACGAATCTGAGTCTGCGAACAACCGGTACTACGACTCGGACGAACGAGCGTCGCTCCAGCCGAATCCGGCGGAACTGATCGAGCAGGCAAAGGCCGTCAAGGTGGAGACGGTCGTCTAACAGACGAGCGTTCTCAGCAGTGGAGGCAACGGAGGCTCGCGCTGGGGACGAGCGGATCGCGGCATGAGCCTACGGGCCGCTCGACCGGCTCGTCCGCTCCAGCCGGTCCCGTCGAGTTCGCGGCGCTAGGCGGAGGCATAACGTTGTCGACCGGTCACACCGCCACCTGCCCAGTGCCCGATGTCGAGGAGGAAGCCGAGGATCACGAAGGCCCAGCCCCAACCGATCACCCCGGTGACCGGGTTGTAGGCAAGGACGTAGAACAAGGTCGCGTAGGGGAAGAAGATCAGCCCAAGCAGCGGGATGAGGAATCCGGTGAAGGCGCGGTCCACCAGGTTCGAGAAGATCCAGACGAGCACCAGGGCGATCCGAGGTGCGAACCCGGCGAGCAGTACGAGCAGACATCCCATGCGTGCATCCTTCCCTCTGCCTACGTGGCGAGCATGTCGTCACGCCATTGTGAATACGGCTGGCCGAGGCATCCTCACCTGCTGCGGGTGAACCGCAGCAGCGAGAGCGCTCGTCACTCCCTCGGATCACGGACTAGCCTCGACTTGGACTCGCGGTCAGGAGGCGCTCATGGACAGGCGGCGCATGGGACTGATGCGCGGGCTTTGCCGGATGATTGGGCACAGATGGGTCTGGCGGCTCACCGACGACGGTTGGCCGTACCACGAGTGCACGCGCTGCTGCTCCACGTGGGAGTTGGGCAGACCGATTGACCCCAGAGACGAGCAGTCGTCGGCTGGCTAGCTTCTGGGCTGTCATCGGAAGATGAGTGTGCGCTTCTTCCAGGTCGGGGAGGCCGCCTCAGTCGGCGAAGACCTGCCGCAGTCGGTCCGCCTTCCAGCGCGACTCGGCGTACTCCTCCGCGACGTCGGAGTGCACGGTGATCCCGCCGCCGGTGCCGAGCAGGTAGCGCCCGTCTCCGGCGGTCATCAGCGAGCGGATCACCACCCCGAGGTCGGCCCGCCCGTCGGCTGAGACCCAACCAAACGCACCGGCGTACGGTCCGCGCGCGCTGCTCTCGACCTGCTCGATGATCTGCATGGTGCGCAGCTTCGGCGCTCCGGTCATCGAGCCCGCCGGGAACAGCGTCCGGAGCGCCCCGACGGTGGTCACCTCGTCGCGGAGCCGGCCGCGGATGGTGGACACCAGCTGGTGCACGGTCTCGTAGGACTCCACCGCCATCAGGCTCGGCACCTCGACGGTGCCGGTTTCGCACACCATCGACAGGTCGTTGCGAAGCAGGTCGGTGATCATCAGGTTCTCGGCGCGGAACTTCGGCTCGGCGGCCAGCCGGTCGCGCAGCGCGGCGTCCTCCTCCGGGGTGTCGCCGCGGGGCGTGGTGCCCTTGATCGGCTTGGTCTCGATCACCCGATCGGCGTCCACCAGGGCGTAGCGCTCGGGGCTCGAGCTCAGCAGCCAGGCCCGCGCGCCGGCGAGGTCGTGCTGGAGGAAGCCGGCGTACGGCGCGGGGTTGAGCTCGCGCAGCCGGAGGTACGCCGTGGCCGGGTCGAGACCACTCTTCTGCTCCTCACGGTAGGTGAGGTTGACCTCGTAGGAGTTGCCCGCGTGCAGGTGCTCCTGGACCGTCGAGAACGCTCGCTCGTAGGCCGGGTCGTGTGCTGAAGTGGTCGTCCGGGCAACCATCTGAGCACTCGAGCCGAGCAGGTCGTGGTCGAACAGCCGCACGTGCCGGGCCCGCATCCACACAGCGTCCGGGATCCCGCTCCCGGTGGCGGCGGGGAGGTCGGGCCGGGAGGCGTAGCCGAAATAGCCGAACCACTGGTCCGTCGGCCGCCCCGAGGCGAGTTCGGCCTCGAGTGCCGCAAAGACGTCCATCCCGACCACTTTCGAGGCGTCCGACGAGTGGCGGACGACCTGGCCGCGCGCGGCGTCGTAGCTCAGGGAGACGTCGTCCTCGTCGAGCCAGCCGATGATCGAGCGGCGGCCGGACCACTCGCGAGCACCGCCACCGTCGAGCCAGAAGCAGCGGGGATGCGCGGCCACGACGTCGCGGAAGAAGGGGACAGGGTCCGTCACGAGCGGCCCAGGAAATTGGCGATCATCGCGGCGCCGTGCTCGGACAGGATCGACTCGGGGTGGAACTGCACGCCCTCCAGAGGCAGCGACTGGTGCCGCACACCCATCAGGACCTCGGGCGCTCCGTTCCGGTCGCCCGGGCAGGCCGCGGTCGCGACCAGGCAGTCGGGCAGGTCGACTGCCGTGAGCGAGTGGTAGCGGACGGCCGCGAAGTCCTGCGGCAGCCCGGCGAAGACGCCATCGCCGTCGTGGTGGATGTGGGCGATCTCCCCATGGGCAAGCCGATGCAGGTCCTGCACCACGCTGCCGCCGTACGCCGTCACCAGCCCCTGCATGCCCAGGCACACACCGAGCACCGGCACCGTGCCGGCGAGGAGCACCTCGCGGCCGACCGAGAAGTCCTCCGGGTTGTCCGGGCTACCGGGTCCGGGTGAGAGGACGACGTACTCGTGGGCGAGCACGTCCGCGGCGGCCGCCTCGTCGTGCTGCACGACGTTGGGCAAGACGCCGGTGACGGCGGCGATCAGGTGGACGAGGTTCCACGTGTAGGAGTCGTGGTGGTCCACGACGACCACGTCCGGCACGGGCACCGGCTCAATCTATCGCCGCACGTCGCGACACCTCTCGGGCACGGGATCGTCCCCGGCCACCCCCGTGCACCGGTCGAACAGCTTGAGTCGTCGGGTGAGCAGGTCGACCTCGGCCTGGTATCGGGGCAAGGCGTATCCGTTCGTGCGCGCGAACCCGGTCCTGTAGTTGTAGAACTCGTACGCATGCTTGTCGACTTTGGGGTCCGGGTCGAGGTCGTAGCGGATGAGAATGCTCGAGCGGCTGCGGACCGCGACGTAGGACGGCACCAGGTCGATGGTGGAGTATGCGAACTGGTCGGGCCCACCGGTGATGTTGGACCACGTGTGCTCGACGAACGCGTAGCTCCGCTCCTCGAGATCTGGGCTCGTGAACGTGGGGACCAGTGACTCACCCGACCGGTAGGCGGCAGGGGGCAGGCCGGCCAGTTCTTCGAACGTCGGCGCCAGGTCGATGTTTGAAACCACCTGGTGGCGGACGCCCGGCCGGACGCCCGGGCCGACCACCAGCAACGGGACCCTGATGTCGCTGTCGTAGGCGGCGCCCTTGCCGACCCCCAGCCCGTGCTGTCCCACGTGCAAGCCATTGTCGGAAGTGAGCACCACGTAGGTGTTGCGCGGCACCTCGCGCAGGATCCGCATCACCAGCCGGTCCACCGACTGGACCATCCGGGCACGGTCGCGGAGGTCTTCCTCGATCTCGCTCACGCTGAGCTTCGTGGCGTCCCCGACCCACGGCCGTATCGTGCTCCCGTCCGGTCGGTACGCCGCGTTGTCGGTGAGGTCGTCGTCGATGCCGCGCAGGTCCTCCACACCCAGCGCGCCACAGCGCAGCAGCCCGCAGTTTCCGCCGGGCTGTCCGGGCCGGGACCGGTCACGGAAGAGCGCCGGGAAGTAGGGCTCCCCGGGCCAGGCGCCCTTGGGTTCGACCCGGCTGTGCGGCGCGTACGGCGCGACCTCCAGGAACCACGGGTCGGAGTCCCCTCGGTGACGGTCGATGAAGCCCAGGGCCTGGTTGCCGATCACGGTGCCGGCGTAGGAACGGTCCTTCACCGCTCCGCTCGCGTCGGCATCCGGCTTGGGGTGGTATCGGACGCGCAGCCGCCCGCCGTCGACGTAGCTGCTGTAGAAACCCCAACCGTCGTACGCCGACGCGAAGAGCGCGTTGAACTCACCCCAGCCGGGCGGAAGTGCCGGGATCGGTCCGCCGGCGACGTACCTGTACTGGTTGAGGTACTTGCCGACGAACCCGGTCGTGTACCCCTCCTCCTGGAGCCGAACCGCGAAGGTCCGCTGGGCGTTGCCGTAGGCGGCGAACGCCGCGTAGCCACCCATCGGGCCGGTCGCCTCGGTCACGTCAGCGTGGTTGGTCCGGACGCCGGTCTGGTGGGGGTACTGGCCGGTGAGGATGCTGGCCCGGGACACGCAACACAGCGAGTCGATGACGAACGAGCGGTCGTACGACGCTCCCGCCCGACGCATCGCCACCGCGCTGCGCATCGTGGGGAGCAGGTCCATGGAGAAGTCGTCCATCAGGACGAACACGATGTTGGGCTTGTCACCCGCCCCCTGCGCCGCGCCGGGCAACACCTGGCCGTTGCCCGGCAGAGAGCCGGCCCGGGCCGCGCCGACGTCGTCCCGGTCGTCCGCGCCGGTTCCCGAGCAGCCGGCCAGCACCAGCGACAGCGTGATGCCGGCCAACACGCGCCAACGAACTCCGAGCTTCATGACGGCCTCCCGTTGCCCCTGTGACGCGCAGAGGCGTCCTCGCCATGTCCCTCGATTGTCTAGTCCGGCTCCGGTGCCGTCTCGGTTTTCCAGAAGTTTTGCTCCTGGGGGGCTACCGGGTGACCAGGAGCTCCCGGACGAGGTCGTGGATCAGGTCGTAGCCGTGCTCGGTCAGGATCGACTCGGCGTGGAACTGGATGCCGCGGTAGTGCGGCCCCCGCACGACGTGCACATCGCCGGTCAGCGGGTCGGCGTCGACGGTGACGCCCTCCGGGAGCGGGTCGCCGTCTCCGACTCGCCCGACGAACGTGTTGTAGAAGCCGACCCGCTCGGTGCGGCCCGCGATCGACACCGGGGACTGGGTCCCCTGGAAGACGATGTCCTTGAAGGCCAGGGGGATCCCGAGCTCGTGGCAGAGCGCCTGGTGGCCGAGGCAGACGGCAAGGAAGGGGACCTCGCGGTCGAGGATCCGCCGCACCACCCGACGGAACGTCGCGATCTTGGGATCGTC
>CAWHNI010000008.1:0-109165 GCA_963830755.1 uncultured Actinomycetota bacterium | reverse complement strand
CGATGTCGTGGTCGACCTCACCGACGTGGAATCCGTCGACCTCACCGCACTCAAGGTGCTTGCCGTTGCCACCCGTCAGGCCTCCCGCCTCGGGCGCCACCTGATCCTGCGCGGCTGCGGCCCCGCGGTGCGCCGACTGCTCCACCTGTCGCATCTCATCCGCGTCGTCCGGGTCGAGCGCGAGGTCGCGCCCGTCTCGCGGATGCCGCCCTGCCGCTCTCACTGGGTTTCGACGCGCTCGCGCGACCTCGTTGCCTCGGTCGCGTCGCTTGCTCAACCTGACCGCGCGCACGCGGCGCACTCGTCCCTCGCGCCCCGCTGCGAGGTTCACCACACCGAGACGCGGCGCGCGGGCGCTTCGCACGCAATACGCTCGGAGCGTGAGCAGAAGGACCGACCGTGGGTGATGCGCACCTACGCCGGCCACTCGACGGCTGAGGCGTCCAACGCGCTGTACCGCAGCAACCTGGCCAAGGGCCAGACCGGCCTCTCGGTGGCGTTCGACCTCCCGACGCAGACCGGCTACGACCCCGACGCCGCTCGCGCGCGGCGAGGTCGGCAAGGTCGGCGTACCGGTCCCGCACCTCGGCGAGATGCGAGCTCTTCCAGGACATCCCGCTCGACCGAGATGAACACCTCGATGACGATCAACGCGACGGCCATGTGGCTGCTCGCGCTGTACCAGGTCGTCGCCGAGGAGCAGAGAGCGCCCGAGGGACTGCGCCGGACGAGGTCGCCCGCCAGCTCGCCGGGACCACCCAGAACGACATCATCAAGGAGTACCTCTCGCGGGGACCTACGTGTTCCCGCCGAGCACTCGCTCCGGCTGATCGCCGACATGATCGCCTACACGGTCAACCAGATCCCGAAGTGGAACCCGATCAACATCTGCAGCTACCACCTGCAGGAGGCCGGGGCCACCCCGACGCAGGAGCTCGCGTACGCGCTGTGCACCGCGATCGCCGTCCTCGACCAGGTGAGAGCTCCGGCCAGGTCGACGAGGACGGACTTCGAGAAGGTCGTCGGCCGGATCTCGTTCTTCGTCAACGCCGGCGTCCGGTTCGTCGAGGAGATGTGCAAGATGCGCGCCTTCGACCGGCTGTGGGACGAGATCACCCGCGAGCGGTACGGCGTCGAGGACCCGAAGATGCGCCGCTTCCGCTACGGCGTCCAGGTCAACTCGCTCGGCCTGACCGAGGCGCAGCCCGAGAACAACGTGCAGCGGATCGTGCTCGAGATGCTCGGCGTGACCCTGTCGAAGAACGCCGCGCCCGCGCCGTCCAGCTGCCGGCCTGGAACGAGGCGCTCGGCCTGCCCGGCCGTGGGACCAGCAGTGGTCGCTGCGGCTGCAGCAGGTGCTGGCCTTCGAGTCCGACCTGCTGGAGTACGACGACATCTTCGACGGCTCGCCACGTCATCGAGGCCAAGGTCGACGAGCTGGTCGAGGGCGCCAAGGCCGAGATCGACCGGGTGCAGGCGATGGGCGGCGCGATCGCCGCCGTCGAGTCCGGCTACATGAAGCAGGCAGCTGGTCTCCGCCCACGCCGCCCGGCGGGCGCGGATCGAGTCCGGCGACGAGGTCATCGTCGGCGTCAACAAGTTCGAGACCACCGAGCCGAAGCCGCTGACCGCCGACCTGGACGGCGCGATCATGGCCGCGACCCGAGGCCGAGAAGTCGCGCTCGCCTCGGTCGAGGCGTGGAAGGCGCAGCGCGACGAGGCCGAGGTCGCCGACGCGCTGGCGAAGCTCGCCGAGGACGCCAAGACCGGCGCCAACCTGATGACGGCCACCCTCGCCGCCGCCCGCGCGGGCGCCACCACGGGGGAGTGGGCCGGAACCCTGCGCGAGGTGTTCGGCGAGTTCCGGGCCCCGACCGGGTGAGCGGCGCGGTCGGCGTGGCCGAGGCGGGCGCCGAGCTCGCCGAGGTCCGCGAGGCCGTCAAGGCGACCGGCCAGGAGCTGCGGCGAGCCGGCTGCGGCTGCTGGTCGGCAAGCCCGGGCTCGACGGGCACTCCAACGGCGCCGAGCAGGTCGCCGTACGCGCCCGCGACGCGGGCTTCGAGGTGATCTACCAGGGCATCCGGCTGACGCCGGAGCAGATCGTCGCGGCCGCGGTGGCCGAGGACGTGCACTGCGTCGGCCTGTCGATCCTGTCCGGCTCCACATGGAGCTGGTGCCGAGCGTGCTCGAGGGCCTGCAGGAGGCCGGGATGGGCGACGTGCCGGTGATCGTCGGCGGCATCATCCCCGACTCCGACGGCCGGCGGCTTGTCGAGCTCGGCGTGGCCGCGGTCTACACGCCGAAGGACTTCGGGCTCACCGAGATCATGGGCGGGATCGTCGAGGTCATCCGCAGCGCGAACGGGCTGGGTTAGGCGTTAGTTGATCACCGCGACTGGGACGGTGCTGTACGGCGGAAAAGCCGACTGTCCCTGGCCGTTGTAGCCCCAGCACCAAGCGCTGCCCAGTCCACGCGTGTGCCGCATGTGTGGGTCGAGCCGGGCGAGACTGACTGCCAGTCACTGGCGGTTCCGAGACCGGACCGGGCTGGAGCGGTTCAGGTTCGTTCCGTCTCCCCAGCTGCCCATCGCTGTTCCTGCCCCAACACCAGAGGGTTCCGTCAAGGCGTGTACCGCAGGTATGAAGACCCGCCTGCTGCCACGGCAGTCCAGTCGGTATCCACGCCCACCCGGACGGGCAGGAGCCGGTTAGTAGCCGTGCCGTCTCCCAGTTGGTTGTTCGTGTTCTGTCCCCAGCACCAGGCACTGCCGTCAACACGAGTTCCGCACCCATGCTGGCCCAGTGCGCTGACGCTCGCCCAATCAGTCGCGGAGCCGACGCTGAACCGGGATGGCACTGTCGGACGTGGTCCCGTCGCCGAGCTGGCCGTTTGAGTTCAGACCCCAGCACCAGACAGTCGCGTCGCTGCGACGTGCACACGTAGATGCACCACCGGCCGAGACATTCGTCCAGTCAGAGCCAGTGCCTACCTGAAGGGGCGAGCTGCTGGCAGTCGTGGAGCCGGTCCCCAGCTGGCCGAATTGGTTCCTGCCCCAACACCAGACGGTGCCGGTCTCGCGCAGACCACAGGTGTGCTGGCCGCCAGTGGTGATGCTCGCCCATGCTGTCTCTGTGCCGACCTGGACCGGGACGGTGCGATGAGTGGTGGTGCCGTCGCCGAGCTCGCCATCACCGTTGAGCCCCCAGCACCACGCCGTGCCGTCCGAGCGGGTGCCGCAGGTGCGGTTGTTGCTCGCGTCGATGGTTTCCCAGTTGGTCGATGTACCCACCTGCGCAGGCCCACCCAGCGCGGAGCCGGTTCCGAGGACGCCGTTCTGGCTCGAACCCCAACACCACAGGGACCCGCCCGAACGGATCCCGCAGGAATGCAACGCACCCGTCGCGAGCAAGGTCCAGTCCATGTCCGTGCCGAGCTGGAGGGGGCTGAAGGCCCTGCCCGTGGTGCCGTTGCCCAGCTGCCCGTCCAGGTTGTAGCCCCAGCACACAGAGTGACCTCTGCGAATGCCGCATGTGTTCCCATGTCCCGCTGCGATCGCACTCCAGCCGGCCTCACCGGCTACTTCGACGGGTGCCGCGCGATGCTCGACGGTTCCGTCCCCCAGCTGGCCGTCCCAATTGGTTCCCCAACACCACGCCGTTCCGGTCGTGCGCAAGCCGCAGGTGTGGAAGGTGCCTGAGGCGAGGGAACTCCAGTCGATCGAAGTGCCGAACTGCGTTGGGTGCGCTTGCCAGCACCCCAGCACCAGGCCATCATCGGTGCGGAGTCCGCACGTGGAAGAAAGATTCAGCGTAGAATCGTCCAGTCATTGGAGCCGGCGACCCGACTGGGTGTGGTGCGGTCGGTCGTGGTGTCGTCTCCCAATTGGCCAGATCCGTTGTCTCCCCAACACCAGGCTGACCCGTCCGTTTGAAGGCCGCAGGTATGACTGGATCCGGTTGAGAGTGCTGACCAGTCGCTGGCCGCGCCGAAGCGGGTGGGCTGGCTCCGGTTCGTGGTCGTCCCGTCGCCGAGTTGCCCGTCGACGTTGTAACCCCAGCACCATGCAGTGCCATCAGCTTTGATGCCGCACGTGTGTTGAGAGCCCGCGGAGATGCTCGCCCAGTTCGCGTCCGTCCCCACCTGAGTCGGGGCGAACCGGGGAGCAGTGGTTCCGATTCCGAGCTGCCCGTAGAAATTGCTGCCCCAGCACCACGCGGTTCCGTCGCCCCGAGTGCCGCACGTGTGAGCGCCGCCAGCGCTGATGCCGGTCCAGTCGCTGGCGCTTCCGATGCGGGTGGGAACTGAGCGGCTGGTAGACGTGCCGTCCCCGAGGCGTCCCGACTGATTGTTGCCCCAGCACCAGAGGGCGCCGCCCCTGATCTGGCATGAGTGGGCATCACCGACCGAGAACGTTGTGCTCTCAGGCTGGTGTGCCTTGGGGGTGGCGTCGGCGGTGGTGCTGGGTTCGGACTCGTTGCCGGCATTGTCGACGGCGAGGACACGATAGGTGTAGGCCGTACCGTTGCCGGCCGTGACGTCACCGTACGACGTCGTTGTGACCGGCGTGGTGGTGAGCCGGGCAAACCCCGAGCCCGTGGTGGCGCGTTCGACGTGGTAGCCGGCCAGGTCGTTGTCGGTGACCCGGTTCCAGGTCAGGGTGACGTGGGTGTCGCCGGGCGTCGCTCCGAGGCTCGTGGGTGCTGGTGGTGTGGTATCGGCGGTGGTGGCGCCGGCGGTGGTGCTGGGGTCCGATTCGTTGCCTCGGGTGTCGACGGAGATGACGCGGTAGGTGAAGCTGGCGTTGTTGACGGCGCTGACGTCGACGTATTCGGTGGAGGTCAACGAGCTGCTGGTGAGGCGGGTCCAGTCCGGAGTGCCGCTGGTGAGGTGCGTTCGACGTGGTAGCCGGCCAGGTCGGTGTCCGCGACGGCCTCCCAGGCGAGGTGGACCTGGTTGTCGCCGCCGGTGGCGCGCAGCCCGGTCGGGATCGCGGGTGGCTCCATCACGCCGATCGGTGTAGCGCTACCGTTCAGGAAGCCCAGCTTGTTGTTCTGGTTGTCACCCAGCACCAACCGTTGCCATCGTTGGTCACGCCACAGGTATGGGCCGTTCCGCTGCTGATGCTGGTCCAATTGGCAGTGCCGATCTGGGTCGGTGTCAGCCGACGGAGGGTGGTGCCGTCGCCGAGAGCGCCGAACTCGTTGTATCCCCAGCACCAAAGGGTGCCGTCGGTGCGGGTGCCGCAGGTGTGGGTATCACCGGCGCTGGCGGCGGCCCAGTCGGTAGCGGTGCCGACTTGGATGGGCGTGGTCCGGTCCGTGGTGGTGCCGTCGCCGAGAGCGCCGAATCCGTTGTATCCCCAGCACCAAAGGGTGCCGTCGGTGCGGGTGGCGCAGGTGTGGTGCTGGCTGGCGGTGAGGGTGGCCCAGTCGGTAGCAGTGCCGACCTGGGCGGGGGTCGTGCGCTGGGTGGATGTGGCGCCGTCGCCGCGCTCGCCGTACCGATTGGATCCCCAGCACCAAAGGGTGCCGTCGTTACGGATGCCGCAGGTGTGGAAGGTACCGGGGGTGACGGTGGCCCAGTCGGTTGCGGTGCCGACCTGCGTGGGCAATGTGCGAAGAGTGTTCGTTCCATCTCCCAGTTGGCCTTCGTAGTTTCTACCCCAGCACCACAGGGCTCCCGAGGTGCGAATCCCGCACGAGTGGTAGCCCCCGGCCTTGATCTGGGTCCAGTCACTGTTGGTTCCGACCTGAGTCGGGAGAAGGAGAAACTGACCCGTTGTCCCGTTTCCGGTCTGTCCATCGCTCCCGTAGCCCCAGCAGAACGCGGTGCCGGAGTCCCGCAACCCGCAGGAGTGGAGGTAACCGGCACTCACACCTGCCCAGTCCGAGGCCGATCCCAGGCGGGTGGGGGTGTCGGTACCCGGCGACGTTCCTGTGTACCCGCCCCAGCACCAGAGTGTCCGGTCAGTGGCGAGCCCGCAGCTGTGGACGCCTCCAGCTTCCACAGTGGTCCAGGCCGGGGGTCCCGCTGGCAGATGGGCCGGCGACGTAGCGAATCCGCCGAATCCGTCTCCCAGCTGTCCGGACTGACGGGAGCCCCAGCAGGAGGCTCGCCCATCACTGCGGATCCCGCACGTGTGCTGTCCGGACGCGACCGTGATCGTGGTCCACTCAAGATTGCCGCTCACCTGGGTCGGCACGTGCCGGTCGACGGTCGTGGCGTCGCCGATCTGGCCGCTGTCGTTGGAGCCCCAGCACTGAGCAGTTCCGTTCCGCCGGGTACCGCAGGTGTGTCCGTAGCCGGTCTCGATGGTCGACCAGTCGGTTGCCGTGCCCACACGGGTGGGATCCCATCTGTGTTCGGTGGTGCCGTCCCCAACCTGTCCCGAAAAGTTGTTGCCCCAGCACCACGCCGTGCCTGAGCCACGCAAACCACAGGCGGTGCCTCCACCCGCACTGATCCGGGTCCAGTTGGTTCCAGAGCCGACTTGAGCCGGATTGGCGACCACCGCGCCGTCAAGGAACCCGCTGCCCCAGCACCACGCCGTTCCGTCGGTGCGGATAGCGCAGGTGTTCCCAACTCCGACAGTGATGCTGATCCAGCGGGTGTCTGCGCCGACCTGGGTGGGTGTGTTCCGGTCTGTGGTCGTTCCGTCGCCGAGAGCGCCGAACCGATTGGATCCCCAGCACCACGCGGTGCCGTCAGTACGGACGCCGCAGGTGTGTGTCGAGCCGGCCCTGATCATGGCCCAGTCGCTCGTGGTGCCGATCTGGATCGGAATCGTTCGATCGGTGGTGGTGCCGTCACCGAGTTGACCGTTGAAGTTGTGCCCCCAGCACCACGCGGTGCCGTCGGTGCGCACTCCGCAAGTGTGAAGCCCTCCGGCACTCACACTGGACCAATCAGAAACAGTTCCGACGCGCGTCGGCGTCGTCCGATTGGTGCTGGTGCCATCCCCGACTGCTTCCAGCCGTTCTGGCCCCAGCACCACAATGAATGGTCATCCCGGACACGGCACGTGTGGGAGCTGCCCGCGTCCAAGGTAGTTGGCGCGTCTTCCACGGGAGATGCGGAAATCGGAGTGGAGCGAGCGGATGTGTTGGCGCGGTGATCCAGCGCTGTGACGGCGAACCAGTAGTTTTCGTCGTTCGTCAACTCCGTCTCCAGGTGGTGGTCGGAGGAAACTGGTTCGTCTGTCACCTGCTGCCATGGTCCTTCCGCACTGGGAGCGGCCCATACGTGGTACCCGGCGAGGTCGGGCTCGGTCACCCGGCCCCAAGAAATGGCGATCGAGGAGTCCCAGGCGGTCGCCGTGAGCCCGGTGGGCACGGCCGGAGGTGTGGTGTCGGCGGGGGTCGCTGAGGCGGTGTCGCTGAGGCCGGACTCGTTGTCGGCAGTGTCGACCGCTACCACGCGGTACGTGTAGTCGGTGCCGTTGACCGCGCTGGTGTCGGTCCAGGAGGTGTCGGAGACCGGGTCGGTGGTGAGACGGGTCCAAGCGTCGCCGCCGCTGGTGCTTTCCACGTAGTAACCGGCGAGGTCGGGGGCGGTGACGGCGTCCCAGCTGAGTTCGACCTCACCGTCGCCGGCGGTGGCGGAGAGCCCGGTTGGCGCGGGCGGTGCGGTGGTGTCGGCCGGGGTGGCGTCGGCGGTGGCGCTGGGGGCCGACTGCCTCCCGGCGTCCGTCACCGCGATCACCCGGTAGGTGTACGAGGTGTCGTTGACGACGTCGGTGTCGGTCCATGCGGAGTCGGTCAGGGGGTCGTTGGTGAGACGGGTCCAGGTTCCGACGTCCGCGGCGAAGCGCTCGACGTGGTAGCCGTCGAGGTCCGGGGCGGTGACGGCGTCCCAGTCGAGCTCGACCTGACCGTCGGCGGCCGTGGCGACCAGACCGGTCGGCGTGAGCTCACCGAGAGCGGGCTGCATTGGCGCGCTGCGGTCGGACTCGTTTCCCGCATCGTCGAGGCTGGTGACGGCGTACCAGTAGTCGTCGCGACCGTCGGGATCGTCGACGTAGCCAACGCCGGAGTCGGCCGGTATGTGGGGCGTGGTCCGCCGCACCCAGGGACCGTGCTGGGTCTCGGCCCGGTAGACGTAATAGCCGCGCAGGTCCTCCGAGAACACGTTGCGCCAGTCGACAATGACCAGCTGGTCCTGGAGACCGGCGGTCACGCCGCCAGGAACCGGTGGCGGCGTGACATCGCCGCCGGAGGCGACGATATCCACTTCTCGGGGGTCGGTGCCGACCTTGCGAACCTGGTCCTGCGCTCCGGCGAAGGCGCGGTACTTGACGACTCCCGGGGCTCCGGCCGTCAGGTTGAAGGTCGCTCCGCCGTGCTCGTCGGCGGGCGCGGTCGCGACCTTGGTCCAACGGGATCCCGAGCGCCGCTTGAGCACCACGGTCCGGTTGGGACGCACCGGGTAGAAGGCAGCCCGCACCGTGCAAGTTCTCACTGGCGAGCACCCGATTGGGTGCCTCGAGACTCCCGAACTGCTTCGCCAGCTGGAGGGTGTCAGCTGGGGTCGTCGCCTTCGGGTAGGTCGTGCCTCGCAACGTGGCCTTCGGAGCCACCACGCGGTAGCTCACGGTGCTTGCGGGAGCGGATGGCGCGGTCGCCTGGAAGAGGAAGGCGCCCTTGCTGCCGAGCTGGCCTGATGAGACCACGCTCCAGGCGCCCCCGTCGACTCTTTGCTCGACCCGTGCCGGTCGTGCGCGGGGCGGAAGAGCCCCCTTGAGCTCGACCAGCTCGCCGTGGATCGCGGGATCCGGACTGACGATGTTCAGCGCGCCAGACACGGCCGCGGAGGCCAGCGGGATCGATGGCATCCCCAGAGCCGCCAGGACGAGCACAACTATGACCAGCAGCCGTCGCACAGACGGCCGGAACTGCTTCCCCACGAAGGTGCCCCATTCACACAAGAAGGAGGCCTACCGCCTCCCGATGAGAGCGAACCTAGGCAGGCGGTCTAGTCCGCGTACGGCGATTCATCAACCCTTGAAAAGTCCTTTGCTGTCGACTTCCCAGCTAGCCACGGGGTCGGACCAGCCCCAGCTCGTACGCCGCCACGGCGGCCTGGGTCCGGTCGCGAAGATCGAGCTTGCGGAGCACCGCGGCGACGTGGGTCTTGACCGTGCCCTCGCTGACGTAGAGCCGGGCCGCGATCTCGCCGTTCGACCGGCCGGTCGCGATCTCGCGCAGTACGTCGGTCTCCCGGTCGGTCAGCCTCGCGAGCTCGGGCGCGGGCTCGGTCCGGCGGCCGGCGTACTCGTGCATGAGGCGGTTCATCAGCAACGGCGCGAGCATCGCCCTGCCCTCGGCGACGGCCCTCACGGAGGACCGGATCTCGTCGGGCGGCATGCTCTTGAGCAGGTACCCGGACGCCCCCGCGCGGATCGCGGCCACCAGCAGCTCGTCGTCGGCGAACGTGGTCAGCACGACGACCCGGGTGTCGCGGAGACCGGGTTCGGCGCAGATCAACCGGGCGGCCTCGATCCCGTCCATTCCGGGCATCCGGACGTCGAGCAGCGCCAGGTCCGGCCGGTGGCGCCGTACCAGCTCGACCGCCTCCCGCCCGTCCGAGGCCTCGCCCAGGATCTCCAGCCCCGGCTCCAGCTCGAGGACCAGCCGCATCCCCTGCCGGACGAGGGGTTCGTCGTCGGCGACGATGACCCGAAGTCCGGTCATGGTGATGCCTCCACGAGAGGGATCCGCGCCTCGACCTGCCACCCGTGCTCCGTGCGACCGGAGGAGACGGTGCCGTCGAAGACCCGCACCCGCTCGGTCAGGCCAGCCAGGCCGCGGCCCGAACCCGTGGTGCGCTCGGGCACCGCGCGACCGTCGTCGGACACCCGAGCCACCAGCACCGTGCCGTCGCGGTGCACCGCGACCCGGGCGTACCGGGCGTCGCTGTGGCGGACGACGTTCGTCAGCGCTTCCTGGACCACACGGAAGACCGTGGTCGAGATGCCGGGGGTGACCGGACCGGGTTCGGTGTCGAGCTCGACCTCGAGGCCGCCGGAGCGCACCTGCTCCACGAGGCCGGGCAGGTCCTGGATGCCGGGGGCGTCGGGCGAACCTGGGCCGAGCAGCGCGAGGAACCGCTGCATGTCGGCCAGGGCGTCGCGGCCGGTCCGCTCGATGCCGGCGAGTGCCTCGTCGGCGAGGGCGTGGTCCTTGCGCTCGCGGGCGCTCCCCGCCTGCAGCGTGATCAAGGTGAGTGCGTGTGCCAGGGAGTCGTGCAGGTCGCCGGCGATGCGGGCGCGCTCGGCCCGGGTGGCCTCGGTCGCGGCTCGTTCGGCCGCCAGCTCGGACCGGATCCGGCGGTCGGTGCTGACCCGCAACAGGTGCGCCCCCGCCCACACGACCACGATCAGCACGACGTTGACGACCAGGTCCGCCAACAGGAACTGCTCGGTCGTGAAGTCGTGGACGAGACCACCAGCCAGGATCATTCCCACACCGAGGAGACCGGTCCGCAGCGAGCCGTACCAGCCCACGGAGGCGAGGACGAGCAGCAGGGAGAGGAACGGCGCGGCCACCGGCGCCGGGCCGAGCAGAGGCTCGAGACCGAGGCTGACCGCCGAGATCGCGCAAGCCCCGAGCGGGGCGATCCTCCGCAGTGCCAGCGCGGGCAGGATCAGGAGCTCGGCCAGGTGATACCAGCCGGGGGAGTCGACCCGGTCCGCGACCAGGAAGAGCTCGACCTGGGCCAGCCCAGCGAACACCGTCGCGAGCACCAGGTCGCGACGGATCGGGGAGGTGGGAAGGAGTGGCACGGCTTGATCGTAGGAGTGCGCGACGGCCGGTGTCCTCTGTCTGCAGGCAGAGGAGGAGTGGCCGCCGGGCAGAGGCCGGACCGCACCTCCGCTCCCTAGCGTCGCCTCATCCGGTCGACCACACCGGTCCGGCCACATCACGAGGGAGACCACCATGACCACGCTTTCCACGCCGACCGCCGTCGACCGCCGGGACGTCGTACGAGGGGAGGGCGCGGCTCGTGTGTGCCGCGGCCGCCGCGGCTGCTGTCGTTCCGTTCGCGCTCTCGAGCTTCTCAGGGGACACCGGCACCGAGATCACCGCCAGTCTGGTCGACGACGCCATGCCGATCACCCTCGGCAGCATCACCGCCGTACTGGTGTCCGCCGGCTTGTTCCTCGCCGCCGCCCGGCTCGGGGCTGTCGTCAGCGGCATTGCGGGCCGGATCGTGGCCACGGCCGGAGCCGCGGTGGCCATGATGTTCGCCCTCTACTACGCGAGCTTCGGGGCCGGCGCGATCGTGGCAGCCCAGATGCTCTCCGAGCCGGGAGCGGGAGTGGGCGAGGGCACTGCCCTGCTGGTCAACCTCACCGAGGTGACCCGGTACGCACCAGGGCTGGCGCTGGTCGTGGCGGCCTTCATGGCCCGGCGTTCGCTGCCCCGTCCCGTCGGGGATCGCCGCCGTCGTCCTGGCGGTGCTGACGATCGTGCCGTTCACCAGCTGGGTCGCGGCCCTGTCGATCCCGTTCTGGCTGGCCGTCTCCGCCGCGCTGGTCCGCTTGCCTCGTTGAGTTGGGCATGGAGGCCCCTTGAGTTGGTGCAATGGCCCCTTGGAAGGGCTGTCGCGCCCAACTCAAGGGGCCATTCCGCCCAACTCAACGAAAGAGCGGGGGCGGCGGGGGCCTAGCATCGGCGCCATGAGCGACCTGCACTGCCCGGCCCGGGTCTACGTCGCACGGCACGGCGAGGCGGAGTACGAGTCGGAGCTGCTGAGCGACGCCGGCGGCAGTCTGAGCCGGAAAGGACGGGCGCAGTCCGGGAGCTTGGCGAGTCCCTGCGGGGAGCCCGGATCTCCCGGATCTACGCCAGCTCGTTGGCCCGCGCCGTCCAGACCGCCGAGATCGTGGCGGCCATGCTCGATGTCGACGTGGTGGTCCGCGACGGGTTGCGCGAGTTCGGGGTGGGCGTCCACGCCGGCACACCCGTGGATCCCGATCCCTTCCGGCCGACGTTCGCGCGGTGGCTCGACGGCGACCTCGAGGCTCGGATCGAGGGGGCCGAGTCGGGCACCGAAGTGATCGACCGCGTGGGCACCGAGCTGGAGCTTGTGGCCGACCAGCACCGGGGCGAGTCCGCCCTCGTGGTCAGCCACGGCGGGGCGATCTGCACCGCCGTACCCGCCCTGGCCCGCAACCTCACCCCGCGGTTCCCGGAGTCGCGCGCGATCCCGAACACCGGCGTGGTCGAGCTGGAGGCGGACGGCGACGGGTGGCGGGCGCTCTCCTGGTGCGGGGAACCGGTGTGAGAGCAAGGTAAGGCTTGCCTTAGTTCGTGTTACGATCCGCGCGTGTCCAAGGGCAAGTCGAAGGCCAGGAGCAAGGCCAAGAACAGGAAGGCCAGAGGCCTGCCCAAGGAGAAGTGCTGCGTGAGCAAGGACCGCTGCAAGCGGTGCCCGATCCGGATGCTCAAGGAGGGCACGCTGCCCGAGGGGTATACGGTCAGGAAGCGGAAGCTCGTGAAGGTCAAGAAGCAGAAGCTCCCCACGGCAGCCTGAGGAGGCCCGGTGCCCGCAGCCCGTTTCGTCGAGCAGCTCAACGCCCAGATCGGCAACGAGCTGGCGGCCCACAACCAGTACCTCGCCTGCGCCGTCTACTACGACGCGCAGACCATGCCGCAGATGGCGGCGTTCTTCTACGCCCAGGCGCTCGAGGAGCGGGCCCACGCGATGATGATGGTGCAGCTACCTCCTCGACACCGACGCCGAGGTGATCATCCCGGGCGTCGAGGCGCCGACCCCCAAGTTCGGCGACGTGGTGGAACCCGTCGCCCTGGCCCTTGACCAGGAGCGGCAGGTCACCGAGCAGATCAACACCCTGATCCGGATCGCCCGCGAGGAGTCCGACTTCGCCTCCGAGCAGTTCATGTCGTGGTTCATCAAGGAGCAGGTCGAGGAGGTCGCCACCATGAACGACCTGCTCGCCGTGGTGACCCGCAACCGCGACGACATCGAGGACATCGAGGAGTACGTCGCCCGCGAGCAGAGCGGTCCCGCCGGACGACCCGACCGCTCCCCGGGAAGCCGGCTCCTGACTCGGGTCGTGCTCAGCCCGGTGGCCGCGACGTAGCCGTCGACTCCGGGCAGAACGCCTCCCGGGGCGAGCCGGTGTGGACCTCCTCAGGCAGCGTGATCGTCGACGTCGTCGTCGAACACTCCGGCCTGCTCGGTGCGCACGACCACCTGCGTCACGAACGACCCGGCCCGCGCCGACAGCGTCTCGCAGCCGCTCATGCCCAAGGCGAGGGTGAGGTGGCCGGTCTCGCCGGCGCCCAGTCGCACGTCACCTGTCCCGTCCGGTCCGGACAGCCCGTCCAGCGTGAAGAGCCGCGGTTCGGGCTGGTCGCCGGCGAGCCCCAGGACGGTCAGCGGCAGCCGGCCGTCGTTGGTGACCCGGAACGTGTAGCGCAGCGTCCCGCGCGTCGTCGTACCGGACCTGCCGAATCGGTCCGGTCGGCGATCTGGAAGACGCTGGTGGCCTCGGTCCCGGTGACCGAGGTCGGCCCGGACGCCTCGGAGCGCGGGCGTGCTGCGCGCGACGGCCACGCCCCCGGCCGCGACGAGTGCGACGACCAGGGCGAGCGCGAGGAGCGGCCCTACGCAGCACCGCGCCCGCCGCCTGCGGCCGAGACCGACGAGCAGGAGCAGCAGCCCGGTGACGCCAGCAGCGGCGCGCGCCAGCAGGGCCTCGGCCTCCTGCTGGCGCTCGGCGCCGGCGGCCGCGCCCGGACTCGTCGGGCTTGGTCGGGCTGTCGAACCACTCGCAGCCCGGGCGGGTGCCGCCAGGTCGGGTCGTTGCGGTCGTACTGGCTGCAGGAGAGGAAGCCGGCGTCCTTGACCGGGGCGCCCGGGCGTGAACGACGAGCCGCCGTCGGCGCAGGCGGCCGGGTCGATGGTGAAGTTGTCGGTCCGCTCGCCGCGGGAGTAGGTGTTGTCCTCCCAGCAGTTGCCGTCGCCCTGGTCGTCCCACCAGTGGTCCATGCCGTTGTGGGCGACCTCGCCGTCGGGCGCGATGCCCATCTGTTGTCGGTGGTGTGGTTGTGGTGCGACGTGTCGTTCAGCTTGGCGGGGTCGAACTCGTCGCGCAGCGCGGCCGGCACCCAGAACTGCATCGTGCCGTAGCGCCAGTTGTCGTAGATCCAGTTGTGGTCGGTGGAGTTGAAGTTGCCGCCGGCGATCAGCACGCCGGTGCCGACCGGGGTCGGGACGACCGGGCAGACGGTGCCGTCGCATGTAGCCGCGCTCCTCCATCGGCTTCTCGCAGACGCCCTGTGTCGACGTACCTCGTGTAGTAGTTCTCGTTGTTGGAGTAGATCCGGTTGTGGCTCCACCGCGCGTGGTCCTGGGGAAGCCCCGGGTGGCCCGGGAACAGCGAGTCGGTGGCGATGCCGGTGGCGTTGTTGTAGAAGTCGTTGTGGTGCGCCCAGATCGAGTTACCGGCCGTGCCGGAGTAGCCGAGCGTGTTGTCGTGGCTCCGGTTGTGGCGGATCTCGATGGCGTAGCGGGTGACCTCGAGCTCCTCGTTGTCGGCGTTGAGGTCCGAGCCCGGAGCCGGGGTAGATGCCGGAGTCGCCGTTGTAGTAGGCGTTCGGAGTGCTGGATCAGGCCGTGGTCGCTGGCGAAGGCGAGGATGCCGTACTCGTCGTTGCCGCGGGCGGTCAGCCGGTCGAGCACGAAGCCGTCGGTCTCGAGGACGTAGAGCGCGTTGAACTCCGCCTGCTGGACGGTCAAGTTGCGGACGCACGACGCCGCCGGCGCGGTCGAGCGCGGATCGCGTTGAGCTTCGCGAACTGGTTGTCGATGATGACGTCGGTCATCCGGCGACCGGTGCCGACGATCTGGGTGCCGCAGAACTTGCTGTCGCAGGAGATCGAGTCGTTGCTCGGGGTCTCGGTCGCCGAAGACCGCGATCAGGTTCAGGTTGTGCGGGCAGCGGCGCTGGTCGGCGTACGACAGCGCGATCGGGTCGCTCGTGCCGTCGTCCTCGGCCGCTCGGCGGCGGTGCCGGGGTCGGGGGAGGAGAGGCTGCCGATGTACTCGGCGCCGAGCAGCGGGTCGTCGGAGTCGGTCTCGAGGTGGGAGCAGTAGTCGGCTGCGCTTCTGCTTCGCCCACTGCTGCTCGTGGTAGACGCCGGGGAGGACGTAGATCGACGTGTTGCGCCTTCGGATCGTGTTGATCGCGGTCTGGATCGACCCGAACTCGCACTGCTCCGAGCAGCCGCTGGTTGCGCTTCTTGACCGCGCCGGCGGGCATCGCGGCGATCCGCTCGCGCGCTGTCGGGCTTGCAGACCACGCGCTGCCGCGGGTTGTCGAAGCCGAGGAACGTCGGCACCTCGCCGCTGCCGTCGGGGAACTGCGCGGGCCGCTCCTCGTGGGCGGCGGCGGATGAGGCCCTCCCAACGGTGACCAGTCCCGACCGCGACCAGGCCGGGCACCACGACGAGGGCGAGCGCGATACGGGCGAGTCGAGAGCATCCGGGTTCCTTTCGTCGCCGGCCCAACGACCTCGACGTGAGGCAAGTTACGCGCCAGTACGCCACACTCGGGCGCATGGAGGGGCAGTCCATGAGCGGTGATCGTGGTCGGTGCCGGCGTGGTCGGGCTGACCTGCGCGGTCCGGCTGCTCGAGGCCGGGCACCGGGTCGACGTGGTCGCCCGGGACCTGCCGCTGGAGACGACGTCGGCGGTGGCGGCTGCGCTCTGGTACCCCTACCGGGCGCTCCCGCAGGACAAGGTCACGCGCTGGGCCACGACGTCGTACGCCGTGTTCGACGCGCTGGCCGACACCGATCCGGAGTCGGGCGTGCGGATGATGCTCGGGACCGAGGTGTTCGCGACGCCGCAGCCCGATCCCGTGGTGGGTCGGCGCCGTCCCGGGCTGGACCGGGAGACGAGCCTGCCGGACGGCTACGCCGACGGCTGGACCTTCGCGACGCCGGTGGTCGAGATGCCGGTCTACCTGCCCTGGCTGGCGGACCGGGTCGCGGGGCTCGGCGGCACGCTCACCCGGATGAACCTGCGGGCGCTGCCCGAGGGTGCCGACCTGGTCGTCAACTGCTCGGGCCTCGGCGCCCGGCTGCTCGGCGCCGACCGGTCGGTGGTGCCGGTCCGCGGGCAGGTGGTCTACGTCGAGCAGGTCGGGCTCGACCGCTGGTGGCTGGACGCCGCCGGGCCGACCTACGTCGTCCCGCGCGCCCGCGACATCGTCGTCGGCGGCACCGACGAGGAGGGGGACTGGAGCCGCACCCCCGTCCCCGACGAGGCCGCGCGAGATCCTCGCCCGGGCGTCGCGGCTGGTGCCGGAGCTGCGGGGCGCCCGGGTGCTGCGGCACAAGGTCGGGCTGCGCCCGGTGCGACCCGCCGTACGCCTCGAGCGGGAGGGGGACGTCATCCACTGCTACGGCCACGGCGGCTCGGGCGTCACCCTGAGCTGGGGCGTGGCCGACGAGGTCGTCTCGCTGGCCGGTGGTTGAGTCGGGAGCGGCCGGTAGGAGAGTCGTGTGCTGGAACGGTCGCTCTGGCGACCAGTTGAGCAGACGACCCCGTCGTGGTGCTCAGAAGAGCCGGTGCGACGGGTCGTCGAGGCCGCGCAGGGCGTCGTAGTCGACGACCGCGCAGGCGATGCCGCGGTCGGTGGCGAGCACGCGGGCCTGGGGCTTGATCTCCTGGGCGGCGAAGATGCCGCGGACGGGGGCGCAGCAGCGGGTCGCGGTTGAGCAGCTCGAGGTAGCGGGTCAGCTGCTCGACGCCGTCGATCTCGCCGCGGCGCTTGATCTCGACCGCGACGCTGGCGCCCGACGGCGTCGCGGCACATCAGGTCGACCGGCCCGATCGCGGTGGGGTACTCCCGGCGGACCAGGCTCAGCCCGTCGGCCAGCGTGCCGGGGTGCTCGGCGAGCAGCTCCTGGAGGTGCTTCTCGACGCCGTCCTTCTGCAGGCCGGGGTCGATGCCGAGCTCGTGGGAGGAGTCGTGGTGGACCTCCTCGATCAGGATGCGCAGGGTGTCGTCGGTCCTGCTCGGAGACCGTCCACTCGACCTGCCCGTCGTCGGTCGTGCCCTCGCGCAGGGTGCACGGGCGGCGACATCCAGTTCAGCGGCTTGTAGGAGCCGCCGTCGGAGTGGACCAGCACCGAGCCGTCGGCCTTGATCATCAGCACCCGCGTCGCCATCGGGAGGTGGGCGGTCAGCCGTCCGGCGTAGTCGACCTGGCACCGGGCAACGACGAGTCTCACGGGGCCGGAATCTACCTGACCGTGGTGCTCGTTTCCTCGCTCGGACACGTGGTCGGGCGGCGGTGAGCGCGTGTCATGATGCCCCGCATGACCAGCACCCCGCAGAATCCCGCGCGACTTCGGCACCATCGGCGTGATCGGCCTCGGCACCATGGGTGCCGGCATCGCCGAGGTCTTCGCCCGCAACGGCTACAGCGTGGTCGGCGTCGAGCTGAACGACGAGGGGCTGGAGCGTGGCCGCCAGCACCTCGAGCACTCGACCGGCCGCGCGGTGAAGCGGGAGAAGATGACCGAGGAGGAGCAGCAGGAGCTGCTGGGACGGATCTCGTTCACCACCTCGATGAAGGACCTGGCGGACGCCGACTTCGTGGTCGAGGCGGTCGTGGAGTCGCTCGAGGTCAAGAAGGAGATCTTCCGCCAGCTCGACGACATCGTCGCGCCGGAGTCGATCCTGGCGACCAACACCTCGTCCCTCTCGGTCACCGAGATCTCCACCGCCAACAGTCGGCCCGGCCGGGTCATCGGCGTCCACTTCTTCAACCCGGCGCCGGTCCAGAACCTTGTCGAGATCGTGCGCACGGTCGTCACCGAGCCGCAGGTGCTCGAGGACGTCAAGGAGCTCGTCAGACCAGCTCGGCAAGAACCCCGTCGTCTGCGGCGACAAGGCGGGCTTCATCGCCAACACCCTGCTCTTCGGCTACCTCAACCACGCGGTCTCGATGTACGAGGGCCGCTACGCCACCCGCGAGGACATCGACGCCGCGATGCGGTTCGGCTGCGGCTACCCGATGGGTCCGCTCGCGCTGCTCGACCTGATCGGCCTCGACACGGCGTACGAGATCCTCGAGACGATGTACCGCCAGGGCCGCGACCGCCTGCACGCCCCGGCACCGATCCTCAAGCAGATGGTCACCGCGGGCATGCTCGGCCGCAAGACCGGCCGCGGCTTCTACACCTACGAGGGTCCCGACAGCCCGGTCGTCGTCGCCGACGAGCAGACCCCGTCGGCCGACGAGAAGCCGCAGCTGCGGCACGACATCAAGCAGGTCGGCGTGGTCGGCACCGGCACCATGGCCACCGGCATCGTCGAGGTCTTCGCCAAGGCCGGGTACGACGTCCTCTACGTCGGCCGGTCCCAGGACAAGGTCGACGGCGTGCGGGCCACCATCGAGCGCTCGCTCGACAAGGCGATCCAGCGCGGCAAGCTCGAGGAGTCGGCGAAGGCCGAGGTGCTGGGCCGGCTGACCGGCTCCACGTCGCTCGACGACCTCGGCTCGGCCGACATCGTGGTCGAGGCGATCGCCGAGGACCTCAAGATCAAGACCACGCTGTTCGAGAACCTCGACGAGATCTGCAAGCCCGGCGCGATCCTCGCCACGACGACCTCCTCGCTGCCGATCATCGAGTGCGCGCAGGCGACCAAGCGGCCCCAGGACGTCATCGGGATGCACTTCTTCAACCCGGCCCCGATCATGAAGCTGGTCGAGGTGGTCTCCACCGTGACCACCGCCGACGAGGTCACCGAGACCACCCGCGCGCTGTGCGACCAAGGTCGGCAAGGTGGCCGTCTCGTGCGGCGACCGGGCCGGCTTCATCGTCAACGCGCTGCTGTTCCCCTACCTCAACGACGCGGTGAAGATGCTCGAGGCGCACTACGCCACCGCCGACGACATCGACGTGGCGATGAAGCAGGGCTGCGCGCTGCCGATGGGGCCGTTCGAGCTGCTCGACGTGGTCGGCAACGACGTCTCGCTGGCGATCCAGCGCGAGCTCTACCTCGAGTTCCGCGAGCCCGGCTTCGCGCCGGCACCGCTGCTGGAGCACCTGGTCACGGCGGGCTACCTCGGCCGCAAGACCAAGCGCGGCTTCCGCGACTACAGCACCCGCTGATCAGTCCAGGCAGAACTCGTTGCCCTCCGGGTCGGTCATGACGATGTGACCGCCGGCCATCGGCGGCGCGGGCTCGTGACGCTCCACCCTCCTGGCGCCGGCCGCGACCAGCTCCTCGCAGCGGGCCTCCAGCGCGGCCATGCGCTTCTCGCCCTCGAGGCCGGGCGCCGCCCGCACGTCGAGGTGCACGCGGTTCTTGGCCGTCTTGCCCTCGGGCACCTTCTGGAAGAAGAGCCGGGGCCGGACGCTTTCGGGATCGACGGCCGCCGATGCGTCGTTGCGTCTCTCCGGCGGAACGCCGAACGCCTCGAGCGCCTGCTCCCAGCTGTCGAAGCCTGGTGGCGGCGCCTGGATGACGTAGCCGAGGACGTCGCACCAGAAGCCGGCCAGCGCGGCCGGATCGCCGCAGTCGAAGGTCACCTGGATCTCTGTGGTCATGGAAGACATCCGACCACAACCGACCGACACCGGCCTTGAGGCTCGGACGTACGCTGTGGCCATGGAGCTCCTGGTCATCCTGCTGCTGCTTGCCGTGGTCCTCGGGATCGTCGGCTACGCGAGCAAGGTCGAGCAGGCAGCGTGCGCTGGCGAAGAAGGCCGCCGAGCTCGAGCCGGTGAAGAAGCTGGCGTTCGAGGACATCACCGCCCTCGGTGTCGATCTCCAGGAGCTCGACCTCGAGCTGTCCGGTCACGAGCTGGACGGCGGGCAGCGCGCCGACTACCAGCGGGCCCTCGACGCCTACGAGTCGGCGAAGACGCGCCGGCGACAACATCACCGAGCCCGAACACATCAAGCACGTGACCGAGATCCTCGAGGACGGCCGCTACGCCATCGCCTGCGTCCGGGCGCGGGTGGCGGGCGAGGCGCTGCCGACCCGGCGGCCACCGTGCTTCTTCGACCCCCGGCACGGCCTGTCCGTGGTCGACGTGTCCTGGACCCCGCCCGGCGGGACCCAGCGCGACGTGCCGGCCTGCGCCCTGGACGCCGAGCGGGTGCGCGTCGGCGCCGAGCCCGACTCCCGGATGGTCATGGTCGGCTCCCAGCGGGTGCCCTACTACCAGGGCGGCCGGGCCTACCAGCCCTACGCCGCGCGGCTACTTCGGCGGGTTCGGGCCGATGGACATGATGTTCATGGGCCTGCTGTTCGGCGGGTTCGGCGGCTTCGACGCGATCGGCGGCATCGGCGAGGGCATCGGTGACGCCATGGCGCACGCGACGGCTTCGACTTCGGCGGCTTCGACTTCTAGACCCACGCTGACCCGCCCGAAACTTTCGGGCGGGTCAGCGCGATTTCGGGCGAGTTTCGGGCGGGTCAGCGGTGGCGCAGCTGGGCCACCTGGAGGAACACCACGCGGCCGTTGACCGAGTCGCTGTCGATCGTGTCCGGGTCCGAGACTGCGTAGTCACCGGAGACGTCGACGACGTACTTGCCGGCCGACACGTCCTTCACGACAGCAGCGTCGCGACGCCGGTGGCGTAGTTGATGTTGGTCTCGGTGGTGCCCACCTGCTTGCCGTTCCTGGACACCGTCGCGGTGTAGCTGGCGAGGTTGGCCACGGTGCCCGGCGTCGGGTAGACGAGCACGACCTTCAGCCGGTCGACGCCCCGCTCGGACGTTCACGGTGTACGACGCCGAGTCCGAGCCGCCGAGCGTGGCGGGCGGAGCGTCGTACTGCCAGATGTCGCTGCGGGAGACCCGCCAGCCGTCCGCCCGCAGCATCCGCAGTTCGGCCCGCCTGGTCGCCTGCTGCAGGTCGGTCGACCAACCGGGTCCGCGGACCAGGGCGACGGCCCGGTCGAGGTTCACGTGGCCGTAGCCGACCTGCCACTGGGGCACCCGCTTCCCTTTCCCGTCCCAGCACCGCAGACGCGGTGGCGGTCAGCGCGTCCTGGACCTGGGCCGGGCTCAGCGAGCCGTTGGCCTGGGTGACGACGGCCGCCGCACCCGCGATGTGCGGGCTGGCCATCGAGGTGCCGGAGGCGGTGTCGTTCTCTCCCGGCGGGCAGGGGCCGATGACGGTCCCGGTGGTGTCGCACGAGGAGGAGATCGACACACCGGGCGCCGAGATGTCGGGCCAGGTGAGGCCGGTCCGGTCGCCGAAGGCCACGGTGTGGCCACCCCTCGCCGATCCTCTCGGGCTGCATGTTGTCGTACTGGACGCCGTTGGAGGAGAAGTCGCCGCGCACCCGCTCGACCGTCGCTCGCGGCCACCGAGATCACCCAGGGTGCCTGGTTGAACGGGCTGACGCTCGCCTCGGCGTTCTCGGCGCCGGAGTTGCCGGCGGAGAACACCACGGTGGCGCCCTTGTCGGTGACCGCCCGGGTGGCGACGTTGACCGGGTCCTTCGGGTCGTACTGGCGGAAGCTGTTGCCCCACGAGTTGTTGATGACGTCGATCCCGAGCATCTTCGGCTGGCGCAGCATGTAGTCGTAGGCCGTCACGACGGCGGTGGTGGTGATCACCGCGCCGATTGCGAAGCAGGCAAGCTTCGCGTCCGGGGCGACGCCGAGGTGATCCTGGCTGGTCGTGCCGTCGGCGGCGATGATGCCGGCGACGTGGGTGCCGTGGCCGCTGCCGAGGTCGGTGTTGTTGTAGGGACCCTGGTCGATCGGGCACCACGAGGGTGTTGTCCTCGTTGGGCTGCTGGTTGGCGTACTCGGCGCTGACCAGGGTCACGTTGTGCTTGATGTGGTCGGCGAGGTCCGGGTGGGTCCCGTCGCAGCCCGAGTCGACGATGCCGACCGTGACGCCCTTGCCGGTGAATCCCTGCGCGCGCAGCCGCTCGGCCGCCCCGGTCGAGGACGACACGACGTTGGACGACGCGGTGTCGTGGTAGCTCCAGCTTCTCGTCCGGGTAGACGTCGCGGCGATCCCGCTGCTGACGGCCTTCGGTGAGCGCGGACACCGGCCCCTGCACCAGGGCCAGCGGCAGCCGCTGCATCGGCTGGACGACCAGGCCGAGGTCGCGCAGCGCGCTCACCTGGCCGCCGTCGGCACGGCGGAGAACGTGGCGATGCCTCGGGCGGAGTCGGCGTCGGAGGCCAGCAACCGGTCCAGCCCGATCCGGCTGCGGGGCGGGAGTCTCGGCGTGGGCGGACCCGGTGGTGACCGGGCCGGAGGCGAGCACGACGGCGGCGGCGCAGGTGAGCGCGGCCAGTCGGGTGCGAAGGGGAGACATGGGTGGTGTCCTTCGTTGCGTGAGGTGGGTGACCCCTCAACGCGCCACGAGCGGTGATGGTTACGCGCTGACGGGCTGACACACTGCTGCCGTGCCTGATCCAGACCTCCACGTCACCGAGCTCGGGGAGACCGGCTCCACCGTCGCGTTCTGCCACGGCCTCTTCGGGCAGGGCAGAACTGGACCCAGATCGGCAAGCAGCTGGCCGCGAACCACCGGGTGCTCCTGGTGGACATGCCCAACCACGGGCGGTCGGCGTGGATCGACCGCTTCGACTACCTCGACCTCGCCGACCGGGTGGCGCGGGCTGTTCTCCGCCGACGACCCGTGACGCTGGTCGGGCACTCGATGGGCGGCAAGATCGCGATGGTGCTGGCGCTGCGGCACCCCGAGCTGGTCGAGCGGCTGTGCGTCGTGGACGTCTCGCCGGTGACCTACGACAACACGCGGGAGTTCGCCGGCGTACATCGAGGCGATGCAGCGGACTCGACCTGGCCGCGCTCGAGCGTCGCAGCGACGCCGACGAGCAGCTGCGCGACGCCGTACCCAACGACACCGTGCGCAGCTTCCTGCTGCAGAACCTCCGCCGCGACGGCGACGACTGGCGGTGGCAGGTCAACCTCGAGGTCCTGGGCGACGAGCTCGAGCGAGCTGGGCGGCTGGCCCGAGGAGCGGCTCTCGGACGTCGTCGCCCTACGACGGTCCGGTGCTCTGGGTGGGCGGCGACCGCTCCGACTACGTGCGCGAGGAGTACGCCGAGGCGATGGACCGCTGGTTCCCCCGCAACCGGCGGGTGACGATCAAGGGCGCCGGGCACTGGGTGCACTCCGAGCAGCCCGAGATCTTCCTGGAGGTGCTGCGCCGCTTCCTCGACGTTGACGCCGGAGCAATCAACCCCGCTGCCGGGCGCGGTAGGCCGCGACCGCGCTCGGTTGCCGCAGGCGGTGCTGCAGAAGCGCCGCGACCGGTTGCGGGAGAGGTCGAGCACGACGCCCTCGCAGTCGTCGTCGGCGCAGATGCCGAGGCGGGACATCTCGTCGGCGCGGATCACGTCGATCATCGCCATCGCGGTCTCGACGGCGATCCGGGTGGCGAACGGTGCGTCGTCGGTCGACGGCGTGCAGGTGCCAGTCCAGCGCGTCGTGCCGCACGCAGCTGGGGGAGCGCGCGGTGCTCGGCCAGGATCGCGTTGACCAGGCGCCACCGCGGCGTCGCGGTCGGACGTGAGCAGCTGGCGCAGGGGCTCGCGGATGGCGCGGACGGCGTCCAGGTCGGCGCGGGTCCGGGGGCGGGCGCCGGTGTAGCCGTGCTCGTCGTAGAACGCGTTGAGCGTCCTCGAGGGTGGTCAGCGTGTCCGGGTCGTCGGCGCTGTTGACCAGCGCGACAGCGGCGAGCAACGCGTCCCCGGTGTCATGAGTGAAAACCACGTTGACACATTACCAAACGAGGACGTAATGTCATGAGTCATGGCGACGATGACACATGACGCAACGGTGGCCGCTCCGCGCTCGCGGACGGCGTCCGGTCTTGCGTTCGCGCTCGTCTCGGCGGTCACGTTCGGCCTGTCCGGTGCCCTGGCCCGGCCCCTGCTCGAGGCCGGCTGGAGCGCCGGCGCCGTGACCTGGTCCGGGTCGGCGGCGCCGCGCTGCTCGTCGCCCCGTTCGCCGCGGTCGCCCTGCGCGGACAGTGGGCGATCTCTGCGCCGCAACGCCGGCCTGGTGGTGATGTACGGCGTCCTCGCCGTCGCCGGCGCCCAGTTCTGCTACTTCTCCGCCGTCCCGCACATGCAGGTCGGGCCCTGCCCTCCTGATCGAGTACACCGCCCCGGCGGCGGTGGTCGTCTGGCTGTGGCTCCGGCACGGGCAGCGGCCCGGCCGGGTCACCCTCGTCGGCGCCGGCCTCGCCGCGCTCGGGCTGGTCCTGGTCCTCGACCTGCTCTCCGGCGCGGACCTCAGCGTCCCGGGCGTGCTGTGGGCGCTGGCCGCGATGGTCGGGGCGGCGACGTACTTCGTCATCTCCGCCGACGAGAGCAACGGCCTGCCGCCGCTGGCGCTCGCCGCCGGCGGACTGGTGGTCGGCACCGCTGGCCCTCGCCCTGCTGGGGCTGGTCGGCCTGCTGCCGATGCACGCGCGTCTGCGTCCGTGGAGTACGCCGGCGCGTCGGTCGCGTGGTGGGTGCCGCTGGCGCTGCTTGGCGTCTGGTGACCGCGGCGATCGCCTACACGACCGGCATCGCCGCGATCCGCCGGCTCGGCTCGCGGCTGGCGTCGTTCGTCGCCCTGACCGAGGTGCTGTGCCGGCGTCCTGTGGGCCTGGCTGCTGCTCGACGAGCTGCCGCGCCCGGTCCAGCTGCTCGGCGGCGTGCTGATCCTCGCCGGCGTGGTGGCGGTCAAGCTGGGCGAGCGGACCGTGCTCCGGGCCGAGCGACGTCCGGCCTGACCCAGGCCTGAGCTCAGCGGGCGTCCTGGCGCCGGACGAACACCTCGCGGGTGAGCATCAGGATCGCGGCCGCGGTCGGGATCGCCAGCAGCGCGCCGACGACGCCGAGCAGCGCGGCGCCGACCAGCGCGGCGATGACGGTGACCGCGCCGGGGATGTCGACGGACTTCGACATCACCCGCGGGTAGATCACGTAGTTCTCGACCTGCTGGTAGATCGAGGTAGAAGATCACGCAGGCGAGGCCGATCTTCACGTCCGTGGCGAAGCCGATCGCGGTCACGATCACGGCGCCGATGGTGGCGCCGATCATCGGGATCACGTCGAGCAGGGCGACCACGAAGGCCAGCGCCACGGCGTACTCGCCGAGGCCGACGACGAACAGGAAGACCAGCGACGAGATGCCGGCGCACAGTGGCGACGATGAACGCGCCGGAGACGTAGCCGCCGATGCTGCCGAGCACCCGGTCGCCGAGCTTGGTGACCCGGTCGCGGCGGGAGGGCGGGGCCAGGCGGTAGAGCGCGTTCTTGGTGGTCTGCAGCGAGGACAGGAAGTAGAGCGTCAGCACGATCGACGATGAAGGCGTTGAGCAGCGCGGACAGCACCGCCAGGCCGACCCCGAGGACGCCGCCGAACAGGCTGCTGGCGAAGTCGCCCTGCTGCGATGTAGTCCTTCGCCTTGTCGATGACGTCGTACTTGTCGTCGAGCTCCTGGATCTGCCGGTTGCGCTGGAGCTCGTCGAACCAGCTCGGGGGCGTTCTCGGTGAGCGCGGCGACCTGGTCGCTGATGACCGGGACGATCGCGAGCACGAACAGGCGCGAGCGCGATCAGCACCATCACGATGACGGAGAGCACGGCGTAGGAGCGCCGCATGCCCGCGCCGCACGAAGAACTCGACCACCGGGTTGAGCCCGGCCGCGAGGAACATCGCCACCACGACCAGGATCAGCACCGAGCTGATCGCCAGCAGCTGCGTGCCCAGCCAGTAGGCGAGCAGCGCCCCGAGCCCGCCGAAGAAGCCGATGTAGAACGGCGAGTGGCGCTCGAACGGCGCCGAGCCCGGCTCGTGCCGAGGTCGCCGGCGCGGGCTGTACGTCCGTCGCAGTCCGCGCCGTCGAGCCGGCCTCGTCGTGGCCTCGTGCCGGCCGCCGCCGCCCGCCCGTCGGCCCCTCGGGCGCGTCGGCGGCGGGGTCGTCGCTCAACTCTCGTCCTCGCCGAACCCGGCGACGACGTCGCGCAGCGAGGCGAGCTGGGCGGCGATCGCGTCGCGGCGCTTGGTCATCCGGTCCACCTCGGCCCTGATCTCGGCCAGCTGCCGCTCGGCCTCGGCGTCGCCGCGGCGAGGTGATCGACTCGGCCTGGGTGCGGGCCGAGGCCACGATCTGCTCGGCCTCGCGGCGGGCACGGGTCAGCAGCGCCTCGGACTCGGTCTGGGCCTGCTGGCGGTGGGTGGTCGCCTGGCCGAGCGCCTCGCGGGCGCGCTGCTCGGCGGCGGCGGCCCGCTCCTCGGCCTCCTCGACCAGCCGCTTGGTCTCGGCGGTGGCGTTGGAGTGGTGGTCGGTCGCCTCCTTGGCCAGCCGCTCCTTCTCCACGGCCAGCGTCCGCCGGGCCTCCTGCACCTCGCGGTCGGCCGCGGCGCGGGCCTGCTCGGACTCGCGCTTGGCGGTGGTCCGCAGGTCGTTGGTCTCCTGCTGGGCGGCCAGCCGGAGCTGGTCGGCCTCGCGCTTGGCGGAGGCCAGCAGGTCGTCGGCCTCGGCCTTGGCCAGGGCGCGCTCCTGCTCGGCGTCGGCGAGCATCCGCGTCGCGGGTCTCGTCGAGCTCCTGGAGCTGGACCAGCCGCATGTCCTCGGCCTCGCGGGCGGCCTCGGCGCGGATCGCCTTGGCGTCGCGGGTCGCCTGCTCGCGGATCTCGGCGGCGTCGCGCTCGGCGGCGGCGCGGACGTCGCCGGCCTCCTCCTCGGCCAGGCGCAGCATGGCGCTGGCGCGGCCGCCCAGCCCGGCGTACGACGGGTTCTGGTTCTCGGCGAGCTGCTTGCGGGCCTCCTCGAGCTGGCCCTCGAGCTCGAGCACGCGCTTCTCGGAGTCGGTGAGGCTGCTGCTCAGGCCGGCCTTCTCGGTCGTCAGCTGGCGGAACCGGGCGTCGACCGCGTCCTTGTCGTAGCCGCCGCGGCGCACGACCGGGAAGCCGGGACCGCTCGCGGCCGGGGGCGGGACGGTGGGTCGCGATGCCGGCGGCTGGGACGCAGCGGCCGGCTGCGGGGCCGGCCGCGGCGCCGACGAGGGCGCGGCAGACGGCTGGCGGGGCTGGCTCGGCTGACTCCGCGGTGCGGGTGCCGTGCGTTCGGGTGCCGGCTTCGAGGACGCCCTCTGCGACTCCCCGCCGGTGCGCCTTCACGGCGGGCATCACCTGGGTCTTCTCGGCGTCGGCGTGCCCTCGTCGGTGGTGTCGTCGGTCGACTCGTCGGTCTCGTCGTCGTCGAAGATGGACAGACCCTGGTCGCTCATGGTGGTGCTTCCTCTTCCGGATTGGCTGGTACCTCGGACCCCAGTGTCGCCGATCGGTCGCCGAACAGCCCACCCCGGCTCGCTGGATTGATTCGGGCAATCCGTGGGTCTGGCAGGTGGTCTGGGCGGCGGCTCAGACGCCGCGGAAGCGGTTGATCGCGTCGAGGTGCTGGGCGCGCATCTCCTCGTCGCGCACGCCGAGGCCCTCCTCGGGAGCCAGGCAGAGCACGCCGACCTTGCCCTGGTGGGCGTTGCTGGTGGACGTCGAGCGCGGCCTGGCCGACCTCGTCGAGGCCGTAGGTCCGCGACAGGGTGGGGTGGATCATGCCCTTGGCGATGAGGCGGTTGGCCTCCCACGACTCGCGGTAGTTGGCGAAGTGGGAGCGAGATGATCCGCTTGAGGTTCATCCAGAGGTAGCGGTTGTCGTACTCGTGCATGTAGCCGGAGGTCGACGCGCAGGTGGTGATCGTGCCGCCCTTGCGGGTGACGTAGACCGAGGCGCCGAAGGTCTCCCGGCCAGGGTGCTCGAAGACGATGTCGATGTCCTCGCCGCCGGTCAGCTCACGGATCTTGGCGCCGAAGCGCTTCCACTCCCTGGGGTCCTGGGTGTGCTCGTCCTTCCAGAACTTGTAGTCCTCCTCGGAGCGGTTGATGATCAGCTCCGCGCCCATGCTGCGGCAGATCTCGGCCTTCTCCTCGTTGGAGACCACGCAGACCGGCGTCGCCCCGCCGTTGAGGGCGTACTGCGTCGCGAAGCCGCCGAGGCCGCCGGAGGCGCCCCAGATCAGGACGTTGTCGCCCTGCTTCATGTCCGCCGCCGTTCTTGCTCGACCAGCTGGCGGTAGGCCGTGCAGTTGACCAGGCCGGGGGAGGCGGCCTCCTCCCAGGTGAGGTGGGCGGGCTTGGGCATCAGCTGGTTGGACTTGACCAGCGCGATGTGGGCCAGGCCGCCGAAGTTGGTCTCGAAGCCCCAGATCCGCTGCTCGGGGTCGAGCATCGTGTCGTTGTGCCCGTCGGGCTTCTCCAGCTCGACGGAGAGGCAGTGCGCGACGACCTCGGTCGCCGGGCTGCCAGGAGTGCACGCCCGGCCCGGTCTGCAGCACGACGCCGGCGAGGTCGGAGCCGACCACGTGGTAGGGCAGGTCGTGGCGCTTGGCCAGCGGGACAGCCGGCCGTAGCGCTCGAGGAAGCCGAACGTCGACACCGGCTCGAAGATCGAGGTCCAGACGGTGTTGTAGTTGATCGCGCTGGCCATCACCGCGACGTAGGCCTCGCCGGGCCCGAGCTCGGGGAGCGGCACGTCCTCGACGTGCAGGGACTTGCGGGGGTCCTTGTCGCTGGTCGCGAGCCCCTCGAACATGTCCACCTCGTCCTTGTGCACGGTCACCGCGCGGTAGGACTCGGGGAGGTCGAGGTTGGCGAAGTCCTCCGGCGCCGGTGTCGCCGGCGAGGATCGCGTCGAGGATGTTCTGCACGTGGCTCTCCTGTGGGTCGGTGGGGGTCTGGGCGAAGATACCGACCGGTAACCGTGCGGCGGGGTGGTCGGCAGTGGGCGCCGACTCCACGACCTGCTTGAGCGCTCATGGCGAACCGCGTGTGACCTCATGCGACCATCGGACCGTCGTGCGCCCGCAGCCGGCTCGACCAGCTCCACGAGCACCCCGCCGGCGTCCTTGGGGTGGATGAAGTTGATCCGGGAGCCCGAGGTGCCGCGCCTCGGGGCGTCGTACAGCAGGCGGACGCCGCGCTCGCGCAGGATCGCGCTGACCTGCTCGACGTCGGTGACCCGGTAGGCCATCTGCTGGATGCCGGGGCCGGACCGGTCGAGGAACTTCGCGATCGTCGACTCGGGGGAGAGCGGGGCGAGCAGCTGGATGCACGAGCCGGAGCTCGCCACCGACCGACATCATCGCCTCGCGGACGCCCTGCTCCTCGTTGGTCTCCTCGTGGGCCACCCGCATCCCGAAGGTGTCGCGGTAGAACGCGATCGCCTCGTCCAGGTCGGGCACGGCGATGCCGACGTGGTCGATCGCGGTGAACAGGTGCTCGGGCAGGTCCAGTGGCGCGCTCATGCGTCGTCCCCGCGGACGCGTGACGCAGCGAGCGGCTCGTGGCGTGTTCAGACCATCGTCGTACGACGATCTCGCGGGCGCGACCCCGGACGATCGGTGAGACGGTCACGGGTATCGTCGGTCACAGATCTCGACCGTTCGGCAACGCTGGAGGCACGCATGTCCGGTTCCGTCATCGTCGCCGGAGCGCGCACCCCCATCGGACGCCTGCTCGGTGGCCTCAAGGACCAGTCCGCGGCCGACCTCGGCGGCGTCGCCATCAAGGGCGCGCTCGAGAAGGCCGGCGTCGCCGGCGACCAGGTCGACTACGTGATCATGGGCCAGGTCATCCAGGCCGGTGCCGGCCAGAACCCCGCCCGCGCGGCCGGCAGTCGCCGCCGGCATCCCGATGACCATCCCGTCGATCACCATCAACAAGGTGTGCCTCTCCGGCCTCAACGCGATCGCGATGGCCGACCAGCTGATCCGCGCCGGCGAGGTCGAGATCGTCGTCGCCGGCGGCATGGAGTCGATGACCAACGCCCCCCACCTGCTGCCGAAGTCCCGCGAGGGCTTCAAGTACGGCGACACCCCGCTCGTCGACTCGATGGCCTACGACGCGCTCTACGACCAGTTCACCAACCAGGCGATGGGTCGGCTGACCGAGCAGTGCAACGCCGCGGGCATCAAGCCTGACCCGCGAGGAGCAGGACGAGTTCGCCGCGCAGTCGCACCAGAAGGCCGCCGACGGCCTGGAAGAACGGCGTCTTCGACGAGGAGGTCGTCCCGGTCGCGATCCCGCAGCGCAAGGGCGACCCGGTCGTCGTCTCCCAGGACGAGGGCGTGCGCGGCGACACCACCGCCGAGTCGCTCGGCAAGCTGCGCCCGGCGTTCGCCAAGGACGGCACCATCACCGCCGGCTCCGCGTCGCAGATCTCCGACGGCGCCGCGGCGGTCGTCGTGATGAGCAAGGCCAAGGCCGAGGAGCTCGGCCTGGAGTGGCTGGCCGAGATCGGCGCCCACGGCCAGGTCGCCGGCCCCGACTCCACGCTGCAGCTGCAGCCCGCCAACGCGACCAAGAAGGCCTGCGAGAAGGAGGGCATCGCGCCCGCCGACCTCGACCTGTTCGAGTTCAACGAGGCCTTCGCGGCGGTCGGCATCGAGTCGGCCCGCGAGCTCGGCGTCGACGACGACAAGGTCAACGTCAACGGCGGCGCGATCGCGCTCGGCCACCCGGTCGGCATGTCCGGCACCCGCGTCGTGCTCCACCTCGCGCTGGAGCTCAAGCGGCGCGGCGGCGGCGTCGGCGCGGCCGCGCTCTGCGGCGGCGGCGGCCAGGGCGACGCGCTGATCGTCCGCGTCCCCAGCGCTGAGGTTGGTCTCGACAGGGTCGGCCGGCGCGCGGGCACGGCGGTCGTCGGGAGACGTCCCGGACCTGGTCGCGAAGGCTCGGGAGGGGCACCCCCGCGCCGTCGCCCGGCTGATCTCCCTGGTCGAGGACGAGTCCCCGCTGCTCCGGGAGGTGATGGCGGCGCTGGCGCCGCACGCCGGCCACGCCCAGGTGGTCGGCATCACCGGCTCCCCGGGCGTGGGCAAGTCGACCTCGACCTCGGCGCTGGTCACCGAGCTGCGCCGTGCCGACAAGCGGGTCGGCATCCTGGCCGTCGACCCCTCCTCGCCGTTCTCCGGCGGCGCGCTGCTCGGCGACCGGGTCCGCATGCAGGACCACGCGCTGGACCGCGACGTCTACATCCGCTCGATGGCCTCGCGCGGCCACCTCGGCGGACTGGCGTGGACCACGCCCCAGGCGCTGCGGGTGCTCGACGCGGCCGGCTGTGACGTGATCCTGATCGAGACGGTGGGCGTCGGGCAGAGCGAGGTGGAGATCGCCGGGCCTCGCCGACACCACGCTGGTGCTGCTCGCCCCCGGGATGGGCGACGGGATCCAGGCCGCCAAGGCCGGGATCCTCGAGATCGGCGACCTCTACGTCGTCAACAAGGCCGACCGGGACGGCGCCGACCAGGTGCGCCGCGACCTGCGGTCCATGCTGGCGCTGGCCGAGCGGCCCGAGGGTTCCTGGAAGCCGCCGATCGTGAAGACCATCGCCTCCCGCGCCGAGGGGCTCGACGAGGTCGTCGCCGAGATCGACAAGCACCGCGCCTGGCTCGAGGAGAGCGGCGAGCTCGAGCGGCGTCGTACCCGCCGGGCCCGCGACGAGATCGAGGCGATCGCGGTCACCGCGCTGCGCGCGCGCTGGGGCGACGTGCACGGCCGGTCCGAGCTCGACGACCTGGCGGCCGCCGTGGTGGCCGGTAAGACGGACCCCTACACCGCGGCCGACACCCTGCTGGAGGCGTTCTCGGAATGAGCCAGCCCACCTGCTGGGGGCTCCGTGGCGCGCCTGTCCCGCCGGTGATCCGCGATCTGTTAGACAAGTCTGGACCTGTGTCGCCCAGACGGGAGTGTGTTGCATGAACGCCAAGAAGGCGGTGCTGGCCATCGTCGTCGTGTTCCTGGGGTTCTGGATGTTCACCGACCCCCACGGGCTGGCGGACGCGGCCAAGGGCGCCGGCTCCCAGACCTGGCACCTCGCGACGCAGCTGTTCCGGGCGCTGATCGACTTCTTCGGGGCGCTGACCTGAGTCCGCTGTCCGGTCGGCTGAGTCGTCCGCCGCGACCCGCACATCGGCAAGCACCTCCTCCGCGAGGAGGGCGAGGTCATCGTCGACGTCGTGCATCACCACTGGGTCGGCCTACACCCTGCCCGCTCCTCGAGTCGCCCTCGGCTGTCGCTGATGCTGGGCCTGACGGCGCAGGTCGTCCGGAGGACCTCGCCACGGTCCCGCTCCTGGTGGCGTTCGCGCTCTTCGGCCACGCGGCATGGGGAGCAGCCCGCGAGCACCGGGACCGGTTCGTGATCACCAACATGCGCGTCTTCCGGCTCCACGGCGTGCTGTCCCAGACAGCTCGCCACGATGCCGCTGCACCGGATCCTCGACATCACGGTCGTCAAGCCCCTGCATGGCCGCATGCTCGGCTTCGGGCACTTCGTCTTCGAGTCCGCCGCCCAGGAGCAGGGGCTGCGCGACATCCGGTACGTCGGCCGGCCCGACGAGCGGGACCTGGCCATCCAGCGGGTGGTGCAGCGGTCCGGGCTGCGCGGTCCACGAGTCGTGAACTGATGGCCCGGAACTGATGGCGCTGCCGTTCGACCCGATCGACGAGGCCGCCCGGCAGTGGGGCCAGCGGTGGGACGGCGTTCCGGCCATGCACGCGGTGACGTCGCTGATGCGCGTCCAGCAGCTCGTCATCGGCCGTCTCGACGCGATCCTCAAGCCGCACGGGCTCACCTTCGCCCGCTACGAGGCGCTGGTGCTGCTGGTCTTCTCCTCCCGCGGGCTCGCTGCCGCTGGGGAAGATGGGGGAGCGGCTGCAGGTGCATCCCACCTCGGTCACCTCGATCGTGCGCCGGCTGGAGGCGTCCGGCCTCGTCGTACGCCGCCCCCACCCGGAGGACGGCCGCGCGGTGCTCGCGGAGATCACCGACGCCGGACGGAAGCTGGTGGAGAAGGCGACCCGCGACCTGGTGGGGGCCGATTTCGGGCTCGGCGTCCTGGGCGACCGCGAGCTGGGCGAGCTGTCGGAGCTGCTGCGCCCGATCCGCCAGGCTGCGGGGGACTTCTGAGATGAGCAGCGGCGCGCGAGGAACGAGCGCGGCGCGTGGGTGCGGGGGTTTCGAGGCTCAGGCGCTCAGGGCGCGCTTCGCACCTCAACCACCGGTGGTGGCTTCTAGGCTGACCGGGTGACCACCGCCGACGACGTCCGCCGGGTCGGCCTGGCGCTGCCGCGCGCCTACGAACGCGAGATCCGTGGCCGCTGGAAGCTCAAGGTCGGGCAGCTGGTGTTCGTCGCGTTCTCGCGTGACGAGCTGGCGATGGGCTTCGGGTTCCCCCGGGCGGAGCGGGACGGCCTGGTGGCGTCGGATCCCGAGACCTTCTTCCTGCCCCCGACCTCGGACCTGCGGTACCAGTGGGTGTGTGCGCACCTGCCCCGGCTCGAGGCCCGGGAGATGCGGGAGCTGGTCACCGACGCGTGGCGGATGTGCGTCCCGAAGATGCTCCACGAGCTGCCCGAGCTTCCCGCCCCGACTGCTGCCCTGTGGGCGGCGATCGAAGCCGGAGCGTGGAGCGAGGTGCACTCCTGCCTGCATCCTCGCGTCGCCTGGCGCGATCGGGATCTCACGATCGACGGACGCTCCGACGTCCTGGACCACCTGCGGAACCACCCGACGCCGAAGCCGCCCTCCGCCGTCGAGGTTCGCGCCGGGCAGGTGTGTCGCTGGACGCAGGTGAGTGCCCTAGCCGCCGTCCTCGTGCCAGGCGTCGACGTGGAAGGTCTGGCCCCGGATCGCCGCAGCACCGCTGCTGGCGACGAAGAGGACGGCGTTGCCCACGTCGCGGGTGGTACCGGTGGGTGCGCTGCGGGTGCGGGTCAGCAAGGGGCCGGAGCTCCGGTCGATCTGCACCCTCAGCCCGGACCGTTGGGGCTCCACCAGGTGGGCGGTCACGGTGTTGACCCGCACTCCTGCGCTCGCCCATTGGGAGGCGAGTCGGCGGGTGCGGCCGATCAGCTCATGCCGGGCGTGCTCGCCGTGCGCCAGCTCGAACCACGCCTCGGCGCTCGGCATGTTCACCACGACGCCGCCGCCGCGCATCGTGCTCTGGCCCAGCCGGAAGCGCAGCCGGTGGGTGAAGGCGAACGGGCCGACCAGGCCGAGCTGGACGGCGTGCCCGAGGAACTGTCGCTCGGTCGCGTCGGCATCGACCGGTATCACCGGCGGTGCGTTGTTGACCAGGATGTCGAGCGGGCCCACCCGGCCGGCCACCGCGGCGATCGAGTCGCGGTCCATCAGCCGTAGCTGGTCGTAACCGAAGCGGGAGAGGTCCGCGTCGTAGTAGGCCCGGAGGTACTGGTCGCCCGTGACCGTGACCTGGGCCCCGGCGTCAGCGAAGGCGTGAGCGACGTAGAGACCCATTCCGCGGGTTCCGCCGGTGATGAGCACTCGGCGGCCCGAGAAGTCGTACGACGGCTCGCGCATCCCGCTTTCCCTTCCGAGAGTCCCCCACACCGTGCCGGGGGACCGCGACATTCTGGCACGGACGGACCGAGCGGTGCGGCGACTGGCCGGATTTCAGTTGGACGTCCTAGTATTTCGGGTCATGGCCCCGACACACTCGAACGACGACGACGCCCGATCCACCGCTGAAACGGCGCGATCCCGCTGGCAGTCCCGCTATGAGAAGTCACGGGTCCGCGACGCCGACTTCACGACGCTGAGCGGGCTCGAGGTCGAGCCCGCCTACGGCACCGACGACTCCGAGTGGCCCGGTGAGTTCCCGTTCACGCGCGGGCTCTACCCGACCGGCTACCGCGGCCGGACGTGGACGATCCGGCAGTTCGCCGGCTTCGGCAACGCCCAGCAGACCAACGAGCGCTACCGGATGATCCTGGGCCGCGGCGGCGGCGGCCTCTCGGTCGCCTTCGACATGCCGACGCTGATGGGCCGCGACTCCGACGACCCGAAGTCGCTCGGCGAGGTCGGGCACTGCGGGGTCGCGATCGACAGCGCCGCCGACATGGAGACCCTGTTCGACGGGATCGACCTGGCTGAGGTCACCACCTCGATGACGATCAGCGGCCCGGCCGTCCCGGTGTTCTGCATGATGCTCGTCGCCGCCGAGCGCGCCGGCGTCGACACCGGCAAGCTCAACGGCACCCTGCAGACCGACATCTTCAAGGAGTACATCGCCCAGAAGGAGTGGCTCTTCACGCCCGAGCCGCACCTGCGGCTGATCGGCGACCTGATGGAGTACTGCGTCGAGAAGATCCCGGCCTACAAGCCGCTCTCGGTCTCCGGCTACCACATCCGCGAGGCCGGCTCGACCGCCGCGCAGGAGCTCGCGCTTCACCCTCGCCGACGGGTTCGGGTACGTCGAGCTCGGCCTCTCCCGCGGTCTCGACGTCGACGTCTTCGCGCCCGGGACTGTCGTTCTTCTTCGACGCGCACGTGGACTTCTTCGAGGAGATCGCGAAGTTCCGCGCCGCCCGCCGGATCTGGGCGCGCTGGATGCGCGACGTCTACGGCGCGAAGACCGAGAAGGCCCAGTGGCTGCGGTTCCACACCCAGACCGCCGGTGTCTCGCTGACCGCGCAGCAGCCCTACAACAACGTCGTCCGCACCGGCATCGAGGCGCTCTCGGCGGTGCTCGGCGGCACCAACTCGCTGCACACCAACGCCCTCGACGAGACCCTCGCCCTGCCGTCGGAGCAGGCCGCCGAGATCGCGCTGCGCACCCAGCAGGTGATCATGGAGGAGACCGGCGTCGTCAACGTCGCCGACCCGCTCGGTGGCTCCTGGTACGTCGAGGCGCTCACCGACAAGCTCGAGGCCGAGGCCAACGCGATCTTCGACAAGATCCTCGCCATGGGCGGCTCCACGCTGACCCACGCCGACACCGAAGCCCTGGCCGCGCAGTCGCGCGAGGCGACCGGCCACCCGGACGGCGCGGAGTGGCCGATGACCCGCGGCCTGCTGCGCGGCATCGAGGAGGGCTGGTTCATGTCGGAGATCGCGGAAGCCGCGTTCCAGTACCAGAAGGCCCTCGAGAAGGGCGACAAGAAGATCGTCGGCGTCAACTGCCACGAGGACTCGGTCACCCACGACCTGGAGATCCTGCGGGTCAGCCACGAGGTCGAGATCGACCAGGTGCGCGAGCTCACCGAGCGTCGTACGACGCGCGACGACGCCGCCGCCCGTGCCGCCGTCGCCCGGATGGTCGAGGTCTCGCGGACCGACGAGAACATGATCGACTCGATGCTCGAGGCGTGTCCGGGCCGAGGCCACGCTCGGCGAGATCTGCGACGCCCTCCGGGCTGAGTGGGGCGAGTACCGCGAACCCGCCCGCTTCTGACTCAACGCTGACCCGCCAGAAACTGCCCTCGGTCGACGCTGACCCGCCCGAAAGTTTCGGGCGGGTCAGCGCTCAATAGGATGGCGCCATGACGCAGCAGCCGTTCAGCCGTCCCGGCGCCATCGATCTCTCCGCCCTCAAGGGAGCACCCAGCGGTGCACCCCAGCCCGCGACGTCGCCTGCCGCAACCGACGGCGGCTCGTCCTACTGCGTGGAGATCACCGAGCAGAACTTCCAGTCCATCGTCGAGACGTCGATGAACGCGCCGGTGCTGCTGGTGTTCTTCTCGCGGTCGAGGATGCCCGAGAGCGCGCAGCTGGCCGACGACATCGAGACCCTGTCGGGTGAGTTCGAGGGCAAGTTCCTGGCCGGCCGCGTCGACATCGATGCTGTGCCGCAGATCGCGCAGGCGATGCAGATTCCGTCGGTCCCTCTCGTCGTGGTCATCGTCGACGGGCGGCCGATGCCGCTGTTCCAGGACGTCGTACCCCTCGAGGAGCTGCGCACCGCCCTCACCCAGGTCATGCAGCAATTGACGACGCAGGGCATCACCGGCCGCCACCAGCCGCGCACGGGTGCCCCGCCGGCCGAGGGCGAGGAAGCCGAGGAGACGGTCGACCCGCGCTACGCCGCGGCACAGAATGCGTTGGGCGAGGGAGACATCGACACGGCGGTCGCGGAGTACCAGAAGCTGGTCGATGCCAACCCCGCCGACGCCGAGGCCGCGGCCGGGCTGTCGATGGCCAAGGTCCTCCAGCGGACCCAGGGGGTCGACCTCAAGGCGGCCCGCGAGGCCGCGGCCGCCGACCCCGACGACGTCGACGCGCAGATCATGGTCGCCGACCTCGACATGCTCGGCGGCCACGTCGACGACGCCTTCAACCGGCTGATCGAGCTGGTCCGACGCACCGAGGGCGACGCCCGGAACCAGGCCCGCGAGCACCTGCTCGCACTCTTCGGGGCCGTCGGCAACGACGACGCGCGCGTGCTGCGCGGCCGTCAGAACCTCGCCTCAGCGTTGTTCTAGCACCGACCGCCCGGCCTCCAGCCGTGCGACCGGAACCCGGAAGGGCGAGCACGAGACGTAGTCGAGGCCGACCCGGTCGAAGAAGTGGATGGAGCGGGGGTCGCCGCCGTGCTCCCCGCAGATCCCGACCTTGAGGTCGGGGCGCGTCGCACGCCCCTTGCTGGTGCCCATCTCGACCATGCCGCCCACCCCGAGCTGGTCGAGGGACTCGAACGGCGAGACATCGAAGATCCCGTGCTCGAAGTAGCGCGAGAAGAACGCGGCCTCGACGTCGTCGCGGGAAAAGCCCCACGCCATCTGGGTCAGGTCGTTGGTGCCGAAGGAGAAGAACTCGGCGGAGCCCGCGATCCGGTCGGCGAGGAACGCGGCGCGCGGCAGCTCGATCATCGTGCCGACCTGGAACTCGAGCCGGACTCCGCGATCTTGCTGGACCTCCTCGGCGACGTCGAGGATCTCCGACTTGACCGCATTGAACTCCCGGACACTGGCCACCAGCGGGATCATGATCTCCGGCAACGGTCGGCCGTCAGCCTCGATGCGGTCGGCCGCCGCCTCCAGAATGGCCCTGGCCTGCATCCGGAACAGCCCCGGGATCGCGATGCCCAGCCGGACGCCCCGCATGCCGAGCATCGGATTCTGCTCGTGCAGCCGTCGGACGTGGGCCAGGAGGGTCCGGTCGTGCTCGTCCACCTCGCCGCGCTCCTCCGCGAGCGCGACCTTCACCGACAGCTCGGTGAGGTCCGGGAGGAACTCGTGCAGCGGGGGATCGATCATCCGGATCGTGACCGGGAGCCCGTCCATCGCCTCGAGGATCTCGGTGAAGTCCTCCCGTTGCAGCGGCAGCAGCGCGTCCAGGGCCTCGGTCTGGGCGGCCTCGTCCTCGGCGACGATGAGCCGCTCCACCAGCTCGCGCCGGTCGCCCAGGAACATGTGCTCGGTGCGGCACAAGCCGATGCCCTGAGCGCCGAAGCGCCGCGCGCGGCCGGAGTCGTCCGGGGTGTCGGCGTTGGCGCGGACCCGCAGCCGCCGGGCCCCGTCGGCGTGCGCCATGATCCGGGACACCGCGGAGACCAGGTCGTCGTCGATCTTCTCTCCCTCGAAGTGGCGCACGACCAGCGAGTCGGAGACCGGCACCTCGCCGGAGAACACCTCCCCGGTGGTGCCGTCGATCGAGATCACGTCGCCCTCGCGCACGGTCTCCCCGTCGCGGACGCGGAACTCCCGGGCCTTGGCGTCCACGTCCAGCGACTCCGCGCCGCAGACGCAGGTCCGGCCCATGCCACGCGCGACGACCGCCGCGTGAGAGGTCTTGCCGCCCCGGCTGGTGAGGATGCCGCGGGCGGCCACCATCCCGCGCAGGTCGTCGGGGTTGGTCTCCTTGCGGACCAGGATCACGTCGTCGCCCTGCTCTGCCCACTCGACGGCCGTGTCGGAGTCGAAGACGGCCTTGCCGACGGCGGCCCCGGGGGAGGCGTTCATCCCGGTGGCGAGCAGGGTGCGCTCGGCATCGGCGTCGAAGCGGGGGAACATCAGCTGAGCCAGCTGGTCGCCGGTCACCCGGAGCACGGCCTCGTCCATGCCGATCAGCCCCTCGTCGACCATGTGCACCGCGATCCGGAACGCCGCCTCCGGCGTGCGCTTCCCGACCCGGGTCTGCAGCATCCAGAGCTTGCCGCGCTCGACGGTGAACTCGATGTCGCACATGTCGCGGTAGTGGCGCTCCAGCCTCGCCATGATCGACATCAGCTCGTCGTACGACCCCTGGTCCACCTCCTCGAAGTCGGCGAGCGACACCGTGTTGCGGATCCCGGCGACGACGTCCTCACCCTGGGCGTTCTGCAGGTAGTCGCCGTAGACCCCCTGGGCTCCGCTGGCCGGGTCGCGGGTGAAGGCGACGCCGGACCCGGAGTCCATGCCGAAGTTGCCGAAGACCATCGCCTGGACGTTGACCGCGGTGCCGAGGTCCTCGGGGATCCGCTCCTGCCGGCGGTAGAGCCGGGCGCGATCGGTGTTCCACGAGTCGAAGACGGCCCGGACCGCCAGGTCGAGCTGCTCGCGCGGGTCCTGGGGGAAGGGCCGACCGGCGTGCTCCTCCACGATCTGCTTGAAGGTCGTGACGAGTCCCCGCAGGTCGTCGGCATCCAGGTCGAGGTCGTTGTCGGTGCCGTGCTTGCGCTTCGCCTCGTCGAGGGCCTCGGCGAAGTGTTCGGCGTCGATGCCGAGCACGGTGGCGCCGAACATCTGCAGCAGGCGGCGGTAGGAGTCCTGCGCGAACCGCTTGTCGCCGCTCTGCGGGCCAGGCCGTCCACCGACTCGTCGTTCAGTCCGACATTGAGGACGGTCTCCATCATCCCGGGCATCGAGAACTTCGCACCGGACCGCACGCTGACCAGGAGCGGGTCGGCGGGGTCGCCCAGCGTGCGGCCCATGGTCTGCTCGAGGGCAGCGAGGTGCTCGGACACCTCGTCGGCCATCCCGTCCGGTTGGTGACCCTCGGCCAGGTAGGCCTGGCAGGCCTCGGTCGTGATGGTGAAGCCGGGGGGCACGGGCAGCCCGAGATTCGTCATCTCGGCAAGGTTGGCTCCCTTGCCGCCCAGCAGGTCCCGCTGGTCCTTGTTGCCGTCGGCGAAGTCGTGGACGAATGAGCTCACGCGCTGATACTGCCCTCTCCGGACGGCGAGCGGGAGGGGCGGGTGCGGACGGTCAGCGGCCGGACTCGGTGTAGGCCGGTCCCGGGGCCTTCAGGTTCGCCACCGCGGCCTCGACCCGTCGGGCGGTGAAATCGGCCGCGCGGTCGCGCACCTCGTCGATCGTGCAGAACGCCGCAGCCCGGATCTCACGGTCCTGCTTCACGATGTCCTCGGCCAGCGCCGGGTCGTGGGTCCCGCCGTCGAAGACCAGGCAGAGCGCGTCATCCCAGCCGCCCCACGGCGGCAGCCAGTCGGTGAGGAGCAGGGCGCCGGCTTCCATGGACAGCCCGAGCTCTTCCTCGACCTCACGCCCGACGGCCAGCTGCGGCGACTCGCCGACCTCCACGACGCCGCCGGGCAGGTCCCAGTCCTGCTTGTAGGTGAGCTCGCAGAGCAGGACTCGCTCCGCCGTGTCGCGGATCAGCATCTGGCTGATCGCCCGTTTGCGGGGAAGGAAGGAGTTGAGCAGCGCCCGGAAACCACCCGGCTCGCTCACCGGCACATCGGTCGCGAGGCGGGCGTAGACGATCCGGTCACCCGATCGTCCCTCGACGTCCAGCCCGCGCATCACTCCCTCGCGGCGCATCCCGGCCCAGGTGGCCACCCGCTGGCCCAGTTGGTCGTCGGGATCGACGAGGGTCTCCACCCTGCCGTGCGCGGACAACGCGGCCTCGACCTCACGGCGTACGACGTCGGCGGCGCCCCACAGCCCTTCGTCGTGCAGCGCCGGGATCCAGCTGATCCGGGCGATCCCGTCCGCGACGGTCGTCACGGTCGTCGGGTCCTGGCTCACGCGGCCACCCTAACCGTGTCAACGGGACGCCGAGTCGGCGCTTCTGCAGCGGCCCGGGACGCCGAGTCGGCGCTTCTGCACCTCCCCCGCTGCGCTCCTCCGTTGCAGAACCGCCGACTCGGCTGTCAGCTGTCTGCGGTGTCCTTGGGCTTCTGAGACGCTCTGGTCAAGGACTGCGACGGAGATGATGCGCGGCGCAGCCAGACCACCCCGAGCGGGGGCAGCGCGATGTCGGCATGGGCCGGCTGGCCGGAGTGCTCGCCGGCCACCCCCTCGACCCGCCCGAGGTTGCCCACCCCGGAACCGCCGTAGAGCTCGGCGTCGGTGTTGAGCACTTCCTCCCATGTGCCGGTCGAGGGCAGTCCGAGCCGGTAGTCGTGGGGGATCGCCGCGAAGTTGGCGACGCAGACGAGGTCGGGCTCGGAGTCCCCGTGCCGGACGAACGAGAAGACGTTGCGGCTGGCGTCGTTCGCGTCGATCCAGGAGAACGCCTCGGGCTCGTGGTCACGCGACCACAGCGCCGGGCTGCCGACGTAGACGCGGTTGAGATCCCGCACCAACGCATGGACCCCCGCGTGCTCGGGGTGGTCGAGAAGCCACCAGTCGAGCTCGCGTGCTTCGGCCCATTCCGACTCCTGGCCGAGCTCGGCGCCCATGAACAGCAGCTGCTTGCCCGGGTGGGCCCACATGAACGCGAGGAAGGCCCGCAGGTTGGCCAGCTGCTTCCAGCGATCACCGGGCATCTTGCGCAGCAGCGACCCCTTCCCGTGGACCACCTCGTCGTGACTGATCGGGAGCACGAAGTTCTCCGACCAGGCGTAGACGCTCGCGAACGTCAGCTCGCTGTGGTGGTGGGAGCGGTGGATCGGGTCGTACTGGAAGTAGCCCAGCGAGTCGTGCATCCAGCCCATGTTCCACTTGAAGCCGAACCCGAGGCCGCCCTCCGAGGTGGGGCGGCTGACGCCCTCCCAGGAGGTGGACTCCTCGGCGATCGTGACCGCGCCGGGCACCCGCTTGCCCACGGTGCCGTTCATCTCCTGCAGGAACTCCACGGCCTCCAGGTTCTCGCGTCCGCCGCGGACGTTGGGGCTCCACTCGCCCGGCTCGCGCGAGTAGTCGAGGTAGAGCATCGAGGCGACGGCGTCGACCCGCAGCCCGTCGATGTGGAAGTCGACCAGCCAGTAGAGGGCGTTCGCGACCAGGAAGTTGCGGACCTCGCGGCGGCCGAAGTTGAACACGTAGGTGCCCCAGTCGGGGTGCTCGCCGCGGGATGGGTTCGGGTCCTCGTAGAGCGGAGTGCCATCGAACCGCGCCAGCGCGAAGGCGTCCTTGGGGAAGTGGGCGGGGACCCAGTCCACGATCACGCCGATGCCGGCCCGGTGCAGCCGGTCGACGAGGTAGCGGAAGCCGTCGGGGTCGCCGAAGCGCGCGGTCGGTGCGAAGTACGACGTCACCTGGTAGCCCCACGAGCCGCCGAACGGGTGCTCCATCACCGGCAGGAACTCGACGTGCGTGAACCCGAGGTCGGTCAGGTAGGGGATGAGCTCGTCGGCGATCTCGGCGTACGTCAGCGTCTCGTCGCCGCGCTTGCGCCAGGAGCCGAGATGCATCTCGTAGACCGACATCGCCTCCTGCACCGGCTGCCGCGAGGCGCGCTCGGCCATCCAGTCCTCGTCACCCCAGGTGTACGTCGACTCGAACACCACCGACGCCGTCTGGGGCGGGATCTCACTGTGGAAGGCCATCGGGTCGGCCTTCTCGCGCCACTCCCCGTCGGCGCCGAGGATCTCGAACTTGTAGCTGGTTCCGGAGCCGACATCGGGTACGAACAGCTCCCACACACCGGACTCCCCGAGCTGGCGCATCGGGTGGGACCGGCTGTCCCAGTCGTTGAAGGACCCCTTGATCCGCACGCCGCGTGCCGAGGGCGCCCACACCGCGAACGACGTGCCGGAGATGGTTCCGCCGAGCGGCGTCTCGTAGTGGTGCACGCGGGCACCGAGGACCTCCCAGAGCTCTTCGTGCCGGCCCTCGTTGATCAGGTGCAGGTCGACCTCGCCCAGCGTGGGCAGGAAGCGGTAGGGATCGTCGACGACGACGGGCTTCTGGCCGTAGTCGACGTGCACGCGGTAGTCAGGCACATCGACGTGCGTGCCGTTTCCGGCGCTGGGCAGTACGCCCACCCACACCCCGGCGTGCTCGTGCTCCAGCGGGACGGACTCGTCGCCGTAGACGATGTTGACCGACGACGCCAGCGGCTTGAGCACCCTGACCGTCACCGCGCCCTCGTGGAGGTGCGGGCCGAGAATGCCGTGCGGGTGGCCGTGCCCGCCGCTCACGAGCTGGTCGAGCTCGGCACGCGAGATGGGCCTGGTTCCAGTCACGACTTCTCGATCCTCCTGATGGCGTCCAGCGGGATCTCCACCCAGCCGGGCCGGTTGCGGGCCTCGTAGACGACTTCGTAGACCGCCTTGTCGGCGACATAGGCGGACAACAGGGTCTCCTGGTCCACGGTCAGGTCACCCCCGGCATAGGCGGACAGGAACGCGTCGCGGTTGCGCTCGGCCCACTCGGCGGCCCGGAACGCGCGCTGCTCGGCGCCGACGTACTCGCTCTCCTTGACCGTGCGTTCGACCACCCGCGGTGCGTAGTCGAAGGACCGCAACATGCCTGCGACATCGCGCCAGCGAGAGTCCGGACGGAGGCGCTCGGACAGCGGTTTGGCGGGCTCGCCCTCGAAGTCGACGATCTTCCAGCCCTTGACCGTCCGCAGCGTCTGGCCGAGGTGCAGGTCGGCGTGGATCTGCTGCACGGTGAGGTCGCGGATCCGGCGGACATGGTCGAACGTCGCCCGCAGCCGGTCGGCGTGCTCCGCGAGCTCGGGTACGACGTCGAGCGCGTCGTCGAGCCTGCGGTGCATGCCGTCGACGAGGGAGGTGACCTGATCGGCCGACCACTGCTGCGTCGGGAAGTGGTCCTGAAGGGTGGCGTGGGTCTCGGCCAGCGCCACGCCCAGCCGGGCCGCCTCCCCGGCGAAGTCGCCGCCCACCTCGTCGGCGTGCAGATCGGCCTCGGCGAAAAGGTTGCGGACACTGTTGAGGGCGAGGTCCCAGCCGTCGCTTGCGGTGCGGAGGAACTGCTGGAGCATCGCCAGCTGGAGCACCCCGCCCTCGGGGGTCGAGTCGTCCTCGACCTCCAGCCAGCCGTAGAGCGCCGCCACGTGGTCCGAGCCCGCGCGGGTGAGCACCTCGTGGACGGCGATGTCGGGGTTGGTGCCGGGTGTGATCTTGCGGAACACCTTCAGCAGGGAGTCCTCGCCGAACCTCACCGAGGAGTTGGACTGCTCCCCGGAGAACAGGGTCGAGTGCGCCTCCAGGTCGAGCTCGTGGTCGGGTAGCCGGTGGAAGTGGACTTCCCCCCTGACGCACGGCTCAGCGAAGCAGTTCAGCCAGTGGGCCATGGCGTAACGGTCGTGGACGGCGTCGTAGACATGGCTGGGGCCGAAGTCCTCGTCCTCCCACATCCCGATCAGGGCGTGGCTCAGGTGGTCCTGCGGTTCGGCGTAGAACGCCAGCGGTAGCTGGTAGTGCTCGGTGCCGGCGGCCGAGTCGGCGTACTCGATGGTGACGAGGTCGATGGCCGCGCGCGGCCCGTCGCCTTCGCCAGGGGAGACCTCGCCCAGCCGGCGTCGTCCGGCGAGCGTGAACGGTCGACCCTTGCCGCCGAACCAGCGCGCGTGTCCGACGTAAGCCGCGATCAGCTCGAGCGGGTCTGCGATGGAATTCGTCATGGGGCGGTCAGTTCCTCCGTGGCCGGTGTGGTCACCCGGAACCAGTAGAAGCCGTACCCACCCAGCGTCAGGAGATACGGCAGCTCACCGATCGGGGGGAACGGCACGCCGCCGAGCAGCTCGACGGGGATCATCCCCTCCCAGGGGCGCAGGTCCAGCTCCACCGGCTGTGGGAAGCGGGACAGGTTGTTGACGCACACGATGACGTCGCCGTCGTGCTCACGGGCGTAGGACAGCACGCTGGGGTTGGACCCGCCGAGGTCGGTGAACGAGCCGAGGCCGAACGCCGGGTGCTGGTGCCGCGCGTGGATCATCCGCCGAGTCCAGTGCAGCAGCGAGGAGGAGTTCTCCATCTGCGCCTCGACGTTGACGCTCTGGTATCCGGTGACCGGGTCCTGGATCAGCGGCAGGTGGAGCTTGCCCGGCGTGGCCGAGGAGAAGCCGGCGTTGCGGTCCGACGTCCACTGCATGGGAGTGCGGACGCCGTCGCGGTCGCCGAGCCAGATGTTGTCGCCCATGCCGATCTCGTCGCCGTAGTAGAGAACCGGCGACCCGGGCAGGGACAACAGCAGCGCGGTGAACAGCTCGGTCCGGTTGGTGTCGTGGTCGAGCAGGGGTGAGAGGCGGCGCCGGATCCCGATGTTGGCCTTCATCCGCGGGTCCTTGGCGTACTCGTCCCACATGTAGTCGCGGTCCTCGTCGGTGACCATCTCGAGCGTGAGCTCGTCGTGGTTGCGCAGGAAGATGCCCCACTGGCAGCCGTCGGGGATCGCGGGGGTCTGCTCGAGGATCTCCGAGATCGGGAAGCGTGACTCGCGCCGGACCGCCATGAAGATGCGGGGCATGACCGGGAAGTGGAAGCACATGTGGCACTCGTCGCCCCCCTTCTCGAAGTCGCCGAAGTAGTCGACGACGTCGGCCGGCCACTGGTTGGCCTCCGCGAGCAGGACCCGGCCCGGGTAGTTGGTGTCCACGAACTGGCGTACCTGCCGCAGGAACTCGTGGGTCTCGGGGAGGTTCTCGCCGTTGGTGCCCGGCCGCTCGTAGAGGTAGGGGACGGCGTCGAGCCGGAACCCGTCCAGCCCCATGTCGAGCCAGAACGCGAGGGCGTCGAACATCGCCTCCCGCACCTTCGGGTTGTCGAAGTTGAGGTCGGGCTGGTGGGAGAAGAACCGGTGCCAGTAGTACTGCTGGCGGACCGGATCCCAGGTCCAGTTCGACGGCTCGGTGTCGACGAAGATGATCCGGGCATCCTGGTAGAGGTCGTCGGTGTCGGACCAGACGTAGAAGTCGCCGAACGGCCCGTCGGGGTCCTCCCGGCTGGCCTGAAACCACGGGTGCGCATCGCTCGTGTGGTTCATGACGAAGTCGATGATCACCCGGAGGCCGCGCTTGTGGGCCTCGTCGAGCAGCTCGTGGAAGTCGTCGACCGTCCCGCACTCAGGAAGGATGTCGGTGTAGTCGGCGACGTCGTACCCGCCGTCGCGGAGCGGCGAGGTGAAGAACGGCGGGATCCAGAGGCAGTCGACGCCCAGCCATTCCAGGTAGTCGAGCTTCTCGATCAGCCCCTTGAAGTCACCGGTGCCGTCGGCGTTGGAGTCGCGGAAGGACCGGACCAGGACCTCGTAGAACACCGCGGTCTTGAACCATTCGGGGCCCTGGTGTGCCTCCTCGACCGCCTCCTCGACGCTCCTGGAGGTGCTCAAAGGGGCCTCCTGACGGTCAGCACGTGCGCCGGTTCGTGGCCGGGGTCGAGCCTGACGTAGTTGTGCTGGCCCCAGGTCCAGGTCTGGTCGGTGAACTCGTCGTGGACCAGGAAGGAGTCGTGCCAGTCCATCCCCAGCGCGGGGAGGTCGACGTGGACCATCGTCTCGCGGGTGGCGTGCGGGTCGAGGTTGATCACCACGATCACCAGGTCACTCTGCCCATCGGGGAGGGCCGCCTGCTTGGAATAGACCAGGACGTTGTCGTCGTCGCTGCTGTGGATGGTGATGTTGCGCAGCAGCTGGAGGGCGGGATGCTCCCGGCGAACCTCGTTCAGCCGCTTGAGGTACGGCGCCAGGGTGCGGCCCTCGGCCGCCGCACCCTCCCAGTCCCGGACCCGGATCTGGTACTTCTCCGAGTCGAGGTACTCCTCGCTGCCGGGCTTGACGGCGACGTGCTCGAACAGCTCGAAGCCGGCGTAGACGCCCCAGCTCGGCGAGGAGGTGGCCGCCAGCGTGGCGCGGATCTTGAACGCCGCCGGGCCGCCGTACTGCAGGTAGGCATGCAGGATGTCGGGCGTGTTCACGAAGAAGTTCGGCCGCATCAGATGGTCGGTCTCGTGCGCCAGTTCGCGCAGGTAGTCCTCGATCTCCCCGCGGGCGTTGCGCCAGGTGAAGTAGGTGTAGCTCTGGTGGAAGCCGATCGCACCGAGAGCGCGCATCATGGCGGGGCGGGTGAACGCCTCGGCCAGGAAGACGACGTCGGGGTCGGTGCGCCGGATCTCCGCGAGCAGCCACTCCCAGAAGGCGACCGGCTTGGTGTGCGGGTTGTCCACACGGAAGATCCGCACCCCGTGCTTCATCCAGAGCTTCACCACCCGCAGGACCTCCTTGGACAGTCTCTTGGGGTCGTTGTCGAAGTTGAGCGGGTAGATGTCCTGGTACTTCTTCGGGGGGTTCTCGGCGTAGGCGATGGTGCCGTCGGCGCGGGTGGTGAACCACTCGGGGTGCTTCGTGGCCCAGGGATGGTCCGGGGCGCACTGCAGGGCGAGGTCGAGGGCGACCTCGAGCCCGAGCTCGCCGGCCCGCGCCACGAAGGCGTCGAAGTCGTCGAACGTGCCCAGGTCGGGGTGGATCGCGTCGTGGCCGCCCTCCGGGCTGCCGATCGCCCAGGGCGAGCCCGGGTCATCGGGGCCGGGGGTGAGCGTGTTGTTCGGACCCTTGCGATTGACCTGGCCGATCGGATGGATGGGCGGGAGGTAGATCACGTCGAAGCCCATCTCGGCGACGGCGTCGAGACGCCGCGCCGCGGTCCGGAAGTTCCCGCTGGTGACCTTGTGGGTGTCCGGATCCACGGTCGCGCCCTCGGAGCGGGGGAAGAACTCGTACCAGCTGCCGTAGAGCGCGCGGGTCCGGTCGGCGTACACCCGGAACGGCCCCTCCACGGTCAGCAGGTCGCGCAACGGGTTGGCCAGCAGCACCTCCCAGAGCTCGGGGTCCTGCAGGGCGGCCAGCCGGGCTCCGGCGGGCCGGCCGGTGTCCGCGGCGGCGTCGATCGCGCCGATCACGATCTTCAGCTCGGTGGGCGACTCGAGCCCGGCCGCGACCCGCTCGAGCAGCAGCCGCGCCTCGGTGAACATCAGCTCGACGTCGACGCCGGCAGGGATCTTGAGCCCGGCGTCGTGCTCCCAGGTCGACAACGGGTCGGACCACGCCTGGATCTCGAACGTCCACGCGCCCTCGGCGTCCGGGGTCACCCAGGCCGCGAGGCGGTCGGGGACGTGCGGGTCCGGCGCCATCCGGACCGGGGATCGCCGGACTCCGTCCGGACCGATGAGCACCACGTCGGCGCCCAGCTGGTCGTGGCCCTCCCGGAAAATCGTGGCGGAGACGGGGAACGGTTCACCCACGGTCGCCTTCGCGGGCTGACGCCCGAAGTCGACCAGGGGCTTGACGTCCATAACAGGGATGCGTCCGACCATGACCCCCACACTTGCGAATCGGGACCCGCCCGCGCAAGCCGAGGACGAGGGGACTTGGAACGTTCCACAGATCGGCGCTACCGTCGGTAAGTGCGCGCCATCAGACGATTCACCGTCCGTCCCGTCCTTCCCGGCCCGTTGGCGGCCCTCGGCGACTTGGCCGGCAACCTGAGGTGGTCCTGGCACCCACCGACGCAGGATGTCTTCCAGGCCGTCGACCCCGCGGTGTGGGACTCGGTCGGGCACGACCCGGTCCGACTCCTGGGTGCCGTCGGCCGCACCCGGCTCGACGAGCTCGCAGCCGACACCGAGTTCCTCGGCCGGCTCGAGAACGCGCGCGCCGACCTGGAGGAATACCTCACCGGTGAGCGCTGGTACCAGCGCGAGGACAGCCAGGAGGTGCCCCAGGCCATCGGCTACTTCTCCCCGGAGTACGGCATCACGGCCGTGCTCCCGCAATACTCCGGCGGGCTCGGCATCCTGGCCGGCGACCACCTCAAGGCGGCGAGCGACCTCGGGGTGCCCCTGGTGGGCGTCGGCCTGCTCTACCGGCACGGGTACTTCAAGCAGGCCCTGTCCCGCGAGGGCTGGCAGCAGGAGACCTACCCGGTGCTCGACCCCGACGAGCTCCCGCTGACGCTGCTCAAGGAGGACGACGGCTCCCGGGCGCTGGTGTCGATCACGATGCCGGAGGAGGCCGAGCTGACCGCCCAGATCTGGGTGGCCCAGGTCGGCCGGGTGCCCCTGCTGCTCCTCGACTCCGACGTCGAGCAGAACCCCGACCACTTCCGACCCGTGACCGACCGGCTCTACGGCGGGACCAGCGAGCACCGGCTCCGCCAGGAGCTGCTCCTCGGCGTCGGCGGGGTCCGGGCACTGCGCGCGTTCGCGCGGCTCACCGGGGCGCCCGAACCAGAGGTCTTCCACACCAACGAGGGCCACGCCGGCTTCCTCGGGCTGGAACGGATCCGCGAGCTCACGGTGGCCGACTCCGGCCCCCACCTGGACTTCGACACCGCGCTCGAGGTCGGTCGCGCCTCCACGGTCTTCACCACCCACACGCCCGTGCCGGCCGGCATCGACCGGTTCCCGCGCGAGCTCATCGAGCAGTACTTCGGCGGCTCCAGCGCCACCCCCGGTGTCCCGGTCGAACGGATCCTGGCCCTCGGCGCCGAGGACTACGACGGCGGTGACCCCTCCGTCTTCAACATGGCTGTCATGGGCTTCCGGCTCGCCCAGCGGGCGAACGGCGTCTCCCAGCTCCACGGCCATGTGAGCCGGGGCATGTTCAACGGCCTGTGGCCCGCCTTCGACGAGGCCGAGGTGCCGATCGGGTCGATCACCAACGGCGTCCACGCGCCGACCTGGGTGGGCCGTGAGGTGTTCGAGCTCGCCGCCGCCCACGGGCTGGACCGGGACTCCGACGACCCCGATGCGTTCTGGGAGCTGGTCGACAAGGTCCCCGGCGCCGACATCTGGGCGACCAAGCGGATGCTGCGCCAGCGCCTCGTCGAGGACGCACGACGCCGCCTCGCCAGGTCGTGGGCCAAGCGGGGCTCCGCGCCGGCGGAGCTCGGCTGGATCGAATCGGCGCTCGACCCCGATGTCCTGACCATCGGCTTCGCGCGTCGGGTGCCGTCGTACAAGCGCCTCACCCTGATGCTGCGCGACCCCGAGCGCCTCAAGAGCCTGCTCCTGCACCCCGAGCGGCCGGTCCAGCTGATCATCGCCGGCAAGTCGCACCCGGCTGACGACGGCGGCAAGAAACTGATCCAGGAGATGGTGAAGTTCGCCGACGACCCCGAGGTCCGACACCGGATCGTCTTCCTGCCCAACTACGACATCGCAATGGCGCAGCCGCTCTACCCCGGCTGCGACGTCTGGCTCAACAACCCGCTGCGGCCTTACGAAGCGTGCGGCACGTCGGGGATGAAGGCCGCCCTCAACGGCGGGCTCAACCTCTCGATCCTCGACGGTTGGTGGGACGAGTGGTACGACGGCGACAACGGCTGGGCGATCCCGTCCGCCGACGGCGTGGACGACCCGGACCGGCGCGACGACATCGAGTCCGTGGCCCTCTACGACCTGCTCGAGAACGAGGTCGCGCCCCGCTTCTACGACGCCGACGCCGACGGTGTGCCGTCCCGATGGCTGGAGATGGTGCGGCACACGCTGAAGTCGCTCGGCCCCAAGGTGCTCGCCACCCGGATGGTGTCCGACTACGTCACCGAGCTCTACGGTCCGGCCGCGGTCGCCGGACGGAGGCTCAACGCCGACTACCAGGGCGCCGCCCGGCTGGCGGAGTGGAAGCAGCGGATCCGCACCGGCTGGCCGGCGGTCAGGGTCGAGCACGTGGAGAGCCAGGGGGTCGGCGACTCACCGGAGGTCGGCACCACGCTCACCGTGGAGGCCTACGTGGGCCTCGGCGACCTCGTGCCCGCCGACGTGGACGTGCAGCTCCTCCACGGCGTCGTCACCGCAGAGGACACCCTCGTCAACACCCGGGTCGAGTCCCTGGCCGCGGTGGAGAGCTACGAGGGCGGTCGCCACCGTTTCGACGGATCCGTCCAGCTCGAGCGCAGCGGCGGCTTCGGCTACACGGTGCGGGTCATCCCCCGCAACGAGTTCCTGATCTCGCCCGCCGAGCTCGGCGTCGTCGCGGTCCCGTAACACACTGAGTCGGCGCGAGTGCTGGCGTCAGGACCGCCGAGTCGGCGCCAATGCTGGGCCTGAGGACACCGAGTCGGCGCCACTGCCGTCAGGATCGACGCGGCTGCACAAGTCGGCATTCACGCCGAGTCGAGTGCGGACGGGCCGGCAATCACGCCGACTCGGCCACCACGACGGTCCGCGCGCCGAGCGTGAGGACGTCGCCGGCGGCCACGAGGGTGCCACGGTCGAGGGCGGGATCGGTCGAGAGCACCACCTCGCCCGACTTCACCCACTCGTTCTCGGGCAGGGTCACCTCGACGGGGTCGGCGCTGCTGTTGAGCCAGATCATGAACGACGAGTCGCGCTGCTGCTCGCCGCGCGGGCCAGGCGCGCGCAGCGGGTCACCGGAGACGAACATGCCCACGACGTGCAGCGAGTCGTCGTGCCAGTCGGCCTCGGTCATCTCCCGGCCGGACGGGTGCAACCAGGCCAGGTCCTTGGGCCCGCCCGCGATCGACGGAGTGCCGTCGAAGTGGTGGCGCTGGCGCAGGGCAGGGTGCTCCTTGCGCAACTTCAACGCTGCCTTGGTGGTCTCGTAGAGGTCGAGCCACGCGTCGTCGGGCCGCCAGTCGACCCATGACACCTCGTTGTCCTGGACGTAGGCGTTGTTGTTGCCGCGCTGGGTCCGGCCCCGCTCGTCGCCGGCGGTGATCATCGGCACCCCGTTGGACAGGCACAGGGTGGCCATCAGGCCGGCGGCGATCCGCTGCCGCAGGGCCAGGATCTCGGGGTCGTCGGTTTCGCCCTCGACCCCGCAGTTCTGCGACCGGTGGTTGTCGGTCCCGTCCCGGCTCTCCTCGCCGTTGGCCTCGTTGTGCTTCTGCTCGTAGGAGACGAGGTCGCGCAGCGTGAAGCCGTCATGGGAGGTGACGAAGTTGACCGACGCGTACGGCGAGCGCCCGTCGTCGGCGTACAGGTCCGACGAGCCCGCCAACCGGGAGGCGACGTCGTGGATGCCCCGCGACTGGTGACGCCAGAAGTCCCGGATCGTGTCGCGGAAACGGTCGTTCCACTCAACCCACGGCGGCGGGAAGGATCCGACCAGATAGCCGTCCATCGACGCGTCCCACGGTTCGGCGATGAGCTTCACGTGCCGCAGCACCGGGTCCTGCTCGATCGTGGTCAGGAAGGCGCAGTGCATGTCGATGTCGTGGCCGGTGCGGGCGAGGGCGGACGCGAGGTCGAAGCGGAACCCGTCGACGTGCATCTCGGTGACCCAGTAGCGCAGGGAGTCGAGGATCAGGCGCAGCGCACCGATGTTGCCCGAGTCCACGGTGTTGCCGCAGCCCGTCACGTCCCAATAGGCGTCACCCGCCGCGTGCGCGCGCTTGTAGAAGCCGACGTCGTCAAGCCCGCGGAAGCTGTACGTCGGTCCGTCCGACGACCCTTCGGCGGTGTGGTTGTAGACGACGTCGAGGATCACCTCGATCCCGGCGCGGTGCAGGTCCTTGACCATCTGCTTGAACTCGGTGACCTGCTGCCCCCGGTCGCCGGTCGAGCTGTAGGCGGCGTGCGGGGCGAAGTAGCCGACCGAGTTGTAGCCCCAGTAGTTGCGCATCCCGCGCCCGGCGACGTGTGGCTCGGTCTCGAAATGGTGCACCGGCAGCAGCTCGACCGCGGTCACGCCGAGGTCCCGCAGGTAGCGGGTCACGGTGGGGCTGCCGAGCCCCGCGTAGGTGCCGCGCTGGTGCTCGGGGATCTCGTTGTGCAGCTGGGTGTAGCCCTTGACGTGCAGCTCGTAGACGACGGTGTCCCGAAACCAGGTATGCAGCTGGGTGTCGCCCTCCCAGTCGAAGTCGTCGTGCACGACCACGCTGCGCGGCATCGACGCGGCGGAGTCGCGCTCGCTCCGGTTGCCGTGCGGGTGGGCCGGGTCGTCGTGGGGGAGGAGCTCGGGTCCGTGCCGCACCTCCCCGGTGATCGCCCGGGCACACGGGTCGAGCAGCAGCCGGGCGGGGTTGAAGCGCCGACCGTGTCGCGGGTCCCACGGGCCGTCGGCCCGGAAACCGTAGAGCTGCCCTCGCGGAACGTCGGCGATCCGGCCGTGCCACACGCCGAGCGTGTGCTCGGTGAGCTGGTGGCGGGACTCGGTGCCGTCCTCGGCGAAGAGGCAGACCCAGACCGCCGTCGCCTCGGGCGACCAGACGGCGAAGTTGGTGGCCTCCGGCGTCCAGGTGGCGCCGAGCCGCTGGTGGGAGCCGGGCCAGACCGGCGCAGTCTGGTCGCGGTGCTGCCACCGCCAGCGGTTCGGGCTCACGCTGACCATTCTTCACGGTCCCGGTTGGCCACGTGGTCTTGGCCTTGGGTGGGTCGGCAGGGCAGGATGCCCCGGGTGACCAACGCCACACCCTGGCGTCGGCCGACAAGGGAGGGGACACCCGTGCACAACATCCGGCTCACCATCGCCGGTCTGGCCGCCGCCACCACCGTGGCCGCGCTGACTGCCGCACCCACTCAGGCCGTCAACACGGCGGCCGCATCGACCGGCCTCGCCGCCGTCTTCATGGTCAACCCGGTTCAGTCGTCGGGCGACCAGACACTGCGCGACGAGAAGGACTCCGCCACGGCGGTCCCGGAGTCGGAGTACGCCACCGTGGCCCTGCGCAACCTCGACGGCTCGGGCTACCTTTCAGGCGCTTGGGCCAACGTGCGCAGCACCACCGGCGCCTTGGCCTACAGCGACACCAACGAGTTCATCTACGACCGCAGCCAGGACGAGTTCGAGCAGGTGATGGGCTACTTCTGGATCAACCAGGCCCAGGAGTACCTACAGTCCCTCGGATTTGGCTCAACACTTCCCCCGATCCTGAAGCGTCCCTACGACGTGCGGATCAACCAGAACGGGATCGACAACTCCTACATGTGGGACAAGAAGGACCTGATCCGGCTCGGCAAGGGCGGCGTCGACGACGGCGAGGACGCCGAGGTGATCGTGCACGAGTACGGCCACGCCGTGCATCACGACCAGGTCCCCGGGTTCGGCACGAGCTTCGACGCCGGCGCCATCGGCGAGTCGTTCGGTGATTACTTCGGGGTGTCGGTCGGTCTCGACGCGGCCCGAGACAACGGGTGGCCGGTCCGGGCCGCGGAGTCCTGCCCGATGGACTGGGACGCGACCTCGTACGACCCGACCGCGCCCCACTGCATCCGTAACTTCCACACCGGGTTCACCATCCAGAACCGACCGGAGAACTGGGGTATCCACAGCGTCGGCCAGATCTGGAGCCAGGCGCTCTGGGAGATCCGGCTCGGCTACGTCGCTCGTGGCTTGACCACCGAGGCCTGGGACACCACGCTGATCAGCTCGCAGTTCGACTACGCGCCCGACACCAGCTTCCAGGAGGCCGCGAAGGCGACCTACGAGAAGGCGCGTGCCCGCGACGGCGCAGCCGCGGCCCGGCTGGTGCGCGAGAAGTTCGCGGCACGCGGCATCACGTTCTGACGAAGGCAGGAGCAGACGACCTGATGGGTGAGTTCGCACGACTCGAAGTCGGTTCCGGGGAGCATGCCGGGGTGGGCACCATCCGGCTCGACCGGCCGAAGATGAATGCACTCAACAAGCAGGTCCAGGAGGAGATCCGGGCCGCCGCACACGAGGCGGCCGCCCGGGACGACGTGAAGGCGGTCGTGGTCTACGGCGGCGAGCGGGTGTTCGCCGCCGGGGCCGACGTCAAGGAGATGAACGACATGTCGTACACCGACATGGTCAAACGCTCCGAGGGCCTCCAGTCAGCGTTCACCGCGGTGGCGAAGATCCCGAAGCCGGTCGTCGCCGCGATCACCGGCTACGCCCTGGGCGGCGGCTGCGAGCTGGCGCTGTGCGCCGATGTGCGGTTCGCCGCCGATGACGCCGTCCTGGGCCAGCCCGAGATCCTGCTCGGCATCATGCCCGGGGCCGGCGGCACCCAGCGGCTCACCCGGCTGGTCGGCCCCAGCCGGGCCAAGGACCTGATCTTCTCCGGCCGGTTCGTCAAAGCCGAGGAAGCGCTCGCGATCGGCCTGGTCGACCGGGTGGTCGCACCGGACGCGGTGTACCACGAAGCCGTGGAGTGGGCCGCGCAGTTCGCCAGCGCGGCGACGTACGCCGTCCGGGCGGCCAAGGAGACCATCGACCGGGGACTTGAGGTCGACCTCGAGACCGGACTGGGGATCGAGCGCCAGCAGTTCGCCGCTCTGTTCGCGACCGAGGACCGGACCATCGGGATGCAGTCGTTCGTCGAGAACGGCCCCGGGAAGGCGCAGTTCCGCGGACGGTGATCCGCCGCGGGACCAAATCTGCCATCCTTCGTTCAACGTCCGAACGGACCGAGCGAGCAAAGGGATGTCAGTGGCAGACAAGACAGGCAAGAAGGACAGCGACAAGAACGGCGACGGCAGCCGGCGTTCCATCAAGGGCGGCAGCACCACCATGTCGCAGGCGCGCAGCCGTGTGGCACAAGTGGTGTGGCTGTTCTTCGTGGTGGCGGCGGTCTTCCTCGCCGTGGGCGCGCTGTGCATCGCACTGGGCTTCCAGAAGGACAACCCGCTCGTGGAGTTCTTCCTCGCCGGCGCCAACTTCTTCGACCTGGACATCTTCTCCCGCCAGAAGGGCGAGGGCATCAAGTCGTTCAGCGGCGCCAACGCCGACGTCAAGAACGCCCTCTTCAACTGGGGGATTGCCGCGATCGTCTATCTCATCGTGGGGCGGATCGTGGTGAGGATCATCCAGCCGTGAGGGTCCGTGGTTGTGACCCACGACTCGCTGTGAGCGACCCCACCGGCTGGCGTGTTTCGCCGAAGGTTTCCCGCTAGTAACCTCACCGCACAACCTCATCGGCCACACCGAGTGCACAGGAGGGGCCGCAACGGCCACACCATGAACATTGTTGTCTGTGTGAAATACGTTCCCGACGCCACCGGCGACCGGCACTTCGAGGACGACAAGACCGTCGACCGCGTGGGTGTCGACGGGCTGCTGTCCGAGCTCGACGAGTACGCCGTGGAGCAGGCCCTCCAGATCAAGGAGAAGGCCGAGAGCCCCGACGACGTCGAGGTCATCGCCCTCACGGTGGGTCCCGAGCAGGCCGTGGACGCGGTCCGCAAGGCCCTCCAGATGGGCGCCGACAAGGGTGTCCACGTGCTCGACGACGCGATCGCCGGCTCCGACGCGATCGCGACCTCTCTGGTTCTTGCCAAGGCGGTGGAAAAGGTCGGCTCGACGGACCTCGTGGTCTGCGGCATGTCGTCGACCGACGGCAGCATGAGCGTCGTCCCGGCGATGCTGGCCGAGCGGCTCGAGCTCCCGCAGGTCACCCTCGCCTCGGTGATCGAGACCCAGGGCGACCAGGTGCGGATCAAGCGCGACAGCGACTCGGCAACCGATGTGATCGGCGCGACGATGCCTCTCGTGCTCTCGGTGACCGACCAGTCCGGCGAGGCCCGCTACCCGTCGTTCAAGGGGATCATGGCGGCCAAGAAGAAGCCGCTGGACACCTTCTCGCTCGGCGACCTCGGCGTCGAGGCCGACCAGGTCGGTCTCTCGGTCGCCTGGACCGAGGTGCAGGAGACGACCGAGCGGCCGCCCCGCACCCAGGGCGAGATCGTCACCGACGAGGACGGCTCGGGCGCCAAGGCGCTCACCGAGTTCCTCGCCTCCAAGAAGTTCATCTGAGCCCTTCGAGACGGTCGCTGCGCGACCTCCTCAGGAACCGAAGGGCATGTCTGAGATCCTGGTTCTGATCGACCACGCCGAAGGCGCGGTCAAGAAGCCCACCTACGAGCTCCTCACGCTCGCGCGCCGCCTCGGTGAGCCCTCCGCCGTCTACATCGGTCCGGCGGACAAGGCGTCCGAGGCCACCGAGAAGGTCAAGAAGTACGGCGCCGAGAAGGTCTACGTCGTCGACGACAGCGAGATCAAGGGCTACCTCGTCGCGCCCAAGGCCGAGGTGCTCCAGCAGCTGGTCGAGAAGGCGTCCCCGGACGCCGTACTCATCCCGTCGTCCTTCGAGGGCAAGGAGATCGCCGGACGGCTGGCGATCAAGATCGAGTCCGGTCTGATCACCGACGCGGTCGACGTCGAGGAGGGTCCGGTGACGACCCAGTCCGTCTTCGCCGGCAACTACACGGTGACCGCCAAGGTCACCAAGGGCACGCCGGTGATCACGGTGAAGCCGAACTCCGCGACGCCCGAGGAGGCCGACGGCGCGGCCGCGGTCGAGGAGTTCTCCCCGACCATCTCCGACGTCGCCAAGGGTGCCAAGGTCGTGGCCTCGCAGCCGCGCAAGTCGACCGGACGCCCCGAGCTCACCGACGCTGCGATCGTGGTGTCCGGTGGTCGTGGCACCGGCGGCGAGTTCGGCGCGGTCGAGGAGTTCGCGGACGCCCTCGGCGCGGCGGTTGGCGCCTCGCGTGCTGCCGTCGACTCCGGCTGGATCCCGCACAGCTTCCAGATCGGCCAGACCGGCAAGACCGTCTCCCCGCAGCTCTACATCGCCAACGGCATCTCCGGTGCCATCCAGCACCGCGCCGGCATGCAGACCTCGAAGACGATCGTGGCCGTCAACAAGGACGAGGAGGCCCCGATCTTCGAGCTCGTCGACTTCGGCGTGGTGGGCGACCTGCACAAGGTCCTGCCCGCCGCCACCGAGCAGATCAACGAGCGCAAGGGCTGACCCGCCCGAAACTAATCGCAGATCGCGCTGACCCGCCCGAAAGTTTATGGCGGGTCAGCGCGTTCTAGGCTCGTCCCATGAGTGCCGCCACCTCGGTCGCCGAGGCCGCCGAACGCGCGCGCCGGGCCAGCCGCGATCTGGCCCTGGCCACCCGGGCGGAGAAGGACCGGGCGCTGCAGGCGATGGCCGACGCGCTCGGCGGCGCCGAGCAGGAGATCCTCGCCGCCAACGCCGAGGACGTGGCCCGAGCCGAGTCCGGTGGCACACCCGCCAACGTCGTCGACCGGCTCCGGCTGACGCCGGAACGGCTCGCGGCCATGGCGGAAGGGCTGCGCGACGTGGCCGGGCTCGCCGACCCGGTCGGCGAGGTGCTGCGGGGGAGCACCCTCGCCAACGGGCTGGAGCTGCGCCAGGTCCGGGTGCCGTTCGGCGTGGTCGGGATGATCTACGAGGCCCGACCCAACGTCACCGCCGACGCCGCCGGGATCTGCCTGAAGTCCGGCAACGCCGTCCTCCTGCGTGGGAGCTCCAGCGCCCGGTCGAGCAACGCGGCGATCGTCGCGACCCTGCGCACCGCCGTGGAGTCAGCCGGACTCGACCCGGACGTCGTGCAGCTGGTCCCCGGCGACTCCCGGGAGAGCGTCAAGGAACTGATGCGGGCCCGCGGGCTGGTCGACGTCCTGATCCCACGCGGTGGCGCCGGCCTGATCCGCAGCGTCGTGGAGGAGTCCACGGTCCCGGTCATCGAGACCGGGGTCGGCAACTGCCACGTCTACGTGGACCGCGCCGCCGACCTCGACAAGGCGCTCGCGATCGTGCTCAACGCCAAGACCCACCGGACCAGCGTCTGCAACGCCGCCGAGTCGCTGCTGGTCCACGCCGACGTCGCGGACGCGTTGCTGCCCCGGCTGGTCCCGAGCCTCCAGGAGGCCGGGGTCGACGATCCACGGCGACCACGCCTTCAGCGCGTACGACGGCGTCGTCGCGGCCACCGACGACGACTACGCGACGGAGTACCTCTCCCTCGACATCTCGGCCCGCGTCGTCAACGACCTCGACGCCGCAATCGAGCACATCCACCGTTTCTCCAGTCATCACACCGACGCGATCGTCACCGAGGACCAGGGAGCGGCCCGCCGGTTCGTCGCCGCGGTCGACGCCGCCGCGGTGCTCGTCAACGCGTCCACCCGGTTCACCGACGGCGCCGAGTTCGGCTTCGGCGCCGAGATCGGCATCAGCACCCAGAAGCTCCACGCCCGCGGTCCGATGGGGCTGCCGGAGATGACGACGTCGAAGTACGTCCTCACCGGGGACGGTCACGTCCGCTGACCGTCGTCCCGGTAGGCTTTGCGGCATGTCGCTCGTCCTGTCATCCGTCGTCATGGCCGCGGAGTCCCACGAAGAGGTCAACGAGACCCTGAACTGGGTCATCGGCGGAGGCAGCCTCTTGATCCTGATGGCGCTGCTGGGTGTTCTGGTCGCTTTCGGCGGAGGACGCGAGCACAGCTGAGCGTCGATCCCGCCTCCACCGAGCCCCGGGCCCGCAGGGTCGGGGTCATGGGCGGCACGTTCGACCCCATCCACCACGGCCACCTCGTGGCCGCCAGCGAGGTCCAGGCGTGGTTCGACCTCGACGAGGTCGTGTTCGTGCCCACCGGCGGCCCTACCAGAAGGCCGACCGGGACATCTCGCCCGCCGAGCACCGCTACCTGATGACGGTCATCGCGACCGCGGCCAACCCGCGCTTCCGGGTCTCCCGGGTCGACATCGACCGCGCCGGGCCGACGTACACCATCGACACGCTGCGCGACCTCCGCGCCGAGATGCCCGACGCGGAGCTCTACTTCATCACCGGCGCCGACGCGCTGGCCGACATCTTCACCTGGCGCAACGTCGGGGAGCTCTTCGAGCTCGCCAACTTCGTCGGCTGCACCCGGCCCGGCTACGAGATGGACGCCTCGACGCTCGGCTCGATTCCCGCCGAACGGGTGACCCTGGTCGAGATCCCCGCCCTGGCGATCTCCTCCAGTCGACTGCCGTGAGCGCAAGCAGCGCGGCGAGCCCGTGTGGTACCTCGTTCCCGACGGCGTGGTCCAGTACATCGCCAAGCACCACCTCTACCCGGCGAAAGACAACGAATGACGGCCACCGAACACGCCCTCACCCTCGTCCGTGCCGCTGCTGCCGCCGCGGCCGAGAAGCTCGGACAGCAAATCATCGCCTTCGACGTCAGCGACCAGCTCGCCATCACCGACGCGTTCGTCCTCGCCTCGGCGAGCAACGACCGGCAGGTCAAGTCGATCGTCGACGAGGTCGAGGACAAGCTGCGCGAGATCGGGGCCAAGCCGATCCGTCGCGAGGGCGAGCGCGACGGTCGCTGGGTGCTGATCGACTACGGCGAGATCGTGGTGCACGTGCAGCACGAGGAGGAGCGGGAGTTCTACGCGCTCGAGCGGCTCTGGCGCGACTGCCCGCTCATCGAGCTGCCCGCCGACGTGATCTCCGGTGGTTGAGGAGCCGTCAAGGCCAGTCTCGAAACCCCGCCCGCACCCTGGTCCTGCTCCGGCACGGTCGGACGTCCTGGAACGCTCGAGCGGCCGCGCCCAAGGACACAGCGACGTCGAGCTCGACGACACCGGTCACGCGCAGGCGGCGGCGGTCGCGCCACATCTCGCCGCACTGACCCCGGTGCTGCTGTGGTCCTCCGACCTGGCGCGCGCCCGGCAGACGGCGGAGTACGTCGCCAAGGAGGCGCCCGTCAGCCTGCGACTCGACCCGCGACTGCGCGAGTTCGACCTCGGTGAGCGCACCGGACTGACCATGACCGAGTTCGGCGAGGCCTACCCGGAGGAGTACCGCGAGTTCCGCGCCGGGCACTACGACGTCGTACCCGGGGGCGAGACCCGCGCCGCGGTCGTCGCCCGGGTCACCGCGTGCGTGGACGACGCGCTGGCCGCCCTCGCACCCGGTGAGTGCGGCGTGCTCGTCGGCCACGGTGGAGCGCTCAAGGTCGTCGGTGCTGGAGCTGCTGGGCTGGTCCGAGGGCGCCGCGGCCGGTCTGCAGGCGCTCGACAATTGCGGCTGGGCGGTCATCGAGGACAGCGGCGTCGACGGCCGGCGGCTCGCGGCTGGACCGCGCCGGAGCCACCCGGTACAGCGCGCCGCGCTCCTCACCCGATTTCGCGTCGCTCACGGAGTTGGCTAGGATTCCGCGAGTTGCCGACGCGGCAACGAATGGGGCTGTGGCGCAGCTGGTAGCGCACCTGCATGGCATGCAGGGGGTCAGGGGTTCGAGTCCCCTCAGCTCCACGCATTGCATCCGCCGCATGACGTCATCGTTTGACGTTTGCGTGACTCCGGGTCGACACCCTCATCGCAGGATTCGATCCACCGACCACCCCCCTTCGGTCGGTGGATCGATACCTGTCGGCGGGTTTTATGGCCGTTTCACGTCCCGCCGTCAGGGTGGCGCTCACGGGTCCAGGGTCGGGCTCGACAACCCTCATGACTCCTCATGACTCCGGCTCGACATCACCCAGGGCTCGCCCCCGCCCTAGTCGGGCCGGCCGCTCCCGAGAGAGCGGACACTGACGGCGCGGCAGCGTCCCGGCCCCACACCCGGACGCTGCCGTGCCGCTTGTCGCGGTGTCGGCGTCAGGAGACCCGCAGGATCGCGGCGAGCCTCGCCACAGCCTCCTCGGCCGAGGCAGCAACGTGCACCTCCGGCCCGGCGAACGCCGGCAGGTCGGTCCCGATCGTGACCACGGGTACGCCGGTGCGGGCGGCGAGTGCGACCTCCGAGAGCGTCCCCCACGCGCCCCCGATCGCCAGCACCGCGTCGGCGGCACGGACCAGCAGCGCGTTGCGCATCTCGCCCAATCCCGTTGGCAGCACGACCGCGTGACCGGGCGAGGCGTCGGCCCGGTCCACGCCGGGCAGGATCGCAATCGCTGTGCCTCCGGCCTGGTCGACACCCGCCGCCGCAGCGGCCATGACGCCACCCAGCCCGCCGGTGAGGACGAGCCAGCCGCGCTCGGCCAGCAGTCGGCCCGCCGTCGTCGCGGTCTCGACGAGCGCGGGGTCGCGCGGCTCGCCGGCACCGCTGACCAGGACGTAGGGCACAGTCATCAGGTGATCGTCATGCCGCCGTCGACCGGCAGCGTCTGGCCGGTGACGTAGCCGGCGGCGTCGGAGGCGAGGAACACCACGGTGGCCGCGAGCTCGGCCGGGTCGCCCTTGCGGCCGACCGGGATCCGGCGCCTCCTGGGACTCCAGGTAGCCGTCGGGGTACTGCTCGGTCATCTCCGAGGCGAAGAACCCGGGCGCGATCGCGTTCACCCGGATGCCCTTGCGGCCGGTCCACTGCTGGGCCAGGTCGCGGGTCAGCCCGATCAGGCCGGCCTTCGACGCGGCGTACGCCGCCTGCGGGAGGCCGGCGGTCGTGAGGCCCGAGCACCGAGGAGATGTTGATGATGCTCGAGCCCGGGCTGCATCACCCGGCCGCAGGCCTGGGCCATCCAGTAGCAGCCGTTGAGGTTGACGTCGATGACCGAGCGGAACTGCTCGGGCGTCTCGCGGGTGGCCGGGTACGGCGGTGCCGATGCCGGCGTTGTTGACCAGCACGTCGACCCGGCCGAACTCCGCCATCGCCGCCTCGACCAGGGCGGTGCACGACTCGGGGTCGGCGACGTCGGTGGCGACCGGCGAGGGCGCGGCGACCGGCGTCTCGACCAGCGCCGGCGGTGTCCTCGAGCCGGTCGACCCGGCGGGCGCCGAGCACGACGTCGGCCCCGGCCTCGGCCAGCCCCTGCGCGAAGGCCACGCCGAGGCCGACGGAGGCGCCGGTGACGATCGCGACCCTGCCGTCGAGCCGGAACATGTCGGTGACAGTCATGGACTGGACCCTAGGGCAGGCGGGAGATAGCCGGGAGACCAGTCGGAGGGCATTCGCTACCATGAGGCCATGCGGAGGATCCTGCTCCTTACCTAGCCGCGTCGGTGACGCACACCCCGACGCGGCTGCCCCTCGTGCCCGAGGGGCTTTTTTGTGCCCTGGATCCACCCGACCAGACGTGAGAGAGACGACGATGAGCGAGCAGGCAGAGCAGGAGCGGGCGACGTACGACGTCGCACGCCGTGCAGGAGAAGTGGCGCACGGTCTGGGACGAGCTGGACCCGTTCCGCGCCGACGACGACTCGGCAGCGCGAGAAGCGCTACGCGCTGACGATGTTCCCCTACCCCAGCGGCGACCTGCACATGGGCCACGCCGAGGTGATCGCGCTGCACGACGTGGTCGCGCGCTACTGGTGGCAGCAGGGCTACGAGGTGCTGAACCCGATGGGCTGGGACTCCTTCGGCCTGCCCGCGGAGAACGCCGCGATCCGCAACAACGCGCACCCGGCGACCTACACCTACGCCAACATCGAGACCCAGCGCGAGTCGTTCGACGACTACGCCTGTCGCTTCGACTGGTCGCGCACGCTTCAACACCTCCGACCCGGAGTACTACCGCTGGACGCAGTGGCTGTTCCTGAAGTTCCGCGAGCAGCGGCCTGGCCTACCGCAAGAACAGCCCGGTCAACTGGTGCCCCAACGACCAGACCGTGCTGGCCAACGAGCAGGTCGTCGACGGCGTGCTGCGAGCGCTGCGGCGCCGAGGTCACCAAGCGCGAGCTGACCCAGTGGTACTTCAAGATCACCGACTACGCCCAGGAGCTGCTGGACGACCTGGACGACCTGGCGCCGACCTGGCCCGAGCGGGTGATCACCGCCCAGCGCAACTGGATCGGCCGGTCCGAGGGCGCCCACGTGGACTTCGTCGTCGAGGGCCGCGAGGAGCCGCTGACCGTCTACACGACCCGGCCCGACACCCTGTTCGGCGCGACGTTCATGGTGGTCGCGGCCGACGCGGCGCTGGCCGCCGAGCTGGTGACCGACGAGCAGCGGCCGGCGTTCGAGGCCTACCGGAGGAGGTCCGCAAGGCCACCGAGATCGACCGGCTGGCCACCGACCGGCCCAAGACCGGCGTCTTCCTGGGCGTGCACGCCGACCAACCCGCTGACCGGCAGCCGGATCCCGGTGTACGCCGCCGACTACGTGCTGGCCGACTACGGCACCGGCGCGATCATGGCCGTGCCCGGCCAGGACCAGCGCGACTGGGAGTTCGCCGACGGTCTTCGACCTGCCGATCGTCCGCACCGTCGAGCCGCCGGCCGACTGGGAGGGCGAGGCGTACACCGGCGAGGGCCCGGCGATCAACTCCGCCAACGACGAGATCGACCTGTCCGGCATGGGCGTCGACGAGGCCAAGGCGCACCACCATCGCCTTCCTGGAGCGGCAGGGCCTGGGACGCGGCACGGTCAACTTCCGGCTGCGCGACTGGCTGCTGTCCCGCCAGCGCTACTGGGGCGCGCCGATCCCGATCGTCCACTGCGAGGAGTGCGGCGAGGTCGCCGTACCCGACGACCAGCTGCCGGTCGAGCTGCCCGAGCTGCGCGGCGCCGACCTGAAGCCGAAGGGCGTCTCGCCGCTGGCCGCGGCCACCGAGTGGGTCAACGTCGACTGCCCGTCCTGCGGCGGCCCGGCGAAGCGCGACAGCGACACGATGGACACCTTCGTCGACTCGTCGTGGTACTTCCTGCGCTACTGCTCGCCGCACGACGACACCCAGGCCTTCGACCCCGACGCTGGTCAACGCAGTGGATGCCGTGCGACATCTACATCGGCGGCGTCGAGCACGCCGTGCTGCACCTGCTGTACGCGCGCTTCTTCACCAAGGTGCTGCGCGACATGGGCCTGGTCGACTTCGGCGAGCCGTTCGCGGCGCAGCTGAACCAGGGCATCGTCATCAACCAGGGCAAGAAGATGAGCAAGTCGCTGGGCAACGGCGTCAGTCTGGGGGACCAACTAGCGGAGTTCGGCGTGGACGCGGTGCGGCTGACCCTGGTCTTCGCCGGCCCGCCCGAGGACGACATCGACTGGGCCGACATGTCGCCCGGCGGCTCGCTGAGGTTCCTGCAGCGGGCCTGGCGGCTGTCCGGCGACGTGACCTCGCGCGCGCCGGCACCGACCCGACGGACGGCGACGTCGCCCTGCGCGGGGTCACCCACCGGACCGTGCACGAGGCGGCCGAGCTGGTCGAGGGCGCACCGGTTCAACGTGATGGTCGCCCGGATGATGGAGCTGGTGAACGCCACCCGCAAGGCGATCGACTCCGGCTGCGGCCCGGCCGACCCGGCGGTGCGCGAGGCCGCCGAGGCGGTGGCGATCCTGCTGTCGCTGGTCGCGCCCTACACCGCCGAGGAGATGTGGGAGCGGCTGGGCCACGAGCCGACCGTCGCCCGCGCCGGCTGGCCGACCGTCGACCCGGCGCTGCTGGTCGAGGACGTCGGTCACCTGCGTCGTGCAGGTGCAGGGCAAGGTCCGGGCCCGGCTGGAGGTCGTCGCCCGACATCTCCGAGGCCGACCTGGAGGCGCTGGCGCTGGCCGACCCGGCCGTCGTACGCGCGCATCGACGGGCGGCCGGTGCGCAAGGTGATCGTGCGCGCGCCCAAGCTGGTCAACTGTCGTCGGCTGATCCGGGCTGACTTCTTCGGGGTTGGCGATCCCCGGTCCCCCGACCGTCGGTTGAGTCGACTCCCGGTTGCAGGATGGGTCAGCAGGGCAGAGGCCATGATGCGTGTTTCGGCGTCTTCGCTAGCCTGCTGGCGTTCCCGGATCGTCGTCGTCACCGACTCGACCGCCTGCCTCCCGCCGGAGGTGGCCGCCGAGCGCGGGATCGTCGTCGTACCCGCTCCAGGTGGTGATCGGCGCCGACGTGCTCGACGAGGGCGCCGACGGCGCGACGCCGGAGATGGTCGCCGAGGCGCTCGGGAGTTCCGGCCGGTCAGCACCTCGCGGCCCGCGCCCGGCGGCGCTGCTCGAGGTCTACGAGCGGGCCGCCGCGCGAGGGCGCCAACGCGATCGTGTCGGTCCACCTGTCCGGCGACATGAGCGGCACCTTCGAGTCCGCCCAGCTCGCGGCCCGCGACGCCCGGTCCCGGTGACTGCCGTCGACACCCGGCAGGTCGGGGTCGCGACCGGGTACGCCGCCCTGGCCGCCGCCGACGTCGCTCGACGCCGGCGGGTCGGCCGAGGAGGCGGCGCGAGGCCGCCCGGCCCGGGCCGACGCGTCCTCGTCGCTGTTCTACGTCGACACCCTGGAGTACCTCCGCCGCGGTGGCCGGATCGGCGCCGCGGCCGCGCTCTTCGGCGGGGCGCTGGCGGTCAAGCCGCTGCTGAAGATCGAGGACGGCGTGGTCGCCACGCTGGAGAAGGTGCGGACCGCGGCGCGGGCGCTCGGCCCGGCTCGAGGAGCTCGCCGTCGCAGGCGGCGGGCGAGCAGCAGGTCGACGTGTGCGTCGCCCACCTCGCCAGCCCCGACCGGGCCGGGCCAGCTCACCGAGCGGCTGACCGAGCGGCTCGCCGACAACCTCGGCGGCCGCGAGGTCTGGTGCGGCGAGCTCGGCGCCGTGCTCGGCGCCCACGTCGGCCCCGGGATGCTCGCGGTCTGCGTGGCGCCCGTGCTCGACCCGTAACCGATCCGCACATGGCGAGTCCGCGCCCGGTTCTCCACAGGCGGCGGACGTCCGACCTCGCCGGACGCGCCGGCGTCGGCTTCCTAGCGTCGCCGGCATGGGGAACCGTCGTCCGAGCCCGGAGCACCAGGAAGCCGTCTCCCGGCGGCTCGCGCAGCTGAGCGCCGAGCTCGACGGCGTCGAGGCCGGCGGCTGGACGACCCGACCGTGTCACGGCGACCCGCGCAGACCGACGAGTTCGCGATGCCGCTCACCCACACCCGGGTCCTCGCGCGCGACTGCCCGAGCCGCACCCGAGCCGGTCCCGGACCCGCACCGGATCCGGCGCCCACGCCGCTGGTCGCCCCGCCGGGCGCCACGCGTCGCGACGGCCGGGCCGGAGCATGGCCGACGCCCTGCCGCCGACGCTGCGCGGGCCGGGTCGCCCTGGGGCCGGCCCAGCTCGCGTTCGTGGCCGGTCCTGGTCGCCGTGGGGCTCGCGGTCACCAGCTGGTGGGTGGTCCGTGGCGACCCGCAGGAAGTGGCTGCGCCTGCCCTGAGCAGCCCGGCCGGCGGCCTCGCGACTCCGGCCGCACCGGTCGCCTCGGCGTCGAGCTCCGCTGAGGCCGGACGAGACCGCCGGCACGGTCACCGTCGACGTCGCCGGGCAAGGTACGCCGTCCCGGCATCGCGGTGCTCGACGCCGGCGCCCGGGTGGTCGACGCGCTCGAGGCGGCCGGCGGGGCCCGGCCGCGGCGTCGACCTGACCGCGCTCAACCTGGCCCGGCTGCTGGTCGACGGCGAGCAGATCGTGGTCGGGGTGGCAGCGCCGCCCGGCGTGGCCGGTGCGCGCGGCGCCGATCGCCCCGGGCGCCACCGACCGGCCCGCTCGTCAACCTCAACACCGCCGACCAGACGCTGCTCGAGACCCTGCCCGACGTCGGGCCGGTGACCGCGGAGGCGATCATCGCCTGGCGCGACCGAGCACGGCGGGTTCACCGCGGTCGACGAGCTGCTCGAGGTCGACGGCATCGGCGACGCGACGCTGGCCGACGCTCACGCCCTCACGTCACGGTGTGAGCGGTGACGCCGGCGAGGTCGCGACGTTCCCGACCTCCGGATGCCGCCTGCTGGGCGTCGCGGCCTGGGCGGGTGGGCTGGCCGGGCACCTGCTGCCGGCGGGGGTCACCCTGGCGGTCGTCGCCGGTGCGGTCGTGGGCCTGCGTCGTCGGACGCGTCCGGCTCGGCGCCCGTCGCGCGGTCACGCTCTGCGGTGTGCTGCTGGTCTTCGCCGCGGTGGCCGCGAGCGCCGTGCTCCGCCAGGAGCAGGTCGAGCACAACCCGGTCGCCGCCCTGGCCGACGAGCACGCCGTCGCGACCGCTCGAGCTCACCGTGACCTCCGACCCGCGGGTCGTGGAGGGCAGGTACGCCGAGCAGGTGCTGCTCCGCGCCCGGGTCACCGCGGCTCGCGGGGCGCGGGCGCGTGCACGACCTGGGCACGCCCGTCGTGGTCCTCGCCGACGACGGTTGGGCGGGGGTCGAGCTGGGGAGTCGGGTGCGCACCCTCGGGCGGCTGTCTCCGGCGGACGGTCACGGCGTCGCCGCCGTCGTGTCCGTCCACGGAGCGCCCGAGCTGCTCGGACGGCCCGGCTTGTGGTGGCGCGGCGCGGACGCCGTACGCGAGTCCCTCCGCGACTCGGTCGCCGCACCGTCCCGCCGAGCCAGCGAGCGCTGGTCCCGGCCCTCGTGGACGGCGACGACTCGGGGCTCGACCCACACCTCGCCGACGACTTCCGCGAGACCGGGCTGACCCACCTGCTCGCCGTGTCGGGGACCAACCTCACCCTGGTCGTCGGGTTCCTGCTCGTGCGTCGCGCGCTGGTGCGGGGTGCGCGGTCGGTGGACTGTACCTCGTCGGGGCGCTGGGCATCGTCGGCTTCGTGCTGCTGGCCCGCACCGAGCCCAGCGTCGTGCGCGCCGCGGCGATGGGCACCGTCGCCCTGCTCGCGATGGGCACCGACGGCCGGCGTCGCGGCGCCCGCGCTCTGGGGGCCGCCGTGGTGGCCCTGCTCCTGCTCGACCCGTTGCTGGCCATGAGCGTCGGCTTCGCGCTGTCGGTGCCAGCGACCGCGGGGATCCTCCTGCTCGCGCCGGGCTGGCGCGACGCCCTGCAGCGATGGCTGCCCCGGTGGCTCGCGGAGGCGATCGCGATCCCGGCGACCGCCCAGCTCGCCTGCACGCCGCTGGTCGCCGCGATCTCGGGCCAGGTCAGCCTCGTCGCGGTGGTGGCCAACCTGGCCGCGGCGCCCGCGGTCGGTCCGGCCACCGTTCTGGGGCTGGCTGGCGGGCTGGTCGGCGTGGCGTGGCCGGCGGCTGGCGCGTTCGTCGGCACGCTTGGCGGCCCTGGTGCGTGGCCTGGATCGTCGCCGTCGCCCGGCACGGTGCGCAGCTCCCCACGCCGGCCGTGGACTGGGGCACCGGCTTCTGGGCGCTGGCCGTGCTCACCGCGCTGGCGGTGGTGATCGCCCTCGTCGCGCCCTACCTGCTCCGGCGCCGCACCACCGGCCTGCTCTGCTGCTGCCTGCTCCTCGTCGCCGTCCTGGTCCGGCCGCCGACGCCGGGCTGGCCGCCTCCGGGCTGGGTGCTGGTGGCGTGCGACGTCGGACAGGGCGATGCGCTGGTCCTGCACGCCGCACCCGGCGCGGCTGTCGTCGTCGACGCCGGACCCGACCCGGCAGCGGTGGACGAGTGCCTGCGGCGGCTCGACGTCGCGACGGTCCCGCTCGTGCTGCTCACCCACTTCCACGCCGACCACGTGGACGGCTTGCCGGGCGTGCTGGACGGACGTCGGGTGGAGGCCGTCGAGGTGACCCGCCTCGCGCGACCCGCCCGGCGGTGTCGCGCTGGTCGCCGAGTCCGCCCGACGGGCGGGCCTGCGGCCCACAGTGCGCCGTACGCCGCCACCCGCACCGTCGGCGACGTCCGTTTCCAGGTGCTGTGGCCGCCACCGACGTCGCCCACGACCGGACCGGGTGACGGCAGCACCGCCAACGACGCCAGCGTCGTGCTCCTGGTCGAGGTCGGCGGGGTGCGCCTGCTGCTCGGCGGCGACCTCGAGCCCGAGGCCCAGGCCGCGCTCGCCCGGACCTGGCCGGGACTCCGGGTCGACGTCGCTGAAGGTGCCGCACCACGGCAGCCGCTACCAGGACCTGCCCTTCCTGCTCGGCCTGGGCGCGCGGGTGGCGGTGGTGAGCGTGGGGGAGGACAACGACTACGGTCACCCGGCCGCCACGACCCTCGAGCCGCTGGCCGCGAGCGGCGCGGAGTCCTGCGCACCGACCGTCGACGGCGACGTCGCCGTTGGCGTCCGCGACGGCGGCCTGTACGCCACGTCGGGGCCGTGACTGCCGCCTCGCGGGGCCGGGGGTGGGCTGTGGGAGGCTGGGCACACCATGGCTGGCCCCTCACGCCGCAGACGTCCTCGGCCGGGTCACGCTGGTGACCGGCAAGGAGGAGTTCCTCAACGAGCGCACCGTCGGCGCGGTGCGCGACACGGTCCGTCGGCACGACCCCGAGGCCGAGCTCTCGGAGACCCGCGGCGCCGACCTCACGCTGGCCACGCTGGGCGAGCTCGCGGCTCCGTCGCTGTTCTCCAGCACCCGATGCGTCGTGGTCCGGGGCCTGGAGGACCTGCCCGACGAGTCGGTCGACGGCCTGCTCGGCTACGCCGCGGCGCCGGTCGAGGACGTCGCGCTGGTGCTCGTCCACGGCGGCGGTCAGAAGGGGTCCGGCGTGCTCACCAAGCTCCGCAAGCTGGCCCCCGTCACGGAGTCGAAGTCAGGCGAGCTCAAGCCGTCGGAGTACCCCGCTTTCGTCGCCGCCGAGGTCCGCTCCCACGGCGGCACGATCGACCAGGAGGCGGCAGGCGTCCTGGTCCAGGCCGTGGGCCAGGACCTGCGTTCGCTCGCCGCGGCGGCCGACCAGCTGACCAGCGACTTCCCGGGCGAGCCGCTCTCGGCCGAGCGGGTCAAGCAGTACTTCGGCGGACGGGCCGAGGCCAAGTCCTTCGCGGTCGCCGACGCCGCCTTCAACGGGCGCCGCCAGGCCGCGCTCGAGGAGCTGCGCTGGGCGCTCGACGCCGGCACGCCGCCGGTCCTGGTCACCAGCGCCTTCGCCGGCAGCGCACGCGGGCTCGCCCGCTACAAGGGCGCCCCGCGGGGGATGCGGGAGGCCGACCTCGCGCGGGAGATCGGGGTTCCGCCGTGGAAGCTGCGCACGGTCCGCGACCAGTCCCGCAGCTGGTCCGACGGCGGCATCGCCCACGCGATCCGGGCCGTCGCCCGCGCCGACGCCGACATCAAGGGCGCCGCCCACGACGCGTCGTACACCCTGGAGCGGCTGGTCCTCACCATCACCGCTCTGCGCGGTCCTGCGAAACTGCGCTGACCCGCCCGAAAGTTTCGGGCGGGTCAGCGGTGAAGTGCGTAGGGTCAGAGCGAGTCGAGGCCTTCTTCGCGATGGCCGACTTGCGGTTGGCGGCCTGGTTCTTGTGGATGACGCCCTTGGAGGCGGCCTTGTCCAGCTTGCGCGAAGCGTCGCGGGCAGCAGCGATGGCGGCGTCCTTGTCGCCGGCCTCCGCGGCCTCGCGGAACTTGCGCACGGCGGTCTTCAGGCTCGTCTTCACGGACTTGTTGCGCTCGTGCCGGACGAGGTTCTGCTGGTTCCGCTTGATCTGGGACTTGATGTTCGCCACTACTGAGCCTTCGTCGTAGGTGTCGGGACTTGAAGTTCTGGTGGTCGGCGCAGCTGGCGCCAGACCGACGAGCAAGACTAACAGCGGCGCGTCAGACCGCCCAAATCGGTCATGACCAGCCGCGGCGCTCGCAGAGCCAGGCCCAGCAGACCTCGCCCTGCCAGGACTGGTGGTCGCGGATGTGCGGGAGAGTTCGGGGGCACCGGCTCGTCGCGCTGCCGGAAGAAGTAGCCCGACCAGGAGCGCCAGCACGATGTCGATGTGCTCGGCAGGCACGTCGCGCAGCAAGGGACGCGCGGCGATCACCGGGTCGACGTCGAGCCCGTCGCCGCGCGGCCCGACCAGCAGGAACAAGGAGTCGAGCCAGTCGGCGCCCAGCGACCGGCCAGTTCCAGTCGCACATCCACACGCGTGCCGTCGGCCCCGATCAGGAAGTTGTCGTCGCGCAGGTCGGTGTGCACCACCGTGTCGCCGGCGGCGACGTCGGCGAAGGCTCCGGCCAGGGCCGCGGCCTCCTCCAGGTGAGGCAGGCCCGGCTGGGTGGCCCGGATGTGGTCCCAGAAGCCGACCATGTCGGCGAACTCGTCGGCGATCGATTCGAGGGCGAGTCCGTCCGGCGCGGGCGTCAGCTCAGCGGCCACCACCTCACACGCGTCCAGGCAGGCGTCGAGGTCGGGCGGCCGCCAGGGCCGCCCGGGGTTCCGCCCGTCGACGTACTCCATCCCGAGCACGACCCAGTCGTCGTCCAGCAGCCATTGCAGCCGGGCGCGGGCACCGACTCCGGCAGCGCGGCCAGCTTGCGGGCCTCCTCGCGGTAGGACACCGCGAACATCCGCTGCGCCTTCATCGAGGCGGCCTTCACGAAGTGGCGCGAGCCGTCCTCGCAGGTCAGCACGGAGGCGAAGCCCGGGGTGAAGCCGGCCCCCTGGGACTCCGCGTCCACCACGGGCGACCCGCACCTGTGCTCGACGTAGGCACGAAGGTTCGGCGGCAGGAACGGCCACTCCAGCCGGCGGGCGGTCCGACCCGACGGGGCGGGGTACGTCGTCATGGCCAGCCATCCTCCCCGAACCGCCCGGAGGCGGGCCACCGGGTTTCCTCCCGGAGCGTTGCCGCGTGGAAGAATGGCGCGGCCCGCTCGACGTCGTCTCCGAAAGCCTTCTGTGTCCTCCAAGACCGCCCCGCCGCCACCCGGCCACACCGATCCGGCGATCATCCGGAACTTCTGCATCATCGCGCACATCGACCACGGCAAGTCGACGCTCGCCGACCGGATGCTGCAGCTGACCGGCGTCGTCGACGAGCGGGCGGCCCGGGCGCAGTACCTCGACCGGATGGACATCGAGCGCGAGCGCGGGATCACCATCAAGAGCCAGGCGGTCCGGATGCCGTGGACGGTGCCGGACGACAACGAGCAGGGCGCCGAGCCGGGCAGCTACGTGCTCAACATGATCGACACCCCGGGACACGTCGACTTCACCTACGAGGTGTCCCGGTCGCTCGAGGCGTGCGAGGCCGCGGTCCTGCTCGTCGACGCCGCGCAGGGGATCGAGGCGCAGACGCTGGCGAACCTCTACCTCGCCCTCGGCGCCGACCTGCACGTCATCCCGGTGCTCAACAAGATCGACCTGCCGTCCGCCAACCCCGAGAAGTACGCCGCGGAGCTGGCCGGCATCATCGGCTGCGACCCGTCCGACGTGCTCCGGACTTCGGCCAAGACCGGCCTCGGAGTCGAGGAGCTGCTCAACGAGATCGTGCGCCAGACGCCGCACCCCGTCGGCGACGCCGACGCGCCGGCGCGCGCGCTGATCTTCGACTCCGTCTACGACACCTACCGCGGCGTGGTCACCTACGTGCGCGTGGTCGACGGCAAGCTCAGCCACCGCGACCGGATCAAGATGATGTCGACCGGCGCCGTGCACGAGATGCTCGAGGTCGGCGTGATCAGCCCCGAGCCGGTCAAGGCAGCCGAGATCGGCGTCGGCGAGGTCGGCTACCTGATCACCGGCGTGAAGGACGTTCGCCAGTCCCGGGTCGGTGACACGGTCACCAGCCAGCACCACGGCGCCCAGGAGGCGCTCGGCGGCTACAAGCACCCGAACCCGATGGTCTACTCCGGCCTCTACCCGATCGACGGCGACGACTACCCGACGCTGCGCGACGCGCTCGAGCGGCTGCAGCTCAACGACGCCGCACTGGCGTACGAGCCGGAGACCTCGGGGGCGCTCGGCTTCGGCTTCCGGTGCGGGTTCCTCGGGCTGCTCCACATGGAGATCGTGCGTGAGCGGCTGGAGCGCGAGTTCGACCTCGACCTGATCTCGACTGCGCCCAACGTGGTCTACGAGGTCGTGATGGAGGACGGGAGCACCGTCGAGGTCACCAACCCCAGCGAGTACCCCGAGGGCAAGATCGCCGAGGTCCGCGAGCCGGTCGTGCGCGCCACGATCCTCTCGCCCTCGGACTACATCGGCACGATCATGGAGCTCTGCCAGGCCAAGCGCGGCAGCCTCCAGGGCATGGACTACCTCTCCGAGGACCGGGTGGAGATGCGCTACGTGCTCCCGATGGGCGAGATCGTCTTCGACTTCTTCGACCAATTGAAGTCCCGGACCAAGGGCTACGCATCGCTGGACTACGAGCGCTCCGGCGAGCAGTCCGCCGACCTGGTCAAGGTCGACATCCTGCTCCAGGGCGAGCCGGTCGACGCGTTCTCCGCGATCGTGCACAAGGACGCGGCCTACGCCTACGGCGTGATGCTCGCGGGCAAGCTCAAGGACCTGATCCCGCGCCAGCAGTTCGAGGTGCCGATCCAGGCCGCGATCGGGGCGCGCGTGATCGCGCGGGAGAACATCCGCGCCATTCGCAAGGACGTGCTCGCCAAGTGCTACGGCGGCGACATCACCCGCAAGCGCAAGCTGCTGGAGAAGCAGAAGGAGGGCAAGAAGCGGATGAAGATGGTGGGCCGGGTCGAGGTCCCCCAGGAGGCCTTCATCGCCGCGCTCTCCAACGCCCCGGCCGGCGAGAAGTCGGCCCGGAAGTAGCCGACCGGCGTCCGGCTGCGGACAGCCGGACGCCGGGTTCCGGAGGGGGCGTCCGGAACCCGGCGTCGCCTACGGTGTCGCGCCTGCGGCGGACGCCAAGGCACTCGATGCCGACGAGGCGCTCAGCAGCCCAGGGCAGGACCCGGGGTGTCGGTCAGGCCGTCGACGAGCATTCCCTCCAGGGGCAGGGGGTCGACGTGGCCGAAGCCGATTGCGTGTCCGTCGCCCAGCAAGGCCCGCCGAAGCTGGGTCTGGTTCCACCCTGGCCCGTTGCGGGCCGGACGGAACGGCTTGTTGTAGCGCATCCGAAGCTGGCCCGGCAGCGCACCCGGCCGCCGTTCGACGACGATGTTTCCCTCGAAGCGGACCTGGCCGTTGGCGGCGGCCCGGAACTCGGGGGAGTCGATGAACGACGGCGCGATCGCGTTGCCGTTGGCCCGGAACGCAGCGAACGGGACGATGATGTCGCCACCCGCGATCTCCTTGGGCTGTCCGGTGAACCTGATCTCGTCGACCGCACCTTGTCGTCGCTGCTGTCCGAGGTGACCCGGATGACGTCGTTGGGCCGGATGTTCGGGACGTTGCCCTCCCAGCAGTCGCCGGCGAGGGGTGCACCTTCGGGTCCGTGGTTGACCTCGAGCCCGAATCCTTCCACCGCGTCGCCCCGCGCCGCGCCGGTGGCAGTGCCGATGATGTTGCCGCCGCGTTGCACCTCCACCGTCAGCAGCTCACCCTCGGCGTAGCCGGTGACGGCGACGAAGTCGATGTTGTGAAACACCGTGATGTTGTGCGCGGCGTCCATCTTGACGACGGTCCCCTCAGCCGGCGCCGTGCTGAGGGTCGCCGGGACCAGGGCCGTCGCCGCAACCGCGACCGCAGCCTTCACCCGCCTGGACCGGCCTCTCGGCCGCGGCTCTACCGATGCTTCGTTCATGAGTCCTGCTCCTCCCACGCTCCACCCCCAGCGGACGCCGGGACCTTGGTGGCATGGTTCGGGCGCGGCGTCACGCCGGCGTGAAATAGTGGGCAGGCCACAGGCGCGGAGCACGCCGGACGCCAGGTTCCGGAGGGGGCGTCCGGAACCTGGCGTTGTCTACGCCGTCGCGCCTGCGAGGCGCCTAGCAGCCCGGAGCAGGACCCGGGGTGTCGGCCAGGCCGTCGACGAGCATGCCCTCTGCGGGCAGGACCTCGACGTGGCCGAAACCGGTCGCGTGGCCGTCACCCAGCAGGGCTCGCCGCAGCTGGGCCTGGTTCCACTCGGGCCTGTTGCGGGCAGGGCGGAACGGTGACCGGTAGCGCATCCGGAGCTGACCCGGCAGGGCTCCCGGCCGGCGCTCGACGATCACGTTTCCCTCGAAGCGGACCTGGTTGTTGGACGCAGCCCGGAACTCGGCGGAGTCGATGAACCCCGGCGCGATCGGGGTGCCGCTGGCGCGGAACGCCTGGAACGGGACGACGATGTCGCCGTTGCCCAACGCGCGCGGGCCCTTGGCTCCGAACCTGATCCGGTCGACGATGACCTCGTCGGTGCCGCCCGCGGAGGTGACCACGATGCGGTCACCGGGTCGGATGTTCGGCGTGGTGCCCTCCCAGCAGTCGCCGGGGAGGGGCACACCCTCGGGGCCGTGGTTGACCTCGAGTCCGATTTCGGGTGCCTCGCCCGCCGCGTTACCGGTGGCGGTGCCGATGAGCGTCGTACCCCGGAAGACCTCCACGGTCAGTTCTTCGCCGAGCGTGTAGCCGAAGACGGCGACGAAGTCGATGTTGTGGAAGACGGTGATGTTGTGGCCGTCGGCGACATTCACCACGGTGCCCTCGGCCGGCGTGGCGCTGAGCATCGTCGGCACCAGTGCCGCTACCGCTACCGCTACCGCGGCCTTCAATCGACTGGACCTGCCCCTGCGACGGGGCTCGATCGGTATTGCATTCATTTGTTTGCTCTCCCAACGGTGCGCGAGGCGGACGCCGGGGCTTCGTGCCCATGGTCCGTCCCAGCCGTCACAGCGACGTGAAATGGTTGGCCGGATGCAACCGATCACTGGTCAGCGATGAAACTTCCCGACGGCGTCCTCGGCATGGCGGGGCGCGGTCCCGACTGGGCGCGCTGGGTCGAACGCCTACCCGGACGCCTTGCGTCGCTGCTCGAGGAGTGGGAGCTGACCCCCGACGGCTGGCCGATGCACGGCTACTGCTCCATCGTCGTACCGGTACGGACCAGTGCCGGGGAGACCGCGGTCCTCAAGGTGGCGTTCGACGTCGACGAGGAGTCCGAGCACGAGCACCTCGCCCTGCGCCACTGGGGCGGACGCGGCGCCGTGCGCCTCCTGCGCGCGGACCCCCACCGGCGCGCCCTGCTGCTCGAGCGCCTGCACCACGAGGACCTGACCGGGCTGCCGGACCTCGAGGCGTGCGAGGTGGTCGCCGCGCTCTACCCCCGGCTGCACCTGCCCGCGCTGCCACAGCTGCTCACGGTGACGTCGTACGTCGAGCGGTGGTCGGCCGCCCTTGCGGCCATGCCCCGCAACGCGCCGATCCCGCGGCGCATGGTGGAGCAGGCCCTGTCACTGGCGCGGGACCTCGTCGCCGATCCGGCCAGCACGGGTGTCATCGTGCACGGCGACCTGCACTACCTGAACGTGCTCGCCGCCGACCGTGAGCCGTGGCTCGTGATCGACCCCAAGCCGATGTCCGGCGACCCGCACTTCGAGCTCGCCCCGATGCTCTGGAACCGCATGGACGAGCTGGGCGACGCCGTGCGGACAGGCGTACGGCGCCGCTTCCACACGCTCGTCGACGCGGCCGGGCTGGACGAGGCCCGGGCCCGCGACTGGGTCATCCTCCGGATGGTGCTGAACGCGCACTGGGCAGTGGAGGACGCTCAACGCGGCGAACGCGACGTCTCGGCCGACGAGCGGGAATGGATCACCAACTGCATCGCGATCGTGAAGGCGGTCCAGGACTGAGAGGATCGCGCCATGACCGCGATCATCCGCTCCGTCAGCGTGGGCACTCCACGGCCGCGACAGTGGGCCGAGATCGGCCGGACCGCGATCGAGAAGCACGTCGTCACCGGGCCGGTGCGAGTCAGGACTCTCGGGCTCGCGGGCGACCAGGTCGGCGACACCGTCCACCACGGCGGGATCGACCAGGCCGTCTACGCGTTCGCCCGCGAGGATCTCGACCACTGGGTCGAACAGCTCGGGTCACCGATCGCCGACGGCATGTTCGGCGAGAACCTCACGACGTCGGGCATCGATGTGAACGAGGCCGAGATCGGCGAGCGCTGGCGGGTCGGCAGCGCCGTGTTCGAGGTGGCGTCGGTGCGCATCCCCTGCAACGACTTCAAGGGCTGGATGGGTGAGCTGGGCTTCGACAACGCCGGCTGGGTGAAGCGGTTCGCCGCGGCGGGAAGGCCCGGGCCCTACCTGCGGGTCGTGCAGGAGGGCACGCTCCAGGCCGGCGATGCGCTTGTCGTCGAGCACCGGCCCGGCCACGGTGTCACCGTGTCGACCATGTTCCGCGCCCTGACCACCGACCGCACGTTGCTGCCGGAGCTGCTCCAGGTCGACGGACTGGTCGCGGAGGCGAGACAGGCGGCCGAGAAGTACGTCGCCGACGCGACCCAACAGGGAAGAGGATGACCAAAGTGCGGGTCCTGCTACCGGTCCGTAACCGGGTGATCTAGGTTACTGGCGCAAGACGTTGCGGTCCCACAACCGCGATGCGGCCGTTCCCGAGACGCAAAGCAGGAGTGTCATGCCCAGTACCAACCCGAGAAACATCGACACCAGCTTCGTCGACAACCTGACCCCGAACGTCGCGATCCAGTTCCTCGACCGGGTCGAGAAGAGCCCGGACGCCGAGGCCTACCGGTTCCCTCGGGGCGAGTCCTGGGAGTCCGTGACCTGGCAGCAGACCGGCGACGAGGTCTCCCGCCTGGCCGCGGGCCTGCTGGCGCTGGGCATCGAGATGGAGCAGCGGGTCGGCATCGCGTCCAACACGCGCTACGAGTGGATCCTGGCCGACCTCGCGATCATGTGCGCGGGTGCCGCGACGACCACGGTCTACCCGTCCACGAACGCCGAGGACACGGCGTACATCCTCAGTGACTCCGAGTGCCGGGTGGTCTTCGCCGAGGACGACGAGCAGATCGGCAAGCTGCAGGAGCGCAAGGCCGAGCTGCCGCACCTGGTCGAAGGTCGTGACGTTCGACGGCGCCGCCGACGGCGACTGGATCATCGGGATGGAGGACCTCGCCAAGCTGGGCGAGGAGTACCTCGCCGAGCACCCCGACGTGATCAGGGAGAAGGCCGAGGCCATCCGTCCCGACCAGCTCGCCACGCTGATCTACACCTCCGGCACCACCGGACGCCCCAAGGGCGTGCGGCTCCGCCACCAGTCATGGGTCTACGAGGGCACCGCGATCCAGGCGCAGGACATCCTCGACGAGAGCGACCTGCAGTTCCTGTGGCTGCCGATGGCCCACTCCTTCGGCAAGGTGCTGCTCTCCGCGCAGCTGGCCTGCGGCTTCGCCACCGCCGTCGACGGCCGGGTGGAGAAGATCGTCGACAACTGCGCCGCGGTGAAGCCGACGTTCATGGGCGCCGCGCCCCGCATCTTCGAGAAGGCCTACGGCCGGATCCAGACGATGCAGGCCGCCGAGGGCGGCGCCAAGGAAAAGATCTTCAACAAGGCGTTCGAGGTCGGCCTCAAGGTCGAGCAGCTCAAGCGCGAAGGCAAGTCCGTCCCGCTGCCGCTGAAGCTCCAGCACGGCCTCTTCGACAAGCTGGTCTTCAGCAAGGTGCGCGAGCGCTTCGGCGGCCGGGTGCGGTTCTTCATCTCCGGCGCCGCCGCCCTCAACCGGGAGATCGCCGAGTGGTTCAACGCCGCGGGCATCGTGATCCTCGAGGGCTATGGCATGACCGAGAACTCCGCCGGTGCGGCCGTCAACCACCCGGACGACAACAAGATCGGCACCGTCGGCCGCGCGCTGCCCGGGGCCGAGATCAAGATCGGCGAGGGCGACGAGGTCCTGCTCCGGGGCCCCCACATCATGGACGGCTACCACAACCTCCCCGAGGAGACCGCCAAGACGCTGACCGACGACGGCTGGCTGCACACCGGCGACAAGGGCAGCCTCGACGACGAGGGCTACCTCACCATCACCGGCCGGATCAAGGAGCTCTTCAAGACCTCCGGCGGAAAGTACATCGCGCCGCCCGCGATCGAGTCGAAGTTCAAGGCGATCTGCCCCTACGCCAGCCAGTTCGTGGTGTTCGGCAACGAGCGCAACTTCTGCGTCGCGCTGATCACCCTCGACCCCGACGCCATGGCCGGGTGGGCCGAGGAGAACGGCATGTCGGGAGCGTCGTACTCCGACATCGTGAGCAGCGACGCGGTCCAGGAGATGGTGGGCGGCTACGTCGAGGAGCTCAACAGCCGCCTCAACCGGTGGGAGACGATCAAGAAGTGGGAGCTGCTCGACCACGACCTGTCGGTCGAGTCCGGCGAGCTCACCCCGTCGATGAAGGTCAAGCGCAACGTCGTCGAGGACAACTACAAGGAGAAGATCGACGCGTTCTACGCCTGAGCCGGACCGCGCACGAAGTGCGTGGTCCGCAAGCGAAGGGATTGAGCGAGCGCGCGAGTGAGCTTGCGAAGTCGCGGCCGCGTGTCGAAATCCACTACCCGGCTGGTTGTATGGAGGGGTGCCCTCCGCTCTGCCCCCGGTGAACCCGCGCCCACCGACGGTTCCCTGCCGGACACGGCGTTGCACGGCGTGGGCACCAGGCCGTTCGGGCTCTACGTCCACGTGCCGTTCTGCACGGTGCGTTGTGGCTACTGCGACTTCAACACCTACACGGCCGAGGAGCTGGGCGAGGCGCCCGGCGCCTCCCGGTCGACGTACGCCGAGGCCGCGATCGCCGAGATCCGGCAGGCTCGCCGGGTGCTGGGCGACCGTGACGTCCCGGTGTCGACGGTGTTCCTCGGCGGCGGCACACCGACCCTGCTGAAGCCGGTCGACCTGGGCGCGATCCTCGCTGCCGTCGCCTCGGAGTTCGGGTTCGAGGACGGTGCGGAGGTCACCACCGAGTCCAACCCGGACAGCGTCGCCCAGTGGGACCTCGAGGAGCTCCGCTCGGTCGGCTTCAACCGGATCTCCTTCGGCATGCAGTCCGCCGTGCCGCACGTACTGGCCACGCTCGACCGCATCGCACGACCCCCTGCGGGTGCCCGCGGTGGTCGAGTGGGCGCGGGCCGCCGGCTTCGAGCAGGTCAGCCTGGACCTCATCTACGGCACCCCGGGCGAGACGGTCTCCGACTGGGAGACCTCGCTGGACGCGGCTCTTGCCTGCGCCCCGGACCACCTGTCGGCGTACTCCCTGATCGTCGAGGAAGGGACCGCCCTGGCCCGGCGCATCCGCAACGGCGAGCTGGCGACGACCGACGACGACGATCTCGCCGACAAGTACGAGCTGGCCGACGAGCGGCTCGAGGCGGCCGGGCTGTCGTGGTACGAGGTGTCGAACTGGGCCCGTGACGACGCCGCCCGCTGCCGACACAACCTCCTCTACTGGACCGGAGCCGACTGGTGGGGCATCGGACCGGGAGCCCACTCCCACGTGGGTGGCGTCCGGTGGTGGAACGTCAAGCACCCGGCGGCGTACGCCGACCGGCTCGCCGGCAGGTCAGAGCCCCGCACACGCGCGGGAGGTGCTCGACCACGAGACCCGGCGCGTCGAGCGGGTGCTGCTCGAGCTTCGACTTCGCGAAGGGTTGTCCTGCGACCTGCTGGACGACGTGGGCCGCAAGGCGGTGCCGGACCTGGTGGCCCGCGGGCTGCTCGCGCCCACTGGTGTCGAAGGCGGAGTCGGGCCGGCGGCTGGTGCTCACCCGCACCGGCCGGCTGCTCGCCGACGCGGTGCTCCGCGACCTGCTGCCCTGAGCGAGCCCGGGTCAGGACACCATCCGGATCGTCAGCGGGTAGCGGTAGTCCTCGCCGCTGCTGGCCTTGACCGAGCCGATGATCGTGAAGACCAGCCAGAAGATGCCGACGGCCGGCAGCAGGACGAGACCCACCAGCACGATGATGAGGATGGCGGAGACGATCGCGTAGATCAGGATCGAGATCTGGAAGTTGAGGGACTCGACCGACTGCCGGCGGATCCACTGCGAGTCGTTGCCCTTGATCAGGAGCACGAGCAGCGGCCCGAGGAATGCCAGTCCTCCCACGAGCGCGGCGATCAGGGCGCCCCAGTGGGCCGCACCTCCCCAGGTGCGCTCGTCGGGCGTCATCCCTCCCGCGCCTGGCACCGGAGCGTACGGCGGCGGCTGCTGGCCATAGCCGGGCTGGGTCTCTGGCGCCTGGCCGTAGGACGGCTGGCCGTAGACGGGCTGGCCGTGGGCCGGCGGGCCGGGAGGCTGCTGGCCGGGTGACTGGCCCTCGGGCTCGGGCTGGTCGGAGGGAGGCGTGCCGTAAGGATCGCTCATGCCGTCGAGCGTACTCGCGTGGCGACCTACGGCGACACGAAGTCGATCAGCTCCTCGACCCGCCCCAGCAGAGCCGGCTCCAGGTCGTGGTAGGACGACACTCTGGACAGGATGTGCTGCCACGCCCGGGCGATGTCGGCCTGCTGACGGTGCGGCCAGCCGAGCTCCCGGCAGACGCCGTACTTCCACTCGATCTCGCGGGGCACGTCGGGCCAGCGCGCGAGGCCGAGCCGGGCGGGCTTCACGGCCGCCCAGACGTCCACGAACGGGTGCCCGGTGATCAGCACGTGCTTCCCGATCGGGGACCGGGCGATGTCCTCGGCGATCCGGCTCTCCTTCGACCCCGGGACGAGGTGGTCGACCAGCACCCCGACCCGTCGGCGCGGACCGGGCTCGAACTCGCGGAGGTGGGCGGCGAGGTCGTCGACGCCGCCGAGGTACTCCACGACCACGCCTTCGATCCGCAGGTCGTCGCCCCACACCTTCTCGACCAGCTCGGCGTCGTGTCGGCCCTCGACGTAGATCCGGCTCTGCCGGGCCACCCGGGCCCTGGCGCCGGCCACGGCGACCGAGCCGGACGCCGTACGTCTCGGCGGCGGGGGAGCCGGCATCCGGACCGGGGCCGTCAGCACCACGGGCCGGCCCTCGTGGAGGAAGCCCGGGCCGAGCGGGAAGGTACGCCGTCGGTTGCGGCGGTCCTCGAGGGTGACGGTGTGCAGGTCTCGGTCGACGGCCACGATCTCGCCGCAGAAGTCGGTCATGACCTCCTCGACGACTTCGCCGAGCTCCGCGGTCTGGTCGACGGCGCGCCCGCGCTTCGGCGCGCGCCAGTCGGTGGAGAGTACGTCGGAGCTGTAGCGCGGCGTGCCTGGGGAAGGGTGCGTCACCCGCGCAACGCTAGTCAGTCCTCGTCGTCGTCCCCGGCGGACTCGCCGTCCGAGGCCGGCTCGTCATCCGACTTGCCGGAGGAGTCGCCGGAGTCCCCATCGTCGGAGTCTCTCGTCGTCAGAGTCCTCGGAGGACCCGCCGCCCATCATGTCGAGATCGTCCATGTCGTCGGGCGCCTCCTCCTCGGTGAGGGGCTCGGCGAGCGGGTTGTCCTCGGAGGGCTGGAGGTCCTCGGGCAGCTGGTCGTCGCTGATGCCGGCCGAGTCGTCCTCCTTCTTCGGCTGGTCCTTCTTCCCGTTGCTCGAATCGTTCTGCTCGTCGCTCGAATCGCTCATGCCCTGAACCTAACGGCCGCCTCTGCGGTCATACGAGAGGCAGGCGCTTCTGACTGTGGGGAGCTGCTCGTAGCCCCGGGCGACGGCTGCGCCCAACCGCTCGCGCGGATAGGGCCACTCGCCCGCGTCGAGTGCCTGCTGGAGCGGGACGCCCCGGCCCGCCAGGTCGCGGATGGTCTCGGCGAGGATGCCGATCTCGTTGCGCTGGGTCTCGACGAACTCGCGGTCGACCGGCGCGCCGTGACCGGGTACGACGACGCTGGCCGGCGTGGTCAGCCCGAGCACGATGTCGAGGCTGAGCGGCCAGTCCATCGGCCAGGAGTCGTCGCCGAAGTACGGCGGGGCGGACTCCTCGACCAGGTCCCCGGCGAGCAGGGCGTCGGCGTCTGGTACCCGCACCACGAGGTCACCGGAGGTGTGGCCGCGACCGGGGTACACGAGCTCGACCGCGCGGTCACCGAGGTCGAGGACGCGGGCCGACGAGAACGTGTGGTCCGGCAGGACGATCTCGGTCCCGATCACGTCCGCGGCGTGGGGATCCTCCGGTTCGTCGACGTAGCGCTGCTTGATCCGCCCGGCCCCTTCAGCGAGCTCGGACACGGCGTTCTCGTGGGCGTGGATCGGGACGGGCCCGTAGGCGGTGCGGAACGTGCCGTTGCCGAAGGTGTGGTCGAAGTGCCAGTGGGTGTTGACGACGCCGATGACCTCGCCGGCGCCGAGGCGTCGTACGTCGTCGACGACCTCCCGCGCAGCGGCGGCCGAGCCGTGCGTGTCGACCACCAGCAGCCCGCGCTCGGCGCCGACGACGGTCACGTTGACGTCGAACCACGGGTAGCGCGCGACCCAGACCCGCTCGGCTACCTCGGTGAAGTCGGCCATGGCGGCGACCCTAGTACCCTTGGCACTCAGATCAGTCGAGTGCCAGAGCATTCGACCGGACAGGGGCGGGCCGACCGGGCAGCGCGAGGAGGTGGCGAGCATGCACGACGACCGCAAGATCGCCGTGCTCCGGGCGATCGTGGAGGACTATGTCGCCACCGAGGAGCCGGTGGGGTCGAAGGCCCTCGTCGAGCGGCACGGCCTCGGCGTCTCGCCGGCGACGGTGCGCAACGACATGGCCGTGCTCGAGGAGGAGGGGTTCATCACCCAGCCCCACACCAGCGCCGGAAGGGTCCCCACCGACAAGGGCTACCGGCTGTTCGTCGATCGCCTGACCGGCCTGAAGCCGATGAGCGCCGCCGAGAAGCGCGCCATCGCCACCATCCTGGACGGCGCCGTGGACCTCGACGACGTCGTGCAGCGCTCCGTTCGGCTGCTGGCCCAGCTGACCCGCCAGGTGGCTGTCGTCCAGTACCCCACGCTGTCCCGCTCCACGGTCCGCCACATCGAGCTCGTGGCCCTCTCGCCCAGCCGCCTGCTCGTGATCCTGATCCTGAGCACGGGGCGCGTCGAGCAGCGCCTGGTCGAGCTCGACACGACTCTTGACGAGGCCGAGCTCGGCGAGCTGCGGTCCCGGCTGAACGTCGCCGCCGCCGGCAAGGTGATCGCGGAGGCGGCTGCCGCGCTGCAGGCCGCCGTACCCGAACGCGGCGGAGCGGCCATGACGCGCGGTCGTCGACACGCTCGTGGAGGCGTTCTCCGACCATCGTTCCGACGAGCGGATCGCCGTGGGCGGCGCGGCCAACCTGGCCCGGTTCGGCGAGAGCTTCGACACCGCCGTCCGCCCCCTGCTGGAGGCGCTGGAGGAGCACGTCGTGCTGCTCAAGCTCCTCGGCGAGGCCCACACCGGCGGCGCGGTCACCGTGCGGATCGGGGCCGAGGGGCCCTACCAGGAGCTGTCGGCGACGAGCGTGGTGGCCACCGGCTACGGCCCGGGCGACGATGCCCTGGCCACCCTCGGCATCGTCGGCCCGACCCGGATGGACTACCCCGGGTCGATGGCTGCCGTACGCGCCGTGGCCCGCTACGTGTCACGGATCCTCGACCAGGCATGACCCGACCACCGACCCGCGGACCTCGACTGCGCAGCGCCCCGAGCCCACGACGACGATGAAGGACCGAACTTGAGTCAGGACCTCTACGACCTCCTGGGGGTGTCCCGCGACGCGGACGCCGAGACCATCAAGAAGGCCTACCGGCGGATGGCCCGGCAGCTGCACCCCGACGTGAACCCCGACCCGGAGACGCAGGAGAAGTTCAAGGAGATCTCCCGCGCCTACGAGGTGCTGTCGGACCCGCAGAAGCGCGCGGCGTACGACCGCGGCGGCGACCCGTTCGGCGGCGTCGGCGGTTTCGGGCAGGGTGCCGGCTTCTCCTTCACCGACATCATGGACGCCTTCTTCGGCGGTGCGGCGGCCTCCGCCGGCCGCGGACCGCGTCCGCGGGTCCGCCGCGGCCAGGACGCGCTGATCCGGGTCGAGGTGGATCTCGCCGAGGCGGCGTTCGGCGTCGCCCGTGAGCTCAAGGTCGACACCGCCGTCGTCTGCACGGCCTGCCACGGCGACGGTGCCGCCCCGGGCAGCCGGCCGATTCCCTGTGAGACGTGTCGGGGTGCCGGCGAGGTCGCCCACGTCCAGCGGTCGTTCCTCGGCGAGGTCCGCACCCTCCGCCCGTGCGCCGCTTGCCGCGGGTTCGGGTCGATCATCCCCGAGCCGTGCCGGGAGTGCTCCGGCGACGGCCGGGTCCGCTCGCGGCGCACCCTCACCGTCAAGATCCCCGCCGGAGTCGACACCGGCACCCGGATCCAGCTCACCGAGCAGGGCGAGGTCGGCCCGGGCGGCGGACCCGCCGGCGACCTCTACGTCGAGGTCACCGTCGCACCGCATGCCACCTTCACCCGGAACGGCAACGACCTGCACTGCACCGTCACGGTGCCGATGACCGCCGCTGCGCTCGGCACCTCCCTGACCCTCCCGACCCTCGAGGCGGACGTCGAGCAGGGCGGTGACAGCGGTGTCGAGACCACCTTCGAGCTCGACATCCGCCCCGGCACCCAGTCCGGCTCCGAGCGGGTGCTCCGCGGCCGAGGCGTGCCGGGCCTGCGCGGCGGCCGCGGCGACCTCATCGTCAACGTGGTCGTCGAGACCCCGACGGTGCTCGACCCCCGGCAGGAGGAGCTGCTTCGCGAGCTGGCCGCGATCCGCGGCGAGGAGGAGCCGACCGGCCAGGTGCGGCCCGCGTCCAAGTCGGTGTTCGGCCGCCTGCGCGACGCCTTCAACCCCCACTGATGTCGCTCCCGGTCCACCTCGTGCCGTCCCTGGGCGACGTGGCCGAGGGGTCGGTCGTCACCGTCGAAGGGGCCGAGGCTCACCACGCGGTCGCCGTGCGCCGGCTGCGGGTGGGGGAGTCGGTGGTCCTCACCGACGGAGTCGGTACGTCAGCTCGGGGCGTGGTCGTCCTCGACCGGCCGCCGGGTGTTCGAGGTGACGGTCTCGGCCGTCGCGTCCTCGCCGGGGCCCAGTCCCGTCCGTCGTCGTCGTACAGGCGCTGCCGAAGGGGGACCGCGGCGAGCTGGCGGTGGAGATGCTCACCGAGGTCGGGGTGTCGTCGATCGTCCCCTGGTCGGCTGCGCGGTCGGTGGCGGCCTGGCGCGGCGAGCGCGCCGCGAAGTCGCTGGCCCGCTGGCGGTCGACGGCCCGGGAGGCCGCCAAGCAGGCCCGGCTGTCGTGGTTCCCCGTCGTGGAGGAGCCCGCCTCGACCTCCGTCGTCGCCGCGCTGCTCGGCTCGGCCGACCTGGCCGTCGTACTCCACGAGGAGGCATCGGCGCCCTTGGCCTCGCTGGACGTACCGGACGCGGGTCTGGTCGCGGTCGTGGTCGGGCCCGAAGGTGGCCTCACTGAGGAGGAGGTCGCCGCCTTCGCGGGCGCGGGTGCGCACCCGGTGCGGCTCGGCGCCGAGGTGTTGCGTACGTCGACCGCCGGCGTGGCCGCCGTGTCCGCGCTGCTGTCGAAGACCCCGCGCTGGGGCTGACGGACCTTCCTGGCGCGCCGCGCCGTCCGGCCTTCGGCCGGACGGATCGAGGTACGTGGTGGCGGTCCGCCTTGGGTTGCGGCGGCCGCTCACCGTTGGTCTCTTCGGCTTCCGGCTCGCTCGGGTCGTCCGTCCTTTTGGTTGCGGCGTGGATAACCCTGATTTCGGGGGCTGGAGTGTCGGTGGTCGCTGCTTGAATTTGGCCATGGAAGCCACCGCAACCGTCGCCCTGGGGGAGCTTGACTCTCCCGCGGAGGTGTTGGCGTTCGCGCGGGAGCAGCGGGCGGTGGCGGATCGGGCGGAGGCGACCTTGTTGCAGGCCGCGGTGGTGTGGGCGGCCCAGCACCCGGCGGAGTCGCTGGAGGCCGCCGAGGTGTTCCGCACCATCGGGTTATGCCGGTGGGTTCGGGGACACCGCGGTCCCGGTGGCCGGGCCGGGGGCGCCGCTGGTGGCGGAGTTCTGTGTGGCGGAGTTCGCGGCCGCGGTGGGGATGACCACCGACGCCGGGAAGCTCTACCTCGGCCAGGCGGTGGAGCTGCGGTACCGGCTGCCCCGGCTGTGGGCCAGGGTCGTGAGGGGGCATCTGCCGGCGTGGAAGGCACGCCGGGTCGCCCGGGAGACCATCTCCCACGCGCTCACCGCCGAGGCCGCAGCGTATGTGGACCGTCATCTGGCTCCGGTCGCGCACAAGGTCGGCGCTGGGGTGCTGGATCGGCTGGTGGAGCGAGGCGATCGCCCGGTTCATGCCCGAGACCGCCGAGGAGACCCGGCGTCGGGCCGCGGACGGGCGGCACTTCGACGTCGACCACGACCAGGTGTCCTTCGCCGGCACCTCGCTGATCCATGGCGAGGTGGACCTGGCTGATGCCCTGGACCTGGACCAGGCCGTCGCCGACCGTGCCGGCGACCTGAAGGACCTCGGTTGTGAGGAGTCGTGGGACGTGCGCCGCGCGATGGCGATCGGGGAGCTGGCCCGCCGCCAGCTCGCCCTGGACCTCACCGCCAGGGACCGCGACGCACACGACGAACCCACCACCCATTCAGCGGGGCGGAAGCCACGGCGGGCGGTGGTGCTCTACGTCCACCTGCACCAGTCCGCCATCGAAGGTGCCGGCAGTGCGGTCGGCCGGGTGGAGAACACCCGCAGCCTGGTCACCGCCGAGCAGATCCGTGCCTGGTGCGGCCACCCCGACGCCCAGGTGGTGGTGAAGCCGGTCATGGACCTGGCCGACCACGTCCACGTCGAGGCCTACGAGGTGCCGGACCGGATCGCCGAGGCCGTCGCTCTGCGCGACCTGACCTGCGTGTTCCCCTGGTGCACCCGACCCGCCCGACGGCTGCCACCCCGAGGAGCATCCCTGCGACTGCGACCACGTCGTCCCGCACAAGGAGGGCGAGGGCCGACCTGCACCTGTGCAACCTCGCGCCCCTGTGCCGACGACATCACCGGCTCAAGACCCACGGCGGCTGGACCTACACCATGCTCGAACCCGGCTCCTACCTCTGGTCGTCAGCCCGCACCGCTACCAGTACCTCCGCGACCACACCGGCACCCTCGACGTCACCGGTGACCGACACTCACCCGCCCCACCACCCGACGAGTAGCCACCCCGCCCCGCCCCCCGCCCAGGATCACCAAGGGCGGGGGCATCGGCACGCCCGGACGGGATGACTCGGCTGGTCACTCGCAGGCGACGCCGTCCCCGTCTGCATCCAGACCGTGCGGATCCGCGCCGGTCACACTGATGGGGCCGTTGACGTCGGCACAGTCCACGTCCGGTGGGAATGGCGGCACGCAGGGGTCGTACCCCGGCGCACAGGCCCCGCCGCCTCCGCCGCTGCTGCTGAGGGGAGCCGGAGCTGGCTTGGGACAAGCCACCCCCTTGGACCCACGGTCCGCCGCGATGTATCGGGGTTCGCGCACGTGGAACCCGTAACCGTCCCTGGAGTCGTACCTGGCGATGGCGAAACCTTGCCTGATCTGCTGGAGGCCGGCGTCGACAGGTCCCACGTTCACGTAGCGAAGCCAGCGGCCGTAGTGGTCGGTGTCCTCGTCGGAGATCGTCAACCGGACCTGCTTGTTCAGCACGAGCCGGGCCATGTTGTTGGTGGCGGCGTCGTAGCCGCACTGCCCGACCTCGGGTGTATCGATGCCGACGACCCGAACGTCGCTTCCGTTTCCGAGCTCGATCGTGTCGCCGTCGATGACACGGGTCACCAGGTAAGTGGAGGGCTCCGGAGCACGCGGCGGCTTCCGGTGAGGCTTTGGAGACGGTTTGGCTGTGGGCTGCTGGCCCCGCGTCTTGTCCGTCGAGGACCCCTTGCTGGCTCCCTTCCCACGAGAGCCGGACGCTGAAGTCCCGCCCTTGTCCTCCACCGGCTGGGTGTCGGACTCCTCGTCCGACCGGTCCGCAGCGCCGGCGTCGCTGACCGAGTCCCCGTCGGGGTGCTGATCATCACCGGCTGCCGCGTCGACCGTCCAGCCAAGGACGACCAACGCGATCAGGGCCGACGCCAGCTTGTGCCGACGCACCCAAGTCGTCGACTTGCCACCAGCCCGGCTCGTGGTGGCGGCGCGTGACGGCACGGCTTCGTGCTGGGTCCACCGTGTGCCGTCCCAGTACCGCAGGTACCCGGGCGGCTTGCCCGGGTCCTGGTACCAGCCGGCCTGCGGGTTCATCAGTCGCCCCGCCTGCCGTCGAGTGGCATCAGCGGCTGACCTCGCAGGCGGTGCCGTCGTTGTCGGCGTCGCTCTCGTTGTTGACCCGGTAGACAGCGGGCCGGACAGCGGGTCGGTAGTGCCCCGTGCGCCACGCGCGGTTGGCGGCAGTCTTGGACTTTGCGACACCGTTCTTGTAGACCTTGTGCATGGCGTCGCAGTTGGCGAAGTCGGTGACGGCCTCTGCCGGTCCTGCGAATGCCACCATGCTTGCGGTCATGGCGGCGGCGATCAGCCCGGTCTTGGTGGCACGAAGCATGGAAGTTTCCCCTGAATGGTCTAGATGTGCTTGGTCGCGGGCGACGATATGTCGCCTGCACGCGATCTCGTGGCGAAACGGAAAAGGTCACCCTGCGGAGCACCCGACCCCGGTGCGGGGGACACCGGGGCCGGATGTTGTTCACCGACTTCCCAAGTCGGCCCCTATAGGGCACCACTCCTGCGGCTCCAGAACATCCGCCGATTGACCCCTTCGGTTACCTGCTTCTCGGCAAGCAGCCCGTGGGCCGAATGCGAGAGAATGCACGAGTGGTGGACATGGGAAAAGTGGCGTCGGCGCTGGTCAGCCTGTCCGACACACTGGTCGACGACTTCGACGTCGTGGACCTGTTGTACGAACTGGTCGTACGCGTGCGTCGACGTCCTGGATGCGGCGGCGGCGGGTCTGCTGCTCGCTAGCAAGAACGGCCAGCTGCATGTCGTCGCTGCCTCCAGGGAGAGCGTCCGGACGTTGGAGCTGTTCCAGATCCAGAACCACGAAGGTCCGTGCCTCGACTGCTTCCAGGTCCGGCTCCCCGGTGCACAGCGAACGTCTCGACGGTTCCGAGGCCCGCTGGCCCCAGTACGCGCCTCGCCGCCTCCGCGCAGGGCTACGTGCGGGCGCTGGCGCTGCCGATGCGGCTGCGAGGGCAGGTGGTCGGCGCGCTGAACCTGCTGGGTGACACCGACGCCCCGTCGATTGGTGAACCGGCAATTCCCGTGGCGCAGGCGATGGCCGACGTGGCCACGATCGCGATCCTGACCGACAGACTGGCCAGAAGCCGTGACCTGCTGAACGAGCAGCTTCACTACGCGTTGGACAGTCGCGTGTTGATCGAGCAGGCGAAGGGCACCCTCGCCACGCGGCTCGACATCGACCACGACGAGGCGTTCGCGCTGCTCCACCAACGCGCGCGGCCAGCGGCGGTCGCTCAGGGAGATGGCCGCCGAGGTGATCGCGAATCGCCCGGAGGCTGACTGGGAGCAGTACCGAGGCCTCGATCAGTGACGCCCTCGCGGGGAACCTCGTGCGTGGTCGACCGCCGAAGGCGCTCAGACAGCCGTCAGCCCGCCGCAGGCACCGCCCCATCGGCCGGCAAGACCGGTACGTCGACACCGACGGTCTCGGGGTACTTCAGACCAGCCCCGGTGTTGAGCACCACCACCTGCTCGTGCTCGCCGATCCATCCGCGTCTCGCGAAGCTCGCGAGCCGCGGCCATGCACGCCGCACCCTCGGGGCAGATCCACGCACCCTCGGCCGCCGCGAGGTTCCGGAGCTCCTCGAGGATCGCGTCGTCGGTGACCGCAACGGCTGTGCCGTCGGACTCGCGGACGGCCTGGAGCACGAGGAAGTCGCCGAGTGCCTTGGGCACGTTGATGCCGAACGCGAGCGTGTGCGTGCCCTCCACCAGGGTGCTCTCGTCGAGGCCGGCCTCGAACGCGTCGACGATCGGGCGGCACCCCTCGGCCTGTACGGCGACCAGCCGCGGCAGCTTGTCGCGGATCCAGCCGAGCTCCTGCATCTCCTTGACCGCCTTGTGGATCCCGATCAGCCCGACACCGCCACCGGCCGGGTACAGGATCACGTCGGGCACCCGCCAGCCGAGCTGCTCGGCGATCTCGTAGCCCATCGTCTTCTTGCCCTCGATGCGATACGGCTCCTTGAGGGTCGACACCTCCTGGTACCCGCTCCGCTCCTCGACGGCAGCCTTGACCAACGCACCGGCGTGGTTGATCAGACCGTCGACCAGGTACAGCTCTGCGCCGGACACCACGCACTCGCGCCGGGTGATCTCCGGGGCGTCGACGGGCATCACGATCAGGCTGCCGATACCGGCCCGCGCGGCGTACATCGACCATGCGGCACCGGCATTGCCGTTCGTCGGCATCGCCACCACCTTCACGCCGAGCTCGCGCGCCCGAGACACTCCGACGGCGGCGCCCCGGGCCTTGAACGTCCCGGTCGGGATCAGGCCCTCGTCCTTCATCAGCAGGCCGGGTAAGCCGATCGCCGCGCCGTACGTCGGCAACGGGAGCAACGGCGTCATCCCCTCGCCGAGGGTCGTGACGTGCGCGGGATCCCGGACCGGGAGCAGCTCGTGGTAGCGCCACAGGTCGTGGGGCCGCCCGGCGATCTCCTCGCGCGTGACACTCGCCCGCGCCTGTTCGAGGTCGTAGCGCGCCAGCAGCGGCGCACCCGCCTTGCTCACGCCCTGCACCTCGTCGGCGTCGTAGCGGTCCCCGGTGCGGGAGCACTCGAGATGCGACAGGAACGAATAAGTCATGAGTCCTCCTGACAGGGTGAGCCTGTCGAAACTAACAGCGGTCCACCGCCTCACGACGCCAGCAGGACCTCGACCCGGGCGGTCTCCTCGTCCAGCTCGGCGCGCTCCTGACGGGTGAGCCTGCGGAACAGGTCGAGGACCTCGACGCGGCCGTCGACGGGACGCCACAGCCCCTCCAGCATGCCGTCGACGAAGAGCGCACTGCCCACCCCGCCGTTGACGCCCATCCACCGCTTGCGCTTCTCAGGTTCGGTCACCCGGTCGCGACCGGCGTGCGAGAGCCAGACGTTGTCGTAGGTGCCGAGCAGCCGTACGGGTGCCGGGGCATCCTCGTAAGCGAGCGAACCGCCCGCGACGTCGAAGAGCCGGCGGCCGTCCGGGTCCTCGTGCACCTCCAGGTCGTCCATCGTCTTCAGCAGCCCGGCCATCCCGGTCACGCCCGACCACGCGGTGACATCGGCCGTGGAGGCCGGCCCGAAGGCCCGCAGGTAGCGACGGACGATGGCGGCTGGGTCGGGCTCGGAGAGCGGACGCCCGACCCAGCGGTCGACGTACTGGTAGACGACGCCGCCCGACCGCTTCCATGCGCCGCGTGGCGGCAGCTGGGCGAGCGGCTGGTTGACCCTGGCCAGCTGGGAGAGCGCGTTGGCGGGGACGTCGGGAAATGTGGCGGCGAGCGCCTCGCCCAGCGCCTTCACCGGCAGCGGCTCGTCGTCCAGGTCCGTGCGCACCGCATCGTTGAACGTGTCGGTGTCCAGGTGCAGCGCCGGCTTGGTGTTCTGGCTCGACCTGCGCTCCCGGTCCTGGCAGGGCTGCGTCCACTGCCGCAGCATGAGCGCGTCCTCGGCGGTGAGCAGGTGGATCGTGCCCCGCATCGTCAGCAGCCGGACCAACGACCGGTCCTCGAGCCCCCGCGACACGTCCTCCGGGTCGAAGTCGGTCAGCCGGGCGGCCAGACTGAGGTACGGCGGCAGGTTCTCCTGCGCCTGCAGCCCGACCAGGTGGCTGACCATCTCCGGCACGGCCACGTCGGTCCGGGCCAGGAGGTGCTGCCGGTCGAGCAGGGTCCGGTTGAGCCGGCGGCGGGTGAGACGCACACCGGCCAACCTAGGACCCGGGGTTGCTACTCCACCACGATCGTCTTGGTGTCCTCGGTCGGCCCGGCTCCCTCGGCACCCCCGGAGGGGTCGTCGGTCATCGCGACGAACGTGTAGGTGCCGGGGGCGAGCTTCGCGACGTTGACCTGCGTGGTCCAGGCGTAGAGCTTGTCCATCCAGCCCTCCGCGGTGGCGAAGCCCTGCGCCATCACCTGGTCGCCCTGGCGGACCTCCCACGGCACAGTGGCCTCGAAGGAGTTGGCGATGCCGGAGACGACGAACCGGTCGCCCACGGTCTCGCCCTCGGACAGGCTGCTGATCCCGACCAGGGCCAGGGTCTCGTTCTCGGAGGAGTTGGAGAACGGCTCCGAGGCCGGGACGCCCAGGACCTGGTCGGTGGCCGCGCCGTCGATCGTGATCTGCACCGGGATCCGACCCTGCTGGACGACTGCCTGGGCGGTGTAGACGACCTGCTGCACGGCCAGCTCGGCCTCCTCCTGCGACATGCTTGCTGGGCGGTTGCTCAGGTCGTCGCCGGTGAGGTCGACCGTGATCACGTCCCCGGTGGCGCTGACGGTGAGGGCGCGGCTGCCGACGGGCCACAGGGTCCGGTAGTCCGGGTCGAGGCTCCGTCCCGACACGGCAATGGTGACAGCGTCTTTCTGCGGCTCGACGTCACCGGCGAGCACCGAGAACTCGCGGGTCAGCCGCAGGCCCTGGGGCGTGTCGCGCACGAAGTACGCCGGCAGCGTGGCCGTGTCGGCTGACTCCGGAGGCGCGCTGGGCGGCAGTGGGCTCAGGTTCGACGGCTCCTCGGTCGGCTCGCTGGCCTCGGTGGGTGCGGGCTCCTCCGTCGGCGTCGGTGTCTGCGAGGTCGCGGGATCGGCGTCCTGGGCGGTGTTCTCGGGGCTACCACTCACAGCGGCCACCACGGCGACCGTGGCGGCGGTGGCCACCACGGCACCACCGACCGCGAAGAGCCAGGGACGTCGAGCACTCATGGAGGTCACCTTTGTTCGGTTGCGGATCTCGGCAAGTGAGTCCCGCGGCTCGACGTCGGAGACGGCGTCGGAGAGCAGGTGGGACAGTCGAGGGTCCCGTTCGTCATGGATGTCGTTCATGACCGGTCCTCCAGGTATTCGGAAAGCAGGGTCCGCAACGTGGCGGACCCGCGCGAGGCATGGCTCTTGACCGCACCACGGCTGATGCCGAGGGCATCGGCGATCTCGGCCTCGGAGAGGTCGAGGTAGTAGCGCAGGGCCAGCACCTCACGCTGTCGCTCGGGTAGAGCCTTCATCGCCTCGAGTACGGCGGACCGTCGGGCCGCGGCGAGCACCGGAGCGTCCGCGGGTGCCCCGTTGGCCTGGACCGTCTCGCGGGCGGCGTGCCGAGCCACGACGGTGCGGTGGCGGAGCGCGGAGCGGGAGCGGTTGACCACGGCCTGGCGCAGGTAGGCGAGCGCCTTGTCGGGGTCGCGCAGTCGCGACCAGCGGTCGTGCACGGCGACGAAGGCGTCCTGCACCACCTCTTCGGCCGTGGCCACGTCGCGCACGAGGAGCACCGAGAGCCGGACCAGCTGCCGCCAGTGGGCGGCGTACAGGTTCGTCAGCGCGGTGTCGGCATCCCAGGTGGACTCGGGCGGGCTCACCGCACCGGCCCCGGGTACCGCCATCGCATGGGTCATCACGCTAGTCCCACGCGCGAGCCCGCCCCGCGGTTTACGTCGGCGCGCCCACGGATGGATGTGCGAAGGTGACACAGTGGAGGTGACCCGATGAGCTCCGACGACTGCCTGTTCTGCAAGATCGTGGCCGGTGACGTCCCGGCGGACGTCGTCCTGACCACGGGTCACGCCGTCGCCTTCCGCGACATCAACCCCCAGGCCCCGACGCATGTGCTCGTCATTCCGCGCAGCCACCACGCCGACGCCGCCGCTCTCGCGACCGAGGAGCCGTCGACCCTGGCGCACCTGGTCGATGTGGCCGCCAAGGTGGCGGAGGAGGACGGCGTCTCCGACTACCGGCTGGTGTTCAACACCGGGGAGGGTGCGGGCCAGTCGGTCTTCCACACCCACCTGCACGTGCTCGGCGGGCGCCAGATGACCTGGCCCCCCGGCTGACCAAGGGTCAGAGGCCGAGCAGGTCCGACACGGTCATCAGCAGCGGGATCCCGAACAGCGCCAACAGGATCAGCCAGGCGACCGCGACGTGGGAGGGCTTCGAACGGTCCAGCATCGAGGCGAACTCGATCCAGGCGCCTTCCTCGGTGTTGCGGTTCAGGCCCATCCGGCGCAGGTCGTCGGGCATCTCCGGCGGCCGCCAGATGTCGTGGCCGACCGGACCGTGTCCCGGGTCGCCCGAGGCATCGAGCCTGCGATCGGACATCGCACACCCTTCTTCGTCCTGAGGAGTGTCGCCCTCAAGCGTACGGCGCTCACCGGGGCCGTGACAGCATGTGAGAGTGACCCAGCAGGTGACGCGTCGGCTCGCGGCCGCGGGGGTGTTGCTCCTCGCGCTGTCGGGGTGCAGCGCAGCCGGTGAGCAGGACAGCTCCTCGAGCCGGCCGTCGGAGGCCACGGCGTCCGACGGGTCGCACGACGGTCACGACGCCCAGGGAGCCGCTTCAGCGCCGAAACCCTTGCGGGCCGGCGAACGACGGGTCACCCTGCGGATGCCCGAGCCCTACGAGCCCGCCGCCCCGACCGGGGTCGGCACCGACGACTACCGCTGCTTCCTGCTGGATCCGGCGCTCGACCATGACGCCTACCTCACCGGCACGAATGTCCTGCCGGGTAATCCCGACGTCGTCCACCACGTCATCCTCTTCCGGGTCGCCGCCGGACCAGGTCGCCAGTGCCGAGAGCATGGACGCCGCGACGAGCGGACAGGGCTGGACCTGCTTCGGAGGCACGGGTCTGGACCCGGTCGAGAGCCTCAACGACGCGCCGTGGCTGGGCGCGTGGGCCCCGGGTGGCGGTGAGACGGTGCATCAGGACGGGTACGGCGTCCGCCTCGACCAGGGCTCACGGATCGTGATGCAGGTCCACTACAACCTGCTTGCCGGCACCGACGAGGACGTGTCGGCGACGCAGCTGCGACTCGCTCCGGCCGACCGGCGTCTCACCGAGGTGCGGACCATGCTGCTGCCCGCCCCGGTCGAGCTGCCCTGCCGGCCCGCGCACGACGACGGAGCGCTGTGCGACCGCGACGCGGCGGTCGCCGACGTCAGGGAACGCTTCGGCCAGGCGGGCGCCACGGCCGACGGCCTCTACTTCCTGTGCGGTGGCCGACCCCAGCCCGGCAACGTCCAGTCGTGCACCCGGACCCTCTCCGAGCCCGCGACCCTGCGCGGAGCAGCCGGCCACATGCACCTGCTGGGCCGCTCGATCACGATCGAGGTGAACCCGGGCACCGACCGGGCGAGGACCGTCCTGGACATCCCGGTGTGGGACTTCGACAACCAGGGCGCCAAGCCGGTGCCGGCCTACCGGCTGCGCGCCGGAGACACCGTCAAGGTCACCTGCCGGCACGTGCAGTGGCTGCGCGACAAGCTGCCGGCGTTCGAGGGCCAGCCCGACCGGTACGTCGTGTGGGGCGAGGGCACGACCGACGAGATGTGCCTGGGCATCCTGCAGGTCACCCGGTCCTGAGCACCGTCCTGAGCGGTTTCCGGTGGGCGCAGCGCGCTCGCTCCCGTAGCATGGATGTGCTCACACCGCCGACTGGAAGGACCGCCCCACCGGGCATTCATGACTGACACGCAACATGGCGCAGGAACCCCAGGCACCCGTCACACGGTGGAGGTTCCGCACAGCATCAACATGGTCAGCCTTCTCGGGCCCGGCGACGAGCACCTCGGCCTGATCGAGAAGTCCTTCGCAGCCGACATCCACGTCCGGGGCAACCGGATCACCATGACCGGCGATCCCGGCGAGGTGGCTCTGGCCGAGCGGCTCCTCGACGAGCTGGTGGCGATCATCCGCACCGGCCAGGGCGTCACCGTCGAGACCGTCGAGCGGGTCCTCCGCATGCTCCGGGCCGAGACCAGCGAGCGTCCCGCCGACGTACTCTCCCTCAACATCCTGTCCAACCGCGGCCGCTCCATCCGGCCCAAGACGCTGAACCAGAAGCGCTACGTCGACTCGATCGACAAGCACACGATCACCTTCGCGATCGGCCCCGCCGGCACCGGCAAGACCTACCTGGCGTGGCCAAGGCGGTCCAGGCGCTGCAGTCCAAGAACGTCAACCGGATCATCCTGACCCGTCCCGCGGTCGAGGCCGGCGAGCGGCTCGGCTTCCTGCCCGGCACCCTCAGCGAGAAGATCGACCCCTACCTGCGGCCGCTGTACGACGCCCTGCACGACATGATCGACCCCGACTCGATCCCCAAGCTGCTGGCCGCCGGGACGATCGAGGTCGCGCCGCTGGCGTTCATGCGCGGCCGGTCGCTGAACGACTCCTACATCATCCTCGACGAGGCCCAGAACACCTCGCCCGAGCAGATGAAGATGTTCCTCACCCGCCTCGGCTTCGGCTCGAAGATCGTGGTCACCGGCGACGTCACCCAGATCGACCTGCCCGGCGGGACCCGGTCCGGGCTCAAGGTCGTCGAGGACATCCTCGACGGCGTCGAGGACGTCTCCTTCAACCGGCTCACCAGCCACGACGTCGTCCGGCACAGGCTGGTCGGCAGGATCGTCGCGGCCTACGACGACTTCGACGCCCGCACCGACTTCGCAGCAGAGCTCCAGCCCGGACGAGGCCCAGCCGCGAGCCGCAGCACCAGGATCCCGCTGCGCTCCCGATTCCGCGGGGACCCGGCGATGAGCATCGAGGTCCTCGACGAGTCCGGCCGCGACCTCGACATCCAGCATCTGGCGTCCCTGAGCCGGTTCGTGCTGGACCGGATGCGGGTGCACCCGCTGGCCGAGCTGTGCATCAAGGCGGTCGACGAGGAGACCATCGCCGGGCTCAACGCGCAGTGGATGGACAAGGAGGGGCCGACCGACGTGCTCGCCTTCCCGATGGACGAGCTCCGTCCCGGGCCTGGTCAACGAGGAGCCCGAGGAGGGTGTCCTCGGTGACCTGGTGCTCTGCCCGGCGGTCGCCGAGCGCCAGGGCGAGACCGCCGGCCACGGCACCCACGCCGAGGTCGAGCTGCTGACCGTCCACGGGATCCTCCACCTGCTGGGCTACGACCACGCCGAGCCCGAGGAGCACGCGGAGATGTTCGGCCTGCAGGACCGGCTGCTCGCCGAGTGGCGGGCCGTGCGAGCCGACGCGACGCACCCCGATCGAGCGCTCAATGGCGATCGCCGACCTGTGGCTGCTCGTCGCGGCCGCCGCCCTCGTCGTCGCTCGCCGGGCTCTTCTCGGCGCGCCGACGCCGCCCTGTCCTCGTTCTCCCGGGCCCGCGCCGACGAGCTGCTCGCCGAGGGCCGGGCCGGAGCGCGGCGGCTGACGGTGCTGCTCGACGACCCGGCCCGCTACCTCAACACCGCGCTCCTGCTGCGGCTGCTCTGCGAGATCGCGGCGACGTGATCGTCACCCAGCTGGTCCGCGACGCCTGCGGACGGCGCGTTCTGGTGGCCGCCGCCGGCACCTCGATCGGGATCATGCTGGTCGTCTCGTTCGTGGTGATCGGGGTCGCCCCGCGCACCCTGGGCCGCCAGCACGCCGAGCGGGTCGCGCTCGCCTCCGCCGCGCCCGCTCACCGTCGTCACCACGGTCCTCGGACCGCTCCCGCGGCTGCTGATCCTGATCGGCAACGCGATCACCCCGGGCCGCGGCTTCCGCGAGGGGCCGTTCTCGACGGAGACCGAGCTGCGCGAGCTCGTCGACCTCGCCGAGGCGTCCGCGGTGATCGAGTCCGGCGAGCGGAAGATGATCCACTCGGTCTTCGAGCTCGGCGACACCATCGCCCGCGAGGTGATGGTGCCGCGCACCGACGTGGTCTACATCGAGCGCTACAAGAACCTGCGCCAGACGATGTCGCTGTTCCTGCGCAGCGGCTTCTCCCGGGTGCCGGTGATCGGCGAGAACCTCGACGACATCCGTCGGCTTCGCCTACCTCAAGGACCTCGTGCGCCGCGACTTCGAGGCGCCCGACGTCGAGTTCACCCAGCGCGTCGAGGAGGTGATGCGGCCGGCGCACTTCGTCCCCGACTCCAAGCCGGTCGACGCGCTGCTCGCGCGAGATGCAGGCCGATGCGCCAGCACATCGCGGTCGTCGTCGACGAGTACGGCGGCACGGCCGGGCTGATCACGATCGAGGACCTGCTGGAGGAGATCGTCGGCGAGATCACCGACGAGTACGACGAGGACGAGATCGAGGTCGAGGTGCTCGCCGACGGGCACCACCCGGGTCTCCTCGCGCTACCCGGTCGACGACCTCGACGAGCTGTTCGGCTTCGAGGTCGACGACGAGGACGTCGACAGCGTCGGCGGCCTGATGGCCAAGCACCTCGGCCGGGTGCCGATCCCGGGCTCGCACGTCGAGGCCCACGGCCTGCGCTTCGAGGCCGAGGAGCCGCCGGGCCGTCGCAACAAGATCGGCACCGTGCTGATCAGCCGGGTCGAGCCGGAGCCCGCGCCGAGACGACCGACCGAGCACTACGCTGACAGCGCATGACTGACCTCGGCCGAGCTCGTCCGCCGAGGACGCCAAGCTCGTCACGCTGGCCCGCGCCACCCGGGCCCGCACCGGGCCGCCGAGGGCGCCGCCGTCCGCGACAGCGACGGCCGCACCTACGCCGCCGCCACCGTCGACCTGCCGTCGCTCCGGCTCTCCGCGCTCCAGGTCTGCGTCGCGATGGCGGTCGCCTCGGGCGCGCGCGGGCTCGAGGCCGCGTGCGTGCTCGACCGACGCCGACGCGGTGCGCCGACGCCGACCTGGCCGGCGCTCGCGCGACTTCGGCGGGCCCGGCGTCGTCCGTCCACCGTCGGCGACCCGGCGCGGCGACGCTCCTGGAGACGCTGACCGCCCCTGAGACGCCCGGCGCTGTCGGGTAGGTTTGGGCGCGTGACTCGCCGGTCGGGGGTGGGCACCAGCACGCGCAGCCGTCGACGCGGCTGCGGGCGTCGTACGCCGCCATCCCGGCCGGCGCGCCGGTCCGGCTGGCCAAGCCCACCTCCAACCTCTTCCGGCCGCGCGGCGCCGCCGGCGCGCCCGGCCTCGACGTCTCCGGGCTGACGGCGTGATCGAGGTCGACCCGGCGGGCGGACCGCCGACGTGCAGGGCATGTGCACCTACGAGGACCTCGTCGACGCCACGCTGCCGCACGGCCTGATCCCGCTGGTCGTGCCGCAGCTGCGCACGATCACCCTCGGCGGCGCGGTCACCGGGCTCGGCATCGAGTCGACCTGCTTCCGCAACGGCCTGCCGCACGAGTCGGTGCTCGAGATGGACGTGCTCACCGGCGCCGGCGAGGTCGTCACGCACCCGGCCCGGGCGACGACCTCTTCGACGCGTTCCCCAACTCCTACGGCTCGCTGGGCTACGCCACCCGGCTGCGGATCGAGCTCGAGCCGGTGCCGGCGCACGTCGCGCTGCGGCACCTCCGCTTCGACGACGCCGGGCTGCTGGCCAAGACCGTCGCCGAGATCGTCGAGACCGGCGAGCACGACGGGGCCCGGGTCGACGGGCTCGACGGCGTCGTGTTCGCGCCGGGCGAGCTCTACCTGACCCTCGCCCGCTGGACCGACGCCAGCCTCGACGACGCGGTCACCGACGCGACTACACCGGCCAGCAGATCTACTACCGCTCGCTCCAGCGAGCGCGAGACCGACCTGCTCACGACGTACGACTACCTGTGGCGCTGGGACACCGACTGGTTCTGGTGCTCGCGGGCCTTCGGCGTGCAGCACCCCGTCGGTCCGCCGGCTGTGGCCGCGGCGCTGGCGGCGCTCCGACGTCTACCACCGGCTCGTCGCGCCTCGACCAGCGCTTCGGCATCGCCGACCGGCTCGACCGGCGGGCCGGGCGGCCGCAGCGGGAGCGGGTGGTCCAGGACGTCGAGGTGCCCGGTCGAGCGGCTCGCGGAGTTCCTCGCTGGTTCGACGACGGGTCGGCATGCGGCCGGTGTGGCTGTGCCCGGTGGTCGCCGACCGCGCGCCTGGCCGACGTACCCGCTCGAGCCCGGGCGCACCTACGTCAACGTCGGCTTCTGGGGCACCGTCCACGTCGGCCCGGAGGCCGCCGACGCGCCGCTCAACCGCGCGATCGAGGCCAAGGTGCACGAGCTCGGCGGCCACAAGTCGCTCTACTCCGAGGCGTTCTACGACCGCGAGACCTTCGACGCGGCTCTACGACGGCGCGAACCTCGCGGCGGTGAAGGCGCCGCTACGACCCCGACGACCGGCTGACCAGCCTCTACGACAAGGCGGTGCGACGACGATGACCAGCCCTCCCGCGAGACCGCGCCGATCGCCGATCGCGCTCGCCTCGCTGCTGCGCGACGGGCATGCCGTTGCGCTTCACGGCGTACGACGGCAGCGCGGCCGGCCCGCCGGACGCGACGTCCGGCTCGACCTGCGCAACCGAGCGCGGGCTGGCCTACCTGCTGACCGCCCCCGGCGACCTCGGCATGGCGCGGGCCTACGTGGCCGGCGACCTCGATCCTGCACGGCGTCCACCCGGGCGACCCCTACGACGCGCTGGTGCTGCTGCAGACAACCTGCGGTTCCGCGCGCCCGCGCCCGGCCGAGGCGCTCGCGCTCGTCCGCAGCCTCGGCCTGGGCAACCTCCGGCCGCCGCCGCCCCCGCCGCAGGAGCACCTGCCGCGCTGGCGCCGCGCGATGGAGGGCCTGCGGCACTCGAAGAGCCGCGACGCCGAGGCGATCCGCCACCACTACGACGTGTCCAACCGCGTTCTACGAGCTGGTGCTCGGGCCGTCGATGACCTACACCTGCGCGGTCTACCCCAACGCGGACGCGACGCTCGAGGAGGCGCAGGCCGAGAAGTACGACCTGGTCGCCCGCAAGCTCGACCTGCAGCCCGGGCAGCGGCTGCTCGACGTCGGCTGCGGCTGGGGCGGCATGGTCCGGCACGCCGCGCAGCACTACGGCGTCAAGGCGCTCGGCGTGACGCTGTCGCGCGAGCAGGCGCGCTGGGCGCAAGGCAGGCGATCGAGCGCGAGGGGCTCGGCGACCGCGCCGAGGTGCGTCACCTCGACTACCGCGACGTGACGGAGGCCGGCTTCGACGCGGTCAGCTCGATCGGGCTCACCGAGCACATCGGCGTCCGCAACTACCCGGCGTACTTCGCGCTTCCTGCGCGACCGGCTGCGCCCGGAGGGCCGGCTGCTCAACCACTGCATCACCCGGCCGCACAACCGGCGCCGGGCGATCGGCGCGTTCATCGACCGCTACGTCTTCCCCGACGGCGAGCTCACCGGCGTCCGGGCGGATCATCACCGAGGCGCAGGACGCCGGCCTCGAGGTGCGCACGAGGAGAACCTGCGCGAGCACTACGCGCTGACCCTGGCCGGCGTGGTGCCGCAACCTCGTGGACAACTGGGACGAGTGCGTCGCCGAGGTCGGCGAGGGCACCGCGCGGGTGTGGGGCCTCTACATGGCCGGGTCGCGGCTCGGCTTCGAGCGCAACGAGATCCAGCTGCACCAGGTGCTCGCCGTCCGCGCACCGACGACGGCGACGCCGGCTTCCCGCTCCGCCCCACCTGGTGACCCGCCCAGAAACTGACACGTTCCCCGCCCGCCCACCCGCCCGAAAGTTTCGGGCGGGTCGGCGGGGGGGAAACGTGTCAGTTTCTCGGCGGGTCACCAGGTGGGGCGCAGCGGGAAGCCGTCGTCGCCGCTCGTCGGTGCGCACGGCGAGCACCTGGTGCAGCTGGATCTCGTTGCGCTCGAAGCCAGTCGCGAGCCGGCCATGTAGAGGCCCCACACCCGGGCGGTGCCCTCGCCGACCTCGGCGACGCACTCGTCCCAGTTGTCCGCGCAGGTTGCGGCACCACGCCGGCGAGGGTCAGGGCGTAGTGCCGCCGGAGGTTCTCCTCGTGCATGCACCTCCAGGCCGGCGTTCTGGCCTCGGTGATGATCCGTCCCGGACCCGGTCAGCTCGCCGTCCGGGAAGACGTAGCGGTCGAGGAACGCGCCGATGCCTGGCGGCCGGTTGTGCGGCCGGGTGATGCAGTGGTTGAGCAGCCGGCCCCCCGGGCGGAGCCGGTCGCGCAGGAACGAGAAGTACGCCGGGTAGTTGCGGATGCCGATGTGCTCGGTCAGGCCGATCGAGCTGACCGCGTCGAAGCCGGACTCCGCGCACGTCGCGGTAGTCGAGGTGACGCACCTCGGCGAGGTCGCCGAGCCCCTCCCGCGTCGATCGCCTCCTTCGCCCACTCGCCTGCTGCGTGCGACAGCGTCACGCCCAGCGCCTGGACGCCGTACTCCCGCGCGGCGTGCCGGACCATGCCACCCCAGCCGCAGCCCACGTCGAGCAGTCGCTGGCCGGGCTGCAGGTCGAGCTTGCGGGCGACCAGGTCGTACTTCTCGGCCTGCGCCTCCTCGAGGGTGGCGTCGCGCGTCGGGGTAGACGGCGCAGGTGTAGGTCATCGAGGGCCCGAGCACCAGCTCGTAGAAGCGGTTGGAGACGTCGTAGTGGTGGGAGATCACCTCGGCGTCGCGCGTCATCGAGTGCCGCAGCCCCTCGATCACCCGGCGCCACCGCGGCAGCGCCTCCTGCGGCGGGGGCGGCGGCGGCCGGAGGTTGCCCAGGCCGACGCGCGCACGATCGTCAGCGCCTCCGCCGGCGTCGGCGCGCGGAACCGCAGGTTGTTCATGCAGCAGGCCATCAGCTCGTAGGGGTCGCCGGGGTGGACGCCGTCGAGGACGAGGTCGCCGGCCACGTAGGCGCGCGCCATGCCCAGGTCGCCCGGGGCGGTCAGCAGGTAGGCGAGGCCGCGCTGGTTGACCAGCTCGAGCCGCAGGTCGGAGTCCGGCGGGCCGGCGGCGCTGCCGTCGTACGCCGTGAAGCGCACCGGCAGCCCGCCGCGCAGCAGGAGGCGACCGCATCGGCGATGGCAGCTTCCGTGAGGCGCATGGTCATCGTCGTCGCACCGCCTTGTCGTAGAGCGAGGTCAGCCGGTCGTCGGGGTCGTAGCGCGCCTTCACGCGCGGCGAGGTTCGGCGCCGTCGTAGAGCCGCGTCGAAGGTCTCCCGGTCGTAGAACGCCTCGGAGTAGAGCGACTTGTGCCCGCCGAGCTCGCGCACCTTGGCCTCGATCGCCGGTTAGCGGCGCGTCGACGGCCTCCGGGCCGACGTGCACGGTGCCCCAGAAGCCGACGTTGACGTAGGTGCGGCCGGGCTCGAGCGGGTAGGTGGGCCAGGCCCGGTTCGCGACCACGGGGCACAGCCACACCGGCCGCATCCCGACCTCGTCGTCGAACCACGTCGAGGAAGTCGGCCAGCCGCTCGACCGGGCACCTCGACGTCCTGGATCACCCGCTCGCGCTGCGGCCGCCCGGCCCGCCGGTCGAGCCGGTCGGCGATCCCGAAGCGCCGGTCCAGCCGCGACCAGCCGGTGGTAGACGTCCGAGCGCCGCCAGCGCCGCGGCCACAGCCGCCGGACGACGCGGGTGCTGCGCGCCGAACGCGCCCGAGCACCAGAACCAGTCGGTGTCCCAGCGCCACAGGTAGTCGTGCATCGTGAGCCGGTCGGTGTCCCGCTCGCTGGAGCGAGCGGTAGTAGATCTGCTGCCCGGTGTAGTCGCTCGTCGGTCCGCTGTCGGCGTGCGTCGGTCCCAGGTCGCGAGCGTCAGGTAGGGCTCGCCCGGCGCGAACGCCACCCCGTCGAGCCCGTCGACCGGCCCCCGTCGTGCTCGCCGGTCTCGACGATCGCCGCGACCGTCTTGGCGAGCAGCCCGGGTCGTCGAACCGAAGGTGCCGCAGCGCCACATGCGCGCGGCACCGCCTCGAGGCGGATCCGCAGCCGGGTCGCGTAGCCCAGGGAGCCGTAGGAGTTCGGGAAGGCGTCGAACAGGTCGTCGCCCGGCCGGGTGGTGACGATCTCGCCGGCGCCGGTGAGATGTCCATCTCGAGCACCGACTCGTGCGGCAGCCCGCTGCGGAAGCTGGTCGACTCGATGCCCAGCCCGGTCACCGCGCCGCCGAGGGTGATCGTGCGCAGCTGCGGGACGACCAGCGGGATCAGCCCGTGCGGCAGGGTCGCGTCGACCAGGTCCTCGTAGGTGCACATGCCCTGCACGTCGGCGGTGCGCCCCCGGCGTCGACGAGACCACGCCGTCGAGCCCGGAGACGTCGAGGCCCGGCGCGTCGGCGCCGCCGCGGGCCGGAAGAGGTTGGAGGTGCGCTTGGCCAGCCGGACCGGTGCGCCGGCCGGGAGCGCGGCGTACGACGCCCGCAGCCGCTGCGACGGCTGCGTCGGTGCTGGTCGCCCCCTCGCCGGACGAGAGTCACGCCCCGCAAGCCTAGCCGAGAGCTGACGGACCCGCTCAGGGAGCGGTCGAGCGTCTCCAGCGTGGCGCCGGCACGGTCGGCCGCGGTGGACGACGGACGCCGCCCGCCGAGGTCGCGCAGCGCGGCGAGGTCCTCGTTGGCGCACCGCGTCGCCGTCGGCGAGCAGCACGGCGGCCTCGAGGCCGCGCGAGCCGGAGGCCACCGCCATCGCCGACGCAGACCTGGAGCGCCGACAGCCGCAGCGACGGCAGGTCGACGGTCGCGGCGGCGTAGGTGCGGCCGTCGAGGTCGCGGACGGCCGCGCCCTCGGCCGCGCCGGTGCGGCCCCGGGTGGCGCGGGCCAGGGTCACCAGCTTGGCGTCCTCGGCGGAGCAGGCTCAGTCATCGGCGTCGCTCAGCGCGTCGGTCGTGCGGTCGGCGTCCTCGGGCCGGCGACCGCGGCTGACCAGCACGGTGCCGATCTTGTTGCGACGGCCGGCGGCCCCTCGGCCTCGAAGCGCAGACCGTGGGCCTCGACGTGCGAGCCCGCGATCGGCACCCGGCCGAGGTGCTTGGCCATCAGCCCGCCGACGCTGTCGACGTCCTCGTCGTCGACCTCGATGCCGAACAGCTCGTCGAGGTCGTCGACCGGGTAGCGCGAGCGAGACCCGGGTGGCGCCGGCGGTCGAGCACCTCGACCTCGACCTCGTCCGCGTCGTACTCGTCGGTGATCTCGCCGACGATCTCCTCGAGGATGTCCTCGATGGTGATCAGGCCGGCCGTGCCGCCGTACTCGTCGACGACGACGGCGATGTGCTGGCGCATCGGCCTGCATCTCGCGACGAGCAGCGCGTCGACGGGCTTGGAGTCCGGGACGAAGTGCGCCGGCCGCATCACCTCCTCGACGCGCTCGGTGAACTCGGCGTCGGGCGCCTCGAAGTCGCGCCGGACGACGTCCTTGAGGTAGGCGAAGCCCAGGATGTCGTCGAGGTTCTCGCCGATCACCGGCAGCCGGGAGAAGCCGCTGCGCAGGAACAGCGACTGCGTCTGGCGCAGGTTCTTGTAGCGCTCGATGTAGACGACGTCGGTGCGCGGCACCATCACCTCGCGGGCGATGGTGTCGCCGAGCTCGAAGACCGAGTGGATCATCTTGCGCTCGTCGTCCTCGATCACGCGGACGCCTCGGCGATGTCGACCAGCTCGCGCAGCTCGGTCTCGGTCGAGAACGGCCCCTCGCGGAAGCCGCGGCCGGGGGTGATCGCGTTGCCGATCAGGATCAGCAGCCGCGGGATCGGGCCGAGGATCCAGGTGACGCCGTGACGGGCCGGCGGTCGAGCAGCGCGACGCGGTCGGAGTGCTGCCGGCCGAGCGTGCGGGGCGCGACCCCGATCACCACGAACGACACCACCAGCATGATCGCGATCGAGGTCAGCAGCGACCCCAGAAGGCGCCGTCGTAGGCGTCGCGGACCAGCTGGGTGACGATCACGATCGCCCCGATCTCGCAGGGCAGCCGCAGCAGGAGCGCGGTGTTGAGGTAGCGCGGCGGGTCCTCGAGCAGCCGGAGCCAGGCGCGGGCACCGGCCCGGCCCTCGGCGAGCAGCTCCTCGGCGCGGGCCCGCGAGTACGACGCGAGCGCGGCGTCAGCGGCGGAGAAGACCCCGGCGAGCAGCACGAGGGCGGCGGCCGCGACGGCAGCCAGATGTCCGCGCCTCGTCATGAGCGAGCTGCGTGCTCGGAGTCGGTCGCCGCGCGGTCGGGCGCCCGCCACTCGCCCAGCAGCTCGTCCTGCAGGCCGAACATCTCCGCGTGCTCCTCCGGCTCGGCGTGGTCGTAGCCCAGCAGGTGCAGGATCCCGTGCACGGTCAGCAGCTCGATCTCGGCGACGGTGCCGTGGCCGGCGGTCTCGCCCTGCCGCTCGGCGACCGCCGGGCACAGCACGAGGTCACCGAGCACGCCCTCCTCGGGCTCCTCGTTGACCAGGCCCGGCCGCAGCTCGTCCATCGGGAAGGCCAGCACGTCGGTCGGCCCCTCCTTGTCCATCCACTGCTCGTTGAGCGCGGCGATGGTCTGCTCGTCCACGGCCTTGATGCACAGCTCGGCCAGCGGGTGGACCCGCATCCGGTCCATCACGAACCTGCTGAGCTGCGCCAGCCGCTGCGACGTCGAGGTCGTGCCCGGACTCGTTGAGCACCTCGATGGTCATCGGGGTCTCCGCGGTCGGCGCAGCGGATCCTGTGCCGCGACTGCTCTGGGTGCCTCGCTCGGCCGGCAGAAGCCGCCGCGGGCGTCGAACTCGTCGTAGGCCGCCACGATCTTGCCGACCAGCCGGTGCCGGACGACGTCGTGGCTGGTGAGCCGGTTGAAGGACACGTCCTCGACGCCGTCGAGGATGCTCCTCGACCACCCGCAGCCCGGACCGCGTGCCGCCGGGCAGGTCGACCTGGGTGACGTCGCCGGTGACCACGATCTTGGAGCCGAAGCCGAGGCGGGTCAGGAACATCTTCATCTGCTCGGGCGTGGTGTTCTGGGCCTCGTCGAGGATGATGAACGAGTCGTTGAGCGACCGGCCCCGCAGGAAGGCCAGCGGCGCCACCTCGATGGTGCCGGCGGCCAGCAGCTTGGGGATCGTCTCGGGGTCGACCATGTCGTGCAGGGCGTCGTAGAGCGGCCGCAGGTAGGGGTCGATCTTCTCCCACAGCGTGCCGGGCAGGAAGCCGAGCCGCTCGCCGGCCTCGACCGCCGGCCGGCTCAGGATGATCCGGTTGACCTGCTTGGCCTGGAGCGCCTGCACGGCCTTGGCCATCGCCAGGTAGGTCTTGCCGGTGCCGGCGGGGCCGATCGCCGAAGGTGATCGTGTGCTTGTCGATCGAGTCGACGTAGCGCTTCTGGTTGAGCGTCTTCGGGCGGATCGTGCGGCCGCGGTTGGACAGGATGTTGAGCGACAGCACGTCGGCGGGACGCTCGGTCGTCTCGGCGCGCAGCATGCGCGAGGACCCGCTCGACGGTCTCGGCGGTGACGCCCTGGCCGGTGCGGATGATCGCGACCAGCTCGTCGAGCAGCCGCTCGGCGAGCGCGACCTCGCCCGGCTCGCCGTGCAGGGTGATCCGGTTGCCGCGGACGTGGATGTCGGCGTCGAAGGCCTTCTCGATCAGGCCGAGGTGCTCGTCGCCGGGGCCGAGGAGGCTGACCATGTTGATGCTGTTGGGGACCACCACGGTGTGCCGCGTGCTGGTGGTGTCGCCCTGCGCTGGTGGTTGGCTGTCAGTCATGGATGCCCGTGCGGGGCGGCCCTTCCGTTCGGCGATGGAGCGCGTTCCATGCTACGGGAGCGGGCGCGCTGCGGCCCACCGAAAAGACAAGCCCCGGCGGGGCCTCAGTGCCGGGTGACCTGCAGGATGCCCAGGCACATCTCGTCGTCGTACCCTCGCCCCACAACACGTAGCGGTCGGGTGCCCCTCGAAGGCGGGAGCTTGTCGCGCAGCCACTGGACGTGGCGGCACCTGACCCGCACGGTGTCCCCCGCTCACCGCACCGGCTCGATCGGGGTGGCGCCCTGGTCTCGAAGTTCCACACCGGGATGTCAGGACAGTCTGCGCGCCGGTCGGGGCCGGGTTCACTCGATCCGGATCGACCGGCCCAGCAGGTGCATGTGGCCGGCTGCTCCGCGCAGGGTCGCGGGCTGGGAGAGGGTCCGGGTGCAC
>CAWHNI010000007.1:0-86123 GCA_963830755.1 uncultured Actinomycetota bacterium | reverse complement strand
GCGCGGCCGGCGGGGTGGCCCCGATCAGGACGTCGCGCAGGAATCCACCACCGAGGCCGGTGACGCCGGCCAGGACCAGGACGCCGAAGACGTCGAGGCCCTTGCGGACCGCGACCAATGCGCCGGAGATCGCGAAGACGAAGATGCCGACCAGATCCAGCACGACAAAGGTCACGGAAGGTTCGGTCGGCACGGGTCGCGAGGTTACCGGGGCGCGCCGCAGACGAAGTCGCTGCGCGACACGCCCGTTGGCGTACGCTCAGCCCACCGGAACGATGAACTGGCAGGGAGCACGACCACTGATGGCGCACCTCACGCTTGCGGGCTTGAGCGATGACGGCAAGCGCCTGCTCCTGGTCAGCGACAAGGGGGTTGAGTTCACCCTCGACATCGACGCTCGGCTCCGGGCCGCCCTCCGCGGCGACACAGCCCGCCTCGGCCACTTGGAGATCCAGATGGACAGCACACTGCGACCCCGCGACATCCAGGCCCGGATCCGGTCCGGGGACACGCCCGAAGCCGTCGCCCAGGCCGCACAGACCACCGTGGACCGGATCATGGCCTTCGCTGCCCCCGTGCTCGCCGAGCGGCAGCACGTCGCAGAGCGCGCCCAGCGCTCGTCGGTCCGACGCAAGCCCGGCGAGACCTCCGGCGCGAGGACCCTCGGCGACGCGGTGGCCGGCCACCTCCGCTCCTTGAACGTCGACCCCGACACCGTTGCCTGGGACGCCCGCCGACGCGAGGACGGCCGCTGGACCCTGACGGGCGACTACGCCGCCGGCAAGCACCAGGGGTCGGCCACGTTCATCTTCGACCCTCCCGGCAACTACGTCACCGTCGAGGACGAGGACGCCCGATGGCTGCTCGGCGAGCAGGTCGCCGAGACGCAGCGACCGGCCCGCGACGACCTGAAGCAGGCCCGCGGACGCCGGCTGTCCGCTGTATCTGAGTCAACGCCCCACGAAGAGCTGCCGCTGGGTTCGACGGGAGGCTCATCGACATTGGGCGACGACGTCATCGAGATGGTCAGCGAGGAGTCGGGCAGCCTGGGCGCGGAGCAGCCGGTCGAGGCCTACCTCGACGACGAGCCGCCCACCCGGGAGACGCCGGCCGTGGAGGAGCCGTCCGCAGAACCGGAGGCCGAGTCCCACCCCGAGCCGGAGCCGGCCGCCGACCAGGAGCCGCCCGGCCGCAAGGTGTCGAAGAAGAAGGGACGCGCGTCGGTCCCGAGCTGGGACGAGATCATGTTCGGCGGCGGCAAGAACGACTGACGCCGTTTGCCCGAGCCGCGCTGCTGGCGCGGCTCGTCGGGGCGTGGTCACCACTGCCGCGATCCATTACCGAGCGGTAGTCTCCGGCCATGTCGTACTTCGTCACCGGCGCGACCGGATTCATCGGCCGGCATCTCGTTCCCGAGCTGCTCGACCACCGCGAGGGCGACATCTTCGTCCTGGTCCGCAAGTCGTCACTGCCGCGGATGGAGAAGCTGATCCGCCGCTGGGACACCAACCGTGTCATCGCCGTCACCGGTGACCTCTCCAAGCCGAACCTCGGGGTCGCCAAGAAGTGGATCACCGAGCATCAGGGGAAGATCGACCACTTCTTCCACCTGGCCGCGATCTACGACATGACAGCGGACGACGAGACCAACGAGACGATGAACGTCGGCGGCACCCGCAACGCCATCCAGCTCGCCGAGGCGCTCGAGGTCGGCTGCTTCCACCAGGTGTCATCGGTGGCAGCGGCCGGTGAGTACCGCGGCAGGTTCGACGAGACCATGTTCGACGAGGGCCAGCACCTGCCGTCGCCGTACCACCGGACGAAGTTCGAGTCCGAGAAGATCGTCCGCGAGGAGGCCTCCGTGCCGTGGCGGGTCTACCGCCCGGCCGTCGTCGTCGGCGACAGTCAGACCGGCGCGATGGACAAGATCGACGGCCCCTACTACTTCTTCCCGACGATGAAGATGCTGCGCGACCGGTTGCCGGCGTGGTTGCCGCTCGTGGGCGTCGACCTCGGTGACACCAACGTCGTCCCGGTCGACTACGTCGCGAAGGCGATGGACCACCTCGCCCACCTCCCCGACCACGACGGGCGAGGCCTTTCACCTGGTCAACCCCGAGCCCCAGCCGGTCGCCGAGATGATCAACACGTTCTGCGCGGCGGCTGGTGCTCCGCAGTTCGCGACGCCCATCGACCGGAAGGTGACGAGCGCCGGACCGCTTGCGCTGGTGCCACAGCGACTGCGGCCCTTGTCGCTCTTCACCGGTGTGGTGAAGTCGGCCCCGGTCCAGGCACTGCTCGACCAGACCCTCGGGCGCGTCGGGGTCCCGGCGGAGGTGCTCGCGCACACCAACTTCACCGCCGTGTTCGACTCCCGCGCGACCGAGAAGGCGCTGTCGGGCTCGGGCATCGCCGTACCCGACCTCGAGACCTACGCCCGCACCCTGTGGGCCTACTGGGAGGACAACCTCGACACGTCGACGGGGCGCGACCCCGACATCCGGGAGGCGCTGACCGGCAAGTACGTCGTGATCACGGGCGCTTCCTCCGGCATCGGTCAGGTCACCGCCCTGAAGGTGGCGCAGGCCGGCGGTATCCCGGTCCTCGTGGCCCGCGGGAAGGACAAGCTCGAGGACACCCGGGCCTCGATCGAGATGAGGGGCGGCCAGGCCTACGTCTTCCCGTGCGACCTCTCGGATCTCGAGGCCATCGACCGGCTCTGCGAGCAGATCGCCACGGAGCTCCCGAGCGTCGACTTCGTCGTCAACAACGCCGGACGGTCGATCCGTCGCTCGCTGCGGCTGTCGCAGGACCGGTTCCACGACTTCGAGCGGACCATGCAGCTCAACTACTTCGGCGCGATCCGCCTGGTGATGGGCCTGCTCCCGAAGATGCAGGAGCAGCGCCGTGGCCACGTCGTCAACGTCTCCTCGATCGGCGTGCAGACCAACCCGCCACGCTTCTCGGCGTACGTCGCCTCGAAGGCCGCCCTCGACGCGTGGAGCAACGTGGTGGCGTCCGAGGTCGTCGGCGACGGCATCACGTTCACAGGGATCCACATGCCGCTGGTGCGGACGCCGATGATCGCGCCCACCAAGCTCTACGACCGCTTCCCCACGATCTCGCCCGCGCAGGCGGCCGACCTGGTGATCAAGGCGATGGTCGAGCGCCCGCACGAGATCAACACGCTCCTGGGCAATGCCGGTGCGGTCGCCCACACGATGGCCCCCAAGACGGCGTTCCGGATCCTCAACATGGCCTACCACGTGTTCCCCGACTCCGCGGCCGCCAAGGGGAGCGACTCCGGCACCCGGCAGTCCGAGCAGATCATGCTCGCCCGGATCTTCAAGGGCGTTCACTGGTAGGTGCTCGCGAAGCGAGCACCTACCAAGGGTGAACTCGGTTGAGGAGCGTCGGCTCGAGCCGAGCGCCGCGAGGGACGAGCGACGCGTCTCGAAACCCCTGAACGGAAGGCAGGGCGGCGACCACGGCGGTTCAGGCCCTTCGCACGCCGCGGGGTTTCGAGGCTCAGGCCCTAGCGGGCCTTCGCACCTCAACCTCCGGCCGCGGGCCTTCGCACCTCAACCACCGGTTTCGACGGGGCGGCTCGGGTCGGCGATCCAGCCGCTCCAGCTGCCGGGGTAGAGCGCCGCGCGGATCCCGGCGATCTCCATGGCCAGCACGTCGTGGGCAGCGGTGACCCCCGAGCCGCAGTACGCCGCCACCGTGGCGTCCCCGGTCGCGCCGACCGCCGCATAGATCGCCCGCAGCTCCTCGGGCGACCGGAACCGGCCGGCCCCGCGAGGTTTGCCTCGGTCGGCACGTTCACCGCGCCGGGGATGCGCCCGGCCACCGGGTCGATCGGCTCGACCTCGCCGCGGTAGCGCTCCGGGGCGCGGGCGTCGACCAGCACGCCGCACGTCGAGCACGCCGTCGGCCTCGACCGCGGGCATGCCCTTTCCGGTGCTGACCGTGAAGTCGCCCGGCTCCGGCGTGACGGTCCCGGACTCGAGCGTCACCGCCGTCCTGCGACCAAGCCGTCCACCCGCCGTCCAGCACGCGCACCTCCGGGTGCCCGTGGTAGCGCAGCAGCCACCATGCCCGGGCCGCCGCCCGGCCCTCCCAGTCGTCGTAGACCACCACCGGGCGGTCATCTCGCACCCCGGCGCGGCGCATCGCCGCCCTCGAACCGCGGCTCGTCAGGGAGCGGGTGCCGACCGCCGTCGCCGGGCGGATCGGCCAGGGCGGTCTCCAGGTCGACGTACGCCGCCCCGGGGACGTGCCCGGCGAGGAACTCGTCGTACCCGCGCGGCTCACCCATCCGGTAGCGGACGTCGAGGACGGTGACGCTGCCGAGTCGTGACTGGAGCCAGGAAGCCGAGACGAGGGGACGCGAGCTCATGGGCCCATCCTGCCGGAGGCACCTGTGAAAGGATCACGCCCCGTGGCTGAACTGCACTTCTTCACCGGCACCATGGACTCGGGCAAGAGCACGCTCGCCCTGCAGACCAACCACAACCACGCCGCGCGTGGCCGGGTCGGGCGGATCTTCACCACCCACGACCGGGCCGGCGAGGCCACGCTGTCCAGCCGGCTCGGGCTCACCCACGAGGCGATCGAGGTCGAGTCCGACTTCGACTTCTGGCGCTACGTCGTCCACCACCTCACCCAGGGCGGCCGGATCGACTACCTGATCTGCGACGAGGCGCAGTTCTACGCCCCCGACCAGATCGACCAGCTGGCCAGGATCGTCGACGAGCTGCAGATCGACGTGTTCGCCTTCGGCATCCTCACCGACTTCCGCAGCCAGCTCTTCCCGGGCAGCGGCCGGCTGGTCGAGCTCGCCGACCGGACGAACGTGCTGCAGGTCGAGGCGCTCTGCTGGTGCGGCAAGCGGGCCACCCACAACGCGCGCACCGAGAACGGCGTGATGGTCACCGAGGGCGAGGTGGTCGTGGTCGGCGACGTCGACAATCCCGACGAGCAGCCGGCGGACGTCGCCTACGAGGTGCTCTGCCGCCAGCACCACCGCCGCCGCCTCACCGCCGCCCGTGCGAAGGCGGTCAGTCTGGCTCCCGAGCCGCTGCCCTTCGGCTGACCCTCCGGTTCAGGACACCAGCATCGGGATCAGCATCTCGTCGGGCGTCAGCGACCCGTGCAGGCCGACCAGCGTGGCCTCGTAGGGGAAGTCGGCGGTGCGAGACGATCGCGTGCGTCGCCGCGGCAGGCGACCACGACGTCGCCGAGCCGCGGGCGCACGGCGGGCTGCAGCGCCCCGAACCAGCCGCGCGCCGACCGCGTCGTCGCGGGTCAGCACCTCGGCCCGGTCGCCGAGCACCGCCGCCAGGTCGCCACGACGTCGTCGACGGCGCCGCCGCGGCAGTAGAGGTGCCGGAACCGCGCCTCGCCGCCGATCAGGGCGACGCCCGTCGCGCAGCTCGGTGACGCTCGTCGACGTCGACCCGGCGCTCGGTCGGGCTGTCGACCATGCCGTGGTCGGCGACGACGACCAGCCGGGTCGAGGCGGGCAGCGTCTCGCGCAGCTGCTCGGCCTCGGCGTCGACCATCGGCAGCTGCTGCAGCCACTGGCTGGAGGCGACGCCGTAGCGGTGGCCGGTCCAGTCGAGGTCGCCGTCGTACATGTAGGTCAGCGAGGGCCGCTCCGCCGAGGCGGCGACCACGGCGGCGATCCGCTCCCCGACCCGGTCGGCGCCGACGTACTCCGCGCCCCGGTGCGCGGCGACGGTCAGCCCGCTGCCGCGGAACTCGCGCTTGTTGACGACGGTCGACGCTGCACCCCGGTCGCCGGCCAGCCGGGCGAACGCGGTCGGGTGCGGCTGCCACTCGATCGGGTCGACGTCCTTGTCCCACATGCAGCGCGTTGAGCAGCTCGTCGGTGCCGGGGACCCGCGAGGTGAAGCCGACCAGCCCGTGCGCGCCCGGCGGCAGCCCGGTGCCGAACGACGTCAGGCTGGTCGCGGTCGTCGACGGCACCCCGGCGGTGGCCGGCCTCCTGCTCGGCGAGCAGCGAGGAGAGGTACGGCGCGGCGTGCGCGTAGCGCTCGCAGCAGCTCGGCGCCCGAGCCCGTCGACGAGGAAGACGACGTACGACGGCGGCGTCGGGCAGGACCAGCCCGCGACGGCGGCCTCGCCGATCGAGCAGCCGAGCGCCGCGGCGACGGCGGGGACGACGTCGCCGAGCGACCGCTGCCGGTACGCCGGCTCGACGAACCCGCGCGTCGTCGGCGTCACGCCGCCGTGGGTGCGCGCGGACAGCGACTCGGCGAACGCGAGCAGCCCGCCGACGGCGTCGGCGCCGTCGGCGGCCGCGGAGACCCGCAGCGAGAAGTCGTCGGAGGCGAGCACGCCGGTGTAGCCGTGGTCGGCGTCGCACTGCGGGGTCGTCGCAGCCGGCCGGCTCGAGGTCGATCCGGCTCACGCCGCCCCAGCCGATGGTCATCACGGCCTCGGCCGGCGGCGACGGGCCGGCGCGTCGGGTTGGCGATCATCCGGGTCACCACGACCGACCGCACCGACGACAGCGCTGATCGCCTCGGTCGAGGTCGAGGTGTAGGGCTCGGGCAGCAGGTCGTCGCCGGCGTGCTCGTCGGTGTGGGCGAGGATCAGCCGGCTCGGGGTGAGCACCACCACGGTCAGGTGGCGGCGCACCTCGTCGCGCTCGAACGTCGGCTCGTGGTGGACGTAGAAGGACACGACCTGCTCGCCCGCCACCGCGCCTGCGACACCGTCGCGCGACGACCTCCGGGTAGTAGCCGGTGCGGTCGATGGCCTCGCGCAGCTCGAGGGCGCGGTCGTGGTCATCGGTCGTGCGTGTGCGCATGCGGGCAGTCTGTCACGCGCTCATGCGGTCCAGCGTCAGTCGGGCAGCGTGTCCCCGGGGGGCGCGGCAGCCGGCGGACGAACCAGTCCGAGCGCGGGTCGACGCACCGGGTCGACCCGGGCGGCGGCGGTCAGCACCGTTGACGCCGTCGGCGCCGGCGAGCACCAGCGACAGGTCGAGCGAGCTGACCTGCGGCAGGTCGTTCTGGAGCTGGGCGACCCGCAGGATCAGCCGCTCGACCGCGGCGACGTCGACGACCTCGCTGCCGCGGTAGCCGAACAGCATCGGCGAGGACTTGATCTCGCGCACCATCGCGCGCGGCGTCGCCGGCCGCCAGCGGCGGGATCCGGTAGGCCCGGTCGCCGAGCAGCTCGGTCGAGCGGCCCGGAGATGCCGAACGAGACGACCGGCCCGAACAGCGGGTCCTCGATGCTGCGGATCGCGACCGGCACGCCGGGCGGGCGAGTTCTTCTGCACGACGAAGCCGGCGTGCTCGGGCTCGGTGATCGAGCGCGTTGAGCGTCTCCCAGGCGTCGCGCATCTCCTCGGCGTTGTCGATGTTGCGCCACACGTGGGCCAGGTCGGGCCGCTCGCGCAGGTGCTCGGCGGTCGCCTTGAGCACGACGTCCCAGCCGAGCGCCTCGCCGGCGGCCTGCGCCTCGTCGCAGGCTGGTCGACCGGGACGGGTCTCCCACAGCTCGATGCCGTACGCCGCCAGCAGCGCGGTCAGCTGCGTCCTGGTCGAGGTCGGTGCCGTCGGCGTGCCTCGGCCAGCACCTCGCTGACCAGCCGCTTCGCCGCGGCCGGGTCGACGTCGCTCGGGCGTCGGTCGGCCGCGCCGTCCGGGGTGCGCAGCCACACGGCGTACTCGACGACGCGGGCGAGCGCGCGCACCGCCGCCTCCACGCGCGGGGTACGACGGCACCGAGCCGCGGCCGGCCGTGGAGCCGGCGACGTCGGGGACCCGCAGCAGCTCGGGCACGCCCTCGGCGCCGAGGAACGAGGAGACCAGCGGCTTGTCGGACTGCTCGCCGACCGCGGCCAGCACGTTGGCGACGTCCTCGCCGGAGACGTTGAGCGGCGGGATGTAGACCGCGACGACCGAGTCGACCTCGGGGTCGTCGATGGCCGCGTCGAGGGCGTCCTCGAAGTCCTCGGCGGTCGCCTCGGCGCCCGAGCGCGACCGACTTGTTGACGACCAGGCCGACCGCGGCGGCCGCGTCGGCGGCGAGCAGGCCGAGCGCGTCGGAGTTGCCGACGATCGCGACCCGGCGCCCGCGCGGCAGCGGCTGGTGGGCGAGCAGCTGGGCGACGTCGAACATCTCCTCCAGCGTGTCGACCTGGATCACGCCCGGCCTGGCGGAACATCGCGTCGACGGCCTGCCGGCGGCGCCGCGATCTGGCGGACGGCGTGGCCCATCGGCACGCCCTGGGTGGTGCGGCCCGGACCGCACCGCGATGATCGGCTTGCGCAGCGAGACCCGGCGGGCGATCCGGGAGAACTTGCGCGGGTTGCCGATCGACTCGAGGTAGAGCAGCACGACCTCGGTGGCGTCGTCCTCCTCCCAGTACTGCAGCAGGTCGTTGCCGGAGACGTCGGCGCGGTTGCCGGCGCTGACGAACGTCGAGAGGCCCAGGCCGCGGTTGTTGACCTTCTCCAGGATCGCCGAGCCGAGCGCGCCGGACTGGCAGAAGAAGCCCGGCCCGGCCGCGCGGCGGCATCAGCGGCGACAGGGAGGCGTTGAGCGAGACGGCCGGGGTCGGTGTTGATGATGCCGAGGCAGTTGGGGCCGATCAGCCGCAGGCCGTAGGAGCGGGACAGCCCGACCAGCTGGCGCTGGCGCTGCCGGCCCTCCTCGCCGGTCTCGGCGAAGCCGGACGAGATCACGACCAGGCCGTGCACGCCCTTGGCCGCGCAGTCGAGGACGACGTCCTGCACGGCGCTCGGCCGGCACGGCGACGATCGCGACGTCGACGTCGTCGGGGATGTCGGCGACGCGGCTTGTACGCCGGCAGCCCGGACACGGCGTCGGAGCGTCGGGTTCACGGCGTAGACCCGGCCCGGTGAAGTCGCCGATGACCAGGTTGCGCACCAGCGCCTGGCCGATCGTGTCCTGGCGGCGGCTGGCGCCGATCACCGCGACCGAGCGCGGGTTGAAGAACCTCTCGATCGAGGCCGCCTCGGCCCGGTGCTCGCGGTTCGCCATCACGCCCGATCGCGGTGTCGGTGGGGTCGATCGGGAACTCGAGGTTCATCACGCCGTCGTCGTACTCGCTCGCGACGCGGTAGCCGGCGTCGCGGAAGGTCTGGATCATCCGGCGGTTGTCGGGCAGCACCTCGGCGACGAACCGCTCGACGCCGCGCTCGCGGCCGGCCTGGGCGAGGTGCTCGAGCAGCAGCTGGGCGATCCCGCGGCCCTGGTGCTGGTCCTCGACCAGGAACGCGACCTCGGCCTCGCCCGGCGCGCATCGACGTCGTAGCGGCCGACGGCGATCATCTCGCCCGCCGAGCAGCACGAGAAGGCGACCCGGTCGACGTGGTCGACCTGGGTGAACCGGGCGACGTCGCGCTCGGAGAGCTTCGGCATCGGGCAGAAGAACCGGTAGTACTTCGACTCGTCGGAGACCCGGCCGTAGAACTCGACCAGCAGCTCGGCGTCCGTCGGGCCGGATCGGGCGGATGTGCGCCGTCCGGCCGTCGCGCAGCAGGACGTCGGCCTCCCAGTGGCGCGGGGCGGCCGGCACGCCTTCGTCGATGCCGGTCACGTCCGAGAATCTAGCGTGCGCCGACCACACTCGGGCGCACATCCGGCGTGCCCCCGGCGAACCGGTCGGTGCGGCCGGGGAGAATGCGCCCGCATGGCACGGCGCAGCACGAAGCAACCCCGTCCCCGACGACTTCGAGGAGCACATCCTCGACATCGACGTCGGCGACGAGATGCGAGTCGTCGTTCCTCGAGTACGCCTACTCCGTCATCTACTCCCGCGCCCTGCCCGACGCCCGCGACGGCCTCAAGCCGGTGCAGCGCCGGATCCTCTACACGATGAACGACATGGGCCTGCGGCCCGACCGCGGCCACGTCAAGAGCGCCCGCGTCGTCGGCGAGGTCATGGGCCGGCTGCACCCGCACGGCGACGGCGCGATCTACGACGCCCTGGTCCGGATGGCCCAGCCGTGGTCGATGCGGCTGCCGATGATCGACGGGCACGGCAACTTCGGCTCGCCCGACGACTCCCCCGCCGCGATGCGCTACACCGAGTGCCGGATGGCGCCGGCCGGCGGTGGCGATGACCGCGTCGATCGACGAGGACACCGTCGACTTCAAGCCCAACTACGACAGCCGCGAGACTGGAGCCGATCGGTGCTGCCGGCGGCGATCCCCAACCTGATCGTCAACGGCACCACCGGCATCGCGGTCGGCATGGCCACCAACATCGCCCCGCACAACCTGGTCGAGGTCGTCCAGGCGCTGCGGCACCTGATCACCCACCCCGACGCCGACGTCGACGACCTGATGCGGTTCATCCCCGGCCCCGACCTGCCCACCGGCGGCAAGATCGTCGGCCTCGACGGCATCCGCGACGCCTACGAGACCGGCCGCGGCACGCTTCCGGATGCGGGCCACCGCCCGGATCGAGAGCGTCGGCCGCCGCAAGGGCATCGTCGTCACCGAGCTGCCCTACGGCGTCGGCACCGAGAAGGTCATCGAGCGGATCAAGACGCTCGTCCAGGGCAAGAAGCTCCAGGGCATCGCCGACATCAAGGACCTCACCGACCGCGAGAACGGGCCTGCGGCTGGTGATCGAGGTCAAGAACGGCTTCGACCCCGAGGCGCTGCTCGAGCAGCTCTACAAGCAGACGCCGATGGAGGACTCCTTCGGCATCAACACCGTCGCCCTGGTCGACGGCCAGCCGCGCACGCTCGGGCTCAAGGAGATGCTCGAGGTCTTCCTCGGCCACCGCTTCGACGTCGTACGCCGCCGCTCGGTGTTCCGCCGCGGCAAGGCCGCCGACCGGCTGCACCTCGTCGACGGCCTGCTGATCGCGATCCTCGACATCGACGAGGTCATCCAGCTGATCCGGTCCACCGACAACGCCGCCGCGGCCAAGGAGCGGCTGATCTCGGTCTTCGACCTGACCGAGATCCAGGCCGACTACATCCTCGACATGCCGCTGCGCCGGCTGACGAAGTTCTCCCGGATCGAGCTGGAGAAGGAGAAGGCCGAGCTCGAGCGCACCATCGAGGAGCTCGACGCGATCCTCGCCGACGACGAGCTGCTGCGGAAGGTCGTCTCCGACGAGCTGGCCGAGGTCGCCAAGACCTACGGCACGCCCGCGCCGCACCGTCCTGCTCGAGTCGGCCGGCACCACCGTCACCGCGGCCGCCGCGCCGCTCGAGGTCGCCGACGACCCGTGCTTCGCCTACCTCTCCTCCACCGGCCTGCTGGCCCGCACCAGCAGCGACGAGCCGCCCGGGCACGGGCGGCGGCCGCGCCAACCACGACGTGATCGTCTCCGCGGTCCGCACCACCGCCCGCGGCGAGGTCGGCGTGCTCACCTCGCGCGGGCGGCTGCTCAAGCTCGGCGTGCTCGACCTGCCGCGCGCTCCCGCCGCCGCCAACGACCCGAACCTGCAGGGCGGGCTGCCGCTCAGCGAGGTGCTCTCCCTCGAGCCGGGCGAGCGGGCGCTGGCCCTGACCTCGCTCGCCACCGACGGTCCCGGGCTCGCGCTCGGCACCCGCCAGGGCGTGGTCAAGCGGGTCAACCCCGAGGTCTCTCGGCCGGGACGAGTGGGAGGTGATCCCGCTCAAGGACGGCGACGAGGTCGTCGGCGCCGTCGAGCTGGCCACCGGCGACGAGACGCTCTGCTTCGTCACCTCCGACGCCCAGCTGCTGCACTTCGGCGCCGACGGCGTCCGCCCGCAGGGCCGCTCCGGCGGCGGCATCGCCGGCATCCGGCTCGGCCGCGGGCGAGTCGGTGGCCTGGTTCGGCGCGCTCGACCCGCGCGTCGTCCGGTCGTGGTCACCGCGTCCGGCTCGTCGACCGCGCTGCCCGGCACCGAGCCGGGCGCGGTCAAGGTCACGCCGTTCGGCGAGTACCCGGCCAAGGGCCGCGCCACCGGCGGCGTGCGCTGCCACCGCTTCCTCAAGGGCGAGGACACCCTGGTCTTCGCCTGGGCCGGGCACGCCCCGGCCCGGGCCGCCGCGGCCAGCGGCGCGCCGGTCGACCTGCCCGAGGCCACCGGCCGGCGGGACGGCTCCGGCGTCCCGGGCAGCCAGCCGATCGCGGCCTGCGCCGGACCGGTCGCGCGTCGCCTGGGCGCGCCACCCGTGTGTCAGGCTGACGGCATGCCCCGTCCGCGCCGTCGTACGCCGCCTGCTCGTGCGCCTGCGTCGGCGCTCGTGGCGGTGGCCCTGCGCCGGCTGCAGCGACGACCAGAGGTCCGGTCGACCGACGAGCGCAGCCCCGACGAGGTCATGGAGCTGGCCAAGACGACCCTCGACGAGACCAGCGGGGTCAGCCTCTCGCTGAAGACCGACGACCTGCCCCGACGGCGTGACCGGGGTCAAGGAGGCCGACGGCGTCGGCACCCACGCGCCGGCGTTCGAGGGCTCGATCACCGTCGTGCTGTCCGGCACCGACTTCGACGTCCCGGTGGTCGCGGTCGACGACAAGGTCTACGCCCAGATCCCGCTCACGCCGGGCTGGTCCGACGTCGACCCGGCCGAGTACGGCGCCCCCGACCCGGCCCAGCTGATGAGCCCCGACGCCGGCTTCTCCGCCCTGCTCCCGGCGACCGAGGACCTCGAGGAGGGCGAGAGCGTCCGCGGCGGCGAGGACAACGAGGAGGTGCTCACCGAGTACACCGGCACGGTGCCCGGCGACGTGGTCGAGAACGTCATCCCGAGCGCCGAGGGCGACTTCGACGCGACGTACACGATCACCGACGACGGCGAGCTCCGCGAGGCCGTGCTCACCGGGTCTTCTACCCCGACACCGAGCCGATGACCTACACCGTCGGCTTCGACGACTACGGCACCGAGAAGGACATCACCGCTCCATGACGCGGGCGGCCGCGCCGTGCTGCTCGGCCTGGCCGCCGTCGCCGTCGCCTTCGCCGCCGCCGACACCTACGTCGTCGTGCTGGCGCTGCCGGACATGATGGCCGCGGTCGGCGTCCCGGTCGACCAGCTCCAGCGGGCCGCGCCGATCGTCTCCGGCTTCCTGCTCGGGTACGTCGCGATGCTGCCGCTGATCGGCCGGATCGCCGACCTGCGCGGGCCGGGTGCCGGTGCTGGTCGCCGCGCTGGTGGTCTTCGCGGTCGGCTCGCTGGTCACCGCGCTCGCCTACGACATGCCGACGCATGGTGACCGGCCGGTTCCTCCAGGGCGTCGGCGGCGGCGGGCTGGTGCCGGCCACGCTGGCCCTGGTCGCCGACCTCTACCCCGTCGAGCGCCGCGGCGTGCCGCTCGGCGTGGTCTCGGCGGTCCAGGAGATCGGCAGCGTGCTCGGCCCGCTCTTCGGCGCCGTGGTGCTGGCGTTCGCCGACTGGCGGGCGATCTTCGCTGATCAACCTCGCCGTCGGCCTGGTGCTCGGCGCTCGCGATCCGGACGCTGCCGTCTGGTGCCAGACGGAGAGAAGCAGCCGCCGGACGACCGCTTGCCACCAATCGGACCGTGCCAGGCCGACTGGGTCGGCCTGCTGCTCGCTCCTCGTCACCCTGGTCGCCGGCGTCCTGGCCTTCGACCCAGCCCGCGCCCCTGCTCCGCGACCTGACCTGGGGCCAGCTGTTCATCCCGTTCGTCCGGCGACGGCCGCTGGCTGACGCCCGCTCGGCGTCGTCGCGATGGTCGCGGCCGTGCTGCTCGTGGTCCGCTGCTGCACCGCCCGCGCGCCCGCTGGTCGACCTGCGCGGCTGGGCCGCGACGCTGCGCGAGGCCGACCTGGTCGGCGCCCTGTTCCTCGGCGTCGCGCTGGCCGGCGTGATCCTCGCGTTCGCGACCGCCGACCCGAAGGTCCAGGTGTTCTCCGACCAGGGCCTCTGGTACCTCCTCGGCTCGGCCGTCGCGGCCGCTCGCCTTCGTCCTGCACCTGCGCCGGGCCGAGGCCCCGCTCGTCCCGCCGCGGCGCGCTGCGTCGTACGCCGGCCTGGGGCTCGCTGCTGGTCAGCTTCTTCGTCGGCGCCGCCCTGATCGCGGCGCTGATCGACATCCCGCTCGTTCGCCCGGACCACGGTCTACCCCGACTCCAGCTGATGGCCGCGCTGGTGCTGGTGCGGTTCCTGGTCGCGCTGCCGGTCGGCGCCGTGGTCGGCGGCTACCTCACCCGAGCCGCTGCCCGCCGGCGTCGTCACCGCGGTCGGCATGGCGTGCGCCGCGGTCGGCTTCCTGCTGATGGCCGCTGGGGGCTGACGACCCTCGACGACCTCTCGTCCAACGCTGCCGCTCGCTGCTCGGCGGCTTCGGCTTCGGGCTGGCGCTGGCGCCGGTCAACGCCGCCGTCCTGGCCAGCACCGACGACGACGTGCACGGTCTGGCCAGCGCCCTCGTGGTGGTCGCCCGGATGGTCGGCATGCTGGTCGGCATCTCCGCGCTGACCACGATCGGGCTGCGCCGCTACTACGCCGAGCAGGCCGACCTGCCCATGTCCGGGAGGTGTGCGACGGCGACAGCCGGTGCGCCGAGTTCACCCGGCTGCTGAAGGTCGCCGGCATCGCCCAGGAGCAGACCGTCTTCCCCGGCGCGGCTGTCTGCGCCGTCGTCGCCGGCGTGCTCGCCCTGGTGCTGTTCCGTTCCGCGCCGACCCGAGCCATCGATGCCGGCGAGCTGCTGCGTCGGCCGGGTGAGCCTCCGGTCTCGACACGCCGGTCGCGACCTCGTTCCTCGGCCGCGCGGCTCGCTCGACCACCGACGCCGGATCCGCTGACGCGGCTCCGCTACGTCTCCCGCGACTTCGACGACCTGCTCGCCGCCAACCGGGAGTTCGCCGCCGACTTCGACCTCGGCGGCTTCGACGGCGTCGCCCACGCCGGCGTCGCGATCGTGACCTGCATGGACTCGCGGATCGACCCGCTCCGGATGCTCGGGCTCGAGCACGGCGACGCGAAGATCTTCCGCAACCCCGGCGGCCGGGTCACCCCGCCGGCCCTCGAGGCGCTCGTCCTCGGCGTGCACCTGCTCGGCGTCAACCGGATCCTGGTCGTCCCGCACACCCGCTGCGCGATGCGGCCCACACCGAGGCCGAGCTGCGCGAACGGTCGGCACGTCGGCCGGGCAGGACGCCTCGTGGCAGCAGTTCCACGTGATCGACGACCAGCTGGCCGCCCTCGCGGAGGACGTCCGCAAGGTCCAGGCCCACCCGCTGATCCCCGACTCGGTCGAGGTCGGCGGCTTCCTGTACGACGTCGACACCGGCCTGATCGACCAGAAGGTGTGACCCGTACCCTTTTCACATGGGCTTGCTCGAGATCCTGATTTTCCTGGCGCTGTTCGTGCTCGTGGTCTGGGCGGGCGTCAGCATCCTTCGCAAGCGCTGAGCGCCCAGGGGCAGCACGACGCCCGCGCCGATATCCTTCGGCGCGTGACCAAGACCTTCCTGCTCGGGGTCGGGTGCCAGAAGGGCGGGACGACCTGGCTCTATCGGTACCTGACGAGCTCTCCGCAGTTCGTGCCCGGGTACCGCAAGGAGTACCACCTGTTCGACTCCCTCTACCTGGAGTCGGAGGTGGAGACGAGGCGCCGGTTGCTCACGGTCGCGGCCAAGCACGCCGCCAACCCCCAGGCCGAGAACCCGCGCGCGGCTGGCTCCGTGCACCGGCTCTGCATGTTCCTCGATCCGCAGTACTACTTCGACTACTTCACGGGGCTGCTCCACAGAAGCCCGGACGTGCGGCTGGCGGCCGACGTGACGCCGGCGTACGGCTTGCTCCCCCGTGCGATCCTCCAGCAGATCCGGGACGACTTCGGGAAACGGGGGATCACCACGCTGCCGGTGTTCCTGATGCGCGACCCCGTCGAGCGCATCTGGTCGCACATCCGCATGCTTGCCCGGGTCCACCCGGAGCACGAGGCCGCCCGGACGGAGTCCGCGGAGTTCGTCCTCGCTCAGTACGCGCATCCCGACTACGCGAGCCGGACAGCCTACGACGAGACCATCCGGAAACTCGACAGCGTCTTCGGTCCCGACGCGATCTACTACGGCTTCTACGAGCGGCTCTTCACCGACACCGAGGTCCGCCGGCTCTGCGATCGCGCCGGAATCGACTTCGTCGAACCCAGTTTCGACCAGCGCCCCAACGTCTCGCCCAAGGACGTTCGAACTCCCCGAGGACACTGTTCGGACCGTGGCCGAGCACTATCGCGGGGTCTACCACGCCGTGGCCGAGCGGTTCCCGGAGGTGCCTCTCGGAGAGCTGTGGCCGAGCAGCCGGTTCGTGCTCTGAGGCCGGCGGGACTCAGGCGTCCAGCGCCTCGACGTCGACCTCGTAGGCGCCCTGCACGATGAACTCCTTGCGCGGCGCCACGTCGGAGCCCATCAGCAGCTCGAAGACTCCTGCGGCCTCGTCGGCGTCGTCGATGGTGATCCGGCGCAGAGTGCGGTGGCGCGGGTCCATCGTGGTCTCGGCCAGCTGGTCGGCGTCCATCTCACCGAGCCCCTTGTAGCGCTGGACCGGGTCCTTCCAGCGCACGTTCTTCTTCTTCAGCTCCGCCAGCTTCCGCTGCAGCTCGTCGTCGGAGTAGGTGTAGACGTACTTGTCCATCCCCTTCTTGGGGTTGGTGAGCTCGATCCGGTGCAGCGGCGGGACGGCGGTGTAGACCCGGCCCTCGGTGATCAGGTCGGGCATGTACTTGAAGAACAGCGTGGCCAGCAGGCAGCGGATGTGGGCGCCGTCGGAGTCGGCGTCGGCCATGAAGATGATCCGGCCGTAGCGACGCGCCTCGAGGTCGAAGGTGCGGCCGGAGCCGGCGCCGACGACCTGGATGATCGAGGCGCACTCGGCGTTCTTCAGCATGTCGCCGACCGAGGCCTTCTGGACGTTCAGGATCTTGCCCCGGATCGGCAGCAGCGCCTGGAACTCGGAGTTGCGGGCGACCTTGGCGGTGCCGAGCGCGGAGTCGCCCTCGACGATGAACAGCTCGGTGCGCTCGTTGTCGTTGGCGCGGCAGTCGGCGCAGCTTGGCCGGCAGCGCCGAGGACTCCAGGGCGTTCTTGCGACGCTGGGTCTCCTTGTGCTGGCGGGCCGCGATCCGGGTCTTCGAAGCGCCGACGACCTTCTCCATGACCAGCTTGGCCTGGGCCTTCTCGGCGCGCTTGGTGGAGGTGAGGAACTTCTTCAGCTCGCGCCGACGACCACGCGGCGTACGACGCTGCGGGCGGCCGGAGTGCCGAGGATCTCCTTGGTCTGTCCCTCGAACTGCGGCTCGGCCAGCCGGACGGTGACCACCGCCGTCAGCCCCTCGAGGACGTCGTCCTTGATCACGTTGTCGTCATTGACCCTGAGCGCCTTGGTCGTCCGCATCACGTCGTTGAACGTCGTGGTCAGTGCCGGACTCGAAGCCGCTCAGGTGCGTGCCGCCCTTGGGCGTGGCGATCACGTTGACGAAGGAGCGCAGCTCGGTGTCGTAGCCGGTGCCCCACCGCACCGCGACGTCGACCTGCAGCTCGCGCTCGACCTCCTGCGGGCGTCATGTGCCCCTTGTCGTCGAGCAGCGGGACGGTCTCGGTGAAGGTCTCCGCGCCCTGCAGCCGCAGCACGTCGGTGACCGGCTCGCCGGTGGAGAGGAACTCGGTGAACTCGGCGATCCCGCCGTCGTGGCGGAACTTCTCCTCACGGGGGTCGGGGCCGCGCAGGTCGCGGATGACCAGCTCCAGGCCCGGCACGATGAAGGACGTCTGGCGGGCCCGGGTGACCAGCTCGTCGAAGACGAACCTGGCGTCCTTGGTGAAGATCTGGCGGTCCGGCCAGAACCGGACCCGGGTGCCGGTCTTGCCCTTCGCCACCCGCTTGCCCTTGCGGGTCAGTCCCGACTTCGGCTCGAACGGGGCCTTGGGGCCCGCGCCTTCGAACACCCCGGCCGCGCCGCGCCGGAAGGAGATGCCCTGCTGGGACGGGGAGCGGTCGACGTCGACGTCGAGCCGCGAGGAGAGCGCGTTGACGACCGAGGCGCCGACGCCGTGCAGCCCGCCGGTGGCGACGTACGACCCGCCGCCGAACTTCCCGCCGGCGTGCAGCTTGGTGTAGACGACCTCGACGCCGGGCAGACCGGTCTTGGGCTCCTTGTCGACCGGGATGCCGCGGCCGTCGTCGTGCACCTCGGCCGAGTCGTCGGGGTGCAGCGTCACCTCGATCCGCCTGGCCGCCCCCGCCAGCGCCTCGTCGACCCCGTTGTCGATGATCTCCCACAGGCAGTGCATCAGGCCGCGGGTGTCGGTCGAGCCGATGTACATGCCGGGCCGCTTGCGGACCGCCTCGAGGCCCTCCAGGACCAGGAGATGCGCCGCGTTGTAGGTGTTGTCGATCGTGGGGCTCCTGCTGCTTCGTCGGTCGAGCCTGTCGCGACCCAATCCGAGTCGTTCTCTGCACCGAATCTACCTGCGACACGCCGACAGGCGGCGAAGGCTCGCTTGCCGGGGGATCGACCGGGAGCGGGACTACGTTGTTCGAAAGCATGGTGCGTGGTCACGTCACGAAGCGGGCAAGATCCGCGCTCGAGTTTGGGCGTATCGCAACCTGAGACCCTCACACCGTCACACTCGTACCACCGCAGTCGTCTAGACCGTCGCCCCGCTCCCGAGCATGGATCGGGCGCGACATGGGTAGAAGGGCTCCGTGACCGAAGAAGTGTCAGGCAACACCCCGAGGCGGGAATCTTTGATCCCGGCCGCTACGTTGGACATGACACCGATGAAGAGAAATGAGGCCGATGTGACTACTGCTGTTGCCCCCGCTGCTCCGCGCTGAGCGCCGAGGACCGCTGCGACCGCTGCGGTGCCCAGGCCTACCTTCGCGTCGAGCTCGCACGCCGGCGGCGAGCTTCTCTTCTGCGCCCACCACGCGCGAGAGCACGGCGACAAGCTCCGTCAGGTCGCCGTGAACTTCGTGGACGAGACCCACAAGCTCACCGACGCCCGCCCCCACCGCCGTCGACGAGTTCTGACCGCCGCTGACCCAGACCTCTTCGCGGCCCCGGACCATCTGGTCCGGGGCCGCCTTCATGTCCGGACCCGCCGCCTCGGCCCTGTGGGAGGGTGTGCCGCATGTCCCTGACCGAAGTCCTGGTGGGCGTCGCGATCGCCGTCGGGCTGATCGGAATCCTCGTGCCGATCCTGCCCGGCAGCGCTGCTCATCCTGGTGGCGATCCTGGTGTGGGCGATCGAGCCCGGCTCCGCCACGGCCTGGGCCGTCTTCGGGGTCGCGGCCGCCTTCCTGGTGGTCGGCACGGTCGTCAAGTACGCCGTCCCGGGGAGGCAGCTCAAGGATGCCGGCATCCCGGCCTCGACCCAGTGGACCGGGGTCGCGCTGGCGGTGCCGGCATTCTTCGTGATCCCGGTGGTCGGTGCGTTCGTGGGTTTCGTGGCCGGCGTCTACCTCGCCGAGCGCGGCGACGTCGGTCCCGGTGCCGCATGGCCCTCGACGTGGTCGGCGCTGCGGGCGGTCGGCGTGAGCATCCTGATCGAGCTCACCGCGGCCGTGCTCGCCGCCGCCGCCTGGGTGGCGGCGTGGTGGTCACCTGATGGCGGTCGTGGCCTCGCGCTCGTCGCCGCCCTTGCCTACGGCCTCGTCGGACTTCATCGGCGGCCTGGTGTCCAAGCGTCGCTACCTCCGCGTGGTCGGTGGCCCTGGTCGCCTCAGCTGACCGCCGCGGTCTGTACGGCGGCCGTCGCCGCGTTCGTCCCCGGTGACCCGGGCGGCGCCCACCTCGCGTGGGCGGTCCTCGCCGGGCTCGGCAGCGGCGCTGGCGCGGCGTTCCTCTACCGCAGGCTTCGCCGCCGGACGGATGGGCGTGGTCGCGCCCGTGTCGGCGGTCGGCGCCGCCGTGGTCCCGCTGCTCGTCGGGGTTGGCCTCGGCGAGCGGCCGGCCCTGCTGGCCTGGGTCGGCATCGCCGTCGCCCTCCCCGGGATCTGGCTGGTCTCCCGCGAACCGGTGCCCGAGGACGCCGCACAGCGGTCGGCGACCGCCGCGGGTGTGGTCGACGGCCTGCTGGCCGGGCTCGGCTTCGGCAGTGCTGTTCGCCGCGCTGGCCCAGATCCCCGACTCCGCCGGGCTGTGGCCCCTGGCCCTCAACCAGCTGCTGTCGGTGCCGGCGGTGGTCATCATCGCCGGGCTGCTGCGTGAGCGGTGGGTGCCGCGGCACCGGGCGGCGTGGCACGCCGTGTGGTAGCGGCGCTGCTGAGCACGGTCGCGACCGCGACGTTCCTGTTCGCGACCCAGCGCGGCTTCCTCACGATCTCCGCGGTGCTCGCCTCGCTCTACCCCGCCTTCACGATCCTGCTGGCGGCCGTCGTCCTGAAGGAGCACATCCACCGCGCCCAGGCGGTCGGGCTGGCCCTCTGCGGCGGGGCCGTCGCGCTGGTCGCTGCCGGCTGACCGACAGGCTGGAAGCAGCGGCGGCGCGAACGGATCCGTCCGGCGAACGGACGTCCGGCAGACTGGTGAGGTGCCGCCGATCCCGGACGACGTGGTGCCTCGCCTGCGCCCTGCTGCTTGCGCTGACCTCGTGCTCAGCCCAGGAGCCGGCCGCAGCTCCTCCGGAGCGAGCACCCTCCGATACGGCGTCGCCATTACCGTCGACGGCAGGACCCAAGCCGAAGCACCTACCCCTGACCACGCTGACTGTCGTCGGCGACATCATGCTGGGCCGGGGCGTGGCGCGGTCAGCCGGGTGGCGCCGCGGCCCGGCTGCGCCCGTTGGCAGCGCACCTCAAGGCCTCCGACCTGACGGTCGGCAACCTCGAGAGCACGCTGTCCGACGACGGTCCGCCATTGCAGGGCGGCGACTCCTTCTCCGCCCCTCCGGTCGTCCTCGCCGCGCTGGCCGGCGCCGGCGTCGACGCGGTCTCGCTGGCCAACAACCACACCGGCGACTACGGCGAACCGGCCGCTCCTCCAGACCATCGCGGGCGTTCCGGGACCGCCGGATCGAGGCCTTCGGCGCCGGGCGGGACCTGCGGGCGGCGACCCGGGCCGGCCGTACTCACCCGGAACGGCGTGCGCTTCGGGTTCCTCGGCTTCAACGCGATCGGCGAGACCCCGCAAGCGACCGGGCAGACCCCGGGTGCGCTGTCGGTGCGGATGCCGCCGCGTACCGGGCCGCTCAACCGGGCCGACCTCGCCCACGTCGTCGGCGTCGGTCCGAGGCTCGAGCGCAGCGGGTCGACGTGGTCGTCGTGCTCCCCCACTGGGGCACGCAGTACACCCACGTCGCCGAGCCGGTCCAGTCCCTGGTCGGGCGGCGGCTCGTCGACGCCGGCGCCGACCTCGTCGTCGGCGGGCACCCGCACTGGGTGCAGGGCCTCGAGCAGGTACGACGGCGGCAGTCATCGCCCACTCGCTCGGCAACTTCGTCTTCGACATGGACTTCATGGAGCAGACCATGGAGGGGGTGACCCTGACCGCGACGTTCTGCGGCGACCGGCTGAGCGGGTCGCGCTCACGCCCTACCGCATGGACGCCACGTTCACCCCGCGGCCCGTCGCCGGCCCGGCGGCTCGGGCGATCCTCGACGACGTCTCGGACACCCACGACATCGGGTCCGTTCCGTGACGCTGACTCAGCGCAGCCAGGCCAGCACGCACGCCGCCCGGTGCGCCGCAGCTGGGCCGGCTGACGACGGCCGGCACGTCGGCGGGCGCTGTGGTAGGCGGCGTACGGCGTGCTGCCGAGCCGGACGCCCGGCAGCCCGGCGCGCACGAACGGACCAGTGGTCGCTGGAGCGGTTGACCTCGGCGACCACGGGCACGCCGGCCCGCCGCGCGGCGGCGAGCACGATCTCGCGCTGCCGGGTCGCCGCCGGGCGTCGCGCCGCGCCGACCGGGACGACGGCGCCGACGCCGACCCGGTCGAGCGAGACCATCCCGCGGACCGCACGTCCGCTCCGGGCCGAGCGACGCGACGTAGGCCCGCGAGCCGTAGTGGTGGTCGGCGTCGGTGGGTCCGCGCGGCTCCTCGGCGCCGAAGGCGACGAACACCACCGGCAGCCGGGTCCGCCGCTCCGCGGCGGCCTCGGCGGCCGCCAGCAGCACCCCGACCCCGGAGGCGTTGTCCTCGGCGCCCGGGCGCCTGCGGGACGGTGTCGAGGTGGGCGCCGACCACCAGGTGCGGTCGGCGCGGGTCGAAGCCGGGCGGCGTGGCGATCACGTTGACCGACGTGCCGGCGTCGACCGGCACGCCCCAGGAGTTGCCCCCGGGCACCGGCGACGCGCTGCCGGCGCACGTCGTAGCCCAGCGCCGCGAGCTCGCCCGCGACCCACGCTGCGGCCTCGGCGGTACGCCGGGCTGGTGGCGTGCCGCGGACCGATTCCGCCCGCCAGCTGCTGGACGGCGCGGACCGCGATGCCGACCCGGAGGTCGCCGGGACGGACCGATCTCGGTGCCTTGACGGTCGGCGAGGCGGTCGGCGACTGCGTCCTGCCGGAGTCCTCGGCGGACGGGCTGGCGGGGGCCTGGGCAGGAGCCCGCGCGGCTCGCTCTCCGACGAGCACCCGGTCACGGCCAGGCCCAGGACAAGCAGGGCCGCCGCGAGTCGTGCGGAGGACACGCCTTCAGGCTATCCGGCCGGGCTCGTCCCATTCTGGCGCTCGACGAGGACCAGGGCCACGTCGTCCTTGACACGCTCACCGACGTGGTCGGCGACCTCGCCGAGCAGGCCGTCCAGCGCCGTCCCGAAATCGTCCGTACTGAGCGCTTCCGCGCTGTCCTCGAGGGGGAAGAAGGTTCCGCGGCGGTTGCGACTCTCGACCAGGCCGTCGGTGTAGAACAGCAGCCGCGCACCATCCTCCAGCTGGCAGGTGACCGGGCTTGGCTCCGGGGCCAGGCCGAGGGGCGGCTCTGGCGACCCGGTGTCCACCAGGCCTCGCTGGTGGGCATTCGAGAGGAGCAGGGGCGGGTGGTGCCCGCAGTTGAGCAGAGTCACGCTCAGATCCTCGTGGAACTCTGCCAGTACGACGGTGACGAAGTCCTCGTCCCCGGCGACGGCGGTCACGACCTCGTCGAGGTCGGCGGCCACCGCGGTCAGGGACGGCTCCACGCGGGCGGCGCGACGGAAAGCCGCGAGAACGGTCGAGGCCAGCTGCACGGCGTCGAGCCCCTTGCCGCGCACGTCACCCACGACCAGGCGAACGCCGTTGGGCGTCTCGGCGACCTCGTAGAGGTCACCCCCGACCAACGCTTCCTCCGTCGCCGAGACGTAGCGGGCCGCGAACCCCAGTGATCCGATGGACGTGGGCATGGCACGCAGGAGGGCCCGCTGGGCAGCCTCGGCGATGGCGGTCATGTGCCGCAGCTCGTGGTCCTGCCGGACCCGGATCCTGGCGAGGAGCACCGCCAGGACACCGGCGAGCGCGACGATCACCATGCGGAGCCACCACTCCAAGGTCCCCAGGTTCTGGTTCCACAGGGCCGAGACCCCGGCCATCCCCGTGGCCGCGATCCCGATGATCGCCGTGCGGGTCGGGATGGTGAGTGCGCTCGCGACGATCGCGGCCATGGCGAAGGTGCCCGTGACCAGCAGCGACGGCGGGAGCAGGACGTCAGCAATGACGAGGAGTCCGAGTACCCCATAGGGGATCAGCACCTCGTTCGTTCGAACCCACGGCTTCGCCGACACCGAAGGATCGTCGCACGCAGATCCACGCGTGTTTGCGGAATCGCTTCCGCGACGGGAGCCGACGCCCAGCGCGACGGCAAAATCTCAGTCGAGGTAGTCGCGCACTAGGGACGCCTGAACGCTGTGCCTGCGAGCGGGACAAACGCGCAGGTCAGGAGCGCTGTGGGGCGAAATATCCCCGACTGAGGAGCTGCCGAAAAGTGGCCGGTCCCGGCCGGTGCGCCAGACGCCGGGGGTGCCCAAGGTGGCCTGTTGCTCCTCGCCGACTGCACGGTCGACGTCAACGAAGGCTGGGCCACACGACAGACTGGCCGGCTGTGGGCTGTGGGCTGATCCCGCGGCACCGTCCCTGGCGTCCTGAGAATCGGGCCTATCGAACCCCTGTTCGGGGGCGCTTGATGGGTGTATACCTAATCACATGCGGCCTGTCTAGACCGACCGCATCCCGCGGGAGGGAGCGTCGTGCGGGGGGCGTCCGTCAGGTCGAACAGTGTGCCGTGAGAGAGACGTCGGGAAACCACGATCGAGGACTCTCGGGGCGATCCACCCATAGCCGGGGTCGCTACCGCCGATCGAACCGCTCCGAGAGTGGATTCGACTGATCCGTCCGGTTCGCCGGACGGACGGAGGGACGGTTTTCATGAGACGCCTCGGCATTTTGCTACTCACCCTCGCCATAGGGGTGCTCTTCTATGGCATCACCATGACGGAGGCCAGCGCGGCTCCGCGCACGAAGTTCGACATCTGTCATCCGGTACCGGGGCAGGGTGAAACCAAGTCCGGGTACGTCGTCGAACCGCCGGACACGACATCGGTTCATATCGACGAGGAGACCGGTGATCCGAAGCACGAGGCGGAAGGTCGCGTCGATGTGCTGCTCGGTGAGGATCTGTTGTGTCCCGGTGAGGAGCCACCGGAGCCGGAGATCGTGCAGTTCGACGGGTTGGCAGAGCCGACACCAGCGACCTGTGAGGCACCGGGATCGTTCACGCTGCCAGATGTCCTCGGCGTGGACTTCTCGGTCTCACCAGCAGCACCACCGTTCGTGCCGGGTGTTACATACACGATCACGGTGACGCTGGAGGACCCGGACGGCACCACGTTCCCGGACGGCACCACAGCGCCGAAGGTGTTCACGGTCACGGTGCCGGAGCAGCTGACCGGCGAGGACTGTGAGCCGGAACCGACTCCGGTGACGCCGATGGCAACCGGTGAGCCGGACGACTGTGACCCGGACCCGTTCGGCTCCATCACGGTGACTCCGGTGGAGGGCGTGACCTACCAGCTGCAGGACGGCACGCCGATCACCGGGACCATCCCGGCGAACGGCACTAACACGGTGACCGCGATTCTGGCTCCGGGCTTCGTGCTCGCGGATGGGGCTCAGAGTGAGTGGACCTTCACCTCGGAGCCGGCGACGGACTGTCCTGGGCAGGAGTTCCCGACCCCGGCTCAATTCTCGGCCGACCCGGAGCCGCCGACCTGTGAGGCACCGGGATCGTTCACCCTGCCGGGTGACACCGATGAGATCGACTTCAGCATCTCACCGGCCTACGACGGTCCTGGCACCTACACGATCACGGCGACTCTGAACGATCCCGCCGCGGTGTTCGCAGCCAACGGTGAGAACTCGATCTCCCGGGACATCACGGTCAGTGAGCAGCTGGCCGAGACACTCGCGGAGTGTGCACCGGGTGGTCCAGGTCCTGGGCCCGGAGGGCCTGGAGGGCCCAGTGGTCCGGGTGAACCCAACAACCCGGGCGTGAGCAACCCCGGCAACCCCGCCCTGTTCGCTCCCCCGGCAGCTGCCCCACCGGCCGCTGCACCCCCGGCTGTCCCCACCACGGTCGAGGCCGGTCTTGCGAGCACCGAGGACACCGGGAACAACTGGGGCTTGGGGCTGATGATCATCGGCATGCTGCTGCTCGGTGCGGCCGGCACCGTGGGACGACCGCGGGGCCAGCACCAGCGGTAACCGATGACAGCGCGAACAGAGTAAAGGAACTGGGCCGGGTCGGCGCGGTGCCGTACCCCATGACGGCGCCCGCCGGTCCGGCTCCTCATCTCACGCCACGCGCAGGCGTCCCTCGACCTCTCGACCAACGTCCCCGCGAGCCCCGACGGTCGTGTATCGACCAGCCGATGAGGATGCCGCCGGCAACTGCGGCGAGGTGGGTGGCGACGAGCAAGGTGTCCACGCGGCCGACGCTAGCGGCTGGCTTGGACTCACTGCGGCTGTCGACGCCGAAGCGCCCTGTCATGCCCCCGATGAGCGCACAACAGCCCGGTCAACGACACGCGCTCAGCCAGCCGAATATCTGGACTAGAAGCGCTGTGCGGGGGCAGCGTGTCGCCCGCAAGGCGCCGAAACCGCCTCTGACCTGCGGTGGAGCGGCGATCCGGCAGGAACTCTCAGTCGAGGTAGTCGCGCAGGACCTGCGAGCGGCTCGGGTGGCGCAGCTTCGACATCGTCTTCGACTCGATCTGGCGGATCCGCTCGCGGGTCACGCCGTAGACCTTGCCGATCTCGTCGAGGGTCTTGGGCTGGCCGTCGGTGAGGCCGAAGCGCATCGCTGACCACGCCCGCCTCGCGCTCGGAGAGCGTGTCGAGGACGGCGTGCAGCTGCTCCTGGAGCAGCGTGAACGACACGGCGTCGGCCGGGACGATCGCCTCGGAGTCCTCGATCAGGTCGCCGAACTCGGAGTCGCCGTCCTCGCCGAGCGGGGTGTGCAGCGAGATCGGCTCGCGGCCGTACTTCTGGACCTCGATGACCTTCTCGGGGGTCATGTCGAGCTCCTTGGCGAGCTCCTCCGGCGTGGGCTCGCGGCCGAGGTCCTGGAGCATCTGGCGCTGGACGCGGGCGAGCTTGTTGATGACCTCGACCATGTGCACCGGGATCCGGATGGTGCGGGCCTGGTCGGCCATGGCGCGGGTGATCGCCTGCCGGATCCACCAGGTGGCGTACGTCGAGAACTTGTAGCCCTTGGTGTAGTCGAACTTCTCGACCGCACGGATCAGGCCGAGGTTGCCCTCCTGGATCAGGTCGAGGAAGAGCATGCCGCGGCCGGTGTAGCGCTTGGCCAGCGAGACGACGAGGCGCAGGTTGGCCTCGAGCAGGTGGTTCTTGGCGCGGCGGCCGTCCTCGGCGATCCACTCGAGCTCCTCGAGCAGCTTCGCGCTGATCTTGCCGCCCTTGGCGAGCTTCTCCTCGGAGAAGAGGCCGGCCTCGATCCGCTTGGCGAGCTCGACCTCCATCTCGGCGTTGAGCAGCGGCACCTTGCCGATCTGCTTGAGGTAGTCCTTGACCGGGTCGGCGGTCGCGCCGGCGACCATGACCTGCTGCTCGGGCTCGCCGGTGTCGTCGGCGTCGGAGACGACGAAGGTGGCCTGCCTTCTCGTCCTCCTTGATCGTCGGGTCGGTCGCGACGTCCTTCTCGAACTGCTCGTCGGGGAGGTCGGGCAGGATCTTCTTGCCGTCGGGGCCGACCACGGGCGGCGCCATCGCCTCGACCACGGCAGCGGCCTTGTCGGCGGCCTTCTTGGCCGGTGCCTTCTTGGCCGCGGTCTTCGCCGCCGGCTTGGCCGGTGGCCTTCTTGGCGGCGGCGGCCGCGGTCGCCTCGCTTGGTGGCCGGTGCCTTCGCCGCGGCCTTCGCGGTGGCCTTCTTCGCCGCGGTTGCCGGTCGTGCTCGCGGTGGCGGTCGACGCGTCGACTTGGCTGCGACGGCACGGCTGCTCGCGGGCGGCAGGTCCACCGAGATGCCGAGGGCGCTCAGGTGGGCCAGCAGGCGCCTTGAGGTGACGCGGCTCGACCGCGGCGTCCTCACTGGCCTGGCGGACCTCCGTCCGGGCGTGACGGTGCCGGTGGGCGTCCCTGCCTCGATCAGGGCCAGCGACGGCGGGGTGGGCCAGCACCGCGGCGGGAATGGCTTGCGCGCGTTCGAGGACACGAACACCTCTCGTCAGGAGCATCACGGGGGCGCGGCAAGGCCCGGTGTCGTCAAGAGCCGCGTCGGTCATTCTGCCACGCAGCCAAGGCACGAACCGAACGCACCCGGCCCGCGTCCCGTCGGACCAGTGCTCAGGACGTCGGCCGCGCGGGCCGCCGCCTTCTTCGCCTTCTTGAAGTCCCGGACCTTCTGCAGCGACGCGGCGTCGACGACGTCGGCCACCGAGCGGTAGCCCGTCCTCGGCGTAGGCGCCGACCGCCTGCTCCCACCCCTCGGGGCGGACGCCGAGCTGCTTGGCCAGCAGCGCGACGAAGATCTGCGCCTTCTGCTTGCCGAAGCCCGGGCAGCGCCTGCACCCGCCTCAGCAGGTCCTGGCCGCGCTCGTCGCCTCGGTCCAGATCCGCGCGGCGTCGCCGTCGTACTCGTCCTCGACGATCCCGGCGAGCTCCTGCAGCCGCGCCGCCATCGAGCCGGGGAACCGGTGGATCGCCGGCGGCGTCGCGCACAGCGCCGCGAACTCCTCCGGGTCGGCCGCCGCGATCGCGGCCGGCTCGAGCGTCCCGAACCGCTCCAGCACCTTCGCCGGCCCGCGGAACGCGTGCTCCATCGGGTACTGCTGGTCGAGCATCATCCCGACCAGCAGCGCGAACGGGGAGTCGGTCGAGGACCTGGTCGGCGGCGGGGTCCTGGTGATCTGGAGGCCATGGGCCTCATCCTCCGCGCGACTCCGGACCGCGTGCGGTCGACGCCGGTACTCGCGGAGGCGTGCGCGATCGCGGTGGACAGGAGGTGCGGTGACTCGACGCCGGTCGCCTGCCACCCGAGCTTCTCGTAGAACCGTCGGGCACGACGGTTGCGACGAAGACACGCAGTCGCACCTGCGACACGTCTGGTGGGTACGTCGTGAGCAGCGCGTCGTGCAGCCAGGTCGCCAGACGTGCCCCATGTCTCCAGAGTGGTTCCGAAGTGCAGGACTTCGTCGGCGCGGGGGCGGCGAACCCCACGATCTCGCTCGTCAGGCGCCGTGGCCACGTAGGCGGCGACGTTGGATCCTCCGACTCGCGCTCCTAGCGTTCCCGAACGGCCTCCCGTGGGAAGGGATAGGTGTCCTGCGGGAAGATGTTCGTCAGACCGGCGACGGCCCCTCGATCCTGCATGACGACGAGCTCCGGAAGGTCGGTGTATGCATCCGCCGGAACGACCACGTGGGTCAGGCGTCGGCCTTGACCGCCAGCACCGGGCACTTGGCGTCGAGCAGGATCCGCTGGGCGTTGCTGCCCAGGATCAGCTTGCCGACCGGCGAGCGGCGGCGCAGGCCGATCACGATCAGCTCGGCGTCGACCGTCCTCGGCGATGCTGATCAGGTCCTCGGCGGGCTCGAAGCCGCGGACCAGCTGGCGGACCTCGTGCTCGACGCCCGGACTCGTCGAGCTCGCTCTTCACCGTCGTCCATCTCGCTCTCGGCCTCGTCGGACGCGGCGCGCGTCGAAGTCGCTGGCCGCCCCGGTGGGAGTTGACCACGACGAGCTTGGCGCCGCGCAGCTTCGCCTCCGCGATCGCGCGGTCAGCGCGGCCTCGCCCTCCGGCTTGGGCACGTAGCCCACCACGACGGTTCCCATCGACGCCTCCTCGTGCTGGCGACTCGGGACCGGTCGGTCCCTCCGGCACGGTACCGAATCCGCGGCCCGTGCGGCAGCCTGTGGAGGAGACGCCGCCGCGGCCGCCGAGTCGGGCAGGCTCGTCGGCCCGATGCCCGGACTCGCACCCGAACTCCGCTGCCGCCCGCAGACGCGCGCGCTGCTCCGGCGGGCCGTGCTGGACTGCCGCGGTCCGGAGCGGCGCCGGCGTCTTCGCGCCGGTGCTCCACGTCGGCGTGCCCGGAGGGCGTCGGGCTGGCGCTCGAGCCTCGACGCGACGAGCCGACCGACCACGCGCTGCGCGCCGACATCGTCGCGGCCCTGCTGCGCGCGCACCCGCGACCGGGCCGGTCGAGCCGCTCGGTGTGGCTCACCCGGCCCGGCGAGCTCGAGCCTCGCAGGACGTCGACGCCGCGTGGCTCGCCGGCCGCCGCGGCGGCGTACGCCGAGGCGGGCGTGACGCTGACGATGGTCGTGGTCACCCGGCACGGGCTGGTGGGACCCGCGCAGCGGCGTCGCGCCGGGAGTGGCAGCGGCTGCGCCGGCGCTGAGGCCGTCACTCCCAGGTGTGCACCGGCTCGTTGGTGTGCATGCGCTCGCGGTACTCCAGCAGCGTGGCCCGCAGCGCGTCGTACCGGTCGAGGTCGCGAGCGCTGCGTGCATCCGGCGCGACGAACCACTCCGCGCCGTTGGTGCCCGGTCAGGCAGCGCTGCTCGATGATCCCGAGCAGCCGGTCGCGCTCCGTCGGCCGCGACGCCCCAGGCCGCCAGCCCCTCGTGGGCCAGCGGCAGCAGCCGGCGCAGCACCAGCTCGGTGGCCCGCACCTGGCCGACGCCCGGCCAGTAGACCTGGGCGTCGATGCCCTGCTCGCGCGGCGACGTGGAAGTTCTCCTCGGCGGCGCTGAACGACATCTGCGACCACAGCGGCCGCTCGCTCTCGGCGAGGGCGCGGACCAGGCCGAAGTAGAACGCGGCGTTGGCCATCGTGTCGGCGACGGTCGGCCCGGCGGCGAGGACGCGGTTCTCGACCCGCAGGTGCGGGCACCCCGCCGGCGATGTCGTAGACCGGCCGGTTCCAGCGGTAGATCGTGCCGTTGTGCAGCCGCAGCTCGGCGAGCTGCGGGGTGCCGCCGGCCTCGAGCACCTCGAGCGGGTCCTCGTCCTCGGTGATCGGCAGCAGCGCCGGGAAGTAGCGGACGTTCTCCTCGAACAGGTCGAAGACCGAGGTGATCCAGCGCTCGCCGAACCACACCCGCGGCCGCACGCCCTGCGCCTTGAGCTCCTCGCTGCGGGTGTCGGTGGCCTGCTCGAACAGCGGGATCCGGGTCTCGCGCCACAGCTCCTTGCCGAGCAGGTACGGCGAGTTGGCGCCCACCGCGAGCTGGACCGCGGCGATCGCCTGGGAGGCGTTCCAGTACGCCGCGAACTGGTCGGGCGAGGTCTGCACGTGGAACTGGGTGCTGGTGCAGGCCGCCTCGGGCACGATCGAGTCGGCGGTCGTGACCAGCCGCTCCGGCGCCGGCGATCGAGATCGCGATGTCCTCGCCGCGGGCGGCCAGGATCTGCTCGCTGAGCAGCTGGTAGCGCGGGTTGGCGCTGATGCGTGTCGAGCGTCAGGTGGCCCTCGGCGAGGGTCGGCAGGATGCCGATCATCACCATGTGGGCGCCGACCTCGGCGGACTTCGTCTCGGCGTCGTTGAGGCTGCGCCGCAGGCGTCTCCTCGAACGTGGTCAGCCCGCCCTCGCGCAGCTTGGCCGGCGGCACGTTGATCTCGATGTTGAACTGGCCGAGCTCGGTCTGGAAGTCGGGGTCGGCGATCGCCTCGAGCGCCTCGGCGTTCTTCAGCGCCGGGTCGCCGTGCGTCGTCGACGAGGTTGAGCTCGACCTCGAGGCCGGTCATCGGGTCGTCGGTGTCGAACGCGCGCCTCGCGCAGCATCCGGGCGAACACGTCGAGGCAGCGGCGCACCTTCTCGCGGTGCCGCGTGCGGTCGGCCCGGGAGAACTCCTGTGCGTCGACCTCTTCGCCCATGGTCCGACCCTAGGGCTCGATGCGGCCCTGCGGCGAGGGTCGTCCAGGATCCGGACCGACGCGGTCGCCACCTCCTCCCACGCCGACGGCGGCACCGCGCTCGGCGAGCAGGTCGGCGACGCAGCCCGGCCAGCGGTAGTCCGGGTCGACCGTCGCGGCACCGGTCGACCGCGCACCAGGCGAGCGCGCCGTGCCGGCGAGCCAGGCGGCGAACGCCGAGCACCGCGGCCGGCGGCGGCGACGAGGTCGTCGGGCGCGCGCCGGACCAGCGTCGGTCCAGAGCCGACGTGCGCCGCGGCGGTCGTCGCGGGTCAGCGACGCCCAGGCGGCGTCGCGGACCGGCGACGTCGCGCAGCGCCGGCGAGCAGCCGGGCCAGCTCGGCGTCGTCGGGCGCCGTGCCCGGCCGCGACGTGCCGGCCACGGCCGCCGGCACCCAGCCGCGGCCTCGGCCCGCGGCGGGCCGGCGGCCGCGCCGGCGCGCGCCGCCACCGCGGCCACCGCGACCGGGATCGGGCGCGAGCGTCGCCGCCAGCTCCGCCGCGGAGCCGTGGATGACCCGGCCGTCGAGCACCGACTGCGGCGGCGAACGGGTGGGCCGAGACGTCGTAGGGCACGCCCGCGGCCGGCGACCGAGCGCCGGACCGCAGCAGCGGGAACCACCGCCCGCCGTCGGCCCGCAGCATCGTCGACCACCTCGATGCCCGGCGTCGCGGAACGGCCCGCACCAGCCGCCGCGCCACCCGGTCGGCGGGCAGCGGTCGTCGTCGGTGTAGAGCACGAAGAGCACCGCGGCGCACGCCGTGCCGCAGCGCCGGCTCGAGCAGCGGCTCGACGCAGCTCGTCGACCTCGCTCGCCGGCGTCGCGGGCAGGTCGACCCGGGCGTGGAAGGCTGCTCGGCGCCGCCGAAGGTGAGCATCACCACCGAGTCGGTCGGGCTCGAAGCCGAGGACGACGGGCACCACGGCGAGCAGGTCCTCGGGGCGTGCGGGCGGTCGAGGGTGGTCGGGTCGTCGTCATGACCGGCACGCTCCCCGGCCGCGCCGACGATCGCGCCCGGCGTCGCGGCGCGGCCTGTGGAGAACGCCCGCGGCGACCCGGCCTGTGGACGGTCGTGGCCGGTCGCGCGCGTCGGTGCCGGCGCGGTACGTTGCGCGCCATGCGCGACCGGACGCGTCGGTGCTCCACCTCGACCTGGACGCGTTCTTCGCCGCGGTCGAGCAGCGCGACAAGCCGTCGCTGCGCGGCAAGCCGGTCGTCGTCGGCGGCGTCGGCGGCCGCGGCGTGGTGGCGACCGCGTCGTACGAGGCCCGGAAGTACGGCGTCCGCTCGGCGATGTCGACCCGCGAGGCCCGGTCGCGGTGCCCGCACGCGGCGTTCCTCACCGGCCGGTTCCACGCCTACCGCGACGCCAGCGACGCGGTGATGGGCGCTGCTGCGCGAGGTCTCGCCGCTGGTCGAGCCGCTCTCGCTCGACGAGGCGTTCGTCGACCTCGCGCGCGGCCGACCTGCCCGACCTCGAGGTGCCGACGGTGACCGCGTTCGCCGAGGAGCTGCGCGCCGCGGGTGCACGAGGTGACCGGCGGGCTGACCGCGTCGGTCGGGCATCGGCACCTCGAAGTTCATCGCCAAGGTCGCCAGCGACCTCGACAAGCCCGACGGCCTGGTCGTCGTCGCGCCCGGCACCGAGCAGGACCTGCTCCGGCCGATGCACGTCACCGTGATCCCCGGCGTCGGGCCGGCCACCGCCGAGCGGCTGCGCCGGGTCGGCATCCACACCGTCGCCGAGCTCGAGACGGTGAGCGTCGACGAGCTGGTCCGGCTGCTCGGCAAGGCCCACGGCACCGGGCTCTACGCGCTCGCCCGCGCCGAGGACGACCGGCCGGTGGTGGCCGAGCGCGAGACCAAGTCGGTCAGCGTCGAGGGCACCTACGACGACCGACCTGACCGACCGCACGCTGATGGAGGGCCTGCTGACCCGGCAGGCCGGCGAGCGTCGCCGAGCGGCTGCGCAAGCACGGCCTGTCGGGCCGCACGGTCACGATCAAGGTCCGGCTGCACGACTTCACCACGCTCAGCCGCTCGACGACGCTGCCCTCCCCCACCGACCAGCGCCGCGCACGATCGCCCGGCTGGCCCGCGGCCTGCTCGCCGACCTCGACACCTCCGGCGGCGTCCGGCTGCTCGGCGTCGGCGTCTCCGGGCTGGCCGACTGGATCCAGGAGGACCTGTTCGGCGACGACGGCCGAGGACGACGAGGAGGCACGCCGCGCCGGACGAGCCGCCGCGCGGCCCGCCGCGCCGGCCTGGGCGCCCGGGCATGGACGTCGTCCACGCCGAGATGGGCCGCGGCTGGGTGTGGGGCTCGGGCCGCGGCGTGGTGACGGTGCGCTTCGAGACCGCGCGAGACCCGGCCGGGCCGGTGCGGTCGCTACGCCGATCGACGACCCGGCGCTCAGCGCGTGGCGACCGCCGGAGCCGGCCGATGTCCGGCGTGAACCGCACCTCGCTCGCCCGGCCGCAGCTGCGCGCACTGCCACAGGTCGTCGGGGTCGACGACGGCGACCACCGGGTAGCCGCCGGTCGGCGGGTGGTCGGCCAGGAACACCACCGGCTGCCCGTTCGGCGGCACCTGCACCGCCCCGAGCACCATCCCCTCGCTGGGCAGCTCGTCGTCCCGGCGCCGCGCGAGCGCGGGTCCGTCGAGCCGCAGCCCGACCCGGTTGGAGTCGGCCGTCGACGACGTACGGCGCCGCGCACAGCGGCGTCCAGCGCGTCGGCGGCGAACCAGTCGTCGCGCGGGCCCGGGCGTGACCCGCAGCGGCCCGGCCGGCCGCGGGCGCGGGGTGTCGTGCGGCTGCGGCGGCTCCCGGCGGCTCGCCCGACCGGCAGCACGGTCGCCGGCCACCGACCCGCGGCGGGCCGACCCAGGCGAGGGTGTCGGTCGAGCGCGAGCCCGAGCACCGGCGTCGACCGCGATCCCGCCGGCGACCGCGACGTAGCTGCGCACGCCCGTCGCCGGCGGCGCCGAGCCGGAGCACGCGCGCCCGGCCGGCAGCCACACCGGCTCGGCGTGCGGCGCCGGCGCGCCGTCGACGGTCACCGGCACGGGGCGCCGGTGACCGCGACCCAGCGGCCGCCGTCGGCCCGCAGCTCGAGCCCGCCGAGCGTGACCTCGAGCACGGCGGCCTCGGGCGGGTTGCCGACCAGCCGGTTGGCCAGGCGGCGGCCGGGGCGTCGAGGGCCCGGCGCGCGGCACCCCGAGGTGGGCCAGGCCGAGCCGGCCGCGGTCCTGGACCGTGGTGAGCGGCGCCGGCGTCGAGCACGTGCAGCGGTCGCTCATCGCGGCGACGAACCTCACCCGGGTGCCCGGCGCCAGCAGCGCCGGCTGGTCGCGGGCGGGGTCCCACAGCGCCGCGTCGGTGCGGCCGAGCAGCCGCCACCCGCCCGGCGACGCGGTCGGGTAGACGCCGCACCACGGCCCGGCGAGGCCGACCGAGCCGGCGGGCACCGCGGGCCGCGGCGAGTCGAGCCGGGGTACGGCCAGCTCGCTCGGGCAGCCCGGCGAGGTAGGCGAAGCCCGGGCGCGAAGCCGCAGAACGCCGCGACGTACTCGATCGCCGGTGTGCGCGCGACGACCCCGTCCTCGTCGGTCATCCCCAGCGCTCGCGCGACGAACCCGAGGTCGGCGCCGTCGTAGGTCACCGGCACCTCGACCAGCTCGCCCGGCTCGGCGGCTCGCTCGCCGGGCGTCCAGCCGGCAGCACGCTCGGTCAGCGCGGCCGAGGTCGGCGACGCCGTCGAAGAGCACGGTCGCGCGCGGCCGGGACGACCTCGTCGGCCGCGACCGCCGCGCGCGCGCCCAGGCGCGCCAGGGACAGCGCCGCCGCGGCGTCGTCGACCTCGACCAGCACGGCGTCGGTGGCCGACGGCGAGGAGCTGCACGGGACAGTCTGGTGCCACACGGCGACAGGCTGGCACCGGCGACCATCGAGGGAAATGGGTGAGGGGCCCCTCGATGGTATGAGCATCAGGAGCCCCTCGGTTTGACCGGTGACGGTGACGCCCGATCGACCGGACCGGCCTCCGACCCCGCCGTCCCCGTCACCGGGCCGACGCGGCGAGTTGCCTCGCCGTGCGGATCTTCGTCTCCGTCCGATCCCCAACCTCCCCGCGAACGGTGCGGTTGGTAGGGAGAGTTCTACGGGGTCCGGAGCCACCGCGCGCAAGGGTTCGGCCAACGATTTCGACAAACTTCTCGGTCCCACAGGCTCCTCCACAGAACGTGCCGAACCGGTCCACAGGACCGGCGGTCGATTCGTCCACAGATCTCGGGCCGGGTCCTGTGGACGGTCGCGTCGCACAGGCCCGCGCAGCACCCAGCCGGCGGCCTCGAGCGCCCGCGTACGGCGCGCGCGTGGCCGACCGCGCCGGGGCTGTCGCCGTGCACGCACACCGAGTCGACCGTCGCGCGCCAGCTCCACGCGCCTGGGCCGCGATCGTCGTCGCGTCGTCCGAGCACCGCGCCCGGGCTGGTCCGCGGCACCAGCCGCCCGTCGGTCGCCGTACGCCGCGGTCGGGGAAGCCCTCGTGCAGGACGCCGCCCGCCCGGCCGCGGCCGCCAGCGTCGAGCAGCGACCGCCCGGCATCCCGAGCACCGGCAGGTCGCCGGACCCGTCCAGCACCGCCCGCGCCTGCTCCTCGTCGTCGATGCACCCGGTGGTAGAGCGCGCCGTGCGGCTTGAGGTAGCGCACCGTCGTGCCCGCCGCCGCGGCGATCGCGCGCAGCGTCGCCGACCTGGTCGGCGACCTGGTCGCGCAGCAGCGTCGTACGGCGACGTCGCGGGCGACCCGGCCGAAGTTCTCGCCGGTCGTCGTAGGACACCTGGGCGCCGACCGAGACGCCGAGCCGGCGGCCTCGGCGCAGACCGCGCGCATGATCGCGGCGTTGCCGGCGTGGTAGCCGCAGGCGACGTTGGCGCTGGTGACCACCGCCAGCAGCGCCGCGTCGTCGGTGACCTCCTCGCCGAGGTCGGCGTTGAGGTCGACGCGCCGACCGCGCACCACCTGGGCCGCTATCGTGCCGCGGCATGCAGCGCTCCGCCGCCATGGAGCCACCCGTCGCCGACGCGGCGCCCGGTCACGACCGAGCACCACGGCCGCACCCGCGTCGACGACTACGAGTGGCTGCGCGACAAGGACGACCCCGAGGTGACGGCCTACCTCGAGGCCGAGAACGCCTACACCCAGGAGCGCACCGCCCACCTCGCCGACCTGCGGCAGGCGATCTTCGACGAGATCAAGGCCCGCACCCGCGAGACCGACCTGTCGGTGCCGACCCGCAACCGCGGCTACTGGTACTACGGCCGCTCCTTCGAGGGCAAGGAGTACGGCGCCAGCTGCCGGGTCCCGGTCGCCGACCGCGGACGACTGGACTCCCCCGCAGCCCGGCCGAGGACTGCGCGCCCGACCAGCCGGCGCTGCCCGGCGAGGAGGTGCTGCTCGACCTCGACGCGCTCGCCGAGGGCCACGAGTTCTTCTCCCTGGGCGGCTCGGCGGTCAGCCCCGACAGCCACGCTGCTCGCCTACTCCACCGACACCACCGGCGACGAGCGCTACACGGTCCGGGTCAAGGACCTGCGCGACCGGCGAGCTGCTGCGACGACGAGATCACCGGCGTGCTCGGCGGCGCCACCTGGGACCCGCGACGGCCAGGACTTCTACTACACGACCGTCGACGAGTCCTGGCGCGCCCGACAAGATCTGGCGGCACCGGCTCGGCACCGCCCAGGCCGACGACGAGCTGGTCCACCACGAGACCGACGGCCGGTTCTGGGTCGGCGTCGGCCGCACCCGCACCGACCGGTTCCTGGTGATCGCCGTCCGGCTCGAAGACCACCACCGAGTACCGCTTCCTCGACGCCGACGACCCCGACGCGCGGCTTGCGGGTCTTCGCCGAGCGCCGCGAGGGCCTGGAGTACGGCCTCGAGCACGCCGTGATCGGCGGCGAGGACGTGTTCCTGGTGCTGCACAACCACACCGGCCCCGACTTCGAGCTCGGCGTCGCCCCGGTCGCGCCCACCGCCGCCCGAGGACTGGCGGCCGCTGATCGCCCACGACCCCGCGGTCCGGCTCGAGGACGTCGACGCCTTCGCCGGCCACCTGGTCGTGCACCAGCGCAGCGACGGGCCTCACCCAGCTGCGGATCCTCGAGCTCGGCGCGGAGCGACGGCGTCGGCGACGACTACCTGGTCGAGTTCGACCAGGAGATCTACACCGTCGGCTCGGGCGGCAACCCGGCCTTCGACCAGCCCGTGGTGCGGCTCGGCTACACCTCGATGGCGGTCCCGTCGTCGGTCTACGACTACGACGTCCGCACCCGCGAGCTCACCCTGCTGCGGCGTACGCCGGTGCTGGGCGGCTACGACCCCGCCGACTACGAGGAGCACCGGCTCTGGGCGACCGCCGACGACGGCGAGCGGGTGCCGATCTCGGTCGTCTGCCGCCGGGTCCCGCGAGGACGCGGCGGCGGCACCGCGCCCGGTCCCGCTGCTGCTCTACGGCTACGGCGCCTACGAGACCTCGATCGACCCCTACTTCTCGATCGCCCGGCTCTCGCTGCTCGACCGCGGCGCGGCGTTCGCGATCGCCCACGTGCGGGGCGGCGGCGAGATGGGCCGGCGCTGGTACGACGACGGCAAGCTGCTGCGCAAGCAGAACACGTTCACCGACTTCGTCGCCTGCGCGCGGCACCTCGTCGACACCGGCTGGACCACGCCCGGAGCTCGCTGGTCGCCGAGGGCGCCAGCGCCGGCGGGCTGCTGATGGGCGCGGTCGCCAACCAGGCGCCGGAGCCGTTCGGCGGGATCGTGGCCGGCGTGCCGTTCGTCGACACCCTCACCACGATGCTCGACGCCACGCTGCCGCTGACCGTCACCGAGTACGACGAGTGGGGCAACCCGGAGGCCGACCCGGAGGTCTACGACTACATCGCGGCTACGCGCCGTACGACAACGTGCGCCGCGATCGACTACCCGCCGATCCTCGCCGAGACCTCGCTCCACGACACCCGGGTGCTCTACGTCGAGCCGGCCAAGTGGGTCGCCCGGCTGCGGGCCACCGCGACCGGACGCCGCGACTTCCTGCTCAAGACCGAGATGTCGGCCGGCCACGGCGGCGTCTCCGGGCCGCTACAAGGCCTGGCACGACCGGGCGTTCTCGCTCGCCTGGATCCTCGACCGGATGGGCCTGGCCTGACGCCTGGCTGCCGCCTGGGCCACCGGCTCCCCTGAGAAGTCCCTGAGAGTTCGCCGCAACGGGCAACTCACTGGCGCCTCTCACACGTCGTTTCGACTGTAAGAGCACCGCACGAATCCCGGCCAGGGAATCTCCGGGGGCACGGAGTCGTTGAGACCAGTGAGGCGGCGCGGGGGCGTCGCCTCGCGCGACGAGGAAGGGGCGCACCGATGGCAACACGCACCGCAACGGCCGGCGACGCGCGAGATCGAGGGCCGCGACAGCGTCGGCCTCTACCTCGACGAGATCGCGCGCAACCCCCTGCTCGACGCCGCCACCGAGGTCGAGCTGTCCAAGACCATCGAGGCCGGCCTGATGGCCGAGCACCTGCTCGCCACCGGCCGGGTCGGCCGCGCGCAAGGGCGGCGCCCCGATGCGCGCCACCCGGGAGGAGCTCGAGTGGCTGGCCGAGGAGGGCCGGAAGGCGGTCGACACGTTCATCACCGCCAACCTGCGGCTGGTCGTCTCGATCGCCCGCAAGTACGGCCGCGCCCAGATGCCGATGCTCGACCTGATCCAGGAGGGCAACACCGGCCTGATCCGGGCGGTCGAGAAGTTCGACTACACCAAGGGCTACAAGTTCTCCACCTACGCCACCTGGTGGGTGCGCCAGGCGATCACCCGCGGCATCGCCCAGCAGGCCCGCGTCGTCCGGCTGCCCGGTCCACGTCGTCGAGGAGCTCAACCAGGTCGGCGGCGCCCGCCGTACCCTCGAGCGCCAGCTCGGCCGCGACCCCGAGCCCGCAGGAGATCGCCGCCGAGCTCGGCATGGACGTCGACCGGGTCCTCGACCTGATGGCGTGGGGCCGCGAGCACGTCAGCCTCGACACCCCCGTCGACGAGGACGGCGACACCTCGCTGGGCGACCTGATGGCCCAGGAGACCTCGCCCGGCCCGGACCTGACGGTCCTCGACGTCGAGGCCCGCGACCGGCTCAACAGCCTGGTCGGCCTGCTCGACGAGCGGGCCGCCGACATCATCCGGTCCCGCTACGGCCTGGTCGACGGCCGCCAGCACAAGCTGGCCGACATCGGCGCTCAAGCACGGCATCTCCGCCGAGCGGGTGCGCCAGCTCGAGCGCGAGGCGCTGCAGAAGCTGCGCCGCCTCGGCGACCCCGACCTGGCCGCCTGACGCCCCTCGGTCTGCCCGGTCGAGCCCTACGGGTCGAGGCGGTAGAACCGCCAGAAGTCGTGCTCGATCGGCAGCACGGTGCACGACCCGAAGCCGGCCTCGGTCGCGTACGCGCGCACGGTCTCCTCGCGGATCACCGTGCCGGTGGCGGCGGAGTCGTCCTCCGTCATCGCGGCGGCGAGGCAGTGCAGGGCACTCCAGCCGTAGTTGAACCGCTCCATCTCGTCCCCGGGGGCGGCAAACCGCTCGGCCACCTTCTCGTCGCCGACGAGCACGGCGCCCTCCGGCGTCAGCATCGACCGCGCCGCGGCCAGCGCCTGCACCGGGTGCGCCATGTCGTGCAGGGTCTCGAAGAGGGTCACCAGGTCGAAGGATCCGGCCAGCGCCGGGTCGGCGGCGTCGCGGCACTCGAAGGCCACCTCGACATCGCCCGCCGACGCCCGGGCCGCCTCGATCGACGCCGGGTCGAGGTCGAGGCCGAGGACCTCCGCCCGCGGGTAGGCCCGGGCCAGCGCCAGGGTGGAGGCGCCCTCCCCGCAGCCGAGGTCGGCGACACGTCCGCCGCTGCCCAGTCGTTCGTGCAGGTCGGGCAGCGCGGGGATCCACTCGGTGCCGAGCTGGTTCACGAACGACGGCCGGTTGATGTCGGCGATTCCCCGCCGGATGTCCTCACCGTAGGCGTCGTACGGCACGCCGCCTCCGGAGCGGAACGCCTCCAGCACGTCCGGGAGGGCCTTCGCGACGCCCACGACCATCGGCGCCAGCGGGGCCACCAGGGCCAGGCTGTCGGGCCGGCAGACCACGTCCGCCACCCCGTCGGGGAGCCGGAAGGTGCGGGTCGCGGCGTCGCCGGTCTCCTCGTCGACGTCGAGGATGCCCGCGGCGGCCTGCTGCTCGAGCCACTCCCGCGCATAGCGGGGATGGATGCCGGCACGGCCCGCGAAGTCGTCGGCCGTCATGGCGGGGGCGCCGTCGAGTGCTTCGTAGAGGCCGAGCTCGCGGCCGACGTACACGTGCAGGGTCTCCAGGGCGCCGATGACCGAGGAGAACAGCTGTTCGGCGACCGCGTCACGACGCGCTTCTGCCTGGGGAGTCGACGTCATGAGGACAAGCATGATCCTCAAGCCGGACGGGCGGCACCACCCGGTCGGGTCATTCGCCGGCTGCCTCGAGGGCCGCGGCGGCGGCCTGGGCGTGCCTGGTGACGACGGCGGGAGCCGGCAGGGGTACGGCGTCCGCCTGCCGCTGCTGCCACAGCTGCAGCGCCACCACCCGGGCGGCAGCCTCCTCGACCCGCTCGCGCGGGATCACGCCGTTCTCGATCGCCTCGGTGACGACCTCGTGTGTGTTGCGGGTGTCGGGGGGCATCAGCAGCAGGTCTGCACCGGCGTTGATGGCGTCGACGGCGGGCTTGCCCGGACGCATCACCGCGCCCATGCCCATCGAGTCGGTGATCGCCACGCCCTCGAAGCCGAGCTCGTCGCGCAACAGGTCGTAGGCCTCGGGCGCCAGGCTGGTCGGGACGCCGGGTGCGAGCGCACGGGCGTCGAGGTGGCCCATCATGATCGCGGGGGCCCCGGCATCGACCGCCGCCTCGAAGGGCGCCAGGTCCCGCTCTCGCAGGGTCTCGAGCGAGGCGTCCAGCCTCGGCAGCACCTCGTGGCTGTCCGCGGTCACCGAGCCGTGTCCCGGGAAGTGCTTGGTCGTCGAGACCACGCCGGCCTCGTCGTACCCGGGCACGGCAGCCCCGATCGCGGCGGCCGCCGTCCTCGGATCCTGCGACGGCGACCGGGAGCCGATCGTCGGGTCGGCCGCGCCGATCGTGACGTCCGCGACGGGGGCGAACACCCAGGTGAAGCCCAGCATCCGCAGCTCCATGGCGGTGGAGGCGGCGGCCTTCCGCACCACGGCGTTGCCCTGGCGCGGACCGGCGGCGATCGCGTCACCGGCCTCCTGGAAGGGCGGGAAGGTCGTGGCGATGCCGTCGAGGTGCGCGACCACTCCGCCCTCCTGGTCGACGCCGATCACCGGAGGGAAGCTGCGCCCGTCCGCGGCGTGCGCCTTCGTCACCGCCGCCGTCGTGGCCCGCACCTGGACCGCGTCGACGACGTTGTCCCCGCCGACGGACACGCCCGCCAGGTGCAGGTCGCGGACCAGATCCGCGGCCTCCTCCGGGGTCGGTGCCGTAGTAGCGGCCGACGATGACCTGACCGGCCAGCTGCGCCGGCTCCCAGCCCGCGACCTGCTCCCGCGCCTCCTCGAGCTCAGCCTGGGTTGGTCCCCAGCTCAGCGGCTCAGACGAGGCGGGCTGCGGGGCCGACGCCCTGGTCTCGCGACCGGGCTCCGCGCCCGAGGGCTCGGATCGAGGCTGCGTCGTCGACTGGCATCCGGCTACGAGGGCCAGTACCAAGACAAGAGGAATGGGAGGATTCTGCGTCGCATCGCGGGCCACCGTACCGGGAGCTGGGCCGCGATCCGTCATCCGCAGAGCTCGCGATAGACGTCCGTCACACGGCGTCGGAGGTCCTCGAGCGACCCTGTGTTGTCGACCACGTGGGTGGCGATCGCCAGCCGTTCCTCCCGGGTCGCCTGGGCGGCCACCCGCGCTTCGGCGTCCTCCCGTGTCATCCCCCGCAGGTCGACCATCCGCTCCACCTGCGTCTCCGTGGGGACGTCGACCACGATCACCGCGTCGAACCCGTCCGCCTGACCGGTCTCCGCCAGCAGGGGGATGTCGTGCACCACCACGTCGTCCGGTCCCGCAGATGCTTCGATCTCGGCTGCCGCGCGCCCGGACCCGCGGATGGATGATGGCCTCCAGGACCCGCCTCTTCTCGGCATCGGCGAAGACAATGGCGCCCATCGCCGGTCGGTCCAGCTCCCCCTCGTCGGTGAGCACCTCCGGTCCGAACGCCTCGACCACCTCCTGCAGCCCGTCGGTGCCGGGCGCGACCGCCTCGCGCGCCAGGACGTCGGCATCGACCACCACGGCGCCCAGCTCGTCGAGGATGGCCGAGACAGCGCTCTTGCCGGAGGCGACGCCACCGGTCAGGCCGACCCGCATCACGGGTTGCCGGCCAATTCGCTGGTCCTGCCCTCGAGCGCTGCCCGGACGGCGAGAGCGATGTGGTCGCGTTCCGTCGTCGGCAGCGGCGCGAAATCGTCGGTCTCCACCCCGGCACTCTAGGACCCGCGAAACGGATTCCTGGCCCGGAGTTCTCCGTCCGGGCCTCCGAGGGCGCATACTGGCAGTAATGACACCCTCGCCCGCACGACGGCGGCATCTCGCCAGCAGCCCGTTCCAGCCTCGCACCGAACCCGTGATCGAGCAGTTCGAACGCGGCGACCTGGTCTCCCACGACTCCTATGGCATGGGTCGCGTCGTCACGGTTGAAGCGGACGCGGTGACGGTCGACTTCGGCTCGCAGAAGCTGCGCATCACGAGTCCCTTCCAGAAGATGTCGAAGCTCTAGTCCGCCTGGGCCTGCGGCTCGAGAGGGTCGCTGGCGCGTCCCGTCTCCGCTCCGTGCACAGTGTCGCGGTCCTGCCCGTGCCCGCCGTGCCAGTCCAGGCACAACACGGTGGCATCGTCCTTGAGTGCGTGACCGGTGGCCTCGAGCACGCGGTCGGCCAGGGCGCGAACCGCCTCTCGCGGGTGCAGCGGCCTGGTCTCGGCGATCGCGTCGGCCAGGTCAACCCAGACCGCGCCGCGCTCGAGCATTCCGTCGGTGAGAAAGACGATCCGGTCTCCGGCCTCTAGGCCGACGCTGCTGCTGCGATAGCTGGTGTCGTGGAACATGCCGAGCGGCAGATCTACCGGCAGGTCGACGAGCTCGGGCTGCTGCGCACCCCGGGCGAGATAGGGCGCGACGTGCCCGGCGTTCACCAAGTCCATCGACCCGGTGCTCAGGTCGATGCGACCGACCAGACCGGTGACGAAGTCCTCGAGTCCTGCGCTGGCCGCGTGTTCGACCAAGGACTGATTCGTCGAGGCCACCTGGTCGAGCAGCGACGCGCCCTGGTTGCGGGCGTTTCGCATGCCTCCGACACACAACGTCGCCGCCAGGGCGGCCGCCACTCCGTGTCCCATCGCGTCGGTCAGGGAAACGTGCAGCATGTCGCGCGAAAGACTGAAGTCGAACGTGTCTCCGGCGATGCCAGCCGCGGGCTCGAGCCAGCCCGCGAGCGTGAACGACCCAGCCTCACAGGTCTGGGGTCCGGGAAGCAGCCGGTGCTGTATCTCTGCGGACAGGCTCAACGGGCGGGTGCGCTGTCCCCACTCGTAGAGGTCGGTGTGCCGCCTGTTGGCGATCACCACGAAGCCCAGCAGGTGTGCCAGCCGCGCGATCTCACCGGTCGCTGCGGAGTCCGGCCGTCCGGGGAGGGCCAGCTCCAGAAGACCGATGACCTCGCCTCGTTCCGTCACCGGCGCCAGCACCAGCCAGGGCGCAGAACCGCCGGGCTCCGAGGCTGCGGCGTCGGGTTCCACGACCTGCACCTCCTGGGTGCGCACCGCCTGCTCGACCGGCCCGCCGTCGAACGGCAGAACCGTGGCGGACTCCTCGTCACTTCGCCGCTCGTCACGGCGCGATCGGAGTACTGGCCCCGTCGACGGTCTGGAGCTGGACGTGCGCAAGGCGGACCACGGCCCGCCCCGACAGGTCGGCGATGAGAAACGAGGCCCAGGTTGCGCCGAGCGCCAGGCCCAGCTCGCGGGTGACAGCCTCGACCGCCTGGACGGGCGAGGCCGCCTCGGCCGCGGCCAGGACACTGCCCGCGGCTCTGGGACCCTGATCAATCTCCACCGTTCGGAGCATAGGGGCCCACGGCGCCGCTTACCCCGCAATCCGGAGTACCTCACGCGGTAGCGTCGCGCGGGTGAGTGAGCGCGTCGACCTGCACGCCGGGGACCGGGTCGCCCTGCTGCAACCCGGCTCGCCGGCGTACGTCGACCTGGTGATCGGACTGCTCTCGGCCGGGCTCTTCCCGGTCCCCCTGGACCCGCGGCTCACGGCCGTCGAACGGGAGCGGATCCTCGCCGACGTCGACCCGCGGCTGGTGGTCGACACCGCAGAGCACATCGACTCGCTGCTGGCCGACGTTCCGGAGCAGGCGCGCCGCGGGCTCCCGCTCGGACGGCCGATGCACGTCACCAGCGGCACCACCGGCCGTCCGAAGCCGGTCGACTCCGGCACCCTGACCCGGGTCGAGGCCGAGGCGCTGCTGGCCGAGGAGCGCGACCTGTGGGGGTTCGCCGAGGACGACGTGAACCTCGTGCTCAGCCCGCTCCACCACTCGGCCCCGCTCCGGTTCGCGATGGGGACGCTGCTCGCGGGCGGCCGGATCGTGGTGCCGGGCACCTTCGACCCGGTCGCGATCACCGAGGCGATCGAGACCGAGCGACCGACGTCGATGTTCTGCGTCCCGACCCACCTGCAGCGGCTGTTCGCGCACTGGGACCGGTCGGCCGCGCCCGACCTGTCGAGCTTCCGCCTGGTCGCGCACGCCGGCGCCCCCTGCCCGCCCGCGGTGAAGCGGCGGTTGGTCGAGCTCTTCCCCGAAGGGGCCGACCTGGGAGTTCTACGGCGCCACCGAGGGCCAGTTCACCGCCTGCCGCAGCGAGGAGTGGCTGGAGCGCCCCGGCACCGTCGGCCGCGCGCGGCCGGGTCGCGTCGCTGTCCGTGGACGACGACGGCACGATCTGGTGCACGGTGCCCGACCACGCCCGGTTCACCTACTTCGGCGACCCGGACAAGACTGCGGCGGCCTGGCGCGACACACCGGAGGGACAGGCCTTCACGGTCGGCGACCTCGGGCGGATCGACGACGACGGCTACCTCTACCTCGACGGCCGACGCGACCGACCTGATCATCACCGGCGGCGTGAACGTCTACCCGCTCGAGGTGGAGAACGCGCTGCGCGAGCACCCGGGGGTCGAGGACGTCGCGGTCTTCGGCGTACCGGACGACGACTGGGGGCAGCGGGTGTGCGCCGCGGTGGTCGGGTCGGCGGACGAGGCAGAGCTGGCGGCGTTCGCCCGTGAGCGGCTGTCGCCGCCCAAGCGGCCCAAGACCTGGACCTTCCTCGACGACCTGCCCCGCACCCCGACCGGCAAGGTACGCCGCGACGAGCTGGCCTAGGAGGCCCGCTCGCCGGTGAACGTGCGCCGGTACTGCTGCGGGCTGACGCCGCGGGCGCGGGAGAAGTGGTGGCGCAGCGCGGCGGCGTTGCCGAAGCCCGACCTCGCTGGCGATCCAGTCGACCGGGTGGTCGGTGAGCTCGAGGAACTCCTCGGCGGCCTGCACCCGCTGCGCGGTCACCCAGCTGTGCGGCGTGGTGCCGGTCTCGGCCCGGAACCGGCGGGCGAAGGTGCGCGGCGACATGTGGCTGCGCCGCGCGAGCTCCTCGACGCTGAGGTCCTCGCCGAGGTTCTCGGTGATCCAGGTGAGCAGCGGGCCGAGGGTCTCGGCGTCGCAGTCGGGTACGGCGCGCGCGATGAACTGCGCCTGCCCGCCGAGCGGTGCGGCGGGACCACCATCCGGCGGGCGGCGGCAGCCGCGACCCGGGCGCCGAACTGCTGGCGCATCAGGTGCAGCGACGCGTCGAGCCCGGCCGCCGAGCCGGCGCCGGTCACGATCGTGCCGTCCTGGACGTAGAGAACGTCCTCGTCGATCAGGGCCTCCGGGAACCGCTTCGCGAGCTCGTCGACGTGGCGCCAGTGGGTGGTGCACCTGCGGCCGTCGAGCAGCCCGGCCTCGCCGAGCACGAACGCCGCCGTGCAGTGGGCGAGGACGAAGGCGCCGCGGTCGTGGGCCGCCACGCACCGCGCCCGCCACCTCGGGCGACGGCGCGAGGTAGTCGCGCTTGGGGGCGACGCAGACGAGGTCGGCGTCGGCGGCGGCGTCCAGCCCGTGCTCGACGTGGAGGTCGTAGCCCGACGGCCCGCGGACCCGGCCCGGGCGCGGGGTGGCGACCACGAAGTCGAAGACCGGGTTGTCGTCCTCGGGGTGGTAGGGCTCGGACCACACCTCGCACATCGCGCCGAGGCCGAACGGCTCGACGCCGTCCTGGACGAGTACCGCCACCTTGTGCATGGGACGATCCTCCTCCACATCTGGCAGAAAATCAACGCAGGATGTCATTCCTGCCACTCGTGGCGGGAACTCGACGGAGGCATGATTACTGCCATGACCTACTTGATCGTGTTCCTGCTGGTCGCGGCGGCGCTGAGTGCCGAGACCATTCGCCTGCTCTTCCACGACGGCCGCGGTCCGCAGCGGCCGCCCCGCTCCCACTTCGACGACCCGCGGTTCCGGTCCCCGGTGGCCCGCTGACCCGCCCGGCAGATCCACGGGAAATGACACCGACCCGCCTCGGGGGCAGGCGGGTCGGTGTTGTTGTCCGGCGACTCAGCTGTCGCCGCCGGTGAGCTTCTCCCGGAGCGCCTGCAGCGCCTCGTCGGAGGCCAGCGAGCCGGAGCCGTTGCCGCCGTCCTCGCCCTGCTCGGGCTGCTCCTCGCTCCCGGAGGAGTACGACGTGGCCTCGCCGGCCTCGACCTCGGCCTTCGCCGCCTCGGCCTGCTGCTTGACGTGGGCCTCCCAGCGAGCGTGCGCCTTGGCGTACTGCTCCTCCCAGACCGCGCGCTGGTCGTCGAAGCCCTCGAGCCACTCGCCGGTCTCGGGGTCGAAGCCCTCGGGGTAGACGTAGTTGCCCTGCTCGTCGTAGGTCGCCGCCATGCCGTACATGGTCGGGTCGAACTCCTCGACGTCGGACGCGGTTGCGGTCTCGTTGGCCTGCTTGAGGGACAGCGAGATCCGGCGACGCTCGAGGTCGATGTCGATGATCTTGACCATGACGTCGTCGTTGACCTGGACGACCTGCTCGGGGATCTCCACGTGGCGCTCGGCCAGCTCGGAGATGTGCACCAGGCCCTCGATGCCCTCCTCGACGCGGACGAACGAGCCGAACGGCACCAGCTTGGTGACCTTGCCGGGCACGATCTGGCCGATCTGGTGGGTGCGGGCGAAGTGCTGCCAGGGGTCCTCCTGCGTCGCCTTCAGCGACAGGGAGACACGCTCGCGGTCCATGTCGACGTCGAGCACCTCGACGGTGACCTCGTCGCCGACGGTGACGACCTCGGACGGGTGGTCGATGTGCTTCCAGGACAGCTCGGAGACGTGGACGAGGCCGTCGACCCCGCCGAGGTCCACGAACGCACCGAAGTTGACGATCGAGGAGACGACGCCCTTGCGGATCTGGCCCTTCTGGAGCTGGGTCAGGAAGCCGTGGCGCACCTCGGACTGGGTCTGCTCGAGCCAGGCGCGGCGCGACAGGACCACGTTGTTGCGGTTCTTGTCGAGCTCGATGATCTTGGCCTCGAGGGTCTGGCCGACGTACGGCTGCAGGTCGCGCACGCGGCGCATCTCGACGAGCGAGGCGGGCAGGAAGCCGCGCAGGCCGATGTCGAGGATCAGGCCGCCCTTGACGACCTCGATGACGGTGCCCTCGACGACGCCGTCCTCCTCCTTGACCTGCTCGATGGTGCCCCAGGCGCGCTCGTACTGGGCGCGCTTCTTGGACAGGATCAGGCGGCCTTCCTTGTCCTCCTTCTGGAGGACCAGGGCCTCGACCTTGTCGCCGACGACGACGACCTCGTTGGGGTCGACGTCGTGCTTGATCGACAGCTCGCGCGAGGGGATGACGCCCTCGGTCTTGTAGCCGATGTCGAGCAGGACCTCGTCCCGGTCGACCTTGACGATGGTGCCATCCACGATGTCACCGTCGTTGAAGTACTTGATGGTCTCGTCGATCGCGGCGAGGAAGTCCTCTTCCGAACCGATGTCGTTGACCGCCACCTGGGGCGCGTCGCTGTTCATCGGAGTGGCCGGAAGAGTGAAGGTGCTGCTCGTCATATGGGAAGTGATTCCTTGGATGGTCAGATGTCGTGCGGGCGCGCGTTGAAGCCGGTTTCACTACCCATGGTGATGTCCGCTGGTGCTCCGGACTGATAGCGAGCTCGGTCCGCTCCGTCCGGGACGCAGGCAGACTCCAGGCGCAGTCAACAAGGGTACGCCGGGGCGACTCGCCGCGTCCAACTGGCGTCGTCACCCGGTGGCACCGGGGTCCCGGGTGCGGGCGATGGCGAGCAGCAGGTCGTGCGCCCGGTCGGCGACCGGGTTCTGACCGCGCCGGGCCGCCAGGTCGACGAGGGCCCACAGGTCGGCGGCACGGGCGAGGTCGAGCGCCTCGCCGGGCGCACCGCCGTGCCGGGCGACGTACGCCGTCCAGCACGGCCTCGACGAACGCGGGTTGCCGGTCGAAGCGCAGCAGGTTGCCGAGGTCGGTGTAGGGGTGCCCGGCGTGGGCGAACTCCCAGTCGAGGAGTCCGGTGACCTCCAGCGTGTCTGGGTCGACGAGCAGGTTCTTGGGGTTGACGTCGCTGTGGACGAGGCAGAAGCGGCCGACGGTGTCCAGCAGCGCCTGGGCGTCGACGGCCACCTCGCGCAACCCCTCCAGCGCCACAGGTGGCCAGTGCGAGAGCGCCTCCTCGTGACCGGCCACGAAGGCGGGCAGACCGTCGACATCCACGGCGAAGGAGCCGATCGTGAGGTCGCCGTCGACGAACGGTCCGGCCCTCAGCATCGGCATCCCGGCCAGGTCGGCAAGGATCCGGCCCAGCCGTGCACCGAGCTCGGCCAGCCTGCACGTCGTCGAGCTCGGGGAGCAGCAGGTCTGCGCGCACGCCGGGCAGGAACGACGTGACCAGCAGGGCCGGCAGGCCGGCGGCGGGGTCGGCGCGGCGTACCTCCAGGACCTCGGGCACCGGCACCAGTCCCCGGACCAGCCGGAGCAGCGCGGCGTCGACCTCGTGGGCGTTCTCTCCCCGGTGGGACGAGCCGGCGTAGATCCGGACGACGCTGCGCTCCCCCGCCACCTCGGCGACGAAGGTCTCCCCCGACCACCCGCCTTCGAGAGGGGTCAGCGCGGTCAGGTCCATGCCGGCATTCTCGGAGGTCAGTCCCGGCAAGGCCAGTCGCGAAGTAGTCTCCGCAGCGTGGACGGGGAAGAGACCGGGGCACATCCACCGGTGCGCGTCGAGCGACGTCCAGTCGACGAAGCCGAGTCCCGGCGGGCCAACGGTCCCGACTGGGACCGCTACGCCGACGAGTACCAGGCGACCCACGGCGAGTTCCTCGGCGACGCGGGGTTCGTGTGGGGACCCGAGGGCCTGACCGAGGACGAAGCCGGGGTCCTGGGCGACGTCGCGGACCGCGACGTGCTCGAGGTGGGCTCCGGCGCCGGCCAGTGCTCGCGGTGGATCCGCGAGCAGGGTGGCCGTCCGGTCGGGCTCGACCTGTCCTACCGCCAGCTCCAGCACTCCCGCCGGCTCGACGAGGAGACCGGTGCGGCGGTCCCCTCGGTCTTGGGCACGGCGACGCATCTGCCGTTCGCCGACGACTCGTTCGACGTCGTCTTCTCGTCCTTCGGAGCCCTGCAGTTCGTCAGCGACCTCGACCGGGCGGTGGCCGAGACCGCCCGGGTGCTGCGACCCGGCGGCCGGTTCGCCTTCTCGATCACCCACCCGACGCGATGGATGTTCCCCGACGACCCCGGCGAGGGTGGGCTGGTGGCGAGCCAGTCCTACTGGGACCGCACGCCGTACGTCGAGGTGGACGACGCGACCGGGCAGGTGTCGTACGTCGAGCACCACCGCACCCTCGGCGACTGGGTGGGCCTGCTGGCGGGCAACGGCTTCGTGATCACCGACCTGCTGGAGCCCGAGTGGCCGGAGGGCCACGAGCGGATCTGGGGCGGCTGGTCGGCGGTGCGTGGCCGGCTGACGCCGGGTACGGCGATCTTCGGCGCCCGTCTCGCGGCTGGCTGAGCTTTGGCCGCGGCGCGGCGGTGGTCACGGCCAGTTTTCGTCCACATGGCCGTCTCCGGCAACCGTGCTCCACAGGTCCCGACTCCGTTGCCCTGGAGGGTCGCCGAGGTCGCCTAGCGTGTGTTCATGACGGTCCGTCAGCTGGTCCCCGAGCACCCGGTGCGCGCCTGTGCTCGGGTGATCGGCTCCGCGCTGGACCAGGTGGCCGACGTGGATCCGATGTACATGACCACCCCCGACAAGGCCGCCGCCCTGGTAGAGCTCAACTGCCTGTCCGCGCGCCTGGAAGCCCTACGGCTGCGGGTGCTCGCCACCGCCGACGACGTCGCGCTCGACTCCGGTGACCGCTCCCCGGCGGCCTGGCTGGCCCACCGCACCCGCTCCGACATCGGGCAGGCGCTCTCTGACGGCAGGCTCGCCGAGTCGCTGGGATCCCGCTGGCAGCTGGTGCGAAGCGCGCTGGCAGACGGAGCTATGCACGTCGCGCAGGCGCGGGTGATCATCAGCGCTCTCGACGAGCTCCCGGCCGATCTCGATCCCGAGGTGCGCCGCCAGGCGGAGGCGCACCTGGTCGAGCAGGCCGCGCACTTCGACCCCAAGCGACTGCGGCGGCTGGGCCGCAAGGTGCTCGAGGTTGTCGCCCCCGACGTCGCCGACGAGGAGGAGCGCCGACTGCTGGAGGCCGAGGAGCGCCGCGCCAGGCGAGTCGCCTCACTGACGATGCGCCGCCGCGGCGACGGCACCACCGACATCCACATCCGCATCTCAGATGCCGTGGCCGGCCGACTCAGGACCTATCTGGACGCCTACACCTCGCCCCGCCGCAGCCACTTCGACGACGACCACGGCGGCTCTGGGTGACCGGGTCGACCCCGACACCGGCCAACGCATCCCGAGGTCCAGGCTGTGGGCGACGGCGTTCGCGGCGATGCTGGAGCGGATTCCTGCCGACCGGCTCCCCCAACACGGTGGCGCGGCTACCAGCGTCATAGTGACCGTCGACCACGACACGCTCCGCGACCAGCTCGGGGTCGCCGGGCTCCTCGACACCGACGAGTCGATCACCGTCTCCGAGGCGATGCGGTTGGCCTGCAACGCCTCGATTCTGCCCGCCGTCCTCGACACGACCGGACAGCCGCTGCACCTCGGCCGCTCCCGTCGGCTCTTCAGCCCCGCGCAACGCACCGCCATGGCCCTTCGGGACAGGGAGTGCCGCACCCACGGCTGCACGGTTCCCGCCACCTGGTGCGAGGCCCACCACCGAACACCGTGGCCGCGAGGCGGGCTCACCGACCTCGACCAGGGCGTTCTGCTCTGTCCGTGGCACCACCATCGGGCCCACGATCCCGCCTACCGCACCGACACCCTGCCCAACGGCGACCTCAGGTTCCACCGGCGGACGTGAGAAGGGGCACCGATCGCTCGGTGCCCCTTCCCGGGTATTGCTGATTTGCTGGGTCAGACCAGGCGACGCCGCAGCAGCAACCCGCCGGCCCCGAGCCCGAGCAGTGCCATCCCCGCCAGGCCACGCGCCCAGTTCTTGCCGGACTCTCCGTCCTCGCCCTGGATCACGTAGCTGTACGCCGTCAGGCCGGCAGCACCCTCGGGTGCGCCGTAGGCCATGTCCTCGGCCTGCGCGCGCTCGGCGCCGGCCTGCATGGTGGCGTACATCTGACCGTAGGTCTGGGTGGTGTCCTCGCCCGCCTCGACCAGCTTGCTCGTGCCCTTGTCGGACAGCTTCTGGGCGCCGTCGACCAGCTTCGGCGCACCCTCCGCGGCCTTGCCCAGTCCGTCGGTCAGCTTGCCGGAACCTTCCGCCGCGTCCTGCAGCCCGTCCGCGAGGCGGTCTGCACCGTCCGCGAGCTGGCCCGAGCCGTCGGCAGCCTCAGCGGTGCCGTCGGCCAGCTTGCCCGCGCCGTGCGTTCAGCTCGCCGGCGCCGGCCGCGAGCCGGTTGGCTCCGGCGTCGAGCTCGCCGGTTCCGTCCGCGAGCTTGCCGCGCACCGGCGGCGAGGTCACCCGCACCGGCGTCGATCCGGCCGCAGACCTGCGGTCAGGTCGGAGCTGCCGGCGGCGCAGCGTCCGCGCCACAGCGACAGCGTCGACACGCCGGCCGACGGCCGTTCGGTGATGCCGTCGGCCAGCTGCGTGAGCAGCACCTGGCGACAGCTGCGGCTGGATGCCGCCCTTGAGCTCGATCGCACCACTCCTTGAGCTTGCCGGCAGCCCGTCGGGTCGCCGAGCCGGCACAGCCGAGCAGGTCGGCGCCGCGGAGAGCCGCTCGGCGCTCGAGAGCGCCGCGATCGCGTTGCTCGAGCCCGGTACGACAGGCCGCCGAGACCCGCTGAGGCCGCAGCCAGCTTCGTGCGGCTCTGGTCGACGCCGCCGATCGAGCTCGTCGACGCGTGCACCGTCACACTGGGTCTTCGCGGAGGTCGGCGGGTCGCAGAAGTGCGTGACAGCCGTCCAGCCCGGCCTCAGCTCGGCCAGTCGCCACCCGGGCCGGCCAGACCGTTGGCCGGCGTCGCAGCGCGCGGTCGAGCCCGCGCCTTGACCTGGTCGACGCCGCGCCTTGGCGTCCACCATGCCCGGGCGATCCGGCCAGGACCGTCGCCCGCAGCGTGCGCCCAGCCGCGATGTCGTGCACCCGTCTGCGCGGCGCCGACGCCGTCTCGAGGTCGGCGAGACCGCCGATCAGCGTGCCGTCGGTGTCGACGTCACCGAGCTTCAGCAGGATGCAGGTCGACGCCGTCCTGGAGCTGCTTGATGCCGTCCTGTGCGGCCGGTAGACCGTCCTGGGCGTCGGCGAGCTGGCCGAGGCCGCCGCTGATCTGCTGGAGTCCGTCGGTCAGCTCCTGGCTGCCGGTGTACGCCTTGCCTGCGCCGTCGCGAGAGACGGCCGGCGCCGGCGGAGAGCCGACCAGCGCCGTCAGCCAGGCGGCCGGTGCCGTCGGTGAGGTCGCCCGTTCCGGCCGAAGCTGACCCGTACCGTCGAACAGCTGGTTGGCGCCGTCGGCGATCCGGCCGAGGCCGTCGTCCAGCTGACCCGCGCCGTCCGCGAGCTTCTCCGCGCCCGGCGCCGCCTCGTCGGCGAGGCCGGTCTGCAGCTGCTCGGAGCCGTCGCGGAGCTTGATCAGGCCGGCGAGCAGCTCGGACGCGCCGTCGCGGAGCTTGAGCAGGTTGGAGTCGATGGTGGCCGCGCCCTCGGCGAGCCGGGCACCGGTCTCGGTGCCGCCCTGGTAGCTGTCGGCCGCCGCCGCGAACGTCGGGGACTCCAGCGGGTTGACCGGAAGGGCAGAGACGTCGGACCGCGGGACGACGCCGTCGACGATGTCGGCGGTGTAGCCGAACTCCGCGGTGTCGGACCCGATCGGCGGGAACAGCGTCATCGTGAACGACAGCTTGGTGCCGCCCTTGCCGTCGCCGGCCATGTTGGCCTGGTCGGACTGCACGTTGGTGAAGCTCTCCGGGGCGACTGTGGTCAGCGAGCCGACCATCGGGATCGGTACGTCGACGGTCTCGGTGGTGGTGCCGCCGCTGCCGTCGGGGAACGAGACGTCCTGCGGCTCGCCGGTGACGTTCTTGACCGTGTAGAGCACCTCGAGCTCGCCGCTCTCGCCGACGAGGTCGCCCGGCTCGACAGTCTCGCCGTCGAGCTTGTAGGCCACGGAGACGTCGAGCGGGAGGTCACCGTCGAAGTCGCTGACCGAGCGCAGGTGCTCCTCGCCGTCGACCGTCATCTCGGTGACCTGCTCGCCGTCGTTGACGTCGAAGCCGCCGAAGCCGTCCAGGTTGCGCAGGCCGTCGGTCGAGATCGGGTTGGACAGATCGACCGAGCCGGTGCCGGTCAGGATCAGTTGCTCGTAGACCCGCTGGGTCTCGACGTCGCCAGTCGGGGACGTGTAGACCTGCACGGTCTCGGTGTTGACCACGTCGACGTCGCCGTCCGCGGCGACGGCCGGACCCGCCACCATTCCGCACAGGACAGCCGCCACGCCTGAGGTCGCTGCGACGCGCAGCAGGGTGATTCGGGGGTTCACTTGGTCTTCTCCATCAGGTCGTTGAAGCTGGTGTGCTCGAGGTCCTCGTCGCTCGTGCGAGGCCGGGGCGGGACAACGCTGGCCACGCTGGCCTTGGGCGCCAGCGTTGCCGCAACCAGGTAGCCGACGCCGATGCAGAACAGCAGCGAGGTGGCGGCGCTCACCGAGGTGGTGGCGACCTCCGGAGGGGCGGCGGCGTAGGTGTATTCGTAGCCGCCAACCATGGCGGCGGCGCCGAGCAGCGCAGACCACAGCGGCAGGCGTCCGGCGCTCACCGCGACCACGACGACGCAGAGCAGCAGGACCAGAGCCACCGCGACCGCGCGGCCGCCGGCGGTGTCGGGCAGGAAAGCCGCCCGGGCGAAGAATCCGAGCCAGGCCGCCACGAAACCGGCAGCGAAGCCGAGGAACCGGACCAGTGGGGTGCGGTCGGGCACCAGCGCGACCACGGCGCCGACAGCCGCCCCCAGCAGGACGAACGACTCGAGCTCGAGGTCGAAGACGGCACTGAGCCACATGACCAGGGCGGCCGCCAGGGCAAGGACCAGCCCGGCGATGATTGTTTTGCGCATGCTTGCGCACTCCCTCCGAGTGCTTGCGCACTCCCTCCGAAGAATGCACCGAACCTCCCTCAGTCCGGCGAAGCATTTCCGACCCTCGTAGGAAACGCCTGAAAGACCATAGCCCTACGCGCCGGTAGCACGCTATTCAGCAAACCCGTTTTTCAGGGTCGTAGCCTGTGACTTCCAACACCGCCCTCCACCACGCGACGCAACGAGAGGCCCATCGGGGTGACCCAGTCCCACTCGCCGGCCCCCGGCAGCCTCCGCGGACTGCTGCGCGGAGGCATCGGGATCGCCGTGGCCACCGGCGTCATGAACCTCACCACCTACGGCTTCGTGCTCGCGGCCGCGAGGCTGCTCGGGCCTGTCGAGTACGGCGGTGTCGCCCGGCTGATGTTCATCCTGCTGGTCGTGGGTGTGCTCTCCCTCGGCCTGCAGGCCACGGGGGCACGGAAGATCGCCGCCAACCCCTCGCGGCGCGGGGAGGTCGAGGCCGCGGTCATGTCGGCGTCGTACCGCTCTGCACTCGCACTCGGCGCCCTCTGCCTGGTCCTCACGCCGGTCATCGCGTGGGCAGCACGGCTGGACTCGTGGACGCCGGCGCTGATGATCGGTCTCAGCGCAGTGCCGCTCACGATCATGGGTGGGCAGTCGGGCGTCCTCCAGGGCGAGCGACGCTGGGCCCCGCTCGCCGGCGTCTATCTCGGGCTCGGTCTCGGCCGGTTCGTCATCGGCGGCGTACTGATGCTCCTCATCCCCACGGCGTTCGGGGCCATGCTCGGCGTGACCCTCGGTGCCTGCGTCCCAGCGGTCATCGGCGCCCTGGCTCTCGGGCACGCGGGCCGTGCCCGCGAAGCGTGGACGGCCGTGATGGATCCCGAGCAGGTGCTGCACGAAGTGGTGGCCAACTCGCATGCGCTGTTCGCGTTCTTCGCGCTCTCCGGGGTCGACGTGCTCGTGGCCGGCCTGGTGCTCGATGAGCACTCCGCCGGCCTCTACGCCGCCGGACTGATCCTCACCAAGGCGGTGTTGTTCCTGCCGCAGTTCGTTGTCATCGTCGCCTTCCCCTCGATGGCCTCCGCGACCGAGCGTCACCGCATCTACCTCAAGGGACTGGCTCTCGTGGCCGCCGCCGGACTCGTCGCGACCCTCGGCGCGATCGTGTTCAGCGGCCTCGCGATCGCCTTCGTCGGAGGCGACCAGTACGCCGCGATCGAGCCCTACATCGGACTGTTTGCCGCGCTCGGCATGGTGCTGGCGATGATCCAGCTGATGGTCTACGAAGTCGTGGCCCGCCAGCACCGGGCCAGCGTCCTGATCCTCTGGGCGGGTCTGGTCGCGGTGGCCTCGACCGCCTTCTTCGTCGACAGCGTCGGCTCGCTGGTGCTCAGCGTGACCATCGTGAACCTGCTCGTGCTGCTGACGCTCGTGCTGGACGCGATGCGGCACCGGACAGGAGCGCCGGTCGCGCCAGGGTGACCGGGTCAGTGAGCTGCTTCGTGCCAGCTGCGGCCGGTGCCGACGGACACGTCGAGAGGCACGGCGAGCTCGGCGGCGCCGGCCATCTGCTCGCGGACCAGCTGCTCGAGGCCGTCGCGCTCTCCTGTCGCCACCTCGAAGACCAGCTCGTCGTGCACCTGGAGCAGCATCCGCGAGGCCAGCCCGGACTCGGTCAGCGCACGATCGACATTGAGCATCGCGACCTTGATCAGGTCGGCGGCCGAACCCTGGATCGGGGCATTGAGCGCCATCCGCTCGGCCATCTCGCGCCGCTGCCGGTTGTCGCTGGTCAGGTCGGGTAGGTAGCGGCGTCGACCCCAGATGGTCTCGGTGAAGCCGGACTTGCGCGCTTCGTCGACGATCCCTCCGAGGTAGTCGCGCACCCCGCCGAAGGTCAGGAAGTACTCGTCCATCAGCGCGCGGGCCTCGCTCGGCTCGATGCGCAGCTGCTGGCCGAGGCCGAACGCGGACAGTCCGTAGGCGAGGCCGTAGTTCATCGCCTTGATCTTCGCGCGCATGGCCGGGGTGACGTCGTCGGCGTCGACGTCGAAGACCCGGGCGGCGGTGATCGAGTGGAAGTCGCGGCCGGACCTGAACGCCTCGATCAGCAGCTGGTCCTCGGACAGATGGGCCATGATCCGCATCTCGATCTGGCTGTAGTCGGCCGTCATCAGGGACTCGAAGCCCTTGCCGACCACGAACCCCTCGCGGATCCGGCGCCCCTCCTCCGTGCGGATCGGGATGTTCTGCAGGTTGGGCTCGGTGCTGGAGAGCCGGCCGGTCGCGGCGATGGTCTGGTTGAAGGTGGTGTGAATCCGGCCGTCGGAGGCAACGGTCTTGAGCAGTCCCTCGATGGTCTGCCGGAGCCGCGAGACGTCGCGGTGTCGCAGCAGCGCCGTCAGGAAGGGGTGCTCGGTCTTGACGTAGAGCTGCTGGAGCGCGTCGGCGTCGGTGGTGTAGCCGGTCTTGGTGCGCTTGGTCTTCGGCATGTCGAGCTCGTCGAACAGCACCACCTGCAGCTGCTTGGGCGACCCGAGGTTGATCTCCTTGCCGATGACCGAGAAGGCCTCGTCGGCCGCCTGCTTCTGCTCGGTGGCGAAGTGGCTCTCCAGCGCCTCGAGGTGGTCGGTGTCGACCGCGACCCCCATCTGCTCCATCGCGGCGAGCAGGTCGACGAGCGGCAGCTCCATCTCAGCCAGCAGCCGCGCCCCGCCGTGTTCGTCGATCTCCTGGTCGAGCGCGTCGGCGAGGTCGAGGACGGCGCGTGCGTGGAGCATCGGGATCTCCGCCGACCCGGTGTCCTCGACCGCGTCGAGCGTGAGCTGGCCGGAGTCGCCGGTGTCCTGCTTCAGCTCGCGCTTGAGGTAGCGGACGGTGAGGTCTGCCAGGTCGTAGGAGCGCTGGTCGGGACGGACGAGGTAGGCGGCGAGGGCGGTGTCGCTCACCAGCCCGCGCAGCGGCCAGCCCCGGGCGGCCAGGGCCAGCATCGGCCCCTTGGCGTCGTGGAGCACCTTGGGCAGGTCGGGGTCGCCGAACCACGACACGAGGGCGGCATCGTCGTCGGGAGTCACCTCGGTGACGTCGAACCAGCAGGCCGTGCCGTCAACGGCGGCCAGCGCCACCGACCACACCTCGCCAGTGCCACCGCCCCAGGAGCCCTGCACCGCAACGCCGGTGCGCGGTCGTGACCCGCCGGGGTCGGCCGACGGCCTGGCGTGGTCGTCGAGCCAGGCAACGACCTCGCCGGGAGCGAGCCGGGCTCCGGCCATCTCGAAGCCCGAGTCGTCGATCTCCTCCTCCGACTCCAGCGTCTCGAACAGCCGGTCGCGGAGGACCCGGAACTCCAGTCCGTCGAAGAGGGTGTGGACCTCGTGGCGGTCCCACGGCTTGACGGCAAGGTCGGCCGGACCGAGGTCGAGGTCGAGGTCGCAGACGAGAGCGTTGAGGCGTCGGTTGCGGAGCACGTCGCCGAGGTGCTCGCGCAGGGCCTCGCCCTTCTTGCCGGTGATCTGGTCGGCGTGGGTGATGACGTTGTCGAGACCGTCGAACTGGTTGATCCACTTCGCGGCATAGCCCTGCCCGACGCCGGGAACGCCCGGCAGGTTGTCGGAGGTCTCCCCCACGATCGCGGCCAGCTCGGGGTAGCGCTGCGGGGGCACGCCGTACTTCGCCTCGACCGCGTCGGGAGTCATCCGGGCCAGCTCGGACACCCCGCGCATCGGGTAGAGCACCGTGGCCCGCTCGGTGACCAGCTGGAAGGCGTCGCGGTCGCCGGTGAGGATCAGCACCTCGAGGTCCTCGGCAAGCGCCTGCGTCGTCAGCGTGGCGATGATGTCGTCGGCCTCGTAGCCGTCCTTTTCCAGGAAGGCGATCCGCAGCGCCGAGAGCACCTCCTGGATCAGCGGGAGCTGGCTCCGGAACTCGTCGGGGGTCTTGTTGCGCTTGGCCTTGTATTCGGCGTACTCGTCCATCCGGAACGTCTTGCGGGAGACGTCGAACGCGACCGCCACGTGGGTTGGCTGCTCGTCGCGCAGCACGTTGATCAGCATCGAGGTGAAGCCGTAGACGGCGTTGGTGTGCTGCCCGGTCGTCGTCGAGAAGTTCTCCACCGGGAGCGCGAAGAACGCGCGGTAGGCCAGCGAATGGCCGTCGAGGAGCAGCAGGCGCGGACGGGAGGCGGTCTCTGTCACGGGCACGGCCCGAGCCTATCCGTCGCCGTGGACAGCCACCGGGCCGCCAGACGTAAGCGCTGCGTCAGCCCTGGGAGTCGGCGATCCGGTGGCGCTGGGCCCGCCGGGAGGAGCGCCTGGCGGCGAGGACGTGGGTGAGCTGGCGGGTCCCGGAACGCCCCGCGGTGACGCCGATGACCGGTGCCTGTGCGTCGAGCTTCGCCTGGACCATGGCGGTCGGCGCCAGCCGCAGGATGGCGTGCGGGCCGAGCGCGAGCCGGGCCATGAACCGGTTGGCGTCCCGCGACCCGGACACCGCGGCCGTCGCGATGTGGGCGATGCCGCGCTCCTCGGCGAACGCCACGGCTGCCTCCATCAGGGCCCGCCCGACGCCGCGGCGGCGGAACGCCGGCAGCACGTGGGGCGAGATCGCCTGGACGACCGGCTCCAGGTTGATCGGCGTCAGCGTGGTGGCCCGCAGGTGGACGGCGCCGGCGACCTCGCCGTCGTACTCCGCGACCACGATCCGCTCGTCCTCGAGCGGCGTCACGCCGGGCGATGATCGCCTCGAGATCGGCGACCTGCTCGTCGTGATCGGCCCGCCGCAGGACCTCCGCCCACACCTCGGCGAGCGCCGGGGCGTCGTCGGGCACCGCCAGTCGCAGGGACACCAGGGTGCGCTTCATCAGGGAACACGTCTAGAACCTCTCCGCAGCTGCGACCGCCTCCTTGCTCCCCCGAACGCGGCTCCACCGGGGAAGACTACGCTCAGAGTCCCTTGTCCAACAGAGGAGGCCCGTTGATCCCCGGCATCGGCACCCTGGTGAACGTCGCCACGGTGCTGCTCGGAGCGGCCTGGGAGTGCTGGCCGGGCATCCGGCTGCCCGAGCGCACCCGCGACGTCGTCACCGACGCGCTCGGGCTGGTCACGCTGCTGATCGCCGCCACCAGTGCGGTCGCGGTCGGCGCGACGCCGCGCTCGCCGTCGTACGTCGGCTCCAGCGCGCCGATGCTGATCGTGCTCGGCTCGCTGGTGATCGGCGGCATCGTCGGCTCGTTGCTGCGCCTGGAGGCGCGGGTCGAGTCGCTGGGCGGCTGGCTGCAGACCCGGCTCGCCGGCGACCGAGGCTCGGTGGAGCGGCACCGGTTCATCGAGGGCTTCGTGGTCTCGTCGCTGGTCTTCTGCATGGGCCCGCTGACGATCCTGGGCTCCCTCAACGACGGCCTGGGCAGGGCGCCGACCAGCTGTTCCTCAAGTCCGCGCTCGACGGGTTCGCCGCGATCGCGTTCGCGGCGTCCTTCGGCTGGGGGGTGGCGGCCAGCGCGCTCACGGTGCTCGTGGTCCAGGGCGGCCTGACGGTGCGTCGGGCTGCTGCTCGGCGACGTGCTCCCCGACGCCCACGTCGCCGCCCTCACCGCGACCGGCGGGCTGCTGCTGGTGGGGGTGGCGCTGCGGCTGCTGCGGATCCGCGAGATCCCGGTCGCCGACCTGCTTCCGGCGCTGCTGCGTCGCGCCAGTTCTGTCGCAACTTGCCGCGTGGCTTCATTGACGTAACGGTTCGCTAACGACAGGGTGCCGGGTGACGCCGCTCACTCTTGCCGGTCCTACGGTGGCATTTGGCTAGCCCACGGTGGGCGAGCAGCGGTGAAGTGCACCAACGCGACAGAAAGGTTCACCCCGTGAATCGATCCAGAACCGCCACCTGGGTCAAGCTGATGGCCGGCACCGCCGTCCTCAGCCTGTCCCTTGCAGCATGTGGCTCCGACGACTCAGGCGAGGCCGGGGACGACACCTCGCCCTCCGCAGGCGAGTCCGACACCGCCGCCGACGAACCTTCACGAACGACCGTTGCAGTGGTGGCTCCACCAGCGCAGACACGTTCAAGGTGGGCGGCATCCTGCCGCTCACGGGTAACCTCGCGTTCCTCGGCCCCCCGGAAATCGCAGGCGTCGGCCTCGCGGTCTCCGACATCAACGCCGCCGGCGGCGTCAACGGCGCGGACGCCTGCCACCAGATCGAGGACTCCGGCGACTCGACCGACATGTCGGTCTCGACCGCCTCGGCCGGCACGCTGGTCGCCGGCCAAGCCCTCCGTCGTGATCGGCGCCGCGTCGTCCAGCGTCTCGCTGAACTTCGTCGACACCCTCACCGACGCCAAGATCACCGCAGGTCTCGCCGGCCAACACCGCGGTGGACCTGAGCGGCTACTCGCCGTGCTACTTCCGCACCGCTCCCCCGGACACCATCCAGGGCAACGCGCTGGGCACGCTGATCACGCACCGACGGCTACCAGCGGGTCGCCTTCATCGTGTTCAACGACACCTACGGCACCGGTCTGCGCAACTACACCCAGGAGACGATCGAGGCCAACGGCGGTGAGGTCGTCTACGGCGCCAAGGGCGACGGCGACGAGTTCCCGGCCGGCCAGACGACGTTCTCGGCCGAGGTCACCGCGGCGCTGCAACGCCAACCCGGACGCGATCGTCGTCCTCGCGTTCGACGAGACCACGCCGATCATCCCGGAGCTGGACGCCCAGGGCTGGGACATGTCGAAGACCTACTTCACCGACGGCAACCTGTCCGACTACAGCGACGGACTTCGACCCGGGCCCGCTCGAGGGCGCCCAGGGCACCCTGCCCGGCAACGACCCGGACGCAGGGCTTCAAGGACCGCCTCATCGGTTGGTACGACACCGCTGAAGGCGACACGCTGAAGGACTTCTCCTACGGCGCCGAGTCCTACGACGCGGTGATCCTCGCCGCGCTGGCCGCGGTCAAGGGTGGCTCGACCGACTCGCACGACCGTCCAGGAGAACTACGCAGCCGTCTCCGGCGCCACCGACGGCGAGGAGTGCACGACGTACGAAGACTGCGTGGCGCTCCTCGAGGATGGCTAGGAGATCCGCTACGCCGGTCCTTCGGGCATCGGTCCGATCAACGAGGACAACGACCCGTCCTCGGCGTTCGTCGGCATCTACACCTACAACGGCGACAACAAGTACCCGAGATCACCAGCACCGTGGAGGGTCTCCTGCAGGGCTGAGTCCGATCACGCCAGCACGGCAGCGAAGGGGCCCCGGACCGCACGGTCCGGGGCCCCTTGTCTTGTCGGCTCGAGCCTGTGTGGCTCGACTCAGGCCGTTGCTGCTGGCGGTCCTTGCGGTCGGCCTCGACGTCCTTGGCGAGGGTGCCGAGGTAGAGCTCGATGACCTTGGGGTCCTTGGCCAGCTCGCGGCCGGTGCCGGTGTGGGCGTCGCGGCCCTGGTCGAGGACGTAGCCGCGGTCGCAGATCTGCAGGCAGCGCCGGGCGTTCTGCTCGACCATGACGACGCAGACGCCGGTCTGGTTGATCAGGCGGGTCCGCAGGAACGTCTCGTCCTGACGGACCGGCGACAGGCCCGCGGACGGCTCGTCGAGCAGCAGGACCGACGGCTCCATCATCAGCGCCCTGGCCATCGCCAGGGACTGCCGCTCGCCGCCGGAGAGTGCTCCGGCGCGCTGGTTGCGCCGGTCGTGCAGCACCGGGAAGAGGTCCCAGGTGGCGGCGAGTCGCTCGCCGAGCTTCTTGGGCCGCGTGAACAGCCCCATCCGGAGGTTCTCCTCGATGCTCAGCGTCGGGAAGACGTTGTTGGTCTGGGGCACGAAGCCGACGCCCATCTCCACCAGCTTGTTGGCCTTGAGGTTGGTGATCTCCTCGCCGTTCAGCGTGACGCTGCCGGAGTGGACCTTCACCAGGCCGAACATGGCCTTGAGCAGGGTCGACTTGCCGGCCCCGTTGGGACCGATGATGCCGATCATCTCGCCGGGGTAGGCGACGACGCTGCAGCCGTTGAGGATGTTCACGCCGGGGATGTAGCCGGCGACGATGTCCTTCGCCTCGACGACGGCCGTCTTGCGTCTCGGTTGTCCGGTCACTCTGCTTCTCCTCCCGCCGGTCATCGGGTTCGGTCGGCGCCGGCTCGGCCTCGGCCTCGCGCTCGGCCTCCTCGGCGGCCACCTCTTCGGCGATCTCGGCCAGCGACCTCCTCCGAGACCTCCTCCTCGCCCAGGTCGGTGTCGTGGTGGGCGCCGAGGTAGGCGTCGATCACCGCCGGGTCCGCCATCACCGTGTCGGCCGACCCCTCGGCCACGAGCCGTCCCTCGGCCATCACCGCGACCCAGTCGGAGATGTGGCGGACGACGTGCATGTCGTGCTCGACGAACAGCACGGTCATGCCCTCGTCGCGCAGGGTCTGGATGTGGCCCAGCAGCGACTGGGTGAGCGCGGGGTTCACGCCGGCCATCGGCTCGTCGAGCATGATCATCTTCGGGTCGCTCATCAGCGCCCGGGCCATCTCGGACAGTTGGCAAGTACCTGGGCTCGGTCGTGCCGGCTAGCGACAACTTCTTCGCTGCCTTGAACGCCGCGGTGTTCAGCGATGGGTCATTCGTGTTCGTCCCCAAGGGCGTGCGGTGCCCCATGGAGCTGTCCACTTATTTCCGGATCAATGCGGCGGATACGGGTCAGTTCGAACGAACCCTGATCGTGGCCGAAGAGGGCGCCTCAGTGAGCTATCTGGAGGGGTGCACGGCGCCCAAGCGGGACGAAAATCAGCTCCACGCCGCGGTGGTCGAACTCGTGGCTCTCGACGACGCAACGATCAAGTACTCGACGGTGCAGAACTGGTACGCCGGAGACGAGCAGGGCAAGGGCGGCATCTACTACTTCGTGACCAAGCGAGGGAAGTGCGTCGGGGTTAACTCGAAGATTTCCTGGACTCAGGTCGAGACCGGGTCCGCCATTACCTGGAAGTATCCGAGCGTCATCCTCCAGGGAGACAACTCGGTCGGTGAGTTCTACTCCGTGGCGGTGGTGAACGGGAGGCAGCAGGCCGACACCGGCACCAAGATGATCCACCTGGGAAAGAACACCCGCAGCACCATCGTCTCCAAGGGCATTTCGGCGGGTCAAGGGCAGAATAGCTATCGCGGGCTGGTCAAGGTGCTGCCGAAGGCCGCTGGCGCGCGTAACTATACCCAGTGCGACTCCATGCTTATAGGTAACCGCTGCGGAGCGCACACCTTTCCCTACATCGATGTACAGAACTCCACTGCTTCGGTCGAGCACGAGGCTTCAACCTCGAAGATCGGCGAGGATCAGATCTTCTATTTGAAGCAGCGGGGCCTGAATACCGAGAATGCCATCTCGATGATCGTGAACGGCTTCTGCAAGGAAGTCTTCAAGGAGCTCCCGATGGAGTTTGCCGTCGAAGCGCAGAAGCTGCTTGGGATCAGCCTGGAAGGAAGCGTCGGATAAGACGGCTGTGGGCTATCGCTCTGGGCTGCTCCGCTTCGACCCATAGCGCCTGGCCCGTAGCCCATAGCAACTCAAGGAGATTGACATTGCTCGAAATCAAAGGCCTCCGCGCCAGTGCCGGAGACAAGGAAATTCTCAAGGGCATCGACCTCACCGTCAACGTCGGTGAAGTCCACGCCGTCATGGGTCCTAACGGGTCCGGCAAGAGCACGTTGGCCCAGGTGCTGGCCGGTCACCCGGCCTATGAGGTAACCGCCGGTCAGGTGCTCTACGAGGGTAACGATCTCCTCGATATGGACCCGGAGGTGCGTGCCCAGGCAGGAATATTCCTGGCCTTTCAGTACCCGGTGGAAATTCCGGGTATCAGCAACGCCTACTTCCTTCGGGCCGCCTACAACGAAATCCGCAAAGCCAAGGGTCTGGAGGAGGTCGACTCGATGGACTTCCTCGATCTGCCTCGAGGAAAAGCTCAAGCTGGTGGAGTGGGGTCCCGAGATCATGAGCCGAGCAGTGAATTCGGGTTTCTCGGGCGGTGAGAAGAAGCGCAACGAAATTCTTCAGATGGCAGTGCTGGAGCCCAAGCTGGCGATCCTGGACGAGACCGACTCCGGGCTCGACATCGATGCGCTTCGAATCGTGGCGGCTGGGGTCAACGCGCTGCGCAAGCCGGACAACGCGACCATCATCGTGACTCATTACCAGCGGCTCCTCAACTACATTGTCCCTGACCAGGTGCACGTCTTGTCGGCGGGCAGAATTGTGCGGTCCGGAGGCAAGGAACTCGCCCACGAGCTCGAGGCTAGAGGATACGAGTGGCTGGAGCAGGAGGTAGGGGCTGCGTCGTGAGCAAAGCCTACCTGCAGGAATTCGGATCGCGAGGTTCGTTGGCCGCTACGGAGACACCTGACTGGCTCGAGCCAGTCCGGAAGGCCGCGATTGACCGGTTCGCAGCGACCGGGTTCCCGACCGCGCGAGATGAAGAGTGGCGTTTCACTCCCGTCGCCCCGATCGCCCAGGGCACCTGGCGCCAGGGCGCGGGCTTGGCGCATGGAGTCACCCGCGAGCAGCTCGCTCCGTTCATCTTCGGGCACCCGGAGTGGACCACCCTCGTGTTCGTGGACGGCGGGTACAGTGAAGCGCTCAGCTCCACCGGGGAGCTCGCGGCCGGGGTTCGAGCGGGGAGCCTGGCTGAAGCCCTTCGGGCCGACGGGGCCATGCTGGAGAAGCACCTGGCGCGTCACGCCTCCATCCAGTCGAGTCCCTTCACCGCGCTCAGCACTGCGTTCATGCGCGATGGCGGGTTCCTTCATGTGCCCGCTAACACCGACCTCACCCGTCCGGTCCATCTGGTCTTCGTGGCCACCCGCCAAGCGGCCGGCAGCGTCACCCATCCTCGAAACCTGGTCGTAATCGAGCAGGGAGCCAGAGCGTCGGTGATCGAGAGCTACGTAAGCCTGGCGGAGGGTGCGAGCTACTGGACCAATGCGGTAACCGAGGTCGTTGCCGGTGCCAACTCCTGGATCGAGCACACCCGGATTCAGCGCGAGAGCGAACGAGCCTACCACGTTGGACTGACTCACGTGGAGCAGCAACGAGACAGCCACTACCGCTCCTTCACTCTGGCTATGGGCGGCGCCCTGGCACGACACAATCTCCACGCCCGCCTGAACGGTGAGAACGTGGAGACATTGATGTACGGGCTGTATCTGACCCGAGGCGAGCAGGTGGTGGACAACCACACGGCCATCTATCATGACCAGCCCAACTGCCGCAGCTGGGAGGTCTACAAGGGTGTGCTCGACGGCCGGTCCCGCGCGGTGTTCAATGGCAAGGTGTTCGTGAAGCCGGAGGCACAGAAGACCGACGCCAAGCAGACCAACCGAAATCTGCTGCTTAGCGACGCGGCCAAGGTGGATACCAAGCCCCAACTCGAGATCTTCGCCGATGACGTGAAGTGCACCCACGGCGCCACCGTTGGCCGGCTGGACGATGTCGCTCTCTTCTATGCCCGAAGCCGAGGAGTCCCTGCGGAGAAGGCGCAACGGCTCCTGACCTATGCCTTTGCCGCCGAGGTGACCTCAGAGGTGGTCCTGGAGCCGGTGCGAGATGAGTTGGACCGGCTCGTCCGCGAACGGCTGGGGGAGATGTGAGCGGGGACAGCGGGGCAGCGGGACAGCGGGGCAGCAACTGCGCGCGAGTCGGCGCTCTGCCGGCCGAGCGCTTTCCCGCCCACCCGCCGCCCCGCCTCCCCGCTTGACGTCGCCCGCATCCGGGAAGACTTCCCCATCCTCCGCCAGCGGGTTCGGGGAAAGCCCCTCGTCTATCTCGATAACGCCGCTACCAGTCAGAAGCCTCAAGTGGTCATCGACGCGGTCACCCGATTCTATACCACCGAGAACGCCAATATCCACCGTGGGGTGCACTACCTGAGCGAGCGGGCGACGGTGGCGTACGATGAAGCGCGGGAAAAGGTCGCTCGCTTCCTCAATGCCCATTCCAGCCGAGAGATCATCTTCACCCGTGGTACGACGGAAGGCATCAATCTCGTCGCGCAGACCTACGGGCGAACCCACCTGAAGCCGGGTGACGACATTGTTATAACAGCAATGGAGCATCACTCCAACATCGTTCCCTGGCAACTGCTCTGTGAGCAGACGGGGGCGACTCTTCGTGCGGCGCCAATCAGCGATGAAGGGGAGCTGGACGTGGATGCATTTGAACGGCTGCTGGGAGACCGTACTCGCCTGGTCGCCGTGGTTCATCTCTCAAATGCGCTAGGTACCATAAACCCGATAAAGCGGCTGGTCGCGTTGGCGCACGCTCGAGGTATTCCGGTACTCGTTGATGGCGCCCAGTCGGCACCGCATCTCCAGGTGGACGTCAGGGATCTGGGTTGCGATTTCTTGGTGTTCTCCGGTCACAAGATTTTCGGACCCACCGGTGTCGGGGTACTCTACGGTAGAGAAGCCCTCCTGGAACGCATGCCGCCATACCAGGGCGGTGGTGACATGATCGCGACGGTAACGCTACAGCGGTCTACATGGGCTCCGCTGCCGGCCAAGTTTGAGGCCGGCACTCCGATGATCGCCCAGGTGATGGGCCTCGCTGCCGCACTCGACTACGTGAACGAGTTAGGCCTGGATGCCATTGCCACCTGGGAGAGCGATCTCCTGGACTACGCCACTGGGCGAGTGAGTCAGATCGAGGGAATCCGGCTCATCGGCACAGCGAGGGAGAAGGCAGGCGTGCTGGGATTCGTGCTTGAGGGCGTGCATCCCCATGACATAGGCACCGTTCTCGATGACGCAGGGGTCGCCATAAGGGCTGGGCATCACTGTGCCCAACCGGTGATGGACCGCTTCGGCGTTCCGGCGACCGCCCGAGCCTCCTTTGCCTTCTATAATACTCGGGCGGAAGTCGATGCCCTGGTCGATGGTCTGATGACTGTCAAGAAGATGTTTGCTTGATGGCGACTCTTAGCGCGCTGTACCAAGACGTGATTCTGGACCACAATCGCGCTCCCCAGAACTTCCGGCGGATGGAGAACGCCAACCGCCGAGTGGAAGGAAACAATCCGCTCTGTGGAGACCGGTTGACAGTGTGGCTCAGGGTGGAGGACGGCGTGATCAACGATGCCGCCTTCCAGGGCTCGGGCTGCGCTATCTCCAAGGCCTCGGCTTCGCTGATGACCAGCGCAGTTAAGGGAAAGACCCGGGAGGAGGCCGAGGCTCTGTTCGAGAGGTTCCATCGGCTAGTCACCGGCTCGATGGAGCAGGCCGAAGTGGAGTCCCTTGGCAAGCTGGCGGCTTTTTCCGGCCTCTCCGAGTTCCCCATTCGGGTCAAATGTGCCAGCCTTTCGTGGCATGCCATGAAGGCGGCGCTGGATCAGCCCGACGCAGTGATCTCGACGGAATAGCAGAACGGGGGAACGAGGAAACGAGGGAAGGTGTTTAAGCCGGTAGATCCCAATCTCATGCTACATAAGGAAGAACACAGATGCCGTACAATCCCACGCTCGTCGCCCCTATGCGGGCCGAAGTCACCCGCCTCGGCGCTAGGGAGCTCACCAGCGCAGCCGAGGTAGATGCAGCCCTGGGCGACCAGAAGGGGTCCATGCTGGTTTTCGTGAACTCTGTCTGCGGGTGTGCCGCTGGGAATGCCCGGCCGGCGCTGGCCCTAGCCCTCAAGCACACCGTTGTACCCCAACAGGTTGTGACTGTCTTCGCCGGCCAAGACGTGGATGCCGTAGCCCGTGCCCGGCAGTTCTTCGGCGAGTATCAGCCAAGCAGCCCGTCCATGGCGCTGTTGCGGGACGGCGAGGTAGTCCATTTTGTCCATCGCCATCAGATCGAGGGTCGTTCACCCCAGGCAATCGCCACCGACCTCACCGCCGCGTTCGACCGGTTCTTCGGCGCCACGGTCTAGGCCGCAATGTCGGGTCACGTTTTTCACCCTGGTCACGCGGAGCTGCACGGGGTCACGGTCGTGGTCGAGACCACTGGGGCGCTGACCTACGTGGGGCGGTACGACAGCGAGGATGAACGCGGGGTACTCATGCTGGATGTCGGGGTGCACGATGCCGCGGCTGGGGGCGGGTCCAAGGAGGAGTACGTTCGCAAGAGCGCCAAGTTCGGGATCCGGAGCGACCACAAGCACCTGGTGGTGCCGGCTGGCCAGGTTACTCGTATCACCCGACTGGGAGAAATGATCGAGTAGACTGCGCCAATCTCGCATGTCCGTATCAGTGCCTCGTTGATGTCGTAATAATGTCATCAGTCCCCACCACCAGGTATTTCCAATAGATTCACCGCCTATGGATCGTTACCACGTCATCGTGATCGGCGGCGGCCACGCCGGCGCCGAAGCCGCCACCCTCGCCGCTCGGCGGGGAGCCAGAACGCTCCTGCTGACCCAGAACCTCGAGACCATAGGCCAGATGTCGTGCAACCCCGCTATCGGCGGGATCGCCAAGGGTACCGTCGTCCGTGAGGTGGATGCACTCGGCGGGGTCATGGGCCAAGCGACTGATCTGTCCCGGCTCCAGTTTCGAATGTTGAACAAGTCCAAGGGTCCCGCAGTGTGGTCCCCCAGAGCGCAGTGCGATCGCGGGCTCTATCGCCGGGCCGTGCGTTCATTGCTGGAGCGGCAGCCCAATCTGGAATTCGCCCAGGGAACGGTCGCTAAGTTCGTTGTGTCCGGCGGTTGTATCAATGGTGTCGTGACGCTGGATGGTCGCACATACAGGGGCGCTGCCGTCGTACTCACCGCCGGAACATTTCTGCGCGGTCGCATTCATCTCGGACTGGACACCCAGGTACCCGCAGGCAGAGCTGGGGAGGCTCCAGCCACCGAAATAGCGCAGCAGATCGACGAGCTTGGCCTCGCAGTCAAACGGTTCAAGACAGGCACCCCACCGCGCATCGATGGACGCTCTGTGGACCTGTCACGCCTGCTGCGCCAGGACGGAGACTCCGGTTCATTCTGGTTCTCGTTCTACCACCGGGCGAGACATCCCGAGCAGCGACCCTGCTACCTGACCCACACGGGCCCTGAGCTCCAGGAGATCGTTCTACGGCATCTTCAGCAATCGGCGCTGTACGGCGGTGCGATCAGCGGACGAGGACCACGGTACTGTCCCTCCATCGAGGACAAGGTCCTGAAATTTCCGGCTGCGGAACACCACCAGGTGTTTCTCGAGCCCGAAGGACTCGATACCTCGGAGATGTACGTTAACGGTCTCTCGACATCACTCCCTCCCTCGGTACAGCTGGAGTTCCTGCGAAGCGTACCCGGCCTCGAGCAGGTGCTCATGACCAGGCCCGGCTATGCTATCGAGTACGACTATTTCCCCCCCACTCAACTCTACCCGACTCTCGAGTCGAGACATCTTCCGGGACTCTTCCTGGCAGGCCAGGTCAACGGAACGACAGGATACGAGGAGGCGGCAGGACAAGGTGCAGTCGCTGGAATCAACGCGGCGGCTCGGGCCTTGGATCTCGAGAGCATCGTACTCCGACGCGACGAAGCCTTCATTGGGGTACTGACCGACGATCTCGTGACGAGGGGGGTCGATGAGCCTTACCGGTTGTTCACCTCGCGATCCGAGTACCGACTCCTTCTGCGGCAAGACAACGCGCTCCGACGGCTGGTGCCCATCGCCGAACGACTCGGCACCCTGACCCAGGAGGAGCTGCAATTGGCTGAGGTCAGACTCCGAGACGAAGAGTGGGTTCAGGCCATCGCGCAAGCAACCAGTATCTCACCCGACCTCGCCAATCCGATCCTTGAAGGATGCGGCTCGTCCTGTATCACAGAGCCGATTCGGGTCTCCGATCTGGCTCGGCGTCCCGGCGTTCCTCTGACGGCCCTACTCGGCAGCGTCGGCATTGAGCGGTCCCACGATCAGGCTGGATGGGCCGACATCGAATTCAAGTATTCCGGATACTTGGCCCGCGAGCGATCGGCGGCGGCGAAGCTAACCCAAATGGAAGAGTTCCCCATCCCGCCAGACCTCGAGTACCGAGAGCTCACAACGCTCGCTTTTGAGGCAAGGGAACGGCTTCACGCGTTGCGCCCGGAGACTCTCGGCCGCGCGAGCCGGATCCCTGGGATCTCCCCGAGCGACCTGCACAGCCTGATCCTCGAGGTCACGCGCTGGCGATCCCGGGCCGCGGCTCCCTCCCGTTTCACGTGAAACACTTCGAGGCTCCTTCCGGACGCGCATGGCGCCCGCCCTCGAGACCCTCCCATCCGTTTCACGTGAAACTCTGCGTGAAACTCTAATCGTAGTACCGACCGTCTCTCCACTCCCAAGGGATCCAAATGAGGGCACGTCCAGATGTCGCTTGCTGTCCCTCGTGGTAACTGAGAGTTCCCCTCGATAAATGGACAGCGCTGTCGTTAGCTAGTTGCGAAGAGACCGTCTCTAGGCAGGGACGAGACGTGAGCCTCTAGCGGCGGCAGTTCCGTCCCTGCTCGCCGCTAGAGCCGCCGACGGTCAGGGTTAATGCTATTCAGCGCCTGAGCCCGTTGCTCGCGTCGAGATCTATCGGCTTCACCACGAAGGGACGAGGAACCCGCCGTCTCTTTGTGGTGAACAGTAGAACGGTGAGAGGAGCCCCGGATGGTCACGGTAGACCAAACGCCTCACCCCGAGACACGATCCCTCGCTCGAGGCCGTGATGGCGTTCGACGCCAGGACGCGTCCCAGTTCCACTCGACACTTGAAAAGGACGAAGCCAACCGCGCGCAGGAGATTGCACAGTACGCGCAACATCATATATTCGTCTGTCTCCCCCGATGCCTTCTCGGCTCCAGCTTAGATCACCGCTATTTCGTTTAGACAGTAAGTGACTGTGTTAAACCAACTTAGAGGTTAACCAGCGCCCATGGCTCATGTCATAGCAATTGCGAACCAGAAGGGTGGCGTGGGGAAAACCACGACCGCCGTCAATGTCGCGGCGTCTCTCGCCATGGCGGAGAGGCGCACTCTCCTCCTCGATGCCGACCCTCAGGGTAATGCGACAAGCGGTGTCGGCATAGCCAAGGAGACGGTTGAGCTCTCGCTTTACGAGTCCCTGGTCGAAGGGCGGCCTGCGGTAGAATCGATCCTTTCCATCAGCGCGCTCCCTTTTCTGTCCGTGCTGCCCGCGACACAGGACCTCGTTGGTGCCGAGCTGCAGCTGGTGGATCGCGATGCTCGCGAGGCGATCCTTCGGCACACACTCGAGGGGTTACAGGACTCATACGACTACATCGTCGTTGATTGCCCTCCATCGCTTGGCTTGCTGACCCTGAATGTGCTGGCGGCGGCCAACGCCGTGTTGATCCCGATCCAGTGCGAGTACTACGGCTTGGAGGGCATCTCGCAGCTTCTTAACACCATCCGCCTAGTACAGCAGAACTTCAATCCAGGCTTGGCGATAAGCGGTGTGCTTCTGACCATGTACGACTCGCGTTTGAACCTTTGCCGGCAGGTGGCGGAGGATGCTAAGGAGTACTTTGGCGCCAAGGTCTTCATGACACCGATCCCCCGGAATGTGCGGCTCGCAGAAGCGCCGAGTTTCGGGAAGCCCATTCTTCTGTACGACGTTCAGTCTGTGGGTGCCAAGAGTTACCTGGCAGTGACCCAGGAACTGATGCGCCGAATCGAGAGTCCAGGCGTCGTCGAAGAGGCGCCGGCCCCCATCCCAGAGGTAGCCACATGAGCGAGACGAAGCGTTTGGGACGAGGTCTCGAGGCCCTGCTCGGTGCCGTATCCCGAGAGCAGGCCGAGGCCTCTGGCTCACTGCGGGAGCTTCCCATCGGGAGCGTGCTGCCCAACCCGTATCAGCCGCGCACCCATGTAGACGAAGACAGTCTGGCCGAGCTGGCAGCGTCGATCGAAGCATCCGGCCTGCTGCAGCCGGTCATCGTACGCGCACGGAAAGGAAAGTTCGAGCTTATTGCCGGCGAACGCCGCTGGCGGGCGATCCAGCGTCTGGGGTGGGCGAAGATCCCGGCGGTGGTGAAGGAGGTCGATGATCAAACCCTGCTGACACTTGCTCTCGTCGAGAATCTTCAGCGCGACGACCTGACGTCCATTGATGAGGCCGCGGGATATCAGCGCTTGGGCGTTGAGTTCAAACTTCCCCAGGCGGAGATCGCCCGTCTGGTGGGACGGAATCGCTCAACCGTGGCGAACCTCCTCCGTCTGCTGAAGCTGCCGGAGGAGGTGAAGACGCTGGTTCAGGAGGGGAAGCTTTCCGAGGGTCATGCCCGGGCCTTGCTCGCGGTAGAGAAGGAGTCAGAGATCCTTCGCCTGGCGAGAGAAGCGGTGGCCGAGGGGTGGTCTGTTCGCGATACCGAAGCGCGGGCTCGGGGAGAGTCGCCTGCCGCTGCGGCGCCGGTCGCACCGACGAACGGCCCCCGGCCACGTCCTCAACAGAAGATGCCCACGGGAGAGGTCCGGCGAATCGAAGACGCGTTGCGAAAGCGATTGGGCACTGACGTCCGAGTCACCGCCCGGCGGCGCGGCCGCGGGTTCCTCAGCATCAGCTACTACTCCAACGACGATCTCGCTCGCGTGCTCGAGCTGATCCTGGGCGAGCCGTTCGCAGGATGAAGAGCCGTTCGCGCTCCGTCACTGTCCTGATCCAAAAAGACGGCAGGACGAAGACGCACACCTTCCGAATTCGACTCTGGACTCTTCGTCTCGGGGCCTGGTTGCTGGCGCTGGTGGCGGTGCTGCTGTTGCTGCTGGTAGTGCTATACGGACCCATGGTCAGGGCAGCAGCGAGCGTTCCGGGCATGCAGCGGGAGCTATCCCGGATGAAGGCTGAGAACGCGAGAGTTCGCGAGCTTTCGGCGGCCCTCGACAGCGCAGAATCTCGTTATGCTCAGGTTCGCCAGATGATGGGTGGCGAGATCGTGCGTGATCGGCTGACGATCACGTCGTCCTTGCCTGTCGCTCCTCCGATTCGAGCCCGGCTGGTTTCGGGGCCAGCGCCCCTGAATCCCGGAATCGGTATTCCGCAGTACTGGCCGCTGGACGAGACAGGTTACATCACCCGGGGTCAGGTGAAGGCTGGTGGTCGCGAGGAGGCCCACCCAGGGATCGACATCGCGGTCTCGGTCGGGAGCCTGGTACGAGCCTCTGGCGGTGCCACTGTGGGGCAAGCCGGCGAGGACCCGGAGTATGGCCTCTTCGTCTTGCTTGAACATGCGGCTGGCTACCAAACCATGTACGGACACCTTTCGCGCATTGTAGTGACAGCTAATGCCACAGTGGCCCCAAGTGAGGTCATCGGCCTCACCGGCAATAGCGGGCGATCGACGGCGCCCCACTTGCATTTCGAGATTCGCCAGCAGGGTCAGTCGCTGGACCCGCAGACCATGGTAAAGGAGGGGCGTTGATGGGGATCTTCAGCAGTGCCGCGCGGGACGAAGAGGGCAACGAGCTCAGGCGGCGGCGTACCGACCAGATACCCTTCTCGATTATCGCCAGCGATATGACAGTAATAGGGGACTTGGAGACAGAAGGTGTGGTGCGGGTGGAAGGACGGGTGCGCGGAACAGTGCGAGTCGGCGCACAGATACTCGTGGCGCAGGGCGCCGTCATTGAGGGCGACCTCCATACCCAGGAGGCTGTCATCGCCGGTCAGGTGAGCGGAGCCATTCACGCTCGCGAACGGGTGGAGCTCCAGGCAACCGCGATGGTAGCGGGAGACATCCTCACGCCCCGAATCTCGATCATTGAGGGTGCCCGGATCACTGGAGAGGTAAAGATGGACGCTGCAGCGCGGGAGGGCGTTGGCAATTCCCCACAATAGTTGATAATTCAGCTAAGTGTGTGGAAATCAAAAGTTTGACGCTACTTGTTGCATCCTGGAGGTACCAAATCACGCCAACGTGCCAACTATTAACGTAGTGTTCGTCCGTTGCTGCTATACTGTGCTCTCGATGGCACTTCTCTCGTGCTCCTCGCCCCCTGCTTCTGGAATGCGGGTTGGGCTCATTACTCCAGGCTCTATTGCCGATGCCGCCTGGAATTCGGCAGCCTACCAAGGCCTGCAACGAATCCGTGATTCGCTAGGTGTTCAGGTCAGCCACGTGGAGGCTCGGACACCAGCCGAGCAGGCCGAGGCGCTCCGGACCTATGCCGCCCAGGGGTACGACCTGGTCTTCGCCAATGGGTTCGAGTTTCAGGACGCGGCCGAGCGCGTGTCGTCCGAATATCCGAAAACCGTATTCATCGTCACATCGGGCCGCCGGGCCCATGGCAACGTGGCTCCCCTCATTTTCCGGCTGGAGGAGGCGAGCTATCTGGCCGGGATGGTGGCGGGCCGGCTGACCAGGAGCAATGTGCTTGGCTTCGTCGGCGGGATCGAACTACCCCCGATCAAAGCCGCTTATCAGGGCTGGGTGAATGGTGCCAAGGCGGTGAATTCAAAGGCTGAGAGCCGGGAAATTTACCTCAACAGCTTCGACGATGCGGCCGCCGGGCGGGAAGCGGCACTGGCGCTCATGCGAGTCGGGGCGGACATGTTTCACCACAACGCCGATGCCGCGGCACTCGGCCTGTTCCAGGCCGCCAAGGAACAGCCCGGCGTGTACGTGTTCGGTGCCAACGCCGATCAATCGACCCTGGCAGCCGACCGGGTCCTCGGCAGCGCTGTGATCGACCTTCCGCACGCCTTTCTTCTGGTGGCCTCGGAGTTTCACTCGGGACGGTTTACGCCCCGGGTGGAGGTCTTCGGTTTGGAGAGCGGCGTAGTGAGCTACATCCCTAACCCGCGTCTCGACAGCCTCGTCTCACCCGAGTTGAAGGCTCGAATGCGCGCTGCAGCCGACTCGATGGTTGCCGGGACTCTGATAGCCGCGCCCCGCCCGGCCACTATGGAAGCGGCGCGACCACGAATCCCGAACGGCCACCTCGCGATACTCGGCGCACAGCACACGAGCCTGAAATGAGTCCCGGTGTTCCGCTGCCCGACGTGGTGGGCTATCTGGACGAGTATCTCCGAATCAGGGAGATACCGGATGAGCCGAATGCGATCAACGGCCTCCAGGTCGAGAGCAGCGGTCGCATCGGCGGTATCGTGGCTGCGGTGGATGCCTCCCAGGCCACGATCGATGGAGTAATCGCAACGCTGGAGCCAGGGCAGCCGCCGCCGCTGTTACTCGTTCATCATGGTCTCTTCTGGGATGGCAATGTGCCGGTGACCGGTCGGAGATACCGGCGGCTTGCAGCGCTCCTCGATCACGACATTCCCCTGTACGCAGCACACAATCCGCTCGACGTTCATCCGGAAGTCGGCAATAATGCGGTACTGGCCGAGCGCCTGGGGATCAAGGTGGAAGGGTGGTTCGGGAACTACCGAGGCGTCTCGATCGGGGCATGGGGACACGGCCCAGCCAGTCTGCCAACCCGTGAAGCGCTGGCGGTGGAGCTCGACCGCGTGTTGCATACCATGAGGGGCAGCGCGAGAGTGATCGCGGGAGGTCCTGAGAAGCCAGGCCGCATCGGGATCATCACCGGCGGGGCCGGCAGCATGATCGCTGCGGCCGGCGCCGCCGGCCTCGACACCTTCATCACCGGCGAAGGCCCGCACCACACCTATTTCGACGCGATGGAGTTAAGGCTCAACGTCATCTATGCCGGCCACTACGCCACAGAAACCCTGGGCGTCCAGGCGATGGCGTCACATCTGGCCGACCAGTTCGACCTCGAGTGGGACTTCCACGACCATCCGACCGGTCTCTAATGTGACTCCGGTGCTCGAGCTTGCCGGCATCGACAAGCGATTCGGCTCCGTGCACGCTCTGCGCGGGGTCGATTTTGTATTAGCCCGGGGGGAAGTGCATGCGTTGCTGGGGGAGAACGGCGCCGGAAAGTCCACCTTGATGCATGTCGCCTATGGGCTGGTACGACCAGAGGCGGGAGAGATTCGCGTCGACGGCGTGACGCGGCGGATAGCCACTCCCCGGGTTGCCCGGGCCTTGGGCATAGGGATGGTGCACCAGCATTTCACCTCGGTGCCTGCCCTGACCGTGGCTGAGAACGTGGCTCTCTTGGCCGGCTGGCCTGTCGTGCCGCACGAGATGCGCGAGCGCACCAGGCTGCTGAGTGAGCGCATGGGCCTCCCGCTCGATCCGGACCAGCTGGCGGGGCGGCTGTCGGTCTCCCTGAAGCAGCGGCTCGAGATCGTCAAAGCGCTGGCCGGCGACGCCGGAATACTGCTCCTCGACGAGCCCACCGGCGTGCTCGCTCCACCGGAAGCGGAGCTGCTGCTGCGGATGGTCCGGAACTTCACGGCCGCGGGCGGGTCGGCGGTCTTGATCACTCACAAGCTCGATGAGGCGCTTCTCGCGGCTGACCGGGTCACTGTGCTGCGACAGGGGGCCGTGACCTTCGCCGGGCCGGTTCCCGGCCAGACCGTGGAGTCGCTGGCCCATGCGATGATCGGTGGTGATCCGGGGGTTCCCCTCAGCACTGGAGAGGCGGTCAGAAGCTCCGAGCCGCGCTCTTCTCGAGAGTCGATTCGTCTCGATGCCCTCGAGGTGTCTCGAGAGAGCGGATATGGAATCGCGCTCCGACGCAGCTCTCTTTCGGTCCGGGCCGGAGAAATCGTGGGAGTAGCAGCGGTAGAGGGTAACGGACAGCGCGAGCTTCTCCGGGCGGTGGCGGGCCGCATCGTGCCGCTCCGTGGCAAGCTCCAGGTAGCCCAGCCGGTGGGGTTCATCCCCGAGGATCGTACTTCGGAGGGCCTGATTCCCGCGTTCAGCCTCACGGAAAACGTGGTACTCGGTCTGGGTAACGAGGGGCCCTGGATTCATGGCGGCCGGATAGCCTGGCGCGAAGCAGAAGCCCGCACGGCCGAGCTCATTCGGGACTTCGAGATCACGGCGCCGGGGCCCGGCGCACGCGCGGCGGCGCTCAGCGGCGGTAACCAGCAAAAGCTGGTTGTGGCACGCGAGCTCTCCCGAACTCCTGCGGTGATAGTGGCGGAGAACCCCACGCGAGGTCTCGACATCAGCTCCGCCGCCGCCATCCACCTTCGCCTGAGGTCCGCGGCCGCGGCTGGCGCCGCGGTCCTCTTCTACTCGGCCGATCTGGACGAGGTGCTGCTTCTCGCCGAACGGGTAATAGTCGTAAACCGGGGCTTGATCTCGGAAGCGCCTCCGGGGGCTTCGCGATCCGAAATCGGCGCCATGATGCTCCGGACCGAGTGAGAGGCGTGAGGGCACTGGGCTGGGCTGTCGCGGCGGTGGTCTTGGGTTTGGCCGTTCTCTACGCTGGACTGGAAGTGGCAGGCTTCGATGCGGAGGCCGGGCTCCGTGCCCTGTGGATGGGCGCCTTCGGTTCCCTGGATGTCTTTACCTCCAGCACCCTGGTGCGTGCGGTGCCGCTCATCCTCATTGGGCTTGGCATCTCGGTGGCATTTCGAGGGGGGGCGCTCAACATCGGAGCCGAAGGTCAGTTCTACGCCGGCGCTATCGCCGCGACATGGGTTGGACTGCACATGGCAGGGCAACCTGGCACCATCGCCATAGCGGCCCTTCTCCTGGCCGCGGCAATCGCTGGTCTCTGCTGGGTTGCAGTACCCGTCTGGCTAAAGCTACGGTTTGGCGTGACCGAGGTAATCAGTACTTTGCTCCTCAACTTCGTGGCTGTGTCCCTGGTCAGCTTCATGGTGCAGGGGCCGCTTCAGGAACGGGGGCTCATCTACCCTCAGAGTGACGCAATAGCCGAAGCGGCACGGCTACCCGTGCTGCCTGGCTCGCGGCTGCACGCCGGCTTGGTCCTCGCGGTGGCTGGCGGACTGGTTCTCTGGTTTCTCTTCGCGAGGACGCTTTGGGGCTTCCGACTCCGTGCGGTTGGTATGAGCCCCCGTGCGGCGGAAGTCAGCGGCCGAATCGATAGCCAACGCATGGGCGCGATGGCACTCCTCCTTTCGGGTGCGATCGCCGGATTGGCCGGCGGGGTTGAGGTGAGCGGGGTATCGTATGCCCTGTTTCAGAACCTATCACCCGGGTATGGCTTTACCGGAATCGCTGTGGCCTTGCTGGGCGGCCTGCATCCCATCGGCGTCGTAATAGCGGGAATTCTCTTCGGGGCGCTCGAGGCCGGCGCGGGTGCGATGCAGCGGGACGCCGGAGTACCAGCTGTCGCGGTGTACGTGGTCGAGGCAGTGGTAATCATCGTGGCACTGCTGGCCACCGCGCCGCGAGTTGGATGGACCGGGTTGCGTGCAGTGGTGAGAAAGAGGATCGCCCCAAGCAAGGCCGCAGGATAGTGGACACCGAGGCGCTCGTTGCCGGGTTCCTGGCCGCCGCCGTGCGGGTGGCCACTCCCCTCCTGCTCGCGGCTACCGGCGAAACCGTCACCGAGCGCTCGGGAGTGATCAACCTGGGCCTCGAGGGGACGATGCTGGCGGGTGCCCTCGCCGCCACACTGGGTGCGACGGCCTGGGGACCCTGGAGCGGGGTCGCGTGCGCGATCGTGGCCGGAATGCTGCTCGCGGCGGTGTTCGCGCTGCTGGCTGTGGGGGCGCGCGCGGATCAGATCATCACTGGTACCGCGATTACCCTCGCGGCCGTTGGGCTCACCGGCACTATCTACCGGCAGGCCTACGGCTCGGGCGGTGCCGGCCTCACCATCCCCACTCTCAAGTCTGTCGCCATTCCGGGCCTCTCACAGATACCCGTGCTGGGACCGGCGCTCTTCGACCAGCCGGCACCGACCTACCTTGCGTTGCTCTGCATGCCGATTGTCTGGTGGGTGCTCTTTCGCACCCGGCTCGGCCTCGCGCTGCGCGCCACCGGAGAAGGTGCCGCGATGGCTAGGGCGGCGGGAGTCCGAACTAATCTGATTCGTACGGGGGCTACGGTCGTGGGCGGCGGGTTTGCGGGTCTGGCCGGGGCCAGCCTGGTGCTGGCTCAAGTCGGCTCGTTCGCCGAGGGGATGACCGCGGGTCGGGGGTACGTCGCGATTGCAATTGTGGTGCTGGGCCGCTGGCACCCGGGCGGGATTGCTCTCGGCGCGCTGCTCTTTGGTGTCGCCACCGCACTGCAGTTTCTCCTCCAGACGCTGGGGCTCGACGCTCCCTATCAGCTTTTCCTCATGCTGCCCTACCTGCTGACGCTCCTCGCGCTCGCGGGGGCGGTCGGACGGGTCCGCGCTCCGGCCGATCTAGGCAGGTGAGTTCAATGCAGCAAGCTTTTGCTTTCCCTCAACCCCTGGATGCGGCCAGCGCATCGCGGGCCTCAACGATGGTTCTGCGCACGCGGGCCTTGAGCTCTGGGACGTCGTCGAGACTGAGCCCGGCCGTCTCGACCGGCTCGAGCACGCGAACCTCGGCGTCCGACCGGCCGAAACGCCAATCGTGCTTGCGCAGAGCGGTGGCCGTGCCGGACACCGCGAGCGGCAGAATTGGCACGCCGGCCTCGATTGCGAGCCGGAACGCGCCATCCTTGAACGGGAGCAGCTCGGAGGTCTTGGACCGGGTCCCTTCCGGGAAGATCATCACCGAAACCCGGTTATCGAGCGCCTTGCGGCACCGCGCCATGGCCTCGAGGGCGCTGGGCCCGAACCCGCGCTTGACGGGAATATCGCCGGCCAGCCACATCTCCCAGCCCATGATCGGGATTCGAAACAGCTCGGCCTTGGAAAGCCATTTCATTTCCCACGGCAAATGGCTGATGAGCAGAATGTCGGTGAACGACTCGTGATTGGAGACGACGACGAAGGGTCTCCTGGGGTCCTTCGGCATCGTTCCGGAATAGCGGAAACGCCAGAGCGGGTTCAAGGTCGCCATGGCCGGTCCGATCTTCCGAAAGATGCGTCCGGGGATGTAGCGGCCCCGGTCGAATGGGGCGGTGAGCAACCGAACGACCGCAAGCACGGGGAACCACAGCACGATGCACGCGACGAGAACGAGCCAGGCCCAGATCGAGACGATGGTTTGCCAGAGGCGCGACATGCCACTCTATTCCGGGCTCAGGGAGGCGAAGTGTGCCGGGACACGGACCGACGCCGCGGCCGGGGTAACCTTAGCGTCTCCGGGCTGTGAGGGACAAGAGGTCACCTCTTCCGCGAGCCATAGATGACTCAAGACGGGCAGAGGATCGAGCCGGATAACGAGACGAACCTGCCTTCGGACGGTGACGAATCGGGCGGCGCGCCCGAGCCGACTATCCTGGCTCCGACCGCGAATGAGGAGGAATCGGCGGGGATTCTGGGCCAGGGTGCCGACGTCCGTCATGTCTCCCTGGTGATTCTCACGCTCCTCGCGGTGCTCTACACCCTGCATCTCGCGGCGGCGTTCTTACTCCCGATCGTTCTGGCAATACTGCTGAACCTTCTCCTCAGCCCCCTGGTGCGCCTGCTCCGCAATCGCCTCCGGATACCCGACCCGTTGGGAGCCGGAATTGTGATCGTGGTGCTCCTCGGTGTCCTGGGATTCGGCGCCTATCGACTCGCCCCAGCGGCGAGCGCCTGGGTGGCCCGCGCTCCGGAGAGCATGGCGACGATCCAACGAAGGATCCAGCCACTGCGCCGTCCAGTGGAGCAGGTCACCCAGGCCGCCGAGCAGGTCGAGCAGGCCACCGATATGGACAAGAAGACGCAGGAGGTAGAGATCAAGGGCCCCAGCCTCACCCAGCAGGTCTTCGGCGGGACCACGGCGCTCCTGAGTGCGGGGCTGGTGGTGATCTTCCTCACCTACTTCCTTCTGGCCTCAGGTGAGCTTTTCCTCCACAAGCTCGTCGCGGTGCTCCCCCAACTCAAGGACAAGAAGACCGCGGTGCGCATCGTACGCGAGACCGAGGCGCAGGTCTCGACTTACCTTGTCGTCACCACCTTGATCAATGTCGGGGTGGGCGTGGCCACAGGTGCGGCCCTGCGCTGGTGGGTATGCCGAATCCCGTGCTCTGGGGGGTAATCGCCGGGGTGCTTAATTTCGTCCCGTATTAGGCGGCCTGGTCAACACCGTGATCCTGGCCCTGGCGGCGTTCCTCACCTTCGAGGACACCGGCCGGGCGATGATGGTTCCCATCGTCTTCACCGTCATCAACATTCTCGAGGGGAACCTGATCACGCCGTGGATCCTGGGTCGACAGATGCGCCTCAATACCGTGGCGGTTTTCGTTGGGTTGGTTTTCTGGTGGTACCTCTGGGGCATCCCCGGCGCTCTCCTGGCCGTGCCGATTATGGCGACGATCAAGATCGCCTGCGATCACATCGCTTCGCTGGCACCGATCGGTGAGTTTCTAGCTGAGAAGGATCCACGAGGAGCCGGATGAGAGAGAAAAACGTGACCCGGGCAGCATGCCTTGTGGAAACCGAACGACGGGTCGTGGAGGCAATACCGTTCGAGGCCGATTGGTCACGCGTACGACTGTACCGTCCTGGATGCGGGGGCGTGGCCGGATGGCTTCGGCGGCATCGTCCTCCAGGCCAGCCGTAACCGGGCGGTTGCGTTGGGCAATCGTGTATTCCTGCCGGATCGGTGCGAAGGGGACCTGGGGGTGCTCGCGCATGAGCTGACCCATTGCGCCCAATACCAGGCCTGGGGACCGGGGGTCTACTTTGCCCGGGGCATGATCTCCCAGCTACGCCATCTAATCCACCGAACGCTGAGAGTGGGCTCGAGTCCGTACTCATACCGAGTGAAACCGGGCAAGCCGTTCAGGTCGTACGGAATGGAGCAGCAGGCTCAGATGGTGGAAGACCGTTTCAGGCAGGGCTCGGCCGGCGATCATCCCATACCATCAGCCTGATCTACCGTCTGGTGTTCCTCGGTGTCAGGCATCTTGTCTTCCCAGAGGGCGAGCACGTTTCCGTCGGGGTCGGCCACCATAGCCATTATGCCCCAGGATTGCTGCGTCGGCTCGGTCGTGAATCGCACTCCGCGGTCGTGGAGCACCCCGCAGAAGTGCAGCAGATCCGGCACGAACAGGGTAATTCCTGTGTGCCGGCCGACGAGGGACTTGGCCTCCTTATGCACGGCTGGATGCACGCTGACGTGGGTCTCGCCCTCCAGGAACTCTGCCCCGAAGGAACCTTGCCTGGTCAGTGGGAGCCCGAGCTTGTCCCGATAGAACTCCACGGCACGCGGGATATCGTGAACGAATATCGCGATGCTGTGTAAGGACGGCCTGATCGGGGCGGTCATTGGGTCGGCTTTCACTGCAGGAGGTTCAGAACCAGCTTCGCGGTTACCACACCCAGCGCAATTGCGCCGACGAACAGCAGGAAGAGCACTCCGCTCCAGAGCAGGAGCGCCTTGCGGCTCCCGGCTCTGGCGGCCGCGGGTTGCCGCAGATGGCTCTCCAGCAGCGCCATGTTCCTCAGGTTCGATTTCCAGGCCACGTCAAAGAGATCGCCCAGGACCGGAATCCAGCCGACTACGGTGTCGAGTGCGACGTTGGCGATCATCCGGGTGACCACGGATTTCGGAGCGCCCAGGCGTGAGGCCTGAAGAATGATGTATCCGGAAAAGACCGCGCTCACCGCGTCGCCGAGCCCCGGCACCAGGCCAATGAGGGCGTCGAGTCCGAAGCGGTACCGGGTTCCCGGGATGGCAAAAGCGTTGTCGAGCAACCGGCTCACGGTCCGGAGCCGCTCCAGCTGGGGAGGCTGAGACACGGTTCCCACGATGGGGGCAGGCGTTCGTCGAGCCGCAGGATTGCTCATCACTCAATAGTAAGGTCCAAAGGCTTTCCCAGCAGTCATCGCGAGCGGCCAACGGCCGCGCGGCGATCCCGCCACTCCGATGTCGCAACTGCTGGGTTGCTTCGGGCGCGAAGCCTGCCCTGAGCGCTGCCGAAGGGCGTCCTCGCAATGACTCGGGCTCAGCGCCCCACAATGACTCGGGCTAGAAGAACCGGCGAATAAGATAGAACACGAGGTTCAATACGATCGAGATCACGATCATCGAGGCAAACGGGATGTATACCCGCACCGTATCTCGCTCGATCCGTATGTCTCCCGGCAGACGCCCGAACCATCCGAAACCTCCCAACGATACCAGCACTCCCACGACGACGAGGCCGATTCCCAGGGTTACCAAAAGGGAGCCCACAGCGACGAGCTCATTCGATCAGTCCTTGTCGCACCGCGTGGATGTAGTCGGTATAGGCGGGAACCCCACCGCTGGCTCGGACGTCCGACGCGATCTGCCCCCGGTGGTAGGCAGAGTGGATCACGACATGGGTAAGGATCTCCTCGACGGTGTTGGTCCAGGCTTCTCCTCTCGAGTTCGTGTATGGGACCTGTTCCGTGAAGGACTCATGCGCGTCGTCCAAATACTCCGGCCACAGCTGGGACAGCTGGTCCAGACGCTCGCCGCAGCCTTCCAGGTCGAGCTCCGGCCAGACTGGAAGGTCCGCGTCGTGCCGGCGCAGACGGGCCAGCCAGAGGTACTCGGCGCCGACGATGTGGGCCATCCACTTCAGGCTTCGGGGTGGCGTGTCCTCCTGGAGCGAGCGCAGCGTCTCCCGGTTGGCCCACACGTCATAGCGAAGAAGCTTGCGCAGGTGCCGCATCACTCCGCCCTCACTGTTTTGTCGACCGAGGCGTAGGCAGCGCGGAAGTTTCGGCGCATTCCGGCGAGTCCAGGGCGCTCGAGTGCTGTGTCTCCGAATCGGTCGCTGAACTCCTCCTCCGTCATGCCCTCGAAGACGTCCCGCTCGACTCCTGTCAACTCGGCGGCTGGCTGGAACTCAGGCATGCTCGTCGGTTGGGCGAAGCGCTGATTCCAGGGGCACACGTCGTTGCAGATGTCACACCCGAAGACATAGCCCTCAAATCGCTCAGCCAGCTCATCCGGTATGGGGCCTTTGTGCTCGATCGTCAGATAGGAAATGCAGCGAGTAGCATCGAGCAGTCTCGGTTCCACGAAGGCGCCTGTGGGGCAGGCATCGAGGCAGCGAGTACAGCTACCGCAGCGATCCAGATCGAAGGACTCATCCGCCCCAAGCGGGAGGTCGGTGAACACGGAACCGATGAAGAAAAACGACCCGGCATCAGGACGGATCAGCATGGTGTTCTTGCCGATCCATCCCAGGCCGGCCCGCTGGGCCAGCTCCCGCTCGGGTACAGGCCCGGCATCCACAAAGATGCGGCTCAGTCTGGCGCCGCTGGCCCTGAGAAACTCCGCCAGCTGGTCTAAGCGCTGTCCGGTAGCCCGGTGGTAGTCCTTGCCTCGCGCATACTTGGCTATGCGGGGAGCGGCCGACTCCTCGGCACCATCCCGGGTGTAGTAGTTATCCAGCACGACCACCACGGCGCGCGCTTCAGGGACGATCCTCCGAGGATCCTTGCGACGGGCTGCTTGCCGGTGAAGGTATCTCATCGTTCCGGCATAGCCCCTCGCGAGCCACTCATCGAGACGGTCGGCATGCGCGGTTGGGCCCGGGTGGGTGATTCCGCAGGCGAGGAATCCGAGCTCGCGCGCACGCGCCTTAACCGCCTCGCTGAGACTCACGGGCATCCGGTCGTAACGGTTGCAGTGGAGCCGGCTCGACCTCGGTCATGATGAGCCGAGCCCCACGCCCGTAGGTCACATAGGACCATGCCCACTGGATCATCACCAGGACCCGGTTGCGGAACCCGATCAGGAAAAAGATGTGGACAAAGGTCCAGATGAGCCACGCCACGAAACCCCCGAAGTGCAGCTTCCAGATGTCGGCCACCGCCCGCCCCCGGCCGATGACAGCAAGTTGCCCCTTATCCCAATAGTTGAAGGCACGCCGGGGCTGTCCGCAGGAGATCACCCTGGATGGTGCGCGCAGTGTATTGGCCCATCTGAATAGCCACCGGGCAGATCCCTGGTAGTGGGCCGCCCTCCTGGTGGTTGAAGAGTGCCGCGTCACCGAGCACGAACACCTCCGGATGCCCCGGGATGGTGCAGTCCGGCTCCACGATGGCCCGACCGGCGTTGTCGAGTGGAGTGCCGAGACACTTCAGG
>CAWHNI010000006.1:0-212484 GCA_963830755.1 uncultured Actinomycetota bacterium | reverse complement strand
AGGTCGCCCTCCCCCTCGAGACGAGCGTGCTCCTCGTCGACCTCGTCGAACGGGACCACCTCGACCTCCGTGGTGCTGATCAGCGCACGCGGGTGGCCCCGGCCGTCGAGCAGGATGCTCAGGCTGCCGACCTCAGGCAAAGCCTCACCCTCGGCCTCGTAGTCCCAGAGCGCGCTCGCGGTGGCGGTCTTGGTGCCGTCGAGGACCAGCTGGAGCAGCTCGTCGGCCTCCTCGGCCGAGCCGCCGAACGCCCAGGCGGGGGGCGGCACGACCTCGAGTGTGGTCGGGCCGAAGTAGGTCGGCGCGCTGTTCAGGTTGGCGTGGAACCGCGCCAGCTCCCAGAAGGCCTCGACGTCGGTCGGACGGTTCGTTAGCGGCTCGCTGGGCATGCGGCCAACACTAGTTGGCCAGCCGCAGCGCTGATCTAAGGAATGTACTTCGAACGGGTGGTGCGCATCCTGGGCTCCCCTCAACAACCACGAGACGTGCACCCCGTGGGAGCATGCCCCTTGTCACGCTCACGCCCTCAACGAGCGCTGGGCGACCTAGGTGACGCGGGTGACCCAGCTGGACCAGACCGGTGGTGCTCGCAGTCCGCGAGGCCCCAGGGTCTCGACCCGCCGTCGTGGGTTCGCCCCTCGCGGTTCCTGAGGAGCGAGCGAAGCGAGCGTCTCGAAGGGCACCCGCGGGCTCGCTCGACCTCTTCGCGTCGCGAGCCTGAGCTTCGCTCAGTCTCGCGGCTCAGACATTGAAGCCGAGCGCCCGCAACTGCTCCCGGCCGTCGGGGGTGATCTTGTCGGGACCCCACGGGGGCATCCAGACCCAGTTGATGGCGACGTCGTTGACCAGGCCCTCCAGCGCAGTGTTCGTCTGATCCATGATCACGTCGGTCAGCGGGCATGCGGCCGACGTCAGCGTCATGTCGATGACGGCGTTGGAGCCCTCGTCGACGTGCACGCCGTAGACCAGGCCGAGGTCGACGACGTTGATGCCGAGCTCGGGGTCGACCACGTCCTTCATCGCCTCGGTGACGTCATCCTCGGTCACCGTGGCGGTCCCTCCGCCGGCAGGAGCCGCCTCGGGGACCTCCGGCAGGTCGCCATGGTTGACAGGGTTCTCGGTGGTCATGACGTCTCCTCCAGGGTCTGCACGGTTGCGTCCTTCCATGCCATCCACGACAGTAACGCGCACTTCACGCGAGCCGGGAACTTCGCGACCCCGGCAAAGGCGATCGCATCCTCCAGCACGTCTTCGTCGGGCTCCACCTCGCCCCGGCCCTGCATCAGGGTCAGGAAGTCCTGGTGGATGGCCATGGCGTCGTCGATCTTCTTGCCGATCACCAGCTCGGTCAGCACCGAGGCGGAGGCCTGCGAGATGGAGCAGCCGATGGCGTCGTACGACACGTCCTCCACCACCCCGTCGGTGAGGTGGACGCGCAGCGTCACCTCGTCACCGCAGGTCGGGTTGACGTGGTGGACCTCGGCCTCGAACGGATCCCGCAGCCCGTCGTGGCGCGGGTGCTTGTAGTGGTCGAGGATGATTTCCTGGTACAGCGAGTCCAGTTGTTCGCTCATCTCACTCCTTCCTCAACCCAACTTGAAGTAGGAGCGGGTGTATTCCAGGCCGTCCACGAGGGCGTCGATCTCGGCGGGCGTCGTGTAGAGGTACGACGACATCCGGGTCGAGCTCTGCACGCCGAAGCGCGCGTGCGCGGGCTTGGCGCAGTGGTGACCGGCCCGGACGGCGATCCCCCGGGAGTCGAGCACCTGCGCGACGTCGTGCGGGTGCACGCCCTCGATCTCGAAGCTGATCGCTCCCCCGCGCTTGGTGGCGTCGAGGGGGCCGAGCACGGTCAGGCCGGGCACCGTGGCCAGGCCCTTCAGGGCGTACGCCGTCACAGCCTGCTCGTGGGCGTGGATGTTCTCCATCCCGACGTGGGACAGGTAGTCAACCGCAGCGCCCAGACCCACGGCCTCGACGATGGGCGGGGTCCCGGCCTCGAACTTGTGCGGGATGCCGGCATAGGTCGAGCGCTCCATCGCGACGGTCTCGATCATCTCGCCACCGCCGAGGAACGGGGGCAGCTGGTCGAGGATCTCGCGCTTGCCCCAGAGCACGCCGATGCCGGTCGGTCCGACCACCTTGTGGCCGGTGAAGCCCACGATGTCGGCGCCGGATGCCACCACGTCGACGGGGATCTGGGGCGCGGCCTGCGCAGCGTCCACCACGACGATCGCACCGACCTCGTGGGCGCGCCGGGCGATCTCGGCCACGGGGTTGACGGTGCCGAGCATGTTGGAGATCCAGGTCAGCGAGACCACCTTGGTGCGCTCGTTGATCAGCTCGTCGATGTTCGACAGGTCGAGGCGCCCGTCGTCGGTCAGCCCGAACCAACGGAGGGTCGCACCCGTCCGCTCGGTCAGCAGCTGCCACGGCACGATGTTGGAGTGGTGCTCCATCTCGGTGATGACCACCTCGTCGCCCTCGCCGACCTCAAGCGGCCCGCGGGCCCACGCGAGCGTGTTGGCGACCAGATTGAGTCCCTCGGAGATGTTCTTGGTGAAGATCACCTCGTCGCGGCTCGGCGCACTGATGAACGCCGCGACCTTGTCGCGGGCGCTCTCGAACGCCTCGGTCGACTCGGCTCCCAGCTGGTGCATGGCTCGAGCGATGTTGGCGTTGTGCCGCTCCAGGTGGTCGACCATGGTGTCGATCACGACCTGCGGCTTCTGCGAGGTGTTGGCGCTGTCGAGATAGACCAGCGGCTGCCCGCCGGAGAGCGTGCGGGAGAGGATCGGGAAGTCCTTGCGGATGACGTCGAGATCCGGCAGCAGTCCCTCAATCATTCTTCTCAATCCTCTCTCGGCGTTGCGAGAAGTGGTGCTGGGCAAGGCGGAGGAGCGAAGGCGGCCTTTGAGCGGAGCGGGCCGTCGAGCGACGACAACGCAGCCCAGCGCCGCTTATCGCAACGCCCGTGTGTACTTGTCGTAGCCTTCGGCCTCTAGCTGGTCGGCCAGCTCGGGGCCACCCTCCTCCGCGATCCGTCCGTCGACGAACACGTGCACGAAGTCGGGCTGGATGTAGCGAAGGATCCGGGTGTAGTGCGTGATCAGCAGGACGCCCTTGCCCTCCTGCTCGCGGAACCGGTTGACACCCTCGGCAACGATCTTGAGCGCGTCGATGTCCAGGCCGGAGTCGGTCTCGTCGAGGACCGCCACCTTCGGGTTCAGCAGCTCGAGCTGCGCGATCTCGTGCCGCTTCTTCTCCCCGCCCGAGAACCCCTCGTTGACCGAACGCTGGGAGAACGACGCGTCGAGGTTGAGCCGCTCCATGACGGCGTTGACGTCCTTGACCCAGGTGCGCAGCTTCGGCGCCTCTCCGTCGATCGCGGTCTTGGCGGTGCGCAGGAAGTTGGAGACCGAGACCCCGGGCACCTCGACGGGGTACTGCATCGCGAGGAACAGCCCGGCGCGGGCCCGCTCGTCGACCGACATGGCGAGCACGTCGGCGCCGTCGAGAGTGACGGTCCCGCCCGTGATCTGGTACTTGGGGTGGCCCGCGATCGAGTAGGCCAGCGTCGACTTGCCCGATCCGTTGGGGCCCATGATCGCGTGGGTCTCGCCGTCCTTGATGGTCAGCGTGACGCCCGTGAGGATCTCCTTGGGGCCGTCCTCGGTGTCGACCGAGACGTGCAGGTCCTTGATTTCCAGCGTGGTCATTTCTCTCCTTGGGTAAGTCAGCTCGGCCTGACGCCGTTGAGGGTCTCGGTCGCGTCGACGTAGACGTCGCCGCCGCGGACCTCGACCGCGAAGGTGGCCACCGGCTCGGTGGCCGGCAGGTGGGTGGGCTTGCCGGTGCGCAGGTCGAAGCAGGAGCCGTGCAGCCAGCACTCGACGGTGCCGTCGGCGACCTCGCCCTCGCTCAGTGCGACCTCCGCGTGGGAGCAGACGTCCTGGACGGCGAAGATCTCGTCGCCGTCGCGGGCGATCGCCAGGTCCAGGTCGCCGATCGTCACGGCCAGGGCCTCGTCGCCGGGCACCTCGTCGACCGCGCAGACCTTCTCGAAACCCATCACAGGTCCTTCAGGACGTTCTTGGCGAGCTCGTCCTCGACGGTCGCCAGCAGGCGCTCCTGGAGGGCGGGTACGCCGACCTTGCGGATCAGGTCGTTGAAGAACCCGTGCACGACCAGCCGGCGGGCCTCGGGCTCGCTGACCCCGCGCGAGCGCAGGTAGAACAGCTGCTCGTCGTCGAACCGCCCGGTCGCCGATGCATGGCCGGCGCCCTCGATCTCGCCGGTCTCGATCTCCAGGTTCGGCACCGAGTCGGCGTGGCAGCCGTCGGTGAGGACCAGGTTGCGGTTCTCCTCGTAGGTCTCGATGCCCTCGGCGACCTTGCGGATCAGCACGTTCCCGATCCACACCGTCCGGGCACCCTCACCCTGGAGCGCGCCCTTGTAGACGGCGTGGCTCCTGGTCCGCGGAGCGGTGTGGTCGACGAACAGCCGGTGCTCGATGTGCTGGCCCTCGTCGGCGAAGTAGAGGCCGAGCATCTCGGCGTCGCCGCCGGGGCCGGCGTACCGGACGTTGGCGTCCATCCGCACGGTCTTGCCGCCGAAGGTGATGGCGACGTGCTTGTAGGTCGCGTCCCGGCCGACGGTGGCCTCGTGGTGGGTCAGGTGGACGGTGTCGTCGGCCCAGTCCTGCAGGGAGATGACCGAGACCTGGGCGCCGTCGCCCACCGACACCTCGACGACCTGGGCCAGCGACGCGTGTCCGGTGTGGTTGAGCACCACCACGGCGCGGGAGTGGTTGCCGAAGCGCAGGGCGATGTGCCCGGCCCCGGTGGTCTCCGCGCTCTGCCCGTCGAGCTCCACCACGACCGGCTCGGCGATCTCGGCCTCGGCAGGAACGTCGACGAGCAGGGTCTTCGGCACCTCGGCCAGGACCCGCGCGCCGAACAGCGTGTTCGGGACCAGGCCACTGATACCGCGCAGGCTCCGGGCCTCCTCGCCGTCGACCTCCTCGACCCGGACGCCGTCGGGGGCGTTCCAGGTGCAGGAGATCGTCGGCGCGCCGAACTCGGCGTCAGCGTGGAGCTTGCGCAGCCGCTTGAGCGGGGTGAACCGCCAGATCTCCTCGCGGCCGGTCGGCACGATGTGGTCGGCGACCTCGAACGAGCCCTCCGGGTGGAGGTGGCTCGACACCTTCTCGGGGGCGGTCTCGACCGCCCCGGCGACAGCCGGGGTATCCGTGACCGTCATCAGCCGACGGCTCCTTCCATCTGCAGCTCGATCAGCCGGTTCAGCTCGAGGGCGTACTCCATCGGCAGCTCCTTGGCGATCGGCTCGATGAAGCCGCGGACGATCATCGCCATCGCCTCGTCCTGCTCCATCCCGCGGGACATGAGGTAGAAGAGCTGGTCGTCGGAGACCTTCGAGACGCTCGCCTCGTGACCCATGGAGACGTCGTCCTCGCGGATGTCGACGTAGGGATAGGTGTCGGAGCGGCTGATCTGGTCGACGAGCAGCGCGTCGCACAGCACGTTGGACTTCGAGCCGTGGGCGCCCTCGTTGATCTGGATCAACCCGCGGTACGACGTCCGGCCACCGCCGCGGGCCACCGACTTGCTCAGGATCGAGCTCGACGTGTGGGGGGCGGCGTGGACCATCTTGGCCCCCGCGTCCTGGTGCTGGCCCTCGCCGGCGAACGCGATCGAGAGCGTCTCACCCTTGGCGTGCTCGCCCATGAGGTAGACGGCGGGGTACTTCATCGTGACCTTCGAGCCGATGTTGCCGTCGACCCACTCCATGGTGGCGCCGGCCTCGCAGGTCGCGCGCTTGGTCACCAGGTTGTAGACGTTGTTCGACCAGTTCTGGATCGTCGTGTAGCGGCAGCGGCCGCCCTTCTTCACGATGATCTCCACGACCGCGGAGTGCAGCGAGTCGGAGGAGTAGATCGGCGCGGTGCAGCCCTCGACGTAGTGCACGTAGGCGTCCTCGTCGACGATGATCAGGGTCCGCTCGAACTGGCCCATGTTCTCGGTGTTGATCCGGAAGTAGGCCTGCAGCGGGATGTCGACGTGGACCCCCGGCGGCACGTAGATGAACGAGCCGCCCGACCACACCGCGCTGTTGAGCGAGGCGAACTTGTTGTCGCCGACCGGGATCACGGTGCCGAAGTACTCCTGGAAGAGCTCCGGCTGCTCGCGCAGCGCGGTGTCGGTGTCGAGGAACAGGACGCCCTGCTCCTCGAGGTCCTCGCGGATCGAGTGGTAGACGACCTCGGACTCGTACTGCGCGGCGACGCCGGCGACCAGGCGCTGCTTCTCCGCCTCCGGGATGCCGAGCTTGTCGTAGGTGTTCTTGATGTCCTCGGGCAGGTCCTCCCAGGAGGTGGCCTGCTTCTCGCTGGACCGCACGAAGTACTTGATGTTGTCGAAGTCGATTGTGGACAGGTCCGAGCCCCACGTCGGCATCGGCTTGCGGTGGAAGAGCTTGAGACCCTTCAGGCGCAGGTCGAGCATCCACTGCGGCTCGCTCTTCTTCGCGGAGATGTCGCGGACGACGGTCTCGTTGAGGCCACGGGTCGCCGAGGCACCGGCGGCGTCGCTGTCGGCCCAGCCGAACTCGTAGCGGTCGCGAAGCCCTTGAGCTCCGGGTTCAGCTCTTCGATGCTCGTCATGCTGACGCTCCGTCCTTCTTCTTCTGGATGTCCGGGATGCAAGTGGTGCACACGCCGTCGCCGTGGGCGATGGTGGCGAGCCGCTGGACGTGCCGGCCGAGGACCCGGCCGATGGCCTCGGTCTCGGCCTCGCACAGCTGCGGGAACTCGTGGGCGACGTGGGAGACCGGGCAGTGCTGCTGGCACAGCTGCTCGCCCACCGGCACCTCGCGCACAGAGGCGGCGTAGCCCTCGTCGGTGAAGATCTGGGCCAGTGCCTCGGTCGGGCTGAGGTGCGGGTTGTCGGCCAGGGTGGCGTCGAAGCGGTCCTCGATGAACGAGACCCTCCGGTTGGCGAACTCGCGGACGGCGTCCTCGCCGCCCGTCTCGGCGAGGAACCGCAGCGCCTGGACGGCGAGGTCGTCGTACTGCTGGTCGAAGTGGTCGCGTCCGGCCTCGGTCAGCGCGAAGACCTTGGCCGGCCGGCCCCGGCCCCGCGTCGTCCCGCTGCGCGGCTCGCGGGCGGCGATCATGCCCTCCTCGAGCAGCGCGTCGAGGTGTCGGCGCACGGCGGCGGGGGTGAGGTCGAGCCGCTCGGCGAGGGCCGCGGCGGTCGAGGCGCCGTCGACGAGGATCGACCGCACGACGCGCTCACGCGTCGGCTGGTCGTGGGTCTCGCGGGTCACCTCGCGGACACCGGCATCGATTTCCACAACAACAGTGTGCCGTTATTGGTCGACGCACTTCAAGTAAGGGTGGCCTAACCATCCACCGTAGCCGACATGCGCTGCGCCGCCGCCCTAGAGTGCCCGCATGGCTGGATCGATCCTGGGCAATGCCGTCCGGCGCGTGGAGGACCCCGAGCTCCTGGTCGGTCAGGGGACGTTCGTGGACAACCTCCGCCCCGCCGGGACCACCCACGCGGTCTTCGTCCGGAGCCCCTTCGCCCATGCCCGGATCGCCTCGGTCGACACCTCCGAGGCCGAGCGATCCCCCGGCGTGGTCACGGTGCTCACCGGCCAGGACGTGGACCGTCCGGTGCCGATGTTCGGAAGCGCCAACGACGACCTGGTCCGCACCGCGCTGGCCATCGACAAGGTGCGCTTCGTCGGCGAGCCGGTCGCCCTGGTCGTGGCCGAGACCCGCGCCCAGGCCGTGGACGCGGCGGAGCTGGTCGACGTGGAGTACGACGACCTGGCGGCGGTCGCGGACATGGAGGCCGCGCTGGCCGAGGACGCTCCGTTGCAGTTCGAGGAGCTCGGCAGCAACATCGCGAAGTCGCGGATCGACCGCAACCGGGAGGATCCTCTGGCCGGCGCCGACCACGTGGTCCGGCTCAGGTTGGAGAACCACCGCGTCGCCGTAGCCCCGATCGAGGGCCACGCCATCCTGGTCGCGCCCACCGACGCCGGCATCACCTGCTGGGTCTCCACCCAACACCCACATGACTCCCGGGACCTCATCTGCAAGTACACCGGCCTGCCGCCGGAGTCGGTGCGCGTCATCGCGCCGCACGTCGGTGGGGCCTTCGGCGGCAAGGCCGGCATCTTCGCCGAGCACGCGGCCATCATCTCCGCCGCCCGCCGGGTGGGCCGCCCGGTCACCTGGGCGGAGACCCGCAGCGAGGCGATGCTCTCCATGCACGGGCGCGGGCAGGTGCAGTACGCCGAGCTCGGGCTCTCCGCCGAGGGCCGGTTCGTCGGGCTGCGGCTCCGGATGGTCGGCGACTGCGGCGCCTACGCAGGCTTCGGCGGGGGCTTCGCGGTCGGGCCGACGCGGCTGATGGCGCAGGGGACCTACGTGGTCCCCCGCCTCCAGTACGACGCCATCTCCGTCCTGACCAACACCTCGCCGGTCGGCGCGTTCCGGGGCGCCGGGCGACCCGAGGCCGCGGCGATGATCGAGCGCCTCGTCGACGCCGCTGCCGCCGAGCTGGGGTTACCGCCCGAGGAGCTGCGGCGCCGCAACTTCATCCAGCCCGACGACTTCCCGTTCACGACGCACTCCAAGATGACCTACGACAACGGGGACTACGACCTGCCGTTGCGCGAGGCACTCCGGATCGCCGACGTCGACGCGGCCCGGGCCGAGCAGCAGCGGCGGCGCGAGGCCGGCGACCGCCGCCAGCTCGGCATCGGCATCTCGACCTACGTGGAGATCACCGGCTTCGGCGGGTCGGAGTTCGGGTCCGTCCAGGTCCAGCCGGACGGATCCGCGGTCGTCATGTCCGGCACCTCGGCACACGGCCAGGGCCACGCCACGTCGTTCTCGATGATCGTCGCGGACCGGCTCGGGATCCCGATGTCGGAGATCAGCTATACCCAGTCGGATACCCAGCTCGTCCGCTCCGGCGGCGGGACCGGCGGATCCCGCTCTCTCCAGCTCGGCGGCAACGCCGTCGCGGCTGCCTCCGACGAGGTCCGCGAACGTGCGCTCGCCGTGGCCGCCCGGATGCTGGAGGCGGCCCCCGCTGACGTCACGCTCGAGGACGGTGCCTTCTCGGTCCAGGGCGTGCCCGGCTCCGGTGTCGACTGGGCCGAGGTCGCGGCGTACGCCCACGAGCACGACGGCGGCCTGGGCTCCGACACCGACTTCACCCACGACGGGGCGACGTTCCCCTTCGGCGCCCACGTGTCGATCGTCGAGGTCGACACCGAGACCGGACTGGTCCATCCGCTCCGTCACGTCGCGGTCGACGACTGCGGTCGGGTCCTCAACCCGATGATCGTGGCCGGGCAGCAGCACGGCGGGGCGGTGCAGGGCATGTCGCAAGCGTTGTGGGAGGAGTTCGTGTACGACGCCGACGGGACGCCGCTGACCAGCACGTTCGTCGACTACGCCCTACCCACGGCGGCCGACACGCCCTCCCTCGAGGTGTCCAGCACCGAGACCCCCACCCCGCTGAACCCGCTCGGGGCAAAGGGAATCGGCGAGGCCGCCACGATCGGCTCGACACCCGCCGTGCAGAACGCAGTCATCGACGCGGTTCGCCACCTGGGAGTGCGGCACATCGACCTGCCCTGCACACCGCACCGCGTCTGGCACGCGATACAGCAGGCCGCGGCCGGCACGCTCCCCGATCCGTGGCGGGACCCGCCGGCGGTGTTCGACCAGCTGGCCGCCGGGTCCTGACGAGCCCTCCATCTCGTTGAGAAGGGGATTCGGGACGCATGAGTGGGGGATTTGTGGCACTGCTGTCGACGCAAATCCCCCACTCGATGCGTCAGAAATCCCCCACTCAACGACTTGGGTGAGGCGCTCCTAGACTGTGCGGGTGCCAGCCGCCGATCCTGCCGTCGCCGTCGACGGACTGGTGATGCGGTACGGCGACAAGGTCGCCGTCGACGGGCTCTCGCTGACGGTCGAGCGGCAGACCATCACCGCCGTCCTCGGCCCGAACGGCGCCGGCAAGACGACCACCCTCGAGACCTGCGAGGGCTACCGCCAGCCCCAGCAGGGCACGGTCCGGGTGCTCGGCCTCGACCCGGTGCGGGACCGCCGGGGGCTGCTGCCCCGGATCGGGGTGATGCTCCAGGACGGCGGCGCCTGGAGCGGGGTGCGGGCGATGGAGATGCTGCGCCACATCGCCCGGCTGCACGCCCACCCGCTCGACGTCGACCTGCTCGCCGAGCGGCTCGGGCTCGGCGACTGCGGCAGCACGCCGTACCGCCGGCTCTCGCGGCGGCCAGCAGCAGCGCCTCGGCCTGGCGATGGCGCTGGTGGGGCGCCCAGAGATCGTCTTCGTCGACGAGCCGACGGCCGGCATGGACCCGCAGGCCCGGCGCGGCACCTGGGAGCTGCTCGAGGAGCTGCGCGCCGACGGCGTGACCGTCGTGCTCACCACCCACTACATGGACGAGGCCGAGCGGCTCGCCGACCGGATCCACATCATCGACCGCGGCCGGCTGATCGCCACCGGCACGCCGCTCGAGCTCACCCGCGGCAGCGCCGACGGCGGCCCGCGACCATCCGGCTCGTCGTCACCCGGCCGTTCCCGCCGGGCGCCCCGGAGTCGCTGCGCCGGGCGCTCGGCGACCGGACCGAGGTCACCCAGCTCGACGAGGTCAGCCTGCTGGTCACCGGCCCCGCCGACGCCACCACGCTGGCCAAGGTCTCCGGCTGGTGCGAGGAGCACGGCGTGCTGCCGGAGTCGCTCACCCTCGGCCAGCGCAACCTCGAGGACGTCTTCCTCCAGCTGACCGGACGGGAGCTGTCGGCATGACCGACGGGCACCGATCACCGCCTCGACCTCGGCGCCGGCGCCGCTGCCGCATCCGCCAGGTCGCCGCCCAGGCCGCGATGGAGGCGCGGCTGATGCTGCGCAACGGCGAGCAGCTGCTGCTCGCCGTCGTGATCCCGGTGATCGTGCTGGTCGGCGGCGTCAGCGGGACCGAAGGCGCTCGACCTCGACCTTCGAGCACGCCGTCGGTCGACGTGTTCACGCCCGGGGTCCTGGCGCTGGCGGTGATGTCGACCGCGTTCACCTCGCTCGCGATCGCCACCGGCTTCGAGCGCCGCTACGGCGTGATCAAGCGGCTCGGCTCCTCCCCGCTGCCGCGCTCCGGGCTGCTCGCCGGCAAGGTCTGCGCGCTGCTGCTCGTCGAGGTCGCTGCAGGTCGTGGTCATCGGCGCGGTGGCGCTCGGCCCTGGGCTGGGACCCCGATCCCGGCCTGCGTCGGGGCGCGTTCCTGGCGATCGTCGCTCGGCACCGCCGCGTTCGCCTCGCTCGGCCTGTTCGTCGCCGGCGTGCTGCGGGCCGAGGCCACGCTGGCGGCCGCCAACCTGGTCTACCTGCTGCTGATGGCCGGCGGCGCGGTGGTGCTGCCCGTCGTCGGCGTACGGCGCCTTCGGCGAGCTCGTCGCGCTGGCTGCCGTCCGGCGCGCTCGGCGACGCGATGCGGGACGCCCTGATCCGACGGCACGATCGCCTGGCGCGACCTGGTCGTGCTGCTCGCCTGGGCCGCGCTCGGCACGTTCCTCACCGCCAGGACGTTCAAGTGGGAGTGAGCCGGCCCGCCTCGACCCCTGTCGCTGCGGCCGCTCGGCTGGGCGACGCTCGTCGCCAACATGCGTCCTCGTCGTCACCGGCGGCGCCGTCCGGCTCACCGGCGTCCGGGCTCGGCTGCCCGACCTGGCCGCGCTGCACCGAGCAGTCGTTCACGCCGCACGGCGCGCTCGACGTCCACTGCGGCGATCGAGTTCGGCAACCGGATGCTCACCTTCGTGCTGGTCGCGATCGCGATCGCGACCTTCGTCGCGGCCTGGCAGACCGGTCGCCGGCGAGCCTGCGGCTGATCCTGGCGCTGGTGCTGGCGCTCGGGCATCCCGGCCCAGGCGGTCATCGGCGGGATCACCGTGCTCACCGACCTCAACCCGTGGGTCGTGTCGTTCCACCTGCTCTGCTCGCTGGCGATCATCGGGCGTCGCGGTGCTGTTCCTGCGGCGGCTCGACCGCCCCGCTCCCGCGCCGCCGGCCGGGGCGCTGACGTCACGCTCGCCGTGGCTGACGTTCGCCGCCGGCTGGGTGGTGCTCTACGTCGGCACCGTGGTCACCGGCTCCGGCCCGCACGCCGGCGACATCGACTCACCGCGCAACGGCCTCGACCCGCTGCAGGTCAGCCAGCTGCACGCCGACGCTCGTGTTCCTGTTCGTCGGGCTCACGGTCGGGCTGCTCTTCGCGGTCCGCGCCGCCGGCCGACCGGCCACCGTGCGCCGCGGCCGTGCTGTGCTGCTCGGGCTCGAGCTGGCCCAGGGGACGATCGGGTTCGTGCAGTACTTCACCGACCTGCCGATCGTGCTGGTCGGCTTCCACCTGCTCGGCGCGGCGCTGATCTCCGCCGCCGTGACCTGGGTGCTGCTCGCAGGTCCGCGAGACGCCGTCCCGGCGACAGACATGGCGACGACGGCCGGCCTGCACCCCCGTGGACAGGCCGTAGCCGTCGTCCTCTCACTGATAGACGCGATCCGGCCGGACGTTCGGTTGCCCGAATCGCCGGAAAACTTTCGCTCTGCGCGATCGCCTGGAGTGGCTCAGCCGGTCAGCAGCGGGTCGAGCGCGACCGCGACGAAGAGCAGCGAGAGGTAGAGGTTCGAGGAGTGGAACAGCCGCATCGGCTGGATCACGCTGAGGTCCTCGGTGCCCGGCGTGCGGCGCCACAGCCGGTGCGCCTCGACCAGGAAGACCGCCCCGAGCACCGCGGCCGCGACGGGGTAGAACGAGCCCGGTGTCGGCGACCGGCCACAGCAGCAGCGACGTCGCCACCATCACCCAGCTGTAGACCACGATCTGGCGGCCCACCTCGCGCGCCGGCGCCACCACCGGCAGCATCGGCACGTCGACGTTGGCGTAGTCCTCGCGGTAGCGCAGCGCCAGCGCCCAGGTGTGCGGCGGCGTCCAGAAGAAGACGACCACGAACAGCACGACCGGCACCCACGCCAGCTCGCCGGTGACCGCGGTCCAGCCGATCAGCGCCGGGAAGCAGCCGGCGAGGCCGCCCCAGACGATGTTCTGGGTGGTCCGCCGCTTGAGCACCATCGTGTAGACGAGCACGTAGAACGCGTTGGCCAGCACCGCCAGCGCCGCGGAGAGCCAGTTGACCCAGACCGCGAGCACCACCGTCGACACCACGCCGAGCACCAGCCCGAAGACCAGCGCCGCGCGCGGCGAGACGATGTGGCGTGGAAGTGCCCGTCGGCGGGTACGGCGCATCTGCTCGTCGATGTCGCGGTCGTAGACGCAGTTGAGCGCCGACGCCGAGCCCGGCGGACAGCGTGCCGCCGACGACGGTGGCGACGACCAGCCCGAGCTCGGGGACGCCCCGGGCGGCGAAGAACATCACCGGCACGGTGGTGAGGAGGAGCAGCTCGATGACCCGCGGCTTGGTGAGCCCGACGTACGCCGCGACGACGTCGCCGACGGTCGCGCGAGCCGGCTCCGGCTGCGAGACAGCGGAGGCCGACTGGCCGACATACGTCACGGGAGATCCTCGGGTGGGGAGTGCGGTCTGAGTGCGGGCTCGCAGTCTATCGCCCCGGGTGAGTAGGCTCGACGACGAGGCGGCCCCGCCGATCGCACGACGTGAAAGGGATCCCCGTGACCACAGCTCGACTGGACCGACCTCGACGCGCAAGGCAGTGGACACCTGCCGGGTGCTGGCCATGGACGCGGTGCAGAAGGTCGGCAACGGCCACCCCGGGCACCGCGATGAGCCTGGCGCCGGCCGCCTACCTGCTGTTCCAGAAGGTGATGCGGCACTACCCCGCCGACCCGCACTGGCCCGGCCGCGACCGGTTCGTGCTCTCCTGCGGCCACTCCAGCATCACGCTCTACACCCAGCTCTTCCTCGGCGGCTTCGGCCTCGAGCTCGACGACCTCAAGTCGCTGCGCACGTGGGGCTCGCAAGACCCCCGGCCACCCCGAGCACGGCCACACCGCCGGCGTCGAGACCACCACCGGCCCGCTCGGCCAGGGCGTCGCGCAACGCGGTCGGCATGGCGATGGCCGCCCGCCGCGAGCGCGGCCTGCTCGACCCCGACGCCGCCGAGGGCGACAGCCCGTTCGACCACCACATCTACGCCATCTGCAGCGACGGCGACCTCGAGGAGGGCGTCAGCGGCGAGGCGTCCTCGATCGCCGGCCACCAGCAGCTCGGCAACCTGACCGCTGATCTACGACGCCAACCGGATCTCGATCGAGGGCGACACCGACATCGCGTTCAGCGAGGACGTCGGCAAGCGCTACGAGGCCTACGGCTGGCACGTGCAGACCGTCGACTGGACCAACGACGGCACACGAGTACGTCGAGGACGTCGACGCGCTCTGGAAGGCGCTCGAGAAGGCCGACAAGGTCACCGACAAGCCGAGCCTGATCGTGCTCCGCACGATCATCGCCTGGCCGGCGCCCAACGCCCAGAACACCGGCAAGGCGCACGGCTCCGCGCTCGGCGACGACGAGGTCGCGGCCACCAAGAAGGTCCTCGGCTTCGACCCCGACCAGACGTTCGAGGTCGCCGACGAGCGTGCTCGCGCACACCCGCGTCGCTGGTCGAGCGCGGCGCGCGCGGCGCAGGCCGCCTGGCAGGAGGAGTACGACGCCTGGGCCGCGAAGCACGCCGACCGGCGACGGCGCTGCTTCGACCGGATGACCGACCCGCACCCTGCCCGACGGCTGGGCCGACGCGCTCCCGACGTTCGAGGCCGACCCGAAGGGCGTCGCCACCCGCAAGGCCTCCGGCGAGGTGCTCACCGCGATCGCGCCGGTGCTGCCCGAGCTGTGGGGCGGCTCGGCCGACCTCGCCGAGTCCAACAACACGACCCCGAAGGGCGAGCCGTCGTTCGTGCCCGGCGGAGCTCTCCACCAAGGACTGTGCCAGGGCGACCTGCTACGGCCGGGTGCTGCACTTCGGCATCCGCGAGCACGCCATGGGCTCGATCATGAACGGCATCGCCCTGCACGGCGGCACCCGCGTCTACGGCGGCACCTTCCTGGTGTTCTCCGACTACATGCGCCCGGCGGTCCGGCTCGCCGCGCTCATGCAGCTCCCGGTCACCTACGTCTGGACCCACGACTCGATCGGCCTCGGCGAGGACGGCCCGACCCACCAGCCGGTCGAGCACCTCGCCGCGCTGCGCGCCATCCCCGGCCTCGACGTCGTCCGGCCCGGCCGACGCCAACGAGACCGTCGCCGCCTGGCAGACCATCCTCGAGCACACCGACCGCCCGGCCGGCCTCGCGCTGACCCGGCAGAACGTGCCGGTCTTCCCGCGCGGCGACGCGACGGGCTTCGCCGACCACCGACGGCGTCGCACCGCGGCGGCTACGTCCTGCTCGACGCCGAGGGCGGCTCGCCCGACGTGGTCCTGATCGCCACCGGCTCCGAGGTCCAGCTCGCCGTCGAGGCCCGCGCGCCAGCTCGCCGAGAAGGGCATCCGCGCGCGCGTGGTCTCGATGCCGTGCCGCGAGTGGTTCGACGCCCAGGACCAGGCCTACCGCGACAGCGTCATCCCGCCGATCGTCAAGGCCCGGGTCAGCGTCGAGGCCGGCGTCGCCCATGGGCTGGCGCGAGCTCGTCGGCGACCACGGCCGCATCGTCTCGCTCGAGCACTTCGGCGCCTCCGCCGACTACGCCACGCATCTTCCGCGAGTTCGGCATCACCGCCGAGGCCGTCGTCTCGCCGCCGAGGACAGCCTCGCGGCGGCCACCGGCTGATCCGCCAGGCCCGACCGACCACAACAGGAGGAACACGCATGTCCGAACGACTCAAGGCAGCTCTCCGACGCCGGAGTGTCGATCTGGCTCGACGACCTGTCCCGCGAGCGGATCGAGACCGGCAACCTCGCCGACCTGGTCAAGGACAAGTCGGTCGTCGGCGTCACCACCAACCCGACGATCTTCGCCGGCGCGATCTCCGACGGCGAGCGGTACGACGACCAGGTCCGCCGCCTCGTCGGCCGACGGCGCCGACGTCGACAAGGTCGTCTTCGAGCTCACCACCGAGCGACGTCCGCGCCGCCTGCGACGTCCTGCAGCCGACGTACGACGCCACCGGCGGCGTCGACGGCCGGGTCTCCATCGAGGTCGCCCCCGACCTTGGCGTTCGACACCGAGGCGACCCTCGCGTCCGCCCGGGAGCTGTGGGCCGAGGTCGACCGCGCCAACCTCTTCATCAAGATCCCGGCCACCACCGAGGGCGCGCCCGCGATCACCGACGCCCTCGGCGACGGGATCAGCGTCAACGTCACCCTGATCTTCGGCCTCGGCCGCTACGACGAGGTGATGGACGCCTACCTCGCCGGGCCTGGAGCAGGCGCTCGACGCAGCGGCAGCGACCTGTCCAAGATCCACTCGGTGGCGTCGTTCTTCGTCTCCCGCGTCGACACCGAGATCGACAAGCGGCTCGGAGGCAGATCGGCACCGACGAGGCGCTGGCCCTGCGCGGCAAGGCCGGCGTCGCCAACGCCCGGCTCGCCTACCGCGACTACCAGCAGTTCTTCGCCGGCGACCGCTGGGCCAGCGCTCGCCGAGGCCGGCGCCAACACCCAGCGCCCGCTGTGGGCGTCCACCGGCGTGAAGAACCCCGACTACTCCGACACCATGTACGTCGCCGACCTCGTCGTCGCCAACACCGTCAACACGATGCCGGAGAAGACCCTGGAGGCCTTCGCCGACCACGGCGAGGTCGACGGCGACCAGGTCACCGCGACGTACGACGACGCCCAGCAGGTGATGGACGACCTGGCCGGCCGTCGGCATCGACTACGACGACGTGATCGCGGCCCTCGAGCAGGAGGGCGTCGACAAGTTCGCGAAGTCCTGGCACGAGCTGCTCGACACCGTCGTCGGAGCAGATGGACGCGGCCAAGGCATGAGCGGCACGGCTTGGAACACCGTCCGACGGGAACCGGCGGTTCGAGCTGTCCTTCGGCTACCCCGACGAGGCGGCGTACGCCGCCGCCGTCGAGCAGCTGGTCGCCGACAAGGTCGCCGAGCCGGCATCGCCGGCCAGGACCCGACGCTGTGGGGCCCGGCCGCCGAGGAGGAGGCGGCGCAAGCGGCTCGCCTGGGTGGACCTGCCCGAGCCGTCGCGAGCCGCTGGTCACCGAGATCTCCACCCTCGAGGTCGAGCTCCGCGAGCGCGGCCTGACCACGGTCGTGCTGTGCGGCATGGGCGGCTCGTCGCTGGCGCCCGAGGTGATCTGCGCGGCCGCGGGGTCGAGCTCGACGGTGCTCGACTCCTCCGACCCCGACTTCGTCCGCGCCGCGCTCGAGGACCGGCTCGCCGAGACGCGTGGTCGTCGTCTCGTCCAAGTCCGGCGGCACGGTCGAGACCGACAGCCAGCGCCGGGCCTTCGAGAAGGCGTTCGCGCGACGCCGGCATCGACCCCGCCGAGCGGATCGTCGTGGTCACCGACCCGGGCTCGCCGCTCGACGAGGCGGCCGCGCGAGGCCGGCTACCGCGTCGTTCCTCGCCGACCCCGACGTCGGCGGCCGCTACTCCGCGCTCACCGCCTTCGGCCTGGTGCCCAGCGGGCTGGCCGGCGCCGACGTCGGCCGGCCTGCTCGACGAGGCCGCGGCGATCGCGACCTGCTCTCGAGGCCGACGACGGTCGACAACCCCGGGCCTGCGGCTCGGCGCGCTGCTGGGTGTCGCCAACGCAGCCGGCGTGCGACAAGCTGGTGCTCGCCGACGCGGGCTCGCCGTACGCCGGGCTTCGGCGACTGGGCCGAGCAGCTGATCGCCGAGTCGCACCGGCAAGGAGGGCACCGGCATCCTGCCGGTCGTCGTCGACGCGCGTCGACGCCCCGAACTTCTCCCCGGCACGCCCGACGAGGTCGCTGGCGCACTGTACGGCGCCGAGCCCGTCCTCGGCGTCGGTGCCGGCCGGCGTCCGGGTTCGGCGTGTCAGTGGACGCACCGCTCGGCGCCCAGCTGCTGCTGTGGGAGGACGCCACCGCCGTCGCCGGCCGGCTGATCGGGATCAACCCCTTCGACCAGCCCGACGTGGAGAGCGCCAAGGCGGCCGCCCGGGAGATGCTCGACGGCGGCGGCCTCCGAGCCGGCCCCGGCGTTCGTCGACGGGCCGGTCGACGGTCTACGCGTCCGGCGAGTGGCTGCCGCGACGGGCACCGACAGCGTCGGCGACGGCCGTCGCCGCCCTGCTCGACCAGCTCGACCCCGACCACGGGTACGTCGCCGTGCAGGCCTACCTCGACCGGCACCGCGACGCCGAGCTCGCGTCGGTCCGCGACGCCCTGGCCACGCGCACCGGGCGGCCCGGTCACGTTCGGCTGGGGGCCGCGGTTCCTGCACTCCACCGGGCAGTACCACAAGGGCGGGCCCGCCGACCGGCGTCTACCTGCAGGTCACCGGCGCAGCCCGAGGCCGACCTGGCCGTCCCGGACCGGCCCTTCACGTTCGCACGAGTTCCTCGACCGCCCAGGCCGTCGGCGACGGGCAGGTGCTCGCCGACCACGGCCGCCCGGTGCTGCGCCTGCACGTCACGAGCCCGGCCGACCTGGCCGACGTACAGCAGGCGCTGGCGTGACGCAGACGGACCACGGACCACCAGCAACCCGCTGCGGGACCCCGCAGGACCGGCGGCTGCCCCGGATCGCCGGTCCCTGCGGGATGGTGATCTTCGGCGTCACCGGCGACCTGGCGCGCAAGAAGCTGATGCCGGCGATCTACGACCTGGCCAACCGCGGCCTGCTGCCGCCCGGCTTCTGCGCTGGTCGGCTTCGCCCGCCGCGACTGGGCCGACCAGGACTTCGCGCAGATCGTGCACGACTCGGTCAAGGCAGCACGCCCGCACCGAGTTCCGCGAGGAGGTCTGGCGCCAGCTCGCCGAGGGGTTCCGCTTCGTGCCAGGGCGACTTCGACGACGACCTCGCCTTCGAGCAAGCTGCGCCGGACCATCGAGGAGCTCGACGAGGTCCGCGGCACCGGCGGCAACCACGCCTTCTACCTCGCCATCCCGCCCGGCTTCTTCGGCGACGTGGTCGGCCAGCTCAAGGAGCACGGCCTGGCCGAGCCGACGGCCGACTCGTGGCGGCGGGTGGTGGTCGAGAAGCCGTTCGGTCACGACCTGGAGTCCGCGCGCGAGCTGAACCGGATGCTCGACGAGGTCTTCCCGCCGGAGTCGATCTTCCGGATCGACCACTACCTCGGCAAGGAGACCGTCCAGAACATCCTCGCGATGCGGTTCGCGAACGCGATGTTCGAGCCGATCTGGAACTCCAACTACGTCGACCACGTGCAGATCACGATGGCCGAGGACATCGGCATCGGCGGCCGGGCCGGCTACTACGACGGCATCGGCGCCGCCCGCGACGTGATCCAGAACCACCTGCTCCAGCTGATGGCGCTCGTCGCGATGGAGGAGCCGACGTCGTTCGACGCCGACAGCCTGCGGCTGGAGAAGCAGAAGGTGCTCGAAGAGCGTGGTCCTCCCCCGCGCGGCTCGACCTGACCACCGCCCGCGGGCAGTACGCCGCCCGGCTGGGCGGGCGGCGTCAAGGTGCCCGGCTTCCTCGACGAGGAGGGCATCAAGCCAGACCTCGACCACCGAGACCTACGCCGCGATCCGCCTCGACGTCGACAACCGGCGCTGGGCGGGCGTGCCGTTCTACCTGCGCACCGGCAAGCGGCTCGGCCGCCGGGTCACCGAGGTCGCGGTGGTGTTCAAGCGCGCGCCGCACCTGCCGTTCACCGCGGTCGTCGACCGAGGACCTGACCCAGAACGCCCTGGTGATCCGGGTCCAGCCCGACGAGGGCATGACGCTGCGATTCGGCTCCAAGGTGCCCGGGCACCGCAGATGGAGATCCGCGACGTGAACATGGACTTCGCCTACGGCGGCATCGTTCACCGAGGCCAGCCCGGAGGCCTACGAGCGGCTGATCCTCGACGTGCTCCTCGGCGACCCGCCGCTGTTCCCGCGGCACGAGGAGGTCGAGCTGTCCTGGCAGATCCTCGACCCGATCCTCGAGCACTGGGCCCGGCAGGACCGCGGGAAGGCCGAGCCGGAGGCGTACCCCTCGGGCACCTGGGGCCCGGAGTCCGCCGACAAGATGCTGGCCCGCGACGGCCGGACCTGGAGGCGGCCATGAACTCCCGATGATCGAGCTGATCGACACCAACGCCGGCCGCAGATCGCCGCCGAGTTCGTCCGCGCCCGGACGCGGGCCGGCAGCCCGGCCATGGGCATGGTGATGACCCTGGTGATCGTCGTACCCGAGGACCACGCCGAGGAGGCGATGGCCGCGGCCCGTCAGGCCTCCCACGAGCACCCGGCCCGCGTGCTGGGCGTCGATCCTCGGCGACGGCCGGGGCGCGGCCCAGGTCAACGCGCAGGTCGGCACCGGCGCCGGCTGGACCGGCGAGACCGCACTGATCCGGCTCAAGGGCGAGGTGGTCAAGCACGCCGAGTCCGTCGTACTCCCGCTGCTGCTGCCCGACTCCCCCGTGGCGATCTGGTGGCCCGCCGACGCCCCCGACGACCCGGCCGACGACCCGCTCGGCGCGCTGGCCCAGCGCCGCGATCACCGACGCCGCGGCGCACGCTCGGGGCAAGATCGAAGGCGATGCAGACGCAGTGCGCGTCGTACGCCCCCGGCAACACCGACCTCGCCTGGACCCGGATCACCCCCTGGCGGGCGCTGCTCGCGGCCGCGCTCGACCAGCACCAGGTGAAGGTGACCGGAGCGTCGGTCGCCGGCCGAGCGGATCAGCCCCAGCGCCGACCTGCTGGCCGCCTGGCTCGGCGACCGGCTGCGGGTGCGACGTCGACGCGCACGCAGCTCCGTCGGGCCCCGGCATCACCGAGGTCGTGCTCGACACCAAGGCGGGCCCGATCAGGCTCGAGCGGCGGGACGGCAAGCTCGCGACGTTCTCCTCTCCCGAGGCCCCCGACCGTCCGGTGGCGCTCAAGCGCCGGGACGTGCCCGAGCTGCTGGCCGAGGAGCTGCGACGTCTCGACGAGGACGAGGTGTACGCCGCCACGGTGCGCCGCCTCGCCGCGCGCCGGCCGACCAGGAAGTCGACCGCCTCGTGAGCGAACCACGGATCGAGGTCCACGACGACGCCGACGGCCCTCGCCTCGGCCGTGGCGGGCGCGCTGGTGTCGCGCCTCGCCGCTGCCCAGGCCGAGGGGCTCGATCCCCACGTCGCCCTCACCGGCGGCACCGTCGCCGACGCCGTCCATCACGAGCTCGGTCGGATGGCCTCGGCCGACTCCGCTGGCGTCGACTGGTCGCGCGTCGACGTCTGGTGGGGTGACGAGCGCTTCGTCCCCCGCGACTCCCCCGACCGCAACGCCCGCGCAGCCCGGGCCGCGTTCCTGGACCCGGTCGGCGTCGAAACCTCCCGGGTCCACGAGGTCGGCTCCTCCGACGACTTCGCGACCGTCGCCGAGGCCGCCGACGCGTACGGTCGCGAGATCCGGACCCAGGGCAGCGGCGCGTTCGAGGTCGTGATGCTCGGCGTCGGACCGGACGGCCACGTGGCCTCGCTGTTCCCCGGCCACTCAGCCCTCGACGTCGACGATGAGATCGCCGTATCCGTGACCGACTCCCCCAAGCCTCCACCCGAGCGGGTCAGCCTCACCCTGCCGGCCCTCAACCGCACCGCGCGCGACCTGGCTGGTGGTGAGCGGCGCGGAGAAGGCCGAAGCGGTCGCTCGCGCGTTGTCCGGTGGAGACGTTCCCGCCGCGCGGGTGGAGGGCACCGAGGAGACGGTGTGGTTCCTCGACCGTGCAGCTGCTTCCGGCTCTGAGCCGAGTCGGCGCTACTGCCACCCTGACGACCCGCGAGTCGGCGCTACTGCCACCCTGACGACCCGCGAGTCGGCGCTACTGCACCCTGACGACCGCGAGTCGGCGCTACTGCAAAGGCCCGCCAAGCGCCAATCCACAGCTTCCCAAGTGCCACTGGCCGCGTGAGCGGGCCGCAGAAACCATGACGGGCATGAACCTTCGGGACCTACGCGCGGTCGAGCTCCTCGATTCGACTTTTCCTCTCCCCCTCGACCGGCCGTTCACCACCGCCGATGCCCGCCGGGAGGGTGTGCCCCGCATGTCCTGACGCGGCTGGTTGCCCATGGACTCCTTCGCAGACCCCTCAAGTCGGTCTATCTGGCGACCCAAGCCGGCGACTCGGTCAGGTTGAGGAGCCAGTGTCTGTCGCTGGTGGTGCCGAGCGACTGCGTGGTCTGTGACCGACACGCCGGCTGGCTCTTGGGCGCGGAGATGATCCTCGCCCCCAACGAGCACCTCGAACTTCGGCCGATCTCGATATTCCGGCCGTCCGGAAGGGGACGACTACGCAACGATCTGGCCGACAGCGGCGAGCGCAACCTGATCGCGTCCGACGTAATCGAGGTCTCGTGGCATCGCCGTCACCACACCGCTGCGGACGGCCTGGGACTTGGGGCGGGTGAGATTCCGTGAGACCGCCATCTCCGGGCTGGATGCAATGCTGCGGCTCCAGATGTTCAGCAAGGACGAACTGGTGGCCGGCGTAGAGCGCTTCCGCGGCATGCGTTGGGTCACTCGGTTGCGTGAACTCGCTCCGCTTGCGGATGGCCGTGCAGCCTCACCCGGCGAGTCCGTACTGCGCCTGAGATGGATCGACTGCGGTCTGCCGACGCCTGAGCCGCAGGTCGAGGTGCACCGCGATGGCGCCCTGATCGCGGTCCTTGATATCGCGAACGATGTGATCCGCTTCGCCGCTGAGTAGACGGCGCAGAGTGGCACACCTCTCCACAGCAGCGCGAACACGATCGAGCTCGCCGAGCGGCGGCCGAGAAGGAGCACTGGCTCGTGCAGCCGTTCGTCGCAGCGAACGTGTTCGGCCGAAATCGGGACTGCGAGTCGCTGCTGTTCCAAGGTGCTCGCGAAGCCCGACGGCGCCTGGGTCTGCGCATAACAGCCTGAGCATGCGCCGACTCGGCGGCCCAGGCGTCAGCACACGCGCCGACTCGGCGGCCCAGGTCGTCAGCGACGTGCCGACTCGGCTAGAAGATGATCTCGCCGGTCTTCCGGCGAGTGCGGAGCAGCTGCGAGCGCCTCGTCGAGGATGCTGGCAGCCTCGGCGTCGGAGCGGCGCTCCTTCACGTAGGCCAGGTGGGTCTTGTAGGGCTCGATCTTGGGCGCCGGGGGCGGGTTGTCGCTGTCCATGCTGGCGGGCAGCCCGCACTTCGGGCAGTCCCACGAGTCGGGGGGCTGGGCCTCCACCGAGAAGGTCACCACCGAGCGGTGCTCGTGCGAGCAGAAGTAGGTGACGGCCTGACGGGGCGCGGCCTCACCGCGCTCGGCCTCGCCCATCGGACCGGCGCCGACCCGGCTTCCGCGGATTGCGTTTCCTCCAACAGCCACGTGCGCGATCCTCTCTCAACTCTGGTAGGCCAGGAGCAGGCCCAGGGCGATGATGCAGGCGAACCAGATCACACCGATCCCGATCGTGAGTCGGTCGAGGTTCCGCTCCGCGACCGACGAGCCGCCCAATGAGCTGGACACGCCACCGCCGAACATGTCGGACAGTCCGCCGCCGCGGCCCTTGTGGAGCAGCACCAGCAGGATCATCAGGGCACTCGCGACGACGAGCACGATGGTGAAGAGCAGAATCACGGTCGGAATGCTACGTCACGCCGGGTCGATCACAGCAACGGCATGTCATAGAAACGACAAATTCCGCCGAACTCGTCCGCCTGCAGGCTCGCGCCGCCCACCAGACAACCGTCCACGTCGGACTTGTCCATGATCCCGGCGACGTTCGCCGCCTTCACCGAACCGCCGTACAGAACGCGAACGCCGTCGGCCGCCGCGTCGCCGTGCACCTCGCGGATCCGCTCGCGGATCGCGGCGCAGACCTCCTGGGCGTCGTCGGGCGTGGCGACCTCGCCGGTGCCGATGGCCCAGACCGGTTCGTAGGCCACCACCAGAGACGGCCACCTGCTCCGCGGAGATCCCGTCCAGGGAGCCGTCGACCTGAGCGACCGTGTGGGCCACGTGGTCGCCGGCCTGGCGGACCTCGAGGCCCTCCCCGACGCACACGATCGGCGTCATCTCGGCGCCCAGTGCCTGCTTCGCCTTGGCGTTGACCACCTCGTCGGACTCGGCTGTGGTGCTCACGGCGCTCGGAGTGCCCCACGACGACGTAGGAGCACCCCAGCTTCGCCAGCATGCCCGCGGAGATCTCGCCGGTGTAGGCGCCGCTGTCGTGGGTGGAGACGTCCTGAGCGCCGTACTTGACCAGCAGCCGGTCGCCGTCCACCAGCGTCTGCACCGAGCGCAGGTCCGTGAACGGCGGCACGACGACGACCTCGACCTGGCGCGTAGTCGTGCTTCTTGTCCGCCAGCGTCCAGGCGAGCTTCTGCACGAGCACCACCGCTTCCTGGTGGTTCAGGTTCATCTTCCAGTTCCCGGCCATCAACGGCGTACGGGTCTCGGCCATGGGGTTCCTTCGTTCGACTGTGGTTGGGGATCGGTGACGCGCCGGACAGGCAGCGCTGAACGGTTGCGGCGGCTCAGCGTTCGAGGACCGCGATGCCGGGCAGGTCCTTGCCCTCGAGGTACTCCAGGCTCGCGCCGCCACCGGTCGAGATGTGCCCGAACGCGGCCTCGTCGAAACCCGAGCGTGGCGCACGGCGGCGGCGGAGTCGCCGCCGCCGACGACCGACAGGCCGGAGATCTTCGTCAGCGCCTCGGCGACGGCACGGGTCCCCGTCGGCGAAGGCGTCCGTCTCGAAGACCCCCATCGGCCCGTTCCAGAAGACGGTGCGGGCATCGGCGAGCTCGGCGGCGAACGCCTTCGCCGACTCCGGCCCGATGTCGAGGCCGAGGCTGTCGGCGGGGATCTCGGAGGCGGGTACGACGCGTCGGCTCGGGCTCCCGGTCGTCTGACGGGGAACGTCGGTGTCGACGACGACGTCGGTCGGCAGCACGATCTCGACCCCCGACTCCTCCGCCCGCGCCGAGGTAGTCACGGCAGGTGTCGAGCTGGTCCTCCTCGAGCAGGCTCTTGCCGACCTCGTGGCCCAGGGCCTTGAGGAACGTGAAGACCATGCCGCCGCCGATCAGGAGCTTGTCGGCCTTGTCGAGCAGGTTGTCGATGACGCCGAGCTTGTCGGAGACCTTCGAGCCACCGAGCACCACTGCGTAGGGCCGCTCGGGGTCGGCGGTGAGCCGGCGCAGGACGTCGAGCTCGGTCGCCACCAGGTTCCCCATGGCGTGCGGCAGACGCAGGGCGATGTCGTAGACCGACGCCTGCTTGCGGTGCACGACGCCGAAGCCGTCGGAGACGAACGCGTCGGCGAGCTTGGCGAGCTCGGCGGCGAACGCGGCCCGGACCTCGTCCTCCTCGCTGGTCTCGCCCTCGTTGAAGCGGACGTTCTCGAGCACGGCCACCTCGCCGTCCTCCAGCGCCTCGACGGTCGCGCTGGCGCTCTCACCGACGGTGTCGGTGGCGAAGGCGACCTTGCGGCCGAGCAGCTCACCGAGCCGCTCGGCGACCGGGGCGAGGGAGTACGCCGGGTCCGGCTTCCCCTTGGGCCGGCCGAGGTGGGCGACCACGACCACGCGGGCGCCGTCCTCGGCCAGCCGCCTGATCGTCGGGACGCTCGCCCGGATCCGCCCGTCGTCGGTGATGGTCCGGTTGTCCGCCGGGCCGTCGAGCGGCACGTTGAGGTCGGAGCGCACGAGCACGCGCTTCCCGCGGAGGTCGCCCAGGCTCTCGATCCCGTTCTGGGTCTGGTCGTGTTCCTGGGGCACGATCAGAGCGAGGCGCCGATGTGCGTCACCAGGTCGGCGAGGCGGTTGGAGTAGCCCCACTCGTTGTCGTACCAGCCGACGACCTTGACCTGGTTGCCGATGACCTTGGTCAGCGGCGCGTCGAAGATGCACGACGCCGGGTCGGTGACGATGTCGGAGGAGACGATCGGGTCGGTGGAGTAGCGCAGGTAGCGCCCGTCTGCCGCCTTCTCGACCGCCGCGTTGACCTCGTCGACGGGGTCTCACGGCCGGCCTCGAACGTCAGGTCGGTGGCCGACCCGGTCGGCACCGGGCACGCGCACGGCGTAACCGTCGAGCTTGCCCTTGAGCTCGGGCATCACCAGCCCGATCGCCTTGGCCGCACCGGTCGATGTCGGCACCAGGTTGATCGCCGCGGCGCGGGCCCGGCGCGGGTCCTTGTGGATGTTGTCCTGGAGGTTCTGGTCGGCGGTGTAGGCGTGGATGGTCGTCATCAGGCCCTTGACGATGCCGAACTCCTCGTGGAGCGCCTTGGCCATCGGAGCGAGGCAGTTGGTGGTGCACGAGGCGTTGGAGATGACGGTGTGTGCGTCGCCGTCGTACTGCTCGTGGTTGACGCCCATCACCACGGTGATGTCCTCGTTGGAGGCGGGCGCGGAGATGATCACCTTCTTGGCCCCGGCATCCACGTGGGCGCGGGCCTTGGTGGCGTCGGTGAAGAAGCCGGTCGACTCGATCACGACGTCGGCGCCGACGTCGGCCCACTTGAGACTGGCGGGGTCGCGCTCGGCGAACGCGGCGATCTCCTGGTCGCCCACCTTGATGGCGGACTCCGTCGAGGTCACGTCGGTGCCGAGCCGACCCAGGATCGAGTCGAACTTCAGCAGGTGGGCGAGGGAGGCGTTGTCGGTCAGGTCGTTGACGGCGACGATCTCGATGTCGGCGTCGCCGGCGTGCACGGCCCGGAAGAAGTTGCGGCCGATCCGGCCGAAGCCATTGATACCTACGCGAACGGTCACTGCGTTGACTCCTACCCCTGTGTGGATTGACGCTGCGTCGATCCTGAGCTGTCACCACGACCCTATCGCGCGGCCCGTGAGGCCGGAGACCTACGCCGGCAGTCCTCAGCGAGCATCTCGGGGGTCAGCGAAGCCTCGGTGTCGGGGATGCCGAGCTCCTCGGCGCGCTTGTCGGCCATGGCGAGGAGGCGCCGGATCCGGCCGGCGATGGCGTCCTTGGTGAGCACCGGGTCGTGCAGCTGCCCGAGCTCCTCGAGCGAGGCCTGCTTGTGCTCCAGCCGCAGGTTCCCGGCCAGGCGCAGATGGTCGGGTACGTCGTCCGCGAGGATCTCCAGCGCTCGTTCGACGCGGGCCCCCGCGGCCACCGCGGCACGGGCGGAGCGACGGAGGTTGGCGTCGTCGAAGTTGGCCAGCCGGTTGGCCGTGGCGCGGACCTCGCGCCGCATCCGGCGCTCCTCCCAGGCCATCAGGGTCTCGTGGGCGCCCACCCTGGTCAGCAGCGCGCCGATGGCGTCGCCGTCCCGGATCACCACCCGGTCGACGCCGCGGACCTCACGGGCCTTGGCCTGGATCCCGAGCCGCCGCGAGACGCCGACGAGGGCCAGCGCGGCCTCGGGCCCGGGGCAGGTGACCTCGAGGGCCGACGACCGTCCCGGCTCGGTCAGTGAGCCGTGGGCCAGGAAAGCACCGCGCCAGGCAGCCACCGCGTCGCAGCCGCCGCCGGAGACGACGTGGGGCGGCAGCCCCCGGACCGGACGTCCGCGCTGGTCGAGCAGGCCGGTCTGGCGGGCCAGCGCCTCGCCGTCCTTGGTGATGCGCACGAGGTAGCGGCTGCCCTTGCGGATCCCGTTGCCCTGGATCATCACCACGTCGGAGGCGTGGCCGTAGACCTCCGCCACGTCCTTGCGGAGCCTGCGGGCGGCGGCGCCGGTATCGAGCTCGGCCTCGACCACGATCTTGCCGCTCACGATGTGGAGGCCACCCGCGAACCTCAGCATCGAGGCCACCTCGGCCTTGCGGCAACAGTTCTTCGAGATCTGGGTGTTGGCGAGCTCTGCCTTCACTTGTGCGGTCATCGCCATGGGCAGAATCCTGCCACGTCCGTCAACAACCCAATCAGGTTGCTCGCGATCCGTCGGAAAGGCCCTGCTGTCACCCCTCCTCGAAGATGGCCGCGTAGGCGCTGGCCAGCTTCTCGGGATCGTGGCGCGGCGTGCCGTCGCCCAGCGCGACGTCGTCGACGACCAGGCGGGCGCCGTACGACGCCACTGCTGCGTTCGAGGTCGTCGACCTCCGTGAGGCTGCCGGGGTCGACCAGGACGGTGTGCACCTTGAGCCCGGGTGCGTGCTCGAACAGGGCGGCCAGGTGGTCCTCCGGCCCGAACCCACCGGTCTCCCCCGCCTGCGGCGCCAGGTTGAGTACGACGACCACGCGGGCGTGGTCTGCCCGAGCGCCTCGCGCAGCGCCGGCACCATCAGGTGCGGGATCACGGAGGTGAACCACGAACCCGGCCCGAGCACCACCCAGTCGGCGTCGCGCACCGCTTCGACCGCCTCCGGACAGGCCTCGGGATCGGCGGGGTCGAGGGCGACGGAGACGATCTCCCCGTCGGTGGTCGCGACCGCCACCTGGCCGCGCACCGTCTGCCTGGCCTCGGGATCGGCGGGGTCCAGGCCCCTGACCTCGGCCGTGATGTCCATCGGGGTGAGCGCCATCGGGAGCACCCGGCCGGTCGTCCCCAGCAGCCGGCCCATCAGCTGCAGTGCCGCGACGTGGTCGCCCAGCAGCTCCCACAGGCTGACGATGAGGAGGTTGCCGACGACGTGGCCGCGCATCTCGCCGTCGCCCTCGAAGCGGTGCTGGACACGCTCTCCCAGGTCCGGCCCCACTCGTCGGCCCGGGTCAGGGCGGCCAGCGCCATCCGCAGGTCGCCGGGCGGCAGCACGCCGAACTCGCCGCGGAGCCGTCCGGACGACCCGCCGTTGTCGGCGACCGTCACGATGGCGGTGAGGTCGTCGACGACCAGGTCGTCGACCAGGCGGCGGAGCGCGTGCAACGACGCGTGCAGCCCGTGTCCGCCACCGAGGGCCACCGCTGACTGTGCACGAATGGACTGGGCGCGCATCCCCATCACTCGCGGCCCAGGTCGCGGTGGGTGGCCCGGACGTGGTGACCGCGCTCGGCGAGCCGCCGCGCGATCTCCACCGTCATGGCGACGCTGCGGTGCTTGCCGCCGGTGCAGCCCACCGCCACGGTCATGAACCGCTTGCCCTCGGTGAGGTAGCCCCGGGTCACGCCCTCCAGCACCGGCAGGAAGCCGTCGAGGAACTCCTCGGCGCCGGGGCGGCTCGCGAACGTAGGCGGCGACCTCGGGGTCGCGGCCGGTGCGCGGACGCAGCTCGGGCACCCAGTGCGGGTTGGGCAGGAACCGCATGTCGGCGACGAAGTCGGCGTCGACGGGGATGCCGTACTTGAAGCCGAAGCTGACCACCGTGATCTTCAGGTTCATGACGTCCGGGGACCCGAAGGCGTCCGCGATCCGGTAGGTGAGCTGGTGGACGTTGAGGTCGGAGGTGTCGATGACCAGGTCGGCCTCGCTGCGCAGGTCGGCCAGGACCTCCCGCTCCCGCTGGAGGCCGTCGAGGAGCCGGCCTCCGGCCTGCAGCGGGTGCGGCCGGCGGGCCGCCTCCTGCCGGCGGACCAGGACGTCGTCCGACGCCTCGAGGAACACCAGCGTCGCGTGGCGGTTGCCGATCTTGCCCTTGGCGAGATTGGCGCGGAGGGAGCCGAAGAAGGCGCCGGAGCGTACGTCGACGACCACCGCGATCGGCTGCCGCAGCCCCCGGCTCTCGTCGACCAGCCGGACCACGTCCTTGAGCAGGCTCGGTGGCAGGTTGTCGACGACGTAGAAGCCGAGGTCCTCCAGCTCCTTCGCGGCCGTGCTGCGACCGGCGCCGGTCATCCCGGTGACCACCACCAGCTCGCCACGCGTCTGGTCAGCCACGCCTAGCCCTCCTCGATCTCACCGGTCGCGGTGTTGACGGAGACAGTCTGTCCGCTCCCGGCCGCGACGGCATCCTTGATCGCCGTCGCGGTACGGGTCCCGATGCCCGGGACCTGCGCGATGTCATCGACGCTCGCGGCCCGCAGCTTCTTCAGGGACCCGAAGTGCTTGAGCAGGGTCTTGCGACGCACCTCGCCGAGGCCGGGCACGTCGTCGAGCAGGCTCTCGACCATCGTCTTCGACCGTCGGCTGCGGTGGTGGGTGATCGCGAACCGGTGGGCCTCGTCGCGGATCCGCTGGAGCAGGTAGAGCCCCTCGCTGGACCTCGCCATGATCACCGGGTCTGGCTCGCCCGGGAGCCACACCTCCTCCAGCCGCTTGGCCAGGCCGCAGACCGGTACGTCGTCGATCCCGAGCTGTGCCAGGGCGTCCTTGGCGGCCGCCACCTGCGGCGGGCCGCCGTCGACGACGACGAGCCCGGGGGCGTAGGCGAACTTGCGGGGCCGGCCGGTCTCGGGGTCGACCAGCATCGGTCCCTCCTCGCTGTCTCCCGGGAGCACGACCTCGCCGCGCGCCTGCTCGTCCAGCAGCCGACGGAACCGACGGGTGATCACCTCGTGCATCGACGCCACGTCGTTCTGGCCCTCGACTCCCCGGATGACGAAGCGGCGGTACTCGCTCTTGCGCGGCAGGCCGTCCTCGAACACCACCATCGAGGCGACCACCTCGGTGCCCTGGAGGTTGGAGACGTCGTAGCACTCGATCCGTAGCGGCACCTCGTCGAGCGTCAGCGCCAGCTGGATCTCCTCCAGGGCGCGGTTGCGGGTCGTGAGGTCGCTGGCCCGCTTGGTCTTGTGCAGGACCAGGGCCTGGCCGGCGTTGCGGGCCACCGTCTGCTGCAGCGACTTCTTGTCGCCGCGCTGGGGCACCCGGATCCGGACCCTGCTCCCCCGCAGCTCGCTCAGCAGCCTCTCGAACGTGGCGGCGTCGGGAGGCATCGAGGGGACCAGGATCTCCCGCGGGATGTTTTCGGCGTCTCCGGCGTAGAGCTGGAGCAGGAAGTCCTCGACCAGCTCGGGGGTGCCGCCCTCGTCGACGCGGTCGGCGACCCAGCCGCGCTGACCGCGGATGCGCCCGCCGCGGACGTAGAAGATCTGGACCGCGACCTCGAGGGGGTCTTCCGCGAGGGCGATGACGTCGGCATCGGTGCCGTCGCCGAACACCACCGCCTGCTTCTCGAGGGCCTTCTCCATGGCCGCGAGGTCATCGCGCAGCCGGGCAGCCTTCTCGAAGTCCTCGGCCTCCGACGCGGCGTACATCTCCTTGCGGATCCGCTTGACGAACGCGGCGGTCTGGCCGCCCATGAAGTCGCAGAAGTCGTCGACGATCCGGCGGTGGTCCTCGGCGCTGATGTTGCCGACGCAGGGCGCGGAGCACTTGTCGATGTAGCCCAGCAGGCACGGCCGGCCGATCTGGGACGACCGCTTGAAGACGCCGTTGGTGCACGACCGCATCGGGAACACCCGCAGCAGCAGGTCGACCGTCTCCCGGATCGCCCAGGCGTGGCTGTAGGGGCCGAAGTACTTGGTGCCCTTCTTCTTCGCGCCGCGGCCCACCATCACCCGTGGGAACTCGTCGCCGACGGTGACTGCCAGCCAGGGGTAGGACTTGTCGTCGCGGTACTTGACGTTGAAGCGGGGGTCGAACTCCTTGATCCAGGAGTACTCGAGCTGGAGCGCCTCCACCTCGGTGCTGACGGTCGTCCACTCGACGCTGGCGGCGGTGGTCACCATCGTGGCGGTCCGCTGGTGCAGGTTGCCGATGTCCTGGAAGTACGACGACAGCCGGGCGCGCAGGTTCTTGGCCTTGCCGACGTAGACCACCCGGCCCTGGGCGTCACGGAACCGGTAGACCCCCGGCTGGGTCGGGATCGACCCCGGCTCGGGGCGGTACGACGCGGGGCTTGCGTGGGCACGGTCCAACCCTACGGTCCGGCCGGGACAGACCGGCGCGGCTACCGGGTCCGTTTGTCGAGTCCTTTACTCTGGTTTCATGCTCAGTCGGGACCTCTACGGCTACGCCCTGAGCACCGGGCGCGAGGCGTCCGCCGCCTACGTCCGCGGCGTGCGCGATCTCCTGTGCCTGCGCTCGGGTGCCGTCGAGGCCGCGGCCGAGTCGATCGCCCACGATCCGCGGTTCGCCCTGGGGCACGCTGCGCTCGCGCTGCTCGGCCACGAGCTGGGCGCCCCCGTGGACGTCGAGGGGCGACTGCGCGACGCCGTCCTCCATTCCGTGCGGGGCACGTCCCGCGAGCGCAGCCACGTCCACGCGGTGACGGCTCACGTGCGCGGCGACTCCCAGCCCCTCATCGCGCACCTGGCCTCCTATCCCCGTGACGCCCTCCTGCTGTCGATCGCGGTTCCGACGATTGCCTTCGCCGGCGTGACGGAGGTGCCCGAGGAAGCCTGGGCGATCGTCGAACGCGCCGCGCCGGCGTACGGCGAAGACTGGTGGTTCACCGGACTCCTGGCCTTCATCCGCCAGGAGCAGCGTCGGTTCGACGAAGCGATGGAGCTCTCATGTCGTTCGCTCGGTGAGGAGCCGGGCGCAGGACACTCGGCGCACGCCCGGGCCCACGCCCACTACGAGACCGGGGACCACGCTGCCGGGCTCTCCTGGATGGGCGGCTGGCTGACGGGCGACGGTGCGGCCACCCAGAGCCTCACCCACTTCGCCTGGCACGCCGCACTTCACGAGCTCTCCCTGGGCGACCTCGACGCCGTCCGCCGCCGGTACGACGCCCAGCTGCTGCCCGAGGCCGGACTCGGCTGCCGTGCACTCGTGGACAGCGGCTCCCTGCTCTTCCGCTGGGCCATCACGCCTGGAGCGGCCAACGTCCCCGACCTTCGTGCGGTCGCCACGGTCACCGACCGAGAGATGCTGGAGCGGCCGGCCACGCCGTTCGTCGCCATGCACGCGGCCGTCACCATGCTCGCCCTGGGGGATCGGGCCGGGCTGGTCAACCTCACCCGGTGGTCGGCCGGACACGCACACCCGGTCCACCGTGAGGTCGTGGCCCCGCTCGGGACGGCGCTCCTGCAGATGGAGGCCGGGCGGTACTCCGAGGCAGCGGACGCGCTGGCCAGGCTCGACAGCTTCAGCTATCGGCTCGGCGGCTCCGACGCCCAACGGGAGATTCTCGAGGAGACCCGGATCTGCGCCCTTCTGCGTGCGGACCGGTACGACGACGCACGACGGGTGCTCGACGACCGGCTCGACCGGCGTCGGTCACCGCGGGACGAGCGATGGCGAGCCGAGTGCCAACCAGCAGACCGAGCTCGATTCAGGCGCGAATGATCGCTCGGCCCTTGACGCGAATCTTCACGGGGTCGAGGCCGGTCGTGGCCGGCCCGGTGGTGACGTCGCCGGTCGCGGCGTCGTACTGGCTGCCGTGGAAGAGGCAGGTGATGGTGTTGTCGGCGACCTTGCCGACCGTCTGCCCTTGGTGCTTGCAGACGGCGGAGAAGGCCTTGAACTCGCCCCGGCTCGGCTGAGTGATGACGATCCGGACGTCGGTCAGGATGATGCCGCCGCCGACGGGGATCTCGTCGGTCGTGGCCAGCGCATCAGCGACCTTTTCGTCCTTGGAGTCCTTCAGCTGCTTGCCGGGCCCGGACTCGCTGGGCCTGGACGGACTCGGGGAGTCGTCGGTGGGCGAAGGCTCGGAGGTTCGTGGCTGGCTCTCCTCCCCGCCGCACCCTGCCAGGACGGCCGCGACCCCGAGCGCCGAGAGCCCCTGGAAGACGATGCGCCGCGAGGCGCGCTGCTCGCTCACGCTGGCTCGACGCTGGAGACCAGGCACCCCTGGTGGGTGCAGACCGCGGTGAAGGCCTTGAAGTCGCCCGCCTCGGGTTGGGTCACGACGATCTTCTGCTCCTTGAAGACGGTGCCGCTGCCCTCGGGCACGTCGGCCGTGGACCCGACCACCTGACCGCCGACCTCGATGTCCTGGCCCTGCACCGCGACAGATTCGGAGGCCAGTGCCGACGGGGCGGGCCCGCTCAGCACCGTGCCATCGACCGCGGAGTACGTGCTGCCATGGCAGCTGCAACGGATGGTGGGCCCGGCCGGCGCGGCGCCTGCGTCACCGTCGCTGCCCGGCTCGCTCTCGCCACCGCAGGCGGAGAGCAGCGGCGCGCCCAGGCCGACGGCGGTGACTCCGCCCAGCACATGCCGGCGTGAAAGTGGGTCAATTGTTCTGCGAGTCGTCATCGACGGGCTCCCTCATGCGCGCAGCGACAGGTCGCAGGCCAGCGTACGCATCGGCCGAGCCGCCGAACATGACCCGAACGGGTCAGGGAGCCGACTCACGACTTCTTGCGAGCCGACCGCTTCCGTGGCTTGGCCCGGGGTGGGGCCGCCGCCAGGATCGGGGCGAGGAACTGTCCGGTGTAGCTGTCGGGGTTGGCCGCGACGTCCTCGGGCGTGCCCTCGGCGATGACCGTGCCGCCGCGGGAGCCACCCTCGGGGCCCATGTCGACCACCCAGTCGGAGGTCTTGATCACGTCGAGGTTGTGCTCGATGACCAGGACCGTGTTGCCCTTGTCGACCAGGCTGGACAGCACACCCAGGAGCCGGCGGATGTCCTCGAAGTGGAGGCCCGTGGTCGGCTCGTCGAGCACGTAGACGGTGCTTCCTGTGGAGCGCTTCTGCAGCTCCGAGGACAGCTTGACCCGCTGCGCCTCACCTCCGGAGAGGGTGGTGGCGGGCTGGCCGAGCCGGACGTAACCGAGGCCCACCTCGCACAGGGTCTTCATGTGGCGGGCGATCGCCGGGACCGCGGCGAAGAACTCCGCTGCCTCCTCGATCGGCATGTCGAGGACCTCGGCGATGGTCTTGCTCTTGTAGTGGACCTCGAGCGTCTCCCGGTTGTAGCGCGCCCCGTGGCAGACCTCGCAGGGGACGTAGACGTCGGGCAGGAAGTTCATCTCGATCTTGATCGTGCCGTCGCCCGAGCACGCCTCGCAGCGTCCGCCCTTGACGTTGAACGAGAACCGACCCTGGAGGTAGCCACGCATCTTCGCCTCGGGCGTGGACGCGAAGAGCTTGCGGATGTGGTCGAACACCCCGGTGTAGGTCGCCGGGTTGGACCGCGGCGTCCGCCCGATCGGCGACTGGTCGACGTGGATCACCTTGTCGACGTGGTCGGTGCCGCTGAGCTTGCGGTGCCGCCCGGGCACCGCTCGGGAGCCGTAGATCTGCTTGGCCAGGGCGGTGTAGAGGATGTCGTTGACGAGTGTCGACTTGCCGGAGCCGGACACGCCGGTCACCGAGACGAAGAGCCCGAGCGGGAACGACACGTCGATGTCCTGCAGGTTGTGCTCCCGGGCGCCGTGGACGGTGAGGTCGCGACCCTTCGCCCGCGGGCGTCGTACGTCGGGGATGGGGATCTCGCGGCGGCCGGAGAGGTACTGGCCGGTGAGAGAGTCGGCGTGCTCGAGCAGGCCCTGCACGGACCCGGTGTGCACGATCTGGCCGCCGTGCTCGCCGGCGCCAGGCCCGATGTCGACGACCCAGTCGGCGGTGCGGATGGTGTCTTCGTCGTGCTCGACCACGATCAGGGTGTTGCCGAGGTCGCGCAGCCGGATCAGGGTCTCGATGAGCCGGTGGTTGTCACGCTGGTGAAGCCCGATCGAGGGCTCGTCGAGGACGTAGAGCACGCCGACCAGTCCGGCGCCGATCTGGGTCGCGAGCCGGATCCTCTGGGCCTCGCCGCCGGACAGCGAGCCGGAGGGCCGTTCGAGGGAGAGGTAGTCGAGGCCGACGTCGAGCAGGAAGTTGAGCCGCTCCTGGATCTCCTTGAGCACGCGCTCGCCGATCTGCTTCTCGCGCGGCGACAGGTCGAGTCCGCGCAGGAAGTCGGCGGTCTCGTTGATCGGCAGCCGGCAGACGTCGGCGATGTTCCAGAGGCCTTCGGCGGTGGTCGACGTGAGCGTGACCGCCCGGGACACGGGCTTGAGGCGGGTGCCCTCGCAGGCGGGGCACGGCACCTCGCGCATGAAGCCCTCGAAGCGCTCGCGGCTGGTGTCGGACTCGGCCTCGCGGTGCCGCCGCTCGATGTAGCTCTGGACCCCCTCGAACTCGGCGTAGTAGGCCCGCTGCCGGCCGTAGCGGTTGCGGGTGACCACGTGGACCTTGGTCGCGTGGCCGTGGAGGAGGGACTTCCTGGCCTTGGCGGTCAGGTCCTCCCAGGGCGTGTTGAGGTCGAAGCCGAGCTCGTCGCCGAGCGCACCCATCAGCCGCAGGAAGTAGTCGGCGACGTGGGCCTGGCTCCAGGGCTGGATCGCCCCTTCCCCCAGCGTGGCCTGCGGGTTGGGTACGACGAGGTCTGGATCCACCTCCATCCGGGTGCCGAGGCCGTGGCACTCGGGGCAGGCGCCGAACGGGGAGTTGAACGAGAACGACCGGGGCTCGAGCTCGTCGGTGTCGATGGTGTGCTCGTTGGGGCACGACATCTTTTCGGAGAACCGCAGCTCGCGATCGGGATCCTTGGCGTCGAGCTCGACGAAGTCGAGCAGCACCAGGCCGCCGGCCAGGTTGAGGGCGGTCTCGACCGAGTCGGTCAGCCGGCGCTTGGCGGAACCCTTGACCGCCAGGCGGTCGACGACGACCTCGATCGTGTGCTTCTTCTGCTTGTCCAGCGTCGGAGGCTGGTCGAGCGTGTGGATCTCACCGTCGACCCTGGCCCGCGAGAACCCCTGCGTCTGGAGCTGCCGGAACAGCTCGACGTACTCGCCCTTGCGGCCGCGGATGACCGGGGCCAGGACCTGGAAACGCCGGCCGTCCTCGAGGGCGAGCACCTTGTCGACGATCTGCTGGGGCGTCTGGCGCTCGATCCGGGCGCCGCAGGTCGGGCAGTGAGGATGGCCGATCCGGGCGTAGAGCAGGCGGAGGTAGTCGTAGACCTCGGTGATCGTGCCGACGGTCGACCGCGGGTTGCGCGACGTGGACTTCTGGTCGATCGAGACCGCCGGCGAGAGCCCCTCGATGAAGTCGACGTCGGGCTTGTCCATCTGGCCGAGGAACTGGCGCGCGTAGGCCGAGAGGGACTCGACGTAGCGGCGCTGCCCCTCGGCGAAGATGGTGTCGAAGGCGAGGCTCGACTTGCCGGAGCCCGACAGACCGGTGAAGACGATGAGGGAGTCACGGGGCAGGTCGAGCGAGACGTCCTTGAGGTTGTGCTCCCGGGCTCCCCGGATGATGAGCTGTTCTGCCACTGGTGTCCCTCGTACTGTCGGCCCGGACCTGCCCGTGCTGTTCGAACAAGTGTTCGTCATCCTACGTGGCGACACAAGCCGCCACGCCACGTATCTCACCTTCTCACGCGCCACCGACAACCCTGCTGGCGAGCCGCAGCCGGAGGAGGTAAGGATGGGCGCATGGCCGACGACACCAGCGTCAAGACCCAGCAGCTCGAGGAGCTCCAGGAGGCGACCAACCGCCTGGTCCGCACAGTGGACGGGTTCAAGGGCGACGACTGGGGCGGACCATCCGGCCTCCCGGGCTGGACGCGCGCTCACGTCGTCGCCCACCTGGCGCTCAACGCCGAGGGCCTGGCCGGCGCGCTGACCGGGATCGTCCAGGACGAACCGACCCCGATGTACTCCTCTCAGGAGGACCGGGACAGCGACATCGAGGACCTCGCCACCAGCGACCCGGCCGAGCTCCGCGAGCGGCTGCTGGCGGGGTGCACCCTGTACGCCGACGCCTGGACCGCCCTCCCCGACGACTCCGGCGGCGCCACCTTCGAGCGGACCGCGGGCGGGCCCACGATCCCGGCCGGCGCCACGCTCGGGATGCGGCTGCGGGAGGTGGAGATCCACCACGCCGACCTGGACACCGGCTACTCGCGGGCCGACTGGACGCCCCGCTTCTGCGAGATCCTGCTCGCCTCGATGACCAAGCGTGAGTGGTCACGAGCCGTTCCGGGTCGACCCCACCGACCTCGACGGCACCTGGACCTACGGCGAAGGAGACGGCCCGACCGTCTCCGGCAGCGCCGCCGATCTGGGCTGGTGGCTGACCGGTCGCGGGTCCGGCGAGGGTCTCACCACAGACCGCGGTGAGACCCTCCCGAAGGTTGGTGCCTGGTAGGTCAGCTTCGGCCGTTGTCTGCCGGCCGCGAGATCGTCTTACCGTCGTACTGCAGGTTGTCGATGTAGTGGACGTATGCCCTCCGGCGGGTAGGCGTACCCGGAGTCGCTCACCACGAAGGCCGACGTCACGGTCTGGCCCGGGTGGCATGCGCACCATCACCGTCATACGTCACCTGGAACAGGAAGGGGCCGCAGTTGCCGCCGATGTTGTCCCAGTTGTTGTCGGGACCGCCCACGGTAGTCCAGACGTCCCGCTCCCAGGCCAGCGGACGCAGCTCGCCACGGCCGCCGTCACTGAACCTGACGACCAGCCGGGGTGAGCCCAGGCTCGGGCCGGTGTCCGAGGAGTAGAAGTCGAAGGAAGGAGCTTCTTCGGGTGCCGGACGCCCCTCCTCGTGGTGCAGGTCGATCCCCGCGAAGTTGACGGGCTCGGTCGCCAGGTCGAAGAACGGCACCTCGAGCTTCATCGAGTGCTTGTCGCCGCTGTCGGGGTTGGACTGCTCGACTGACCAGTGAGCCTTCCCCTCGGCTCCCGGTGAAGAAGCTGACGCTCGGCGCGGTCCGTGCTGCGGCCTCGGCGGGCAGCGTCCCCACGGTGATGGCTGCGGCGCCTGCTGCGGCCATCGCGATCAGGTGACGGATGGGCTTGCTCATGGTGTTCCCCCGTGTTCTTCAGGCAGTGGTGTCTCGACAGAGAGGTGACGAGGGAGGCCGCGGTTCATGACGCAGTGATTAGGGTGGGTTGATGGCCACCTACACCGGAGCCGTCTCCCCGGGCGGTGAGCCCGACGTCCGCTCGCTCTCCGCCCTGACCATCACCAAGGTCGCGGTCGACCCGCAGATGTCCAACAACTGCTACCTCCTGCGCTGCAACGACACCGGCGAGCAGGTGCTGATCGACGCTGCGGCCGCGCCCGAGACCCTGCTGCCCCTCGTCGGCGACGGTGGGCTCGCGACGGTCGTCACCACCCACCAGCACTGGGACCACCACCGCGCCCTGTCCGACGTGGTCTCCGCGACAGGAGCCTCCACGGTGGCCGGAGCCCCCGACGCCGATGAGATCACCAAGCAGACCAGCGTGCCCGTATCGACTCGTGTCGAGGACGGCGACACCGTCAATGTCGGGGGCTGCTCGCTCGAGGTGATCCGCCTGACCGGCCACACGCCGGGATCGATCGCCCTGCTCTACGACGACCCCGATGGCCACCCGCACCTGTTCACCGGCGACTCGCTCTTCCCCGGCGGCGTCGGCAACACGTTCGGGGATTCCGCTGCCTTCCGGCAGCTGATCGAGGACGTGTCGACCAAGCTGTTCGACCGGTTGCCCGACGACACGTGGTTCTACCCCGGGCACGGCGACGACTCGACCATCGGCACCGAGCGACCGCACGTGGCGGAGTGGCGCAAGAGGGGCTGGTGAGCAGCGCTCGTTCCGATTCCTCAGACTCGGGCGAGCAACGCCGCCAACGGCACGGGTACTCGCTCCGGCTCCAACGCCTCGACCAGCAGCGCCGCGTAGCGCGCCTTGCGCCCGGACCGGACCCCGAGGAAGCGCCGAAGCACCGCCTCGCGCGTCCAGCCGCGCTGGGCAGGCATGCCCGTCAGGAGCCGCAGTGAACGCGATTCACCGGCCGCCTCGATGACGGCTTCCACCCCTTCGATCCCCAGCGCGCGGATGAGCTCGTCCTCCAGATCTACCGAGCACTTGTAGAAGCCCAGACGTGAAAGGCCGTCAGGCTCGAGGGCGGCGTCCAGTCCTCCCGCCGCCAGCCCGTGCCGGAGCTTGGCCTCCTCGGCTGCGTCGTATAGCCCCGCCAGCGGGACGCCGAGCCCGTGCGGCCCGTAGCGCGACGCGAATGTCCGCGTGTTGGTGATCCCGCCCATCGCGACGACGTCGATCCCCTCGGCGGCGAGGTCCCGACCGAGACGCGCCGCCAGGGTGTGCAGCGCCACGCGGTCGCTGTTCCCCTCGACGAGCACGACGGTGCGCAGCGTGGTCACCCCCACCATTAGGTGCGCGGCGAGCCCGCCGGTCAACTGCGCTGAGGCGCGACGGCGGGGATAGCATCCCCGCGACGATCGGATGGTCTCCGTGGACTGGGAACAGGCATTGGCCACTGGCCATCTCGTGGCCGCAGTGTCAGCGCTCCTTGTGGGCGCCGTTGTCCTGACGTTGCCCAAGGGCACACCCACCCACCGAACGATCGCGACCGGCTACGTCGTTGCCCTGGTCCTGGTCGACGTGGCGGCGCTGTCGTTGCATCGAGAGGACGCGTTTGGCGTGTTCCATGCGCTCGCAGTAGTCAGCCTGGGCACGATCGGCGTGGGGCTTGCGCCCCTGCTTCTCGGCAGGAGATCGGCGATGGCCGTCACTACCCACGCCTACTGCATGACGTGGTCGTACGCCGGCCTGGTGGCCGCCGGATGCGGGCAGCTGGCCGTCACTGTCGGTGGTCCGGACATCAGGCCGTGGCTGGTGCCGGTGGTGATCGGCGCGGTGTTGTCCATCAGCGCCGTCGCCATCTTCGGGAGAGTGCCGACAACCGTTGATCGCACACTGGCCACGCGATGAGGACCTCGCAACAGATTTCCCCTACTCGACGGTCAGAAATTCCCCACTCAACGAGTCAGTGGTAGGTGATCGACACCTTGTCGGTGACCGGGACCGACTGGCAGCCCAGCCGGATGCCCTCCTCGAGGTCCTCGTCGTCGAGGACATCGTTGTGGAGCATCTTGACCTCGCCCTCCAGCACCCGGCAGGCGCATGCGGAGCACTCCCCCTCACGGCAGGAGAACGGCGCCTTGATGCCCTTCGACTCCAGGTGCTCGAGGAGCTTGGTGCCGGGCATCCAGTCGTCGAAGGAGTAGCTCTCGCCATCCAGCTCGACCTCCAGCGCCACCGGCTCCTGGGGCTGGGCCGCGGCGGCGTCCTCGGCCGCGTCCTGCTCGTCGGTGTCGGCGGCGGTCATCTCGCCCTCAGCCACTTCGACGTCGTGCAGGTCGCCGAACGGGTTGCCGCCGAGGGAGATGAACTTCTCCTGGTGCCGCCGGGCGCGCGGGAAGTCGAGCTCACGCAGCGCGGCCACGGTGGCCTTCATGAAGGGCGCCGGCCCGCAGACGAAGGCGTCGTAGGAGGAGTACGGCGTCGCGAACGCCTTCATCTGCTCCTGGCTGGGCAGGGCCTGGACCGATTCGAGCCAGTGCACGACCAGCAGCCGGTCCGGGTGCTCGGCAGCGAGCGTTGTCAGGGCGGACCCGAAGATCACCGACTGCTCGTCGCGGTTGGCGTAGAACAGCACGATCTTCCCGCTGCCCTTCAGCAACGCCGTCCGCAGGATCGACATCACCGGGGTGATCCCCGACCCGCCGGCAAACAGCAGCAGGTCGGCGTCCAGCGAGGCCGGGGTGAAGATCCCGCTCGGGGGCAACACCCGCAGGGTGTCGCCGGGCTGGAGGTTGTCGACCAGCCAGTTGGAGGCGTAGCCCTCTTCGGTCCGCTTGACAGTGATCGTCGGGGGGCCGTCCTCGACCGGGCTGCTGCACAGGGAGTAGCAGCGCGCGGCGACCCCGGTCTGCTCGCTGGGTACGGCGACCGTGAGGAACTGGCCGGGCTTGTAGTCGAAGTGCCCGGCCACGTCCTCGGGGACCTCGAACGAGATCGAGCGTGCGTCTTCGGTCTCCTCGACGACATCGAGGACCTTCAGCTCGAAGGACTCAGTATCCATCTTCGGCCCCGATCGACAGCCGGCCCTCACGCACTGCTGCGTCGATGCTGGCCGCGAGGCGCGGACACGACGCATGGACCCGTCGCCCGCCGGGCTCGCCGGACATCCGCGCGAACACCTGGCACTCGTCCAGCGCGTCGGTCGTCCACTGGATGGAGGTGTGGTGCTCGCTGTTCTTCTTCACGCCCACCCGGGCGAGGCAGTCCAGGCAGGCGATCTCGACCATCCGCGCGGTCGTGTACAGCCGCTGGTCCTCCAGCGTGTCTGCGCTGGTGGGCACGAAGGAGGGCATCAGGCGTCCGCCGAAGCCTTGTCCTCGGCCTCGCTCTTCTCGGCTGCTCTGCGGGCCAGGTTTGCCTCCACCTCCGCGTGCCAGAACTCGTTGGCCTTGGTGGTGTCCACCTCGAACTCGAACCGCTCGGTCATCTCCGGTGTCACGTCGGCCTTGTCGACGTAGAACTGCTCGTACCACCGCCGCAGCTGGTAGACGGGCCCGTCCTCCTCGCAGAGCAGCGGGTTCTGCACCGGCGCCTTGTTCAGCCAGATCTCGACGTCCTGCATGAAGCCCTCGCCGAACATGTCGGAGTACTTCTTCGCGATGTAGTTGGCGGTCTTCTCGTCGAGCCCCTCGGGCTTCTTCACGCACAGGCCGTACTGCAGCTTGAAGGAGTTCTGCGAGGTCGGGACGTGACAGTTGACCAGGATGACGTCGGTGATGAAGCCCTTGTAGTCGGTATTGAGCCAGTTGATCATGTACGACGGCCCGTAGTAGGTCGCCTCCGACTTCAGGACCAGGTCCTCGTCGCCGTACCCCTCCGCCTGCATGTCCGGCCGCCCGGTCGACTCCATGAACTGGGTCGCCATGTGGTCCTCGAAGACGTTGCGGAAGTTCGTGGGAAACGCGAAGTGGATGTAGAAGAAGTGCGCCATGTCGACGACGTTGTCGATGATCTCGCGGCAGTGGGAGTTGTCGACGTCGATGACGTTCCAGGTCCAGTCGGTCCACTCGTCGGTGCCGATACCCGGCAGCTCCGGCGGGAGGATCTCTTCCTCCGCCGCGCCGCCCTCCGCGTCGTGCCAGACCAGCAGCTGGCCGTTGCGCACGACCGCGGGGTACTTCTGCGTACGTGCGCGCAGCGGCACCCGGCGGGCGTAGGGGATCTGCTTGCACTTGCCGTCGCCGCCCCACCGCCAGTCGTGGAAAGGACAGGCGATCTCGTCGCCCTTGACGGTGCCCTGGGTCAGGTCGCCGCCCATGTGCCGGCAATAGCCGTCGAGCACGTGGAGGTCGCCTTGCGAATCGGACCAGACGACGAGCTTGCCGCCGAAGGCCTCGACCGCGTGCGGCTTGCCGTTTCGGAAGTCTTCGGCGAGCCCCAGGCAGTGCCACCCACGGGCGAACCGCTCCGGCGGGGTGCCGTGGTCGAGCAGTCTCGTGTCAGTCATGGGCCCAGTATGGACCAAAACAAGAACACGTTCTAGTCTGACGGGATGCACGTCGCGCTGACCCCCGAACAAGAACGCCTCCGCGAAGAGCTGCGCGAGTACTTCACCGCCCTGGTCACCCCCGAGATCCGCGCCGGGCTCGCCGCCGCCTCCGGTGAGTTCGGCGACGCCGGTGTCTACAAGGACGTGATCCGCAAGCTCGGCGCCGACGGCTGGCTCGGGATCGGCTGGCCCAAGGAGTGGGGCGGACAAGACCGTTCGATGATCGAGCAGCTGATCTTCACCGATGTCGCGGCCGTCGCCGGCGTCCCGATCCCCTACCTGACCCTCAACACGGTCGGCCCCACGATCATGCGCTACGGCACCGACGAGCAGAAGGAGTACTTCCTCCCTCGGATCCTGGCCGGCGAGCTGCACTTCTCGATCGGCTACTCCGAGCCCGGGTCCGGCACCGACCTGGCCAGCCTCAAGACCCGCGCGCAGCGGGAGGGCGACGAGTGGGTGATCAACGGGCAGAAGATGTGGACCTCCCTGATCCAGTACGCCGACTGGATCTGGCTGGCCTGCCGCACCGACCCGGACCTCCCGCGGCACAAGGGACTCTCGATGATCCTGGTGCCGGCCGACGCCGACGGCTTCTCCTTCACCCCCGTGCACACGGTGGCCGGGGTCGGCACCAGTGCGACGTACTACGAGGACGTGCGCGTGCCGGCGTCGAACCTGGTCGGCGAGCTGAACGGCGGCTGGTCGCTGATGACCAACCAGCTGAACCACGAGCGGGTCGCCCTCACGTCCGCGGCACCGCTGACCCATTCCCTGGGACTGGTCCGCACCTGGGCCCAGGAGACCAAGAACCCCGACGGGCAGCGGGTCATCGACCAGGAGTGGGTGCAGATCCTGCTCGGCCGGGCCCATGCCCGCGTCGAGATGCTCACCCTGCTCAACTGGCAGCTCGCCTCCGCAGTCGACGACCTCTCCCCCGCCGCGGCCTCGGCCACCAAGGTCTACGGCTCGGAGCTCGCCACCGAGGTCTACCGCTCGCTCATGGAGGTCGTCGGCCCGAACGCGCTGGTCGCCGTCGACTCCCCCGCGGCCGTACTGGCCGGGCGGCTCGAGCGCTACTACCGCTCCGCGCTGGTGATGACGTTCGGCGGCGGCACCAACGAGATCCAGCGCGACATCATCGGCTACGTCGGCCTGGGACTCCCGGCCGCAAAGCGTTGAAAGGATGGGGTAGGCATGGACTTCACCTTCACCCCGGAGCAGGACGAGGCCGCCGACCTGGCCGCCCGCATCCTCAAGGACCGCGCCACCAATGAGCGGATGAAGCAGGTCGAGGCCGGCGGCGACCGGTTCGACCCCGAGCTCTGGACCGAGCTCGGCTCGGCCGGCCTGCTCGGTCTCGCCCTCCCCGAGGAGTACGACGGCGCCGGCCTCGGCCTGATCGAGCTGTGCCGGGTCCTGGTCGAGGTCGGGCGCACCGTCGCCCCTGTCCCGCTCGTCACGCACGGCGCCGCCGGCCGTCTCATCGCCGAGCAGGGTTCGGCGGACCAGAAGCAGGCCTGGCTGCCCGGCGCGGCCCCGGGTGCGCGACTGCTCACCGCGGCGGTTGCCGAGGATCGCGAGTCCCTGCCGCAGCATCCCGTGACGTCGGCCGAACGCACCGACGATGGCTGGACCCTGAGCGGGGTGAAGACGCTGGTCCCGACCGGGACCCGGGCGGACCTTCTCCTGGTTACGGCGACGACACCGTCGGGCTCGGGCGTCTTCCTCGTCGAGCCGGGCACCGACGGCGTGACCGTGCTGCCCCAGCGGACCAGTGACGGGGACCTCGCCGCCCGGGTCGAGCTGCAGGATGCGCGAGTGCCTGACGACGCCGTGCTGGGAGACCCCACCGGGGTGGCGGCCGAGCGCCTGAGCCGGCTGCTGGTCCTGGCCGCCTGTGCGGAGCAGCTCGGGGTCACCGAGGGCGCGCTCGCGTTGACCTCGGCGTATGCGAAGGAGCGCGAGCAGTTCGGCCGTCCGATCGGCACCTTCCAGGCCGTCTCGCAACGGCTGGCCGACGGCTACATCGACGTACTTGGCCAGGGGCTCACCCTGTGGCAGGCGGCATGGCGACTCGAGGAGGGCCTACCGGCCGGAACCGAGCTGGCCGTCGCCAAGCTGTGGGCGGCCGACGCCGGACACCGGCTCGCGCACACGACCGTCCACGTGCACGGCGGGGTCGGCATCGACCTGGACGGCGAGGCCCACCGCTACTTCACGACCGCCAAGCGGTTTGAGTTCGCCTATGGCGGGACGACCGAGCAGGCACTAGCCATCGGCCGCAACCTCGCCACCGAGCCTGCCTGACACACGCGCCGACGGTGACGACGCTCCGGGAGCTCCTCCTCGACCGGGCCGGCGACGTCCGCCCCGGCCTCGCCACCCGAGACCGCAGCTGGACCTGGGCCGAGCACGTCGCCGAAGCAGCGTCCCGGGCCAAGGTGGTGCGCACGCTGCTGGACGAGACCCGGCCGCCACACGTCGGGGTGCTGCTCGACAACACCGCGGAGATGGTGACGGCCCTGTCGGCCGCCGCGCTGGGTGGCCATGTGGTCGTCGGGCTCAACACGACGCGACGGGGTGAGTCGCTGCTCGCCGACATCCGCACCGGCGACTGCCAGGTCGTCCTCACCGACGCTGCCCACGCCACGCTGCTGGACGGGCTGGACCTGGGTGGCGTGCGGGTGCTCCGGGTGGACGCTCCGGAATGGACCGACCTGAACAACGGTGACCCGGGAGTGACGTTCCCGGAGGTCGGCGACGAGTCCCTGTTCATGCTGATCTTCACCTCGGGCACCAGCGGAGAGCCCAAGGCGGTCCGGGTGACGCACGAGAAGGTCTGGTTCCCGGGCGTGGTGCTGGCCGACATGTTCTCGATCACCAGCGGCGACGTGCTCTACGTGTCGATGCCGCTGTTCCACAGCAACGCCGTGATGTCCGGCTACGCGCTGGCGCTGGTCACCGGCGCCACGCTCGCGCTCGCTTCCAGGTTCTCGGCCAGCGGGTTCCTCGACGACGTGCGGTACTTCGGGGCGACGTACATGAACTACGTCGGCAAACCGCTGTCCTACATCCTCGCCACCCCCGAGCGCGACGACGACGCCGACAACCCGCTGCGGCTCGCGTTCGGCAACGAGGCCAACGAGAAGGACATCGCCGCGTTCTCGGCCCGCTTCGGCTGCGAGGTGCGCGACGGCTTCGGCTCCACCGAGAACGCCGTGATCATCTCGCGCGTCGAAGGCACGCCACCCGGCTCGCTCGGGAAGCCGATGGACGGGGTGAAGGTCCTCGACCGCGCCACCGGCGAGGAGTGTCCTCCCGCCGAGCTCGGACCGCACGGCCGCGTCACCAACCTCGAGGAGTGCGTCGGCGAGTTCGTCAACGTCGACGGAGCCGGACAGTTCGCCGGCTACTACAACGACGAGGCGGCCACCGCGGAGCGGATGCGCGGCGGGATGTACTGGTCCGGCGACCTCGGCTACCTCGACGCCGACGGCTTCGCCTACTACGCGGGCCGCACTGGCGACTGGCTTCGGGTCGACGGGGAGAACCTCGCGGCCGCGCCGGTCGAGCGGATCCTGCTGCGCCACCCCGAGGTCAGCCGGGTGGCGGTGTACGCCGTCCCCGACACCACCACCGGTGACCAACTCGTGGCGGCACTGGTCCTGCGCCCCGGCTCGGACCTCGACCCGGCCTCGTTCGAGGAGTTCCTGGCCGCCCAGCCCGACCTCGGGCCCAAGCAGTGGCCGCGCCACGTCCGGATCGCAGCAACCCTTCCCCAGACCGCCACCAACAAGGTGCTGAAGAGGGAGCTGGTCGATCAGGGGCTCGACGTGCCCGACCCGCTCTGGACCCGGGCCGAGCGCGGTACGTCGTACTCCTGATCAGCACAAACAGTCCGCCGCTCCGCCGATGATTTCGGCGAATTTCAGAGGTCTGTATCTGAAGAGAACGCAGCGACTCTCGAAGGTAAAGACCACTGGACCAGGAGGTGAGCACCATGGCCGCAACGATCTTCGTCGAGGTGGAGTCCGGCACCTGCTCCGGCCGGGTGCACCCCCACAACGGCTACTACGCAGGCGACTTCAGCACGCAGCGTTACCCCGAGCCCGAGACGGCTCAGCGCGGCAGCAGCGCTCCCACTCCGTTGGTGAGCCGGACCGCGTAGAAACCGGAGTTCCCGTCGGAGTACCACACCTGACGGTGGGCGACATCCCACGCGGGCTGCGACATCGCGTAGCCGCCGGCCGCCGTGGGGTTGGCCGGCTTCGAACCCGGACGCACGGGGCGGTTGAAGTAGCCGACCTCGACCGGGCTCCGCAGGTTGCTGATGTCGAAGATCCGCAGACCGGACGCGATCATCGAGCAGGCGACCAGCTTCGGGTCGGTCCGGCGTGGCAGGGAGCAGTAGTGGCCGGCGTACCCCTGCACGGGCGACATCGCGCCGGGATCGTCCTGCTGAGACGACTTACGCGCGGCCGGCTGGTGCACCTCGAGCCGCAGGTTGGCGACGATGACGGGGTTGGCAGGATCGGCGACGTCGATGATCCGGGCCGCCCCGACCGGCGCCTCGGACTGATCCAGCCCGCTGGTGAAGTTGTAGTTGGCGAACTCGTCGACCTCGAGCAGGTAGGGGTGACCGTCGCGGGTGAACGGCTCGGCGACCTGCGGGATCGACCGCTCCGGCCAGTCCAGCTCGGAGACCAGCCGGACCTCCGGGTCCGGTTCACGGTCCTGCACCTCGCTCACGTCGAGGATCCGCAACCCCCCGGAGGCGAAGCTGCCGTCGGTCGGGTTGCCGATCTCAGCGACGTACATCGTCCGGCCGTCGTCCGAGAGCCGCAGGCCGTGGTAGTTCACGCCGGACTGGAAGAACACGGGCTTCGGCACCTGCGGGTCGCTGACGTCGATCGCGGTGAGGGTCTGGCCGCCAGAGCTGGCTGCCCAGAAGGTCTTCCCGTCCGGGGCCCAGCCGCTCTCATGGCCGAGGACCGCGGTCGGTGTCGAGGAGAGCAGCTGCGGGTGCCGGCAGTTCTCGCTGACGTCATAGACGTCGAGCACGCCCGCGTTGGTCGCAGCATTGCCGAGGACGGCGGCGAGCAGTCCTCGCTTCTTGTTCACCAGCACGGACTCGTGCGGGCTCTGCATCGCCGGCGACACCAGCTCGTCGGTCTGCCTGGGTCGCGACGGGTCGCCCATGTCGAGCACGATCACGCCGAGCCCCTGAGCCGCGTTCATCAAGATGTCCTTGGGGAACAGCAGCGTCGAGTCGTAGTAGGCGCACACCCTCCCGGACTCGTCCCGATAGCGCTGGACCTTGAACCCACCAGTCTCCCCATGGTGGGCCACCTGCTCGGTGTTGCAGCGATAGCCACGGTCCACCCGTCCGGTGTCGTAGTCGCGCTGCGGGACCCTGCCCTGGATGTCGGTCTCCTCCCGGGCACCAGGACCGCACTCCGCCTGGGGCGTAGGCGCGGGGAAGGCGTCGGTGGTGGCCGATCCGGCGCCGGCGAGCCCCACGAGACCCCCTGCGACGGCCAGCGCCACGACCACCGTGGCCAGGCGGCGGAGAGGGCGCTGCGTCTGATCCATGGGAGGTGTCCTTCCCAGAACGGCTGGAATCTAAGCCCCGGCCACGTCGTCGAGCCTGCCGACCGCCTCGTTGAACTCCTCCACGAGCCGGTCCATCACCTCAGCGACGGGGCGCACCTCGTTCATCCGGCCCACGATCTGGCCCACCGGCATGGAGACGGTGTCAGGGTCGTCGCCCCGGTTCATCCGGTTGTGGGCGTCGGCGACGAGCAGGTTCTGCAGGGGCATCGGCAACGGCTCCGGGGCGTCCTCGGCCTCCCACGCCTCGGTCCATTTCGTCTTGAGCAGCCGGGCCGGCTTGCCGGTGTAGATCCGGGTGCGGACCGTGTCGGAGGACTCGGCGCGCAGGAAGGCGTCGCGGATCCCGACTCCGCCCGACAGGTCGTACTCCTCCACGGTCAGCCAGATCGACCCGGTCCACACGCCCTGGGCACCGAGGGCGAGCGAGGCGGCGATCTGGCGGCCGGTGCCGATGCCGCCCGCACCGAGCACGGGTACGGCGGGGCCGACGGCGTCGACGATCTCGGGGGTGAGCACCATGCTGGCGATCTCACCGGTGTGCCCGCCCGCTTCGTAGCCCTGCGCGACGATCACGTCGACGCCGTTGTGGACGTGGGACACCGCGTGCTTGGCGGCTCCCGCCAGGGCCGCGACCTTGACGCCACGGGCGTGGGCCTGCTCGATGACGTCGACCGGTGGCGAGCCGAGCGCGTTGGCGATGAGGACCGGCCGGTGTCCCAGGGCGATGTCGACGTGGGAACGGGCCACCGAGTGGAGCCAGCCGAGCACTCCCTCCCGACCCTCGCCCTCGGGCAGCGGCGGAACCCCCAGCTGCTGGAGGGTGCGGTCGACGAAGCTCACGTGCTCGGGCGGGATCATGGCCTGGAGGTCGACCGAGGTCCCCTCCGTGGGCACCTTCATCGGCATCACGACGTCGACGCCGTAGGGCTTGCCGTCGGTGTTCTCGTCGAGCCAGGTCAGGGACTGATCGAGCTCGTCGGGGTCGTTGAAGCGGACGGCGCCGAGCACGCCGAGGCCACCGGCGCGCGACACCGCCGCGGCTACCTTCTCGCTGGGGGTGAACGCGAAGATCGGTCGTTCGATGCCGAAGACTTCGCAGAGGGGGGTCCGCATTCGGGCGCCTGCCCTCAGCCGGTCCGGGCGCCGGCGAGCTCGGTCGCCTTGGGGTAGTTGGCCTTGCCAGTCGCGTGGCGCGGAATCTCGTCGACCAGGGTCATGGCCCGGGGCAGCTTGTAGCCGGAGAGCGACGCGCGCAGGAAGCTGCGCAGGTCCTCGAGGTCGGGGGTGGCGCCCTCGCGTGGCTGCACGACGGCCGTGACCGCCTGGCCGTACCGTTCGTCGGGCATGCCGACCACGAGGACGTCGTAGATGTCGGGGTGGGCCTTCACCGCCATCTCGACCTCCTCGGGAAAGACCTTCTCCCCACCGGTGTTGATGCAGTTCGAGCCGCGCCCCAGCAGCGTGACCTTGTTGTCGGGCTCGATCCGGGCGAAGTCGCCGGGCACGGAGTACCGCGTGCCGTCGATGGTGATGAACGTGCGCGCGGACTTCTCTTCGTCCTTGTAGTAGCCCAGGGGGACGCTGTTCCCGCGGGCGAGCCGGCCCACCGCCCCGACGTTCGCGGCCGGGTCGAGGATCCGGTTGTCGTCGTCGAGGACGACCGACTCCGGGCCCAGGGCGACGACACAACCCTCACCCTTGATGTTCTCGGGATCCTGCAGGCCGGTGCCCTGGAAACCGGTCTCCGAGGAACCCACCGAGTCGGTGAAGAAGGTGTTGGGGAACGCCGCCATCCAGCGCTCCTTGACCTGCCGGCTGAAGATCGCCGCGCTGCTGGCGACCGCCACCAGCGAGGAGCCGTCGAAGTCGCCCTCGGTGTAGGCCTCGATCAGCGGGCGGGCCATCGCGTCGCCGGTCATGAACAGCAGCTGCACCTGCTCCCGGTCGACGATCTCCCAGGTGCGGACGGGATCGAAGCCGGGCTCGACGATGGTCAGGTGGCCGGCAAAGAGGTGCATCAGGGTCGCGGCCTGGGCACCGCCGTGCATGAGGGGGCTGAGCGGGAAGGTGACCATCGCCTCGTTGGTGGCGGCCTGCTTGGACTGGTCGAACTCCTCCAGGGCCTCCCCGGTCATGAAGTCGATGCCGCCGCCGAGCACGCGCCAGAAGTCCACGTGGCGCCACATGACGCCCTTCGGGTAGCCGGTCGTGCCGCCGGTGTAGACGATGTAGACGTCGTCGTCGCTGCGCTCGCCGAAGTCGCGCTCGGCACTCTGCCCGCCGAGCGCGTCGGCCCAGGTGACGCCGTCGTACGACGCCACCAGTCCCGCGACCTCGTCGTCCGGCTCCTGGCCCCTGCCCGCGCCGGGCTGGGTGGGGTCGGGCATCGACACGATCGTGTGCAGCTTCTCGTGCCGGGGCGCGCACACGGCCACCCGGTGCGCATAGCCGCGCTCGTGCAGGAGGGCGACGATGTCGGAGTTGTCGAAGAGGTAGTCGAGCTCGCCCTCTACGTAGCGGTAGTTCACGTTGATGGCGACCGCACGCACCTTGAAGATCGCCAACAGGGCGACGACGTGCTCGATGCCGTTCCTGGCGTAGACCCCGACGTGGTCGCCGCGCCCCACCCCCCGGCTCTGCAGGAAGTGGGCCAGCCGGTTGGCGTCGGCCTCGATCTCGGAGTACGTCGCCTTGTGGTCACCGGACTGGATGGCGAACCGCTCTGGGACGACGTCGACGGCGTGCTCGAAGAGGTCAGCGATGTTCAGGGCCACGGCCCCGAGACTAGAACACGTTCTTGTTTTTGGCTAGCATCGTTCCCCATGACGGACACCCCCTCCGGCGCCGAGGCGCACTGCCTGGTCGAGCTCGTCGACCACACCCTGGTCGTGACCATGAACCGGCCCGAGAAGCGCAACGCGCTGTCCGGGGAGATGCTCGAGATCATGTCGGACGCCTGGGACCGGGTGAACTCCGATGACGCCGTCCGGGTCGTGATCCTGACCGGTGCCGGCGGCTCCTTCTGTGCCGGCGCGGACCTGGCCGCGATGAGCAAGTCGGCCCCGACGGACCGGTTCGAGTCCGGCGAGTTCGACCCGTCGGTGATCAAGTCCCTGCTCAAGGGTTTCCGGCTCACCAAGCCGCTGGTCGCGGCGGTCGAGGGCCCGGCGATCGCGGGCGGCACCGAGATCCTGCAGGCCACCGACATCCGGGTGGCCGGCGAGTCCGCCAGGTTCGGGGTATCCGAGCCGCGCTGGGGCCTCTACCCGCTCGGCGGCTCCGCCGTGCGGCTGCCCCGCCAGATCCCCTACACGGTGGCGGCCGACCTGCTGCTCACCGGTCGCCACATCAAGGCCCCGGAGGCCCTGGCCCTCGGCCTGATCGGGCACGTCGTACCCGACGGACAGGCGCTGGAGAAGGCGCACGAGATCGCCGGGATGGTCGCGGCCAACGGACCGCTGGCCGTCCAGGCGGTGCTGAAGACGATCCGCGACTCCGAGGGCAAGCATGAGGACGACTGCTGGGCCGACGACGCGAAGATCGGCGCCGCCGTCTTCGCCTCGAACGACGCCAAGGAGGGCCCGAAGGCGTTCATGGAGAAGCGGACCCCGGAGTTCACGGGGACCTGAGCGCTACTTGCTGCCCCAGATCCGTGCCTGCAGCGCAGTATCGCTGGCCGACTGGAACTTCACGACCTTGCCTTCCCGGAACGTCAGGACGTCGGCCTGGTCGGCCGACTCGCCGTCGACGGTGATCCGGGTCAGGACAACGACCCGCTCGTCGTCGCCCAGGAAGTGTTGCGGCTCGGTGGTGAAGCCCTTCTCGACCAGCTTCATCCAGAACCCGATGACCTCGTCCTTGCCGTTGTAGGTGCCACTGATGGTGCTGTCTCCGGGGACGACCCACTCGATCCCGCCGTCAAGCGCCTCGCTGGCCCCGTCGACGTCGGCCGCCGCGAACGCCGCGTAGGCAGCCTTGGTGCGCTCGATGTTCTCCTGTGCTGACATCTCAACCCCCTGCTCGGCCCGGCGGGCCACCCGGGTCATGCTAGGCACCGCGTATGCCCGCGTACAGGCGTCCGACGTGAAGACTCACAACATGCGGGACACCAGCCGGTCCCGGTCCAGCAACTGGTGCTTGAGCACCAGTCCGAGGTGGGTGGCGATGGTGGCGAAGAAGCCGAGGTGGGCCGCGATGTGGAGCGGCAGCAGGTCGTAGTTCACCAGCACCAGTGACAGACCGCTGAGGGGAATCAGGAAGAGCAGGACCAGCAGCGCCTTCTCCGTCCAGTGCGCCAGCGTCCGCTCACCCGCCGACAGGCCCTCCGCCCACGGCGGCAGCGATGTCGCCCGGCGCCAGACCACCCGGGCCACGGCGAGGGCGAGGACGAGCAACCCGAGCAGCACGTGGAGCTCGGGGAGAGTGACTCCCCCGCCGAGGATGTCCCCCGATCCCAGGTCGGAGTACGCCGTGCCCAACGGATCGTCGGCGCGCGCTTCGAGGCGGTCCTGCTGCTGCTCGCACTGCTCCTCGAGCCGGTCGGACGGACGGTCACACTCAGCTTTCTCGAACCCACCGTCGTCCCTGAGCATCACGTAGCCGACGACGAACTGCGCGGCCAGCGCAACCACGGTCACCCAGTGCAGCAGCTTGGTGACCAGGCCGTAGCCGTGGGGACCGTTCCGAAGAGGCATGGGGATCAGGCTAGGCCGTCCCCGGTCATTGATTCAGCCGATCGCCCGGTCGCCGTCCCAGTACTGCGCCCGCAGCGCCTTCTTGTCCGGCTTCCCGAGCCCGGTGAGCGGCAGGGAGTCGGCCACGATCACCCGCTTCGGTGCCTGCACGGCTCCCTTGCGCTCCTTGACCATCTCCTGGATCTCCGCGACCACCTCGTCGGTGAGCTCGTTGCCTTCGCGGAGCACGACGATGGCGGTGACGGCCTCGCCCCACCGCTCGTCGGGGGTCCCGATGACGCCCACCTGGGCGACCGACGGGTGCTCGGCCACGACGTCCTCGACCTCGCGGGGGAACACGTTGAACCCACCCGTCACGATCATGTCCTTGGTCCGGTCGACAATGAACCAGAAGCCGTCCTCGTCCTCCCTGGCGATATCACCGGTGTGCAGCCACCCGTCGTCCCGGAAGGTCTCGGCGGTCTCCTCGGGCAGGTTCCAGTAGCCCCCGGCGAGCAGCGGCCCGGCTACGCAGATCTCCCCCGGCTCTCCCACCTCGACCGGAGACCCGTCCTCGCCCAGCAGCGCGGACCGGAGCAGCGCCGACGGCCTGCCGCACGAGGAGAGCCGCTTCTCGTCGTGCTCGCCCTTCGCGAGGTAGCTGATGACCATCGGCGCCTCGGACTGGCCGTAGTACTGCGCGAAGATCGGGCCGAACCGGTCGATCGCCTCCCGGAGCCGCACCGGGTTGATGGCCGATGCGCCGTAGTAGACCGTCTCCAGCGACGACAGGTCGCGGGTCCGGGAGTCCGGGTGGTCGAGCAGCGCGTAGAGCATCGACGGTACGAGCATGGTTGCGGTGATCCGTTGCTCCTCGATGGTCTTCAGGACCTCCGCCGGGTCGAACCGCGACAGCACGTAGAGGGAGCCGCCCTTGACCACGGTCGGCGCGAAGAACGCCGCCCCGGCGTGCGACAGCGGCGTGCACATCAGGAACCGCGGTGCCTCCGGCCACTCCCACTCGGCCAGCTGGACCTGGGTCATCGTGGCCATCGTCTGCGCGGTGCCGATCACGCCCTTGGGCTTGCCGGTCGTCCCACCGGTGTAGGCGATCGAGACGATGTGGTCGGGTGGCAGCAGTTTCGCGTTGAGCGGTCTCGACTCGTACGACGCCGCCTCCGCGACCAGGTCCCGGCTCTGCCGCCCATCCTGCGCTGCCCGCTCGGACAGTGGCTCGGGCACCGGTCCGATGGTGAGCACCTGCCCGAGCCCCGGGCACTTCTCCAGCAGGGCCACGGCACGCTCGGTGAACATCGGGTCGACGATCAGGGTGGTGATGCCGGCGTCATTGATGACGTAGGCATGGTCGTCGGCCGACCCCAGCGGATGCAGCGACGTCCGGCGGAAGCCCTGGGTCTGGCCGGCCCCGAGGATGAACAGCACCTCGGGCCGGTTCAGCGCCAGCAGCGCGGCATGCGAGCCGGTGCCGGCGCCGAGAGCCTCGAAAGCCTGGACGTACTGGCTGATGCGCGCCGCCGTCTCGCTCCCGGTCAGCGTGGTGTCGCCGAGGTGCATCACCGGTTTGTCGCCGTGGCGCTTGAGTGCGGCCACCATCAGGTGGCCGTTGTGCGGCGCGGTTCGCAGGTCGTCTGCCATGGTTGGCAGACTAGAACGTGTTCCAGTTTGAGGCAACGGCCCGGGCCCCACTGCTGGGTCGAATGGCGCCGGTTGCGGCAGGCTGGCCGGCATGGCTGACTTCACCTTCGCCCCGCTCACCCCGGCGTCGTTCCTCGACCGCTCGGCGGCGGTCTTCGCCAGGCGCCTCGCCGTCGTGGACGGCGATGTCCGGCTGACGTACGCCGAGCTCGCCGGTCGCTGCGCTCGACTGGTCAGCGCGCTGTCGGCGGCCGGCGTCGAGCCGGGCGACCGGGTGGCTGCGCTGTGCGCCAACAGTTACATCATGCTCGAGCTCCACCACGCAGTGCCGGCACGCGGTGCGGTGCTCGTCTCCGTGAACATTCGGCTCAGCGACGACGAGATGCGCTACGTGCTCGAGCACTCAGGTGCGCGGTTGCTCGTCGCGACCCGCGAACTCGCGGACCGGGCGCGTGCGCTGGCCGACGAGCTCGACATCCAGCTGGTGGCCGAGGAGGAGTACGACGCCTGGCTGGCCAGTGCGGATCCCGAGCCCTCCGACCAGGTGGTGGTCGACGAGCATGACTTGCTCGCCCTCAACTACACCTCCGGTACGACCGGACGGCCCAAGGGCGTCATGTACCACCACCGGGGTGCCTATCTCCAGGCCGTCGCGATGGCCTACCACGCACGGCTCGGTCCGGGGGCCTGCTACCTGTGGACGCTGCCGATGTTCCACTGCAACGGCTGGTGCTTCACCTGGGCGGTCACCGCCGCCGGCGGCACGCACCTGTGCCTGCGCGCCGTCGACGCGAGCGAGATCTGGCGACTCCTCCGCGAGGAGGGCGTCACCCACTTCAGCGGGGCTCCGACCGTGTTGACGATGATCGCCGCCGACCCGGCCGCGACCGAGCTCGGCCACCGTGTCCACGTGGACGTCGGTGGCGCTCCGCCGTCACCCGCGCTGATCGGCCGGCTCGAACCGCTCGGCCTGGACGTCACGCACCTCTACGGACTCACAGAGTCCTTCGGGCCGGTAGCGATCAACGAGTGGTTGCCCGAATGGGACGAGCTGGCGACCGACGAGCGGAACCGGCTCCGGGCCCGCCAGGGTGTCGGCAACATCATCGCCCGGCCGCTGCGCGTCCTGGATGCCGACGGCCACGACGTACCCGCGGATGGGGAGACCATCGGGGAGCTCGCCGTGCGGGGCAACGACGTCATGCTCGGCTACTACCGTGACGACGAGGCGACCGCTGCTGTCGCACGCAGCGGCTGCTTCCTCACCGGAGACCTGGCGGTCATGCACGCGGATGGGTACGTCGAGATCCGCGACCGCCGCAAGGACGTGATCATCTCTGGCGGCGAGAACATCGCCTCCGTCGAGGTCGAACGCGTCCTCGAGGCCCACCCCGCCGTGCTCGAGTGTGCGGTCGTCGGCGCACCGGACGAGAAGTGGGGCGAAACTCCGGTCGCGTTCGTGACGCTGCAGGAGGGTGCGCAGGCCGACGCCGACGAGCTGTGTGCCTTCGTCCGCGAGCGGATCGCGGACTTCAAGGTGCCCCGACGCGTCGAGTTCATCGAGCTCCCGAAGACCTCCACCGGGAAGATCCAGAAGAACGTACTGCGTGCCCGGATCCGCGACTGACGGGTCCGCAACTGACAGGAGCCGCGAGCGACCACCCACAGGGGGTGGTCAAAACCGGTGACGCGACGCTCAGGCAAAGGCAGGCATCACCCGGTCGTGGACGAGTTGCAGCTGGGTGTTGACGTCGGGGACTCCCGGGATCTCGCGGCCCATCAGGGCCTTGACCAGCGCCTGGTCGGTGATCGCGAGGATCATGTGGTTGATGCCGGCGGCCGCGATCTCGTCCTGCAGCTTCTTCGCGCACTCCTCTGGGGTGCCGGCCACCGACAGCCGGTCTGCGAGATCGGGGGTGGTCAGCTCGATGCCCTTGGCCATGTCGCCGGCTCCGATCGCCTCGATGACTGGTGCCAGCTCCTCGGGATCCACCCCGTTGCGCTTGAGCTGCTCGGCGGGCATGGAGGAGGCATAGAGACCGACCATGCTGCGCGCCGCGTCCTTGGCCAGGGCCCCGTCCTCGGCGACAGAGAAGACGATCCAGGCGCCGAGGTCGAGGTCCTGGACGTTCTTCCCGGCGCGCTCTGCCCCGATCGTGCAGTGCTCGATCATGAAGTCGTACGCCTCGCGGGTGTAGCTGAGCGCGTGGTGACACCCGTCGGAGACCTCAGCCGCCACCTCGAACGACTTCGGTCCGCGCATCGCGCCCATCTTGACTGGCAGCCGCTCCTGGATCGGCCGGGCGAACGTGAACAGACCGCTGTACTTGAAGAACTCACCGTCATAGGTGATGACCCCCTCGTCGAGCAGGGTCCGGATCACGTGAACCGCTTCCCTGACGCGCGAGAGCGGCTTCGTCCGGGCCCAGTCGATCTGGTACTCCGCAAGCAGGCCGAAGTTGCCGCTCGATACCGCGACCTCGGCCCGCCCGCCGGTGAGCTCGTCGAGCGTGGCGGCCGCCTGCGCGATCAGGGTCGGCTCGCGCAGCACGACGCCCGACACGCTTGGGCCCATCCGGATCTGGCTGGTCTGCGCAGCCGCTGCGGCGAACAGGAGCCAGAGGTCCTTGTGCCAGGTCTCGTCAGCGGCGTACACCGCGTAGAACCCGAGCTCGTCTGCCTTCTTGATCGAGGCCAGGGACTCGCTCAGCGGGTAGTCCGGCAGCATCGCGTAGCTGAATCTCATTCTTGACTCCTTCTCGAGGGACTCGGGCGGTTCACGGGTTCAGCGGCGGGTCAGCCCCGGCGTCCTCTGCCTCGACCTCGGCCATCAGCTCGGAGCCGGCAACGACGCGGTGGGCGAAGTGGCGGTGCATCCACTCCAGGTGGTCACCGCGGCTGTTCATGATCCGCAGGCTGTCCCAATTGGGGAACTCCTGCTGCAGCACCCAGCGCTCCATCAGCCGCGGGTCGACCTCGAAGACGTGCTCATGAGTTGTGATGGCGACGTCGGAAACGCGTTCGGGCTCGGGGGGCGTGTACTCCTCGTCGTACCGGAAGCTCATGACACGGTCCCTGTCTCGTAGGCGCGGTCGAGGAGGTACTTCCCGGGGTTCATGATGTTGTTCGGGTCGAGGGTCCGCTTGAGGTCGAGCATCACGTCGTAGCCACGGCCGAGCTCGTCGGGCACGAGGTCGACCTCACCTTCGCGGCAGGAGCCGTGGCAGGCGCTGATCGAGCCCTTGTGCGCGAGCGACACGGCCGCGATGTCCCGCTTGGCGTTGACCCACATCTCCCACGCCCGGTCGTCGAGCTGCTGCTCCCAGATGCCCACGTCGATCTCGGTGAGGTAGTCCACACCGGTGTTGCCCTGGGTGTACGCGAACATGCCCCAGTCGTCGAAGACGTCGGTACGCCGGCGCAGGTCGGCGACGATCCCGTGCCAGGCCTTGGTGACGGCCGGCAGGTCGGTGTAGTTGATCGCGGCGTCCTCGCAGTGCCAGCTCATCGGGATCACCTGACCCGCCTTGGTGCGCCCGTGTAGTGGGGTGGCGTAGCGGTCATGCCGCGCGGCCCAGTCGCCCTCGGAGATCTCGTCGCCGAGGTAGCGGGCGCCGTGCTGCTTCGCAATGCGAAACAGGCGCTTGCCGGCTGGCCTGACCTCGTCCTCGTAGCCGTACATCACCGCACAGACGAGGGCCCGAACGTCGCCCGGTTGCGGGATGTACGCCTCGTCGTCTCGACGCAGGTAGGCGACCTTCCACTCGTCGAAGAGCACCGCGCCGGCGAACGTCGCGACTCCGGCGCGGGCCAGGGCCCCAACGCAGGCGTAGGCGTCGTCGTAGTTGTCGAACGCCCAGAACGGAGACAGCTCGGCTTCCGGCTTCGGGAACAGCTTGAGCGTTGCTTCAGTGGCAATCCCGAGCGTGCCCTGATGACCCATGAACAGGTGCTTGAGCTGGTAGCCGCTCGAGGACTTGCTGACTTTGTGGCCGATGCCGTCACCGACGTGCATGATCTCTCCCGTGGGGAGCACGTGGTCGAAGCTGAGGACCAGGTCACGGGTGTGCCCATAGCGTGAGCCGATCAGCGACCAGCCGCTGGTTCCGATCCGTCCGCCGACCAGCGAGCACGGGTACGACGCTGGGTTGTCCGGATAGATGAGTCCGTGCTGCCCCAGCTCTTCGTTCAGCTTGAGCATGTTGATGCCGGTGCCGACGGTCACCGTGCGGTTCTCCAGGTCCAGCTCCTTGATCTGGTTCATCCGCTTCACGTCGATGACGATGCCGCCGCGCAGCGGGACGGCGCCGTCGGTAAGTCCGGTGCCGCCGTCGCGCGGCACCACGGGCACGCGCAGGTCGTTGGCGATGCGGACGACGCCCGCGACCTGTTCGGTGCTCGTCGGCAGGACGGCGAGGTCGGGGAGCCGCTCGGACCAGCGGTGCACCGGGAACGGTGCCGGGACGCGGGCTCGGTTGTAGCGGTCGGGCTTGGAGGTGAGGATCTGCTCGTCCGACAGCACCGTGCGCAGCGCCGTGACCAGTTCGTCGAGACGCTCCACCGCGATGGTCATGCCGGGCTTCCGTCCGACCCGTTGCGAGAACCACCGACGGTGATTCCGAGCGACTCGGCGAGCAGCTCATGGATGTCGACGACATCGATGTTCGCCGCCTCGCCCGCCTCGCCCAGCGGCCGCTCGGACCAGGGGCACGCGCTCACCAGGGTGTCCACCCCAAGGCCCGCCGCCTTCTCGAGCCGCCCGGCGGAGATCGCCGCGGTGAGCTCGGGCTTCTCGACCGGGAGCCCGCCGCCGCCACCGGAGCAGTAGGACCACTGCGTCACCCGGTCGACGTCGGTGAAGCTCAGTCCCGGGATCGAGCGGAGCACCTCACGGGGTTCCTTCCAGATGCCCTTGCGCTTGTTGAGCCGACAGGGGTCGTGGTATGTGATCGCGCGCTCGATCGGAACCGACGGGGTTAGTTTGCCCTCGCGGATCAGCTCGGCGAAGAGCTCGACCACGAGCACGACCTCGATGTCGAACTCGGCGCCGAAGTACTTGGGGTAGTCCTCGGTGAAGGAGATGTAGTCGTGCGGGTCGAGCACGAGCACCCGCTTCGTGCCGGTTGAGCGCCAGTTGTCCAAGTTGTGCCGCGCGAACCGCTTCGCCTGGTCGACGTACCCCATCTCCGCGGCCGGGCCTCCGCAGCACCACTGCTCGCCCATCAGGCCGAATTCGTACCCCGCCACCTGCAGGATCTGGGCGACGGCGCGGGGGACCGAGGTCCGGTAGAACGCCGCCTCGCAGTCGACGAACAGCACCGTCTCGCCGCCGACGGGGAGATCGAGCCCCTCGGACCAGTCACGCACGTGGTCCTGGCTGACCGGGGTCTCGCCCAGCACCGGCTCATGAGTGCGCTCGTCGGTCCGCTCGTTCCACGACCGCCACGCCGGCTGGTGGACCCCGCTCTCGACAGCGAAGGCGCGCACCGCCTTGACCACATCGACGGTGCGGGTCCGAAAGCGGTAGAAGTCACCGGTGAACAGCGTGTTGGGGCAGCGCAGCTCGCAGGCGCCGCACTGCGTGCAGTTGACGTAGTCGGTGGCGACCTCCTCGATCGTCAGCTCGCCACGGTCCATGGCGACGACGTTGGCGTGGAACGCGGTGGGCGTCCACGACTCGTTGCGGGTCACCTGGGTCACCGGACAGACCTCGCGGCAGAACTTGTGGCCCGAGGAGAAGCAGTTGTACGACGCGTTGCGCCACTGCTCGGTGAACTTCTCGGTCGGCGTCGGCTCTGCCGGCGGCTCGATGGTGCGGGCGATCTCGTCGGGCATCACCGCCAGCTCTTCGCGATTGTCACGCATGCCGGGGGTGAACGGGACGGACATCGGGTCTGATGGACCCTGTCGGTCGAGCTGCGTCATTCGGCCTCCTGCCCAAGGCGGCATGTGATGCGCGTCACATTCCTCGCAACATACGGCTCCGAGGCGTGGTGCCACAAGGGACGGGCGTGCCCCGGGTCACCGTGACCCGGTGGGCATCTCGTGGACCAGCGGGGCGCCCAAACCGCGCTACGCCAGGACCTCGGCGATCCGGCGGACCTCGTCGGCCGAGCCACAGCTGAGCATCAAGGTGGTCACTCCAGTCTCCTCCCAGGCGGCCACGGTCTCCTTGACCTCGCCCTCGGTGCCGATGATGTGCATGTCGTCGACGAGCTCGTCGGGGATGAGCGCGGTGGCGTCGTCCTTCTTGCCGCTGAGGTAGAGCTCCTGGACCTGGTCGGTGATCGCCTCGTAGCCCATCCGGTCGAAGACCTGCTTGTGGAAGTTCTGGTCCTTGGCGCCCATGCCACCCATGTAGAGGGCGACGATCGGCTTCAAGGCGTTGATGACGGCGGCCTTCTCGGTGGTGTCCTCGACGATCTGGACGTGGCAGGTGGCCGCGATCTCGAAGGTGGACCGGGTGCGGCGGGCGCCCTCGCGGGCGAAGCCCTCGTCGAGCCAGGGGCCGTACATGCCGGCCGACTTGGGGGTGTAGAAGATCGGGATCCAGCCGTCGGCGATCTCCGCGGTCTGGGCAACGTTCTTGGGTCCCTCGGCGCCGAGCCAGATGGGGATGTCGGAGCGCAGGGGGTGGACGATCGGCTTGAGTGGCTTGCCCAGGCCGACCGAGCCCTCACCGGTGTACGGCAGCGGGTAGTGCGGGCCGTCGTTGGTCACCGGCGCCTCGCGCGCGAGCACCTGACGGATGATGTCGACGACCTCACGGGTGCGGGCGAGCGGCTTGGAGAACGGTTGGCCGTACCAGCCCTCCACCACCTGCGGCCCGCTCACGCCCATGCCCAGGATCACCCGGCCGTTACTGAGGTGGTCCAGGGTCAGCGCGTGCATCGCGATCGAGGTCGGCGAGCGTCCGCTCATCTGCACGATCGACGTGCCGAGCCTGAGTCTTGTGGTCTCGCGGCCCCACCAGGCCAGCGGCGTGAACGCGTCGGAGCCCCACGCCTCCGCGGTGAAGATCGCGTCGAACCCGGACTCCTCCGCCGCGGTCACCAGCTCGCCGACTCCCTCGGGCGGTTGCGCGCCCCAGTAGCCGAGCTGCAGTCCCAACTTCATGTGGACCTCCTTGCCCCCGGATACTAGAACGTGTTTCACTTTTGTGCCATGCCACCCTCCGGACTCCGCACCCTCCAAGCACCGGTGACGGTTGCCTTCGACTACACCAGGTCCACCGGACCGGTCCTGGGCCGCTTCTTCACCGGCCTCCGTGACGGCGTCATCGTCGGCGGGCGTACGTCGTCCGGGCAGGTCCTCGTGCCGCCTCCGGAGTACGACCCCGGCACCCACGAGCAGACCAGCGACTTCGTCGAGGTCTCCACCGTGGGGACCGTCACCGCCTGGTCATGGTGCCCCGAGCCGGTCGCCGGCCAACCCCTCGACCGACCCTTCGCCTGGGTGCAGGTGCGGCTCGACGGCGCCGACGGCACCCTCCTCCACGCACTCGACGTCCCCTCCCCCAACGACGTCGCGACCGGGATGCGGGTCCAGGTCCGCTGGGCCGAGGAACGGGCCGGCGCCATCACCGACATCGCGTGCATGGAGCCCGTCCCGGAGGTTGAGGTGCGAGGAGCGCCACGGCGACGAGCCTCGAACGCCCGGAACCGATGCGCAGGGCGCCGCCGCGGGCGAGCCGGTGACCGGGATCATCACGCCGGTCGAGCTCGACTACCTCTACGCCGCCTCCCCGGAGGAGTCCGCGTTCTACCGCGGGCTCGAGGAGGGCCGGATCATCGGCCAACGGTGCCCGGTCTGCCAGAAGGTCTACGTTCCGCCACGCAGCGCCTGCCCGGTCGACGGCGTGGCCACCACCGACGAGGTCGAGCTGGCCGACCGGGGCACGGTCACGACGTTCTGCATCGTCAACGTGCCCTTCCTGGGCCAGAAGATCACGCCGCCGTACGTCTCGGCCTACGTCCTCCTGGACGGCGCCGACATCGCGTTCCTGCACCTGATCCTCGACATCCCGGCCGAGGAGGTCCGGATGGGGATGCGGGTCGAGGCGGTCTGGAAGCCACGCGAGGAGTGGGGCACCACGATCGAGAACATCAGCCACTTCCGTCCGACAGGCGAGCCCGACGCGGACTACGAGACCTACAAGCAGCACCTCTGAGGAGCGGACGGACATGAGAGACGTCGCCGTTGTCGGGTTCGCCCAGCGACAGATGCCGGAGTTCGACGGGTCGCCCACGTGCGTGGAGCTGCTGGTCCCGATCCTGGCCGACTGCTACGAGCAGACCGGCTTCACCCGCAAGGACATCGGCTTCTGGTGCTCGGGGTCCTCCGACTACCTCGCCGGCCGGTCCTTCTCGTTCGTGTCGGCCGTCGACGCGATCGGCGTACTGCCCCCGGTCAACGAGTCGCACGTCGAGATGGACGCCGCGTGGGCGCTGTACGAGGCGTGGATCAAGATCCAGACCGGCGAGGTCGACACCGCCCTGGTCTACGGCTTCGGCAAGTCCTCGGCGGGCGTGCTCCGCCGGACCCTGGCCCTCCAGCTCGACCCCTACACGATGACTCCGCTGTGGCCGGACACCGTGTCCCTGGCCGGCCTGCAGGCCCGGGCCGGCATCGACGCCGGTCTCTGGGACGAGCGGGCCATGGCCGACGTCGTCAACCGGTCGCTCAGCGACGCGAGAAGACAACCCAGTACGCCATTCGCCGGGGACGGTCGTCGATCGACAAGTTGTTGAGCAAACCCTTGTACGCCGACCCGCTGCGCAAGCACGACTGCGCCCCGGTCACCGACGGAGCGGCCGCGATCGTGCTCGCCGCCGGCGAACGGGCGTACGACGCCATCGAGCGCCCGGCCTGGATCTCTGGGTTCGCGCACAACGTCGACGCCCTCCAGCTCGGGGGCCGTGACCTGACCCGCTCGCCCTCGGCGGCTCGCGCCGGCGAGGGGGCCGGTCTGGAGGGTGTCGAGCTGGCCGAGCTTCATGCGCCGTTCTCGCACCAGGAGCTGATCCTGCGCCGGGAGCTCGGGCCTCGGGGACGCCGTCCGGATCAACCCCTCGGGCGGGGCCCTGGTCAGCAACCCGATGTTCACCAGCGGCCTGAACCGGATCGGCGAGGCCGCCCGAAGGGTCTGGGACGGATCGTCCGACCGAGTGCTCGGCCACGCGACCAGCGGCCCGGCGCTCCAGCAGAACCTTGTGTGCGTGATGGGAGCCAACCAATGAGCAAGCAGCCGGCAGCGGTCATCGGCGTGGGCCAGACCCACCACCGGGCCAAGCGCGAGGACGTGTCGATGGCCGGACTGTGCCGCGAGGCGGTGGACCGTGCACTCGCCGACGCCGGCATGGACTTCGACGACATCGACGCGATCGTCGTCGGCAAGGCGCCCGACCTGTTCGAGGGCGTGATGATGCCCGAGCTGTTCCTGGCCGAGGCACTGGGAGCGGCCGGCAAGCCGCTGCTGCGGGTGCACACGGCCGGCTCGGTCGGCGGATCGACCGCCATCGTCGCGTCGTCGCTCGTCCAGGCGGGTGTGCACCGCCGGGTGCTGACCGTGGCCTTCGAGAAGCAGTCCGAGTCCAACGCGATGTGGGCGCTGTCGGTGCCGCTGCCCTTCAACATGCCGGTCCACGCTGGGGCGGGCGGCTACTTCGCCCCCCATGTGCGCTCCTACATCCGCCGCTCCGAGGCTCCGACCCACATCGGCGCGATCGTGGCGGCCAAGGACCGGCAGAACGCGCTGAAGAACCCCTACGCCCACCTGCGGAACCCCGACACGACCTTCGAGTCGGTGATGGCGTCGCAGATGCTGTGGGACCCGATCCGCTACGACGAGACGTGCCCGTCGTCCGACGGTGCCTGCGCCCTGGTCATCGCCGACGAGGACACCGCCCGATCTGCCGACTCACCCGCCTGGATCCACGGCACGGTCATGCGTTCTGAGCCGACCACGGCCGCCGAACGTGACCAGGTGAACCCGCAGGCCGGACGCGAGGCCGCTGCCGCGCTCTGGAAGCAGGCCGGCATCACCGACCCGCTGGGGGAGATCGACGCGGCCGAGATCTACGTGCCGTTCTCGTGGTTCGAGCCGATGTGGCTGGAGAACCTCGGCTTCACCGCCGAGGGCGAGGGCTGGAAGCTCACCGAGTCCGGCGGGACCGCCCTGGACGGCGTGCTGCCGGTCAACTGCTCCGGCGGCGTGCTCTCCTCCAACCCGATCGGCGCCTCCGGGATGCTCAGGTTCGCCGAGGCTGCCCTGCAGGTGCGCGGCCAGGCGGGCGATCACCAGGTCGACGGCTGCCGCCGCGCGCTGGGCCACGCCTACGGCGGCGGCTCGCAGTTCTTCGCCATGTGGGTCGTCGGCGCCGAGCCCCCAGCCAATTGACGGGCCAGCCGAGCGGGCTGGTCAGCGCGGGGTGTCCAGCTCCGCCACGTCGGCCTCGGTGAGGTCCAGGCCCACGGAGCCGAGCGCGGAGTCGAGCTGCTCGAGGCTGCTCACGCCCACGATCGGCCTCGCCCTTCGCGACATCCACGCCAGCACGACCTGGGAGGGTGCGGCGTCGTGCCGCTCCGCCACGCGGCCGAGCGCCTCCAGCCGGGCGGTCGTGCCCGGGTGCTCGTAGGCGTCGGGGAACGGCCGGTCCGCCCGGTCGAAGCTGCCTTGCACCAGCGGGCTGTAGACCCACAGCTCGAGCTCTGGATGGTGCTCCAGGTAGTCGATCGTCTCGTCGGTGACGAAGCCGAACCTGTGGTCCTTGCCGGGCACCTCGACGCGGGGCCGCGGGTCGACGTACGACGCGGTCAGCTGGAGCAGCGTGAACGGCTCGAGCCCCTGCTCACGGGCCAGGTCCCGCGCCCGCTCCAACCGCCAGGTCGCGTGGTTGGAGGCACCCAGCCGACGTACCGTGCCCTCCGCGACGAGCGCGCCGAACGCAGCCACGGTCTCGGCGAGGTCGACGTGCCGGTCCTCGGCATGCGCCCAGTAGACGTCGATGGTGTCGATTCCGAGGCGCTCTCGGCTCTGATCTGCCTCGCGGCGGATCACCTCCGCAGACAGGCCCTCGACGCCTCCGCCGTCGACGGGCTCCACTCCCACCTTGGTGGCGATGACCAGGTCGTCGCGGATGCCGGGGTTGGCCTCGAGCCACCGGCCGATCACGGCCTCGCTCTGGCCGCCATGCCCGGTGTCGGAGACCCAGAACGCGTAGCAGTTCGCCGTGTCCAGCACCCGGCCGCCGGCCTCGACGAACCGGTCGAGCAGCGCGAACGACGTCGACTCGTCGGTGCGCGTGCCGAAGTACATCGTGCCCAGAACCAGGTCCATGCGAGGGAGCCTAGGTCCCGGCGCCCCGCCGTGCCGACCCGGAGGGCCGACCGTCAGGCGTAGCGGACCTGCAGGTCCTTGATCCCGTTGATCCAGCCCGACCGGAGCCGGCGCGGCTCGGCCAGCTTGCTGATGTCGGGCGCCAGGTCGGCCAGTGCGTTGAACATCAGCTTCACCTCGAGCCGGGCGAGGTTGGCGCCGATGCAGTAGTGGGCGCCGTGTCCGCCGAAGGCGAGGTGCGGGTTGGGATCGCGGGTGATGTCGAAGGTGTAGGGATCGTCGAAGACGTCCTCGTCGAAGTTGGCGCTGGCGTAGAAGAGTCCGACCCGCTGCCCCTTCGTGACCTGGACGCCCCCGACCTCGACGTCGTTGAGGGCGGTGCGCTGGAAGGAGCTGACCGGGGTCGCCCAGCGGATCACCTCGTCGACCATCGACTCCGGGCGCTCACGCTTCCAGAGCTCCCACTGGTCGGGGTTGTCGAGGAAGGCGTTCATCCCGTGGGTGATCGCGTTGCGGGTGGTCTCGTTGCCCGCGACGGTCAGCATGATGACGAAGTAGCCGAACTCGTCGTCGTTGAGCTTGTGGCCGTCCACGTCGGCGTGGACCAGCTTGGTGACGATGTCGTCGCGCGGGTTGGCCTGGCGGTCCGCGGCGAGCTCCATGGCGTAGCCGAGGATCTCGGCCGCCGCGATGTCGGGGTCCACGTCGATCTCGGGGTCGTCGTAGGCCAGCATCTGGTTGGACCAGTCGAACAGCTTGCGCCGATCCTCCTGCGGTACGCCGATGAAGTCGGCAATCGCCTGCAGCGGCAGCTCGCAGGCGACATCGTCGACGAAGTTCCCCTCACCGCGGGCGACCGCCTCCTTGGCGATCTTCTCCGCGCGCTGCTTCATGATGTCGTCGAGAGCGCCGATGGCCCGGGGCGTGAAACCGCGGGAGATGATCTGGCGCGTCTTGGTGTGGTCGGGCGGGTCCTGGTTGATCAGCATCACCCGCTGCAGCTCCACCTGCTCGCGTTCCATCCCCTCCTGGAACCGGATGATCGCGCCGTTCTCCATGCTGGAGAAGTCCTTGCTGTTCTTGGACACGGCCGCCACGTCGGCGTGCTTGCTCACCGCGTAGTAGCCGGTGCCCGACTCCTCGGACATGCCGTCACGCGATCCCTGTGGCTGCTCGACCCAGGAGACGGGCGCGTTCTGGCGGAGCGCCTTGAACTCCTCGTGGGGCACCCTTGACTCGTAGGTCTCGGGGTCGGTGAAGTCGAAGTCGGGAGGGACGACGTCGGCAGCGCTCACAACTGAACCTCTCAAATCTGGAACACGTTCTAGTTGCTGATCTTGACATACTCCCGGTCGGTTCGGAAGGGCCACCCGCCGGTTCCGGGACAGTTGCCTTGTCCAGAATGAGAACGTGTTCTAGTTTTGGACCATGGGCACACCTGTGATCGTCGAGGCCGTCCGCACCCCGCTCGGAAAGCGCCGCGGCTGGTTGGCCGGCGTACACGCCGCCGACCTGCTCGGCGCCTCGCAGGTCGAGGTGCTCAAGCGCTCCGGGGTCGACCCGTCGCTGGTCGACGAGGTGATCGGCGGCTGCGTCACCCAGGCCGGGGAGCAGTCGAACAACATGGTCCGTCGCGCCTGGATGCACGCGGGACTCCCCCAGGAGGTGGCCTCCACCGTCATCGACGCCCAGTGCTCCTCGGGCCAGCAGGCCACCCACCTGGTCAACGCGATGATCCGGGCAGACGTGATCCGCACCGGCGTCGCCTGCGGTGTCGAGTCGATGTCGCGGATCCCGCTCGGCGGCAACGTGCCCGACGGTCTCGGCGATCCGCGTCCGCCGGCCTGGGACATCGACCTGCCCAACCAGTTCGAGGGGGCCGACCGGATCGCCCGAGACCGCGGCTTCAGCCGCGAGTCGGTCGACGCCTTCGGGCTCGCCTCTCAGCAGAAGGCCCGCGTCGCCGCCGACGAGGGCCGGTTCACCCGCGAGATCTTCGCGGTCGAGGCGCCGGTGCTCGACGAGACCGGCAAGCCGACCGGTGACACCCGGACCGTCGACTCCGACCAGGGCCTGCGTGACACCACCCTCGAGAAGCTGGCCGGCCTCTCGCCCGTGCTCGAGGGCGGCACCCACACCGCAGGTACGTCGTCCCAGATCTCCGACGGGTCCTCCGCGTTGCTGCTGATGGACGCCTCCCTCGCGGCCTCGCTCGGGCTGAAGCCCCGCGCCCGGATCGTGTCGTCCTGCCTGGTCGGCGCCGACCCCTACTACCACCTCGACGGCCCGGTGCAGGCAACCGAGCGTTTGCTGGCGGACACCGGGATGAAGATCAGCGACCTCGACCTGTTCGAGGTCAACGAGGCCTTCGCCGCCGTAGTGATGTCGTGGGCCTCGGTGCACCAGGTCCCAGAGGCGAAGATCAACGTCAACGGTGGGGCGATCGCGCTCGGCCACCCCGTCGGCTCGACCGGCACCCGGCTGCTGACCACCGCCCTGCACGAGCTCGAGCGGCGAGACGGCTCCACGGCCCTGATCTCGATGTGTGCCGGCGGCGCCCAGGCGTCCGGGACGATCATCGAGCGGATCTGAGCGGCGGGGACAGGCCATCGCCTGCGCCCACGTGATGGGTGCTGTGGTCGAGCAGGTCGATGCCCTCCTCGAGATCGATGGCGGTCCGGAGGGAGCCGGGGCCCATGCCCAGGCTCACCATCGCGAGCGCTACGTCGGGCTGGATGCCGACGATGACGGTCGCCGCTCCGTGCAGTCGGGTCATCTCCGCGATGTCGCGGATCGTGCGGGAGCCGAAGGAGTCCAGCACATCGAGGGCGGCGAGGTCGATGATCACGCCGCGGGCGTGCTCGTCGACGATGGCATGGATGAGGTCGTGGCGGAATCGCTCCATCTCGATGTCATCGAGCGCCGCGTGGACGGACGCGACGAGATAGGGCCTCTGGCGCAGGATCGAGACCAGTGCCGAGGTGTCTTGCCACATGCCAGGGACCTCCCTTTGGCGATTGTTGACGCAGTGCCGCGGCGGTGTTGTCAGACCGCCGCGGCACTGCTGGATCCCGGCTCTCCGTCGGGATCCTGGCCCCCGCCGGGGGAAACGGGGGTCCGACTTCGATGGCTCAGGGGCCGGCGCCCGAAACGATTTGGGCAAGCAGGCTGGACACATAATTGGTGGCGCGGCCGGCGCCAGGCTGGCTGTCCAGCAGGTGCGCAACGTCGGTCACGAGGCAGAGAGGTTCCCGACGGAGCGAACCGAGGTCGAGCAAGAGCGCCACGGAGGTCTCGGAGGTGTCGTCCGCCCGCACTATGGCGGTGAAGTTGTCGCAGCCCCGGCCGGGAACGTTGGCGGTCCCGGTGGCGGTCAGGACGCCGTGGGCGACCCGAGTTGTCAGGTTGCTCAAGAAGACGGGGCGCTGCGTGCCATCGGCAAGGTTGACGGTCAGCAGGATCGGGCCCGGCGCAGAGGCACTGGAACGGGTGAGCGAGCCAGTCGCGTCGGATGCCGCGGTTCCGGGAGTGTCGTGGTCGACCATCTTCATGGAGAACATTTCCTCTGTGTGGCTCTGGCTTGCCGTAGGGGCTTTCCCCGGCAGTCATCCCTGAAGAGCCCGACCAGGCGCGTTCATGACGTCGGAAGCGGCGGACAATCCGGGGAGAACGGCCACCAACCCCGCGTCATGTGCCGGGGTCGACGGCGTCCAGCCCCGGCGCTGCTGGTGTAACCGAGCTAGCCGCGCAGCGAGCGCTGGATCATCTCCACGCTGGCGAGCACCTCGGCGAGGAACTCGGCCGCGCGCTCTATGAGCCGATCCACCTCGTCCGGGCGGGACTCGGCGACGACCTCGCGCAGGATCTCGTGGTGGACCTGCGCGAGCACGAGAAGGCTGGTGCCGTCGGCCACGGAGGAACGCCCGATGTCGTAGGCGAGCGCGAGTGCGGTCTCGTCGCGCTTCGGCAGGTAGCGCAGGAACGCGATGCGGTAGTCGCGGCGCAGGGCGTCGACCTCCGGGAGCTCAGCCACCGAAACTGCCCGGCACCATGTCTGTCGCGCCATTGAGGAAGGCGAGTCCCTCCTCGAGGTCAAGCGCCGTCGCGATGGTTCCGGTGCCCATGCCGAGGCGCACCATCGCGAACGCGACGTCGGGCTGGATGCCGACGATCACGGTCCTCGCACCACGCAGTCGCGCCATCTCGGCGATGTCGTGGAGGGTTCGGGAACCGAAGGAGTCCAGCACGTCGAGGGCGGCGACGTCGATGATCACGCCGCGGGCCCGCTGGTGGCCGATGGCGTCGATGAGGTCGTGGCGGAACCGCACCATCTGGGTGTCGTCGAGCGCCGTGTGGATGGACGCGACGAGGTAGGGCCCCTGGCGCAGGATCGAGACCGGTGCTGGACCTTGTTCCACTAGGTGATGGCACCCCCCTGCTTGGTGACGGTGTAGCCGAGCAGCCGCTCGGCCTCCTCCAGGCCGCCCTGGAGGTCTCCGATGGTGTACATCTTGCTCAGGTCGACGCCGATCGTCACCAGCGTCTGGGCGATCGTCGGCGACAGCCCGGTGATGATGACGTTCGCGCCCATCAGTCGTGACGCGTCGACGGTCTGAACGAGGTGGTTGGCCACGGCTTCGTCGACCTCGGGGGCGCCGGTGATGTCGATGACCACGACCTTTGCGCGGTGGGCGCGGATGCCGAGCAGTAGCTGCTCGGTCAGCTGGCGGGCTCGCTCGCCGTCCAGGACGCCGATGATGGGCAGGATCAGCAGGCGCTCCCGGACCGGCAGCACCGGGGTCGACAGCTCACGCAGGGCGTCCTGCTGCTGCCGGATGATCCGCTCTCGCTCCTCGACGAAGCTGACGGCGACGGTGTTGGCGATCCGGTTGGCGGCGGGCTCGTAGGCGTCGAGGATCCGGTTGAGCAGCTCGGGGTCGTGGCGGTACTTCTCGAACAGCGATCGGGCGAGCACGTCGCGCAGCAGCAGCACAATGCCGACGACCTCGTGGGTCTCGACTCCGCGGGGGATGATCCGCTCGGACAGGTCGCGCGCGTAGTGCTGGAGTGCCTCGACGCTGCCGGTCTCGAGGACCTCGACGTAGTTGTCGTAGACCAGCGTTGTCTCCGCGGCCATCTCCTGCGCGGTCATCGCCTCGAGGAGGTTGGCCGTCCGTGACTCGCTGTGCCCACGTGTCGCGGAGCCGGCTGCGATGCTCCCGCAGGTGGGCGACCAGCTCCGGCAACAGCCGTTCGTTGTCGACGTACCCCACCTCAAGCGACTCTTCCGCGGACGTGGTCTCTGTCTGGAACTGGGTCATCGTCGTCCTCCTGTATGCCACTTTGTCATGGTCACCGTCGTCCCTCGGCCGGGCTTGGTGACGACCTCGAACTCGTCCATCAGCCGCTTCGCGCCGGGTAGGCCCAGCCCGAGCCCGCCTGCAGGTGCTGTAGCCGTCCTGCGTCGCCCGGTCCAGGTCCACGATGCCTGGTCCGGCGTCACGGGCCACGATGCGTACGCCGCGCCGGTGACTGTCCTCGACCTGCTCCACGATGATCTCCCCGACGCCGGCGAACCGGACGATGTTGCGGGCGATCTCCGATACGGCCGTCGCCAGCACGGTGAGCTCGGTGCTCGGGAAGCCGGCTTCGGCGGCGCCGTTGCGGGCGGCCTGACGTGCGGTGACGATGTGGGGGTCGGCGCTGACCGCGATCCTGATCTCGTCCGCGCGCTGTTCGTCGAGCTCCAGCAGCGGTGGGCTGACCCGCCTACAGAAGTCGCACTCGAGCAGGTGCATCTCGGCGTCCGCCTCGCGCTGCCGACGCCGGTCGCGGATTGAGAACGCGATGAGCACGGTGCGGCAGCGGTCGGTCGGCGGTTCGTCCTCGAGCGCGAGGAGATATTCCGCCCGCAACCGCGCGCGGAGCCGGTGGATCCGGGCGGCCAGCGCTCCAGCGGTGGTGCCCCGCTCGCGGGCGAGGGAGGCGAGACTGCGGCCCTCCGCCTCGTGTGCGACCAGCAACGTGCGTTCGTCCTCGGTGAACTCCTGGAGGGCCCGGGTCACCGCCTCCTGGTCCTCGCCTGCGAGCAGGTGATCGTCCGGTGTTGCCGTGTCGCCCGGCTCGTGGAGGCGGTGGCGGTTGCCCCGCTGACGGGCGTCGTCGCGCCGCATCGTCGCCACCAGGTTGCGCGCCGTGCTGATCGCGTACGGCTCGAGCATTCCGTCCTCGATGCGGTCCCGGTGCTGCAGGACCCGCGCCAAAGCCTCCTGCACGAGGTCTTCCGCGTCGGCATGGTTTGAGACCCGAGCCCCCACCACCCGCCGCAAGATCGGCAGCAGACTGTCGACATCCACGCTCACTGTGAGTGTGCCCTCCCAGGTCCGCCCTCCACAGAGCCTCACCCACGTTACTCGCCTGTTCTCTGACCAGCTCCGCGAACGCCATCGCGCGAGCGCATGACGCGGATGCCGGGGACTTTCTGCGCTGATTCCGGGCGCAGGTGCTCGTCATGGGTCCCGGTGGTCGGGCTCTTCAGTGGGGAAACCGAATTGGAGCCCGGCCCGGCGTGGCCGGAGGAAAGGAAATTTCAATCCATGAACACCGCTCGCACTGACCGTTGCCGAATGCTCGCCACGACGGCGGCCGCCACCACGCTCTTCTGGGGCTGGCTGGCCGGCATGGCTGTCGCCGCCGAGCCCGATGGCACAGCCTGTTACAGCACCGGCGCGACCCAGAACGGGAACAGCCCGGCGGCAGCGGCGTATTCGGCCAGCCGAATGGCTCAGGCCACCCGCAGAGTGGTGGGCAGGTCATGGGCGAGTCGCACGGCAGCTCGCAGGCCCACGACGAGTCCGATGGCGACCAGGGCGACCAGGGCGACCAGGGCGACCACGGCGACGACGACCACGGCGACGACGACCACGGCGACGACCACGGCGACGACCACGGCGACGACGACCACGGCGACCACGGGACGGCGACGACCACGGCGACCACGAGGACGGCGACGACCACGGCGACCACGGCGACGACGGCGACCAGGGTGGCGACGACCAGGGCGACCACGAGGGCAACCACGGCGACGACGGCGACCACGAGGACGGCGACGACCAGGGCGACCACGAGGGCGACCACGGCGACGGCGACCAGGACGGCGACGACCACGGCGACCACGAGGACGGCGACGACAGGCGACCAGGGTGGCGACGACCAGGCGACCACGGCGACCAGCGACGACCACGGCGACCAGGATGGCGACGACCACGGCGACCACGGCGACCAGGCGGCGACGACAGGCGACCAGGGCGACCACGGCGACCAGGGCGACCAAGGCGACCAGGAGACGGGCGGCACCGGAACGGGCGGCACCGGCACGGGCGGCACCGGAACGGGCGGCACCGGCACGGGCGGCACCGCCGCGGGCGGCGGCGTGCCCACGGGTGTGGCGGGTTCCGCGGGCAGCGCCAACTCGGGCGGCGGCGTGCCCACCGGCGTGGCGGGTGCCAGCGCCAACTCAGGTTCCACCAGCGGCTCGACCAGCGGCGCTATTAGCCGCTCGAACCCTGCCAGCCGAGGTGCTGTCACCGGTTCGATGAGCGGCGCTGGCGTACCGACCGTGGTCGAAGCGGGTGAGGATGGCGCGCTGACGCCGGACTGGGATGTCTCGCCGGCTTCCTTGGCCCTGATGGCTGGAGGGTTGGTGCTCGTGGCAGCAGGAATCTCGCGGCGCAGGCGCTCCCGTGCGTGAGCCGACGTACCGAGGGAAGCACCGGGCGGGCCGTCGTCACTCGTGGTGGGTGACGACGGCCGGCGTCGTCCTGATGATCGTCGGGGCCCTCGGCCTGGACCCTGGAGCCGACAACACCTCCGACGCGGCGCGCATCAGCGGATCGACCACTGCGCAGCAGACCGTGGCCGAGTCGCGCCCGGTCTTGAAGCCGGAGCCGGGTTCACCGCGGCTCGTCCGGATTCCTCCGCTCGGCATCTCGGCGCGGGTGGTCCCCATCCGTGATTCGAACGACACCTTGGTGCCGCCGAGCGATCCCCACCAGGTCGGCTGGTGGGCCGACGGAGCCAAGCCGGGAGCAGCCGAGGGAAGCGCCGTGCTGACGGGCCACACCGTGCACAACGGCGGTGGTGCGCTCGACGAACTGGAGAAGGTGCGTCCCGGGGACCATGTCCTGGTCCGCACCGACCACGACACGCTGCGCTACGCCGTGCAGCGCGTCCGCGTCTACGACAAGGACGAGCTCGCCCAACACGCGACGGACGTCTTCAGCCAGGACGTGTCCGGGCGGCTGGTGCTCGTCACGTGTGAGGACTGGGACGGAGAGCGTTTCCTCTCGAACGTGGTGGTCACCGCGACTCGGCGCACCTAGCCGCACGCAGGTCCCGCCGTGGCTGTCGGTCAGCTTCCGTAGACCGGCTCCGGCGTCGCGCCCTCGGCGACCAGCTCGTCCACGACCTCGCCCAGCTCGGTCGCCTCCCATCGACGACCGGCGTCTCGCGACGCCCCATGCCGCCAGCCGTCCTCGAGGGTGAGCTTGCCGCCCTCGATCTCGAAGACGCGTCCCGTCACATGACCGCTCTGCTCGGAGGCCAGCCAGGCCACCACGGGCGAGTTGTCACCCGGCTCCGGCAGCTGGACGTCGAAGACACCCTCGGTCATCCGGGTCCGGGCCACCGGTGCGATCGCGTTGACGGTCACCCCGACCCGGGCCAGCTCCGCGGCGGCCACCAGGGTCAGCCCGGCGATGCCGGCCTTCGCCGCGGAGTACGCCGCCTGTCCGACCGACCCCTGCAGCCCGGCGCCGGAGGAGGTGTTGATGACCCGCCCGGCGCGCTTCCGGTCCGCCTTCGACTCCGCCCGCCAGTACGCGGCGGCGTGCCGCAGCGGCGCGAAGTGCCCCTTGAGGTGCACCCGGACCACCGCGTCCCACTCGTCCTCGGTCGCGTTGACGAGCATCCGATCCCGCACGAAGCCGGCGTTGTTGACCAGGATGTCGAGGCCGCCGTACGTCTCGATCGCCTGCGCCACCATCGCCTCGGCGTCGGCGAAGTCGGCCACGTCGGCGCCGTTCGCGACCGCCCGGCCGCCCATCGCCTCGATCTCCTTCACCACGTCGTCGGCGGGAGAGTCCGCCTTCTCGCCGGCCAGCGAGACGCCGTAGTCGTTGACCACCACCGCGGCGCCATGGCGGGCCAGCTCGAGCGCGTGCTCGCGGCCGATGCCGCGCCCGGCGCCGGTCACGATCGCGACGCGGCCTTCGAGCAATTGGGTCACGGTGCTGCCTTTCCTTGCGGGGTTTCGAGGCTCGTCGCTGGCGCTCCTCGCACCTCAACCTCCTCGCTTCGCTCGGACTCCTGCACATGGAGGAACACCGGGGGCTCTCCCCCGCCGTGGCACTCGACGCGTCGCCCCCGAGACGTAGGACGCGAGGTCGGAGAGCAGGAACGCCACCACGTGGCCGATCTCCTCCGGAGAGGCCATCCGGCCCAGGGGGATGGTGCGCTCGATCGCGGCGACCTTGTCGTCACCGCCGTAGTGGTCGGACGTGTGCTCGGTGCGGCAGAGCCCCACGTCGACCGAGTTCACCCGGACCCGGGGGGCCCACTCCACGGCCAGCGACCGGGTCAGTGAGTCCAGGCCGGCCTTCGCTGCGCCGTACGCCGCGGTGCCGGGCGAGGGTCGCAGCGCGGAGACGGAGGAGATGTTCACGACCGACCCGCCACGGTCCTGCAACTGCATGACCGCGTGGCAGGCCTGGGCGACCACCAGCGGCGCCAGCAGGTTGAGGCCGATGACCTTGTCGTGGAACCGCGGCGACGCCTCGGCCGCGAGCGAGTACGGCGCCCCGCCGGCGTTGTTGACCAGCCCGTCGATGCGCCCGTAGTTGCTGACCAGCTCGTCGACCATCAGCCCGACCGCATCGGGGTCCCGGACGTCGCAGACGAGGTGCGACCCGTCCGCCACCGGAGGTTCCGCTTCCGGACCGGCCGCAGGTCACGACCGTCGCGCCGGCCGAGGCCAGGACCTGACTGATGCCGCGCCCGATCCCGCGGGCCCCGCCCGTGACGAGCACGACCCGGTCAGTGAGGTCCAGGGCCAGTGACATGCTGTTAGGCTACCAAGCAAACGTTAGGTAGGTAGTCATGCCCATCACCAGCGAGGTGCGCGAGGACGGCATCCGGGTGGTCACGATGGACCAGCCTCCGGTGAACGCCCTCACCGTCCAGGGGTGGTTCGACCTCGCCGGGGCCCTCGACGAGGCCGGCCGCGATGCCGTGTCCGATGAAGGGGGCACCCGCGTCGTCGTGCTCCGGGCCGAGGGACGCGGCTTCAACGCCGGCGTGGACATCAAGGAGATGCAGCGCACGAGCGGGTTCGACGCCCTGATCGGTGCCAACCGCGGTTGCTACGCCGCCTTCAAGTCCGTCTACGAGTGCCCCGTCCCGGTGGTCGCCGCGGTCCACGGCTTCTGTCTCGGCGGCGGAGTCGGGCTGGTCGGCAATGCCGACTGCATCGTGGCCGCGGACGACGCCTACCTCGGCGTGCCAGAGGTGGACCGGGGCGCGCTCGGGGCCGCCACCCACCTCTCCCGGCTGGTCCCGCCGCACCTGATGCGCACCCTCTACCTGACCGGCCGCACGATCCGCGCCGTCGACCTCGTGCAGCACGGGTCGGTGCTCGAGGTTGTCCCCCGCGAGCGCCTCGACGAGGCCGCGCTGGCGGTGGCGGGCGAGATCGCGGCCAAGGACCCGCGCGTGGTCCGGATGGCCAAGGAAGCCCTCAATGCGATCGACCCGGTCGACGTGAACCGGAGCTACCGGTTCGAGCAGGGCTTCACGATGGAGCTCAACCTCTCCGGTGTCTCCGACGAGCTGCGCGATGAGTTCGTCCGGGAGGACGGGTGAGCACACCCCGTGACAAGCGGATGACCATCGACGAGGTGGTCGCCCAGCTCGAGGACGGCATGACGATCGGGATCGGCGGCTGGGGCCCGCGCCGCAAGCCGATGGCCCTGGTCCGCGCCCTCCTCCGCTCCGACGTCAAGGACCTCACGCTGGTCTCCTGGGGCGGCGCCGACGTCGGCCTGCTGCTCCGGGCCGGCAAGGTCCGCAAGCTGGTCTACGCCTTCGTGTCCCTCGACTCGGTCCCGCTCGAGCCCAACTTCCAGCGGGCCCGCCAGAACGGGGCGATCGCGGAGGTCGTGGAGCTCGACGAGGGGATGTTCCAGACCGGGCTGCGCGCCGCGGCCCAGCGGCTCCCGTTCCTGCCGATGCGCGCCGGCCTCGGCTCCGACGTGATGGTCAACAACCCGTGGCTGCGCACCGTCACCAGCCCCTACGAGCGACGGAGGAGGAGCTGGTCGCCGTACCCGCGCTGCAGGCTGGACGTCGCCCTGGTCCACCTCAACCGGGCCGACGCCGCACGGCAACGCGACCTACCTCGGTCCGGACCCCTACTTCGACGACCTGTTCTGCATGGCCGCGGACCGGGCGTTCCTGTCCTGCGAACAGGTCGTGGACACCGCCGGGCTCACCGTCGACGCCCCGGTCCAGAGGCTGCTGATCAGCCGGATGATGGTCGACGGCGTGGTCGAGACCCCGAACGGCGCCCACTTCACCACCTGCACGCCCGACTACGAGCGGGACGAGAAGTTCCAGAGGGCGTACGCCGCCGCGGCCGGCGGAACCGACGAGGAGTGGGCGGCGTTCGAGGATCGCTTCCTGGCCGGCGACGAGGACGCCTACCAGGCCGCCGTGCGCGCCGTTCCGCGAGGGAGGAGCGCGTGATGCGAGGCGACCCGGGCCGACGTCTGCGCCGCCGCGATCGCGGACGCGTTCGCGGAGGACGGCGAGATCTTCGCCAGCCCGATGGGCCTGCTGCCGACGCTCGGCGTTCGGCTGGCCAAGCTGACCAGCAACCCCGACCTGCTCATCTCCGACGGCGAGTCGCTTGTTCCTCGGCGGGGTGCCGCCGCTGGGCGCGGGGGCGGACGTGGTGGAGGGCTGGATCCCGTTCCGGCGCGTCTTCGACGTGGTCGCCTGGGGCAAGCGGCACGTGATGATGGGCGCCACCCAGGTCGATCGGCAGGGCAACCAGAACATCTCCGCGATCGGCGACTTCGACCAGCCGAAGCGGCAGCTGCTCGGCTCCCGCGGCGCGCCGGGCAACACGGTGAACAACCGGACGTCGTACTGGATCCCGAAGCACTCCCCCCGCACCTTCGTCGAGCAGGTCGACGTCGTCTCCGGCGTCGGCCCGCGGCGGGCGAAGGAAGCCGGGCCGGCAGCGGCGCGCTTCAACGACATCCACCGGATCGTCACCAACCTCGGCGTCCTCGACCTCGGCGGCCCCGACGACACTCTGCGCCTGCTGTCGGTGCACCCGGGAGTGACGGTCGACGAGGTCCGCGAGGCAGTCCGGCTGCGACCTCCACGCCGATGGGGACGTCACCGAGACCCGCTCGCCCGGCCTCGACGAGCTGGTCGATCATCCGCGAGGTGCTCGACCCGAAGGGCCTCCGCCACAAGGAGGTGCCGGATGCTTGACCAGCTGCTGCGCACCCCGCTCACCGAGCTGACCGGCGTGCGGCACCCCGTCGTGCAGACCGGGATGGGCTGGGTCTCCGGCCCGCGGCTGGTCACCGGCACCGCCAATGCGGGCGGACTCGGCATCCTGGCCAGCGCCACGATGACCCACGACGAGCTCGAGCGCGCGATCGTCGAGGTCGAAGCAGCGCACCGACCAGCCGTTCGGGGTGAACCTGCGGGCCGACGCCGGGGACGCACGCCGAACGCTGCGACCTGCTGATCCGGCACGGCGTGAAGGTGGCGTCGTTCGCCCTCGCCCCGAAGCCGGACCTGATCGCCCGGCTCAAGGACGCCGGCATCGTGGTGATCCCCTCGGTCGGAGCCGCCCGCCATGCGGAGAAGGTCGCCGGCTGGGGCGCCGACGCGGTGATGATCCAGGGCGGCGAGGGCGGCGGCCACACCGGCAGCGTCCCCACCACGCTGCTGCTGCCGACCGTCCTCGACGCCGTCGGACATCCCGGTGATCGCGGCCGGTGGGTTCTTCGACGGTCGCGGCCTCGCGGCCGCCCTGTCCTACGGCGCCGCCGGGGTCGGCATGGGCACCCGGTTCCTGCTCACCCGCGACAGCGCGTCCCGACGCGGTCAAGCAGCTCTACCTCTCCCACGACCTCGACGGCACCGTCGTCACCGACAAGGTCGACGGGATGCCGCACCGGATGCTGCGCACCGACGCTGGTCGAGGAGCTCCAGGAGTCCTCGGTCGTCCGACGGCTGGCGCCGACCGTCCGCAGGACGCTGGAGTTCAAGCAGCAGAGCGGCATGTCGTGGCGTCGAGCTGCTCCAGGACGGACGCGCGATGCGGCGGGCCCAGGGCCGCTCCCTCGCCCAGACGCCCTCGCGGCCAACACCCCGATGATGCTGAAGGCCGGCCTGGTCGAGGGCGACACCTCCGCGGGCGTGCTCGCCTCGGGTCAGGTGGTCGGCGTGATCGACGACCTGCCCAGCTGCGAGGAGCTGATCGACCGGATCGTGACCAGTGCCGCCGAGGAGCTGCGCCGGGCTCGGCGTCGTACGTCGAGACCGGGCGGCTCAGATCCGTCTCTGGAACTCCAGCGCCCGGCCCATGATCCGGTAACCGAGCAGCTCGTTCACGCCGACCATGTGGTCGTTGGACTCGGCGTTCCAGGTGTCGATCGTCGCCAGCTGCGGCTCGTCCTCGGCCAGCCAGCGCACCATGTCGGCCTTGAGCAGCACCCCCAGCCGGTGACCGCGGTGCTCCCGCGCCACCGCCGTGTCGTGCTGGTCGCCGATCTCCGGTCGCTCGGCGTCCACCGTGACGACCGTGTGGCCGGCCAGCTCGCCGGTCGCCCGGTGGCGGGCCACCACCCGGCGGAATCGGAAGCCGGACTCGATCTGCGCGATCTCGTAGGCCCGGATCCTGTCGGGGGAGAAGACCTCGTCCTCGATCTCCAGGTCGTCGAGCGGCGCGTCGTTGATCGCGTCGGTGAGCCGGGCCAGGTCATCCATCAGCTCGTCCGGGGTACGACCGTCGAAGCGCAGCAGCTCGTAGTCGCCCGCCATCTCATCCGCCGCCGCCATCAGCTGTGCGATGCCGTCGGCCGGCACCTCCGCCAGGTGCTGACGGCGGTTGATGCTCTGGCTCTTCTGGTCGAAGCCGGCCGCCTTCGCGAAGCCGCGCGTCTGGTCGCTTTCCCAGCCATCGAGGCCGAGCAGGTCGCGCTTCATCCCCCGGCAGATGTCGTACGCCGCCTCGAGGGCCGCCGTGCCGAGACCCTGCCGACGGTGGGCGGGGTGGATCATCAGCGTCCAGCCAGGCCAGGTCGAGGTTGTCGTAGCTGCTGGTGTGTACCACGACGAGCCCGACCGGGGTGACGCCGTCGAACGCGAGGAAGTGACGACCGGGCTCGCCGTCCCATCCGTGCCGAATGCTCATGGACCGCCGGTACGGCGTGTCCGGGTGCTCCCACGGGGCGTCGACCCCGCTGCAGGCGTTGCCGAGCTCGACGAACGCCTCGACGGATGGCGTGTCGTCCGGCCCGAACTCCCTCAGCTCCATGCTCCGAGGATGATCCTCTGGTCACCTGCACGCCACCGCTTTTTCGCCGAGTCGGCGTATCTGCAACGCCTGAGAAGCGCGAGTCGGCGCATCTGCAACGCGCAGATCAGCATCAGCGCCGACTCAGCACCTCACAACTCAGCAGCCGCGCCGACTCAGCGTTCCAGAGTGCAGCGTCAGCCCCGACTCAGCGACTCGATGATCGTCACGTTGGCCTGCCCGCCGCCCTCGCACATGGTCTGCAGGCCGAAGCGACCGCCGGTTCGCTCGAGCTCGTTGCAGCAGCGTGGCCATGATCCGGGTGCCGGTGGCGCCGATCGGGTGGCCGAGCGCGATCCCGCCGCCGTTGACGTTGACCTTGTCGTGCGGTGCGCCGGTCTCCTTCATCCAGGCCAGCACCACCGAGGCGAACGCCTCGTTGCACTCGAACAGGTCGATGTCGTCGATGGAGAGGCCGGTCCTCTCCAGGGCGTGCCGGGTGGCGCCGGATCGGGCCGGTGAGCATCCAGACCGGGTCGTCGCCGCGGACGGACAGGTGGTGGATCCGGGCCCGCGGGGTGAGCCCGTGCTCGGCGACCGCGTCTGCCGAGGCGACCAGCACGGCGCAGGCCGCGTCGCAGATCTGCGAGGCGACGGCCGCCGTGATCCGCCCACCGGGCGCGAGCGGCTCGAGGCCGGCCATCTTCTCGAGCGAGGTCTCACGGGGGCACTGGTCGGTGGCGAACGTGGCTCCGTCGGAGAGCCAGCGGCTCGATCTCGCGGTCGAACCGCCCTTCGGCGATCGCGGCCGCGGGCCCGCTCGTGCGAGGCGAGGGCGAACTCCTCCATGTCCTCGCGGCTGATGTCCCACTTCTCCGCGATCATCTCGGCCGAGCGGAACTGGCTGACCTCCTGGTCGCCGTACCGCGCGAGCCAGCCGGGCGACTCGGCGAACGGCGTCGTGAAGCCGTACTGCTGGCCGACCAGCATCGCCGCCGAGATCGGGATCGCGCTCATGTTCTGCACGCCACCGGCCACGACCAGGTCCTGGGTCCCGGACATGACGCCCTGCGCAGCGAAGTGGACCGCCTGCTGGGAGGAGCCGCACTGCCGGTCGATGGTCACGCCGGGCACGTGGTCGGGCAGGCCGGCGACCAGCCACGCGGTCCGGGCGACGTCACCGGCCTGTGAGCCGATCGTGTCGCAGCAGCCCATGATCACGTCGTCCACGGCGCCCGGGTCGACGCCGGTCCGCCGCATCAGGGCGGCGAGCACGTGGGCGCCGAGGTCGGCAGAGTGGACGTCCGCGAGCGCACCGCCCGCGCTTGCCCACGGGGGTGCGGACGGCGTCGACGATGAAGCGTCAGGCATTGCGGGTTTCCTTTCGGCTCACCGGGTTTCGAGGCTCGGCCAGAGCCCTTCACACCTCAACCTCCTCGCCGCGTCGGAGATCCCGTCGAGGAGGATGGTGAGGTACTGCTCCGCGATGTCCTCGTGGGTCAGCGCGCCGCCGGGGCGGTACCACCGCACGGCGACCCAGACGGTGTCACGGATGAAGCGGTAGACGAGCTCGACGTCGAGGTCCTTGCGCAGCGCACCGGACTCGACGCCCTCGCGCGAGCAGGGTCATCCACACCTCGCGGGACTGGGCGTGCCGCTCGGCGAGATAGCCGAACCGCTCGAAGGAGCCGAGGTAGTCGGCCTCGTTCTGGAAGATCGCCACCTCGTGCGCGGTGGTGGTCGATCGCCTCGAAGGACAGCCGGACCGCCTGCTCGAGCTTGGTGCGGGCGTCGTCGTCGCTGGCGAGCATCTCGTCGTACCTCCCGAACAGCTCCTCCTGGAAGCGTCGAGAGGATCTCGTCGACCATCGACTCCTTGGAGTCGAAGTGGTGGTAGAGGCTGCCGGACAGGATCCCGGCGGCGTCGGCGATGTCGCGGACCGTGGTGTTCTTGAAACCCTTCTCGGCGAACAGCCCGGCAGCGATCGCGAGCAGCTCGGCTCGACGGGTCGCGGTCGCTTGCGTCGCCTCAGGCATGCTGGCTGCTCACGGACGACGACCTCACCGGTGAGGTACGACGCGTAGTCGCTGGCCAGGAAGACCATCACGTTGGCGACCTCCCACGGCTCGGCGGCCCGGCCGAACGCCTCGCGCTGCTTGAGCTCGGCGAGCAGCTCGTCGGAGGTGACCTTGGCCAGGAACGGGTGCATCGCCAGGCTCGGGGAGACCGCGTTGACCCGGATCCCGTGCGGCGCGAGGTCGAGGGCCGCGCACCGGGTCAGGGCCATCACGCCCGCCTTGGCCGCGGCGTAGTGGGCCTGCCCCTCCTGCGCGCGCCACCCGATCACCGAGGCGTTGTTGACGATCACGCCCGCGCTTGCCGGCCGCGATCATCCGAGGGCGGCCGCGCGGACGCAGCGCATCGTGCCGGTCAGGGTGATGTCGATGACCCGGCTCCACTCCTCGTCGGTCATCTCGGTGATGCCCACGGTGCCGCCCAGGCCCGCGTTGTTGACCATCACGTCGACGCCGCCGACCTCCTCGGCAGCGTCGAGCAGCGCGGTCACGGCCGTCTCGTCGGTGACGTCGCAGACCAGGCTGCGTCACCCGGTCGGCGCCGAACTCCCCGGCCAGCGCCTCCTGCGCCTCGGCCAGCCGGCGCTCGTGGGTGTCGCTGACGACGACGTGCCGCGCGCCCTCCTCCAGCACCCGGCGGACGACGGCCGCGCCGATGCCCGCGCCGGCGGCCGCGGTCACCACGACCACCTTGCCGGCGAGCAGGTCGTGACCGGGGACGTAGTCGGGCGCCGGCTGCTCGGCCCTCGTGGTGGTCATCCGCTCCGTCATCCCCTGGGCTCCTTCGGCAGGCCGAGCACCCGCTCGGCGAGGATGTTGCGCTGGATCTCGTCGCTGCCGCCGTAGATCGTGTCGGCGCGGGAGAAGAGGAAGAGCCGCTGCCACGGGTCCAGGTCGTACGGCGCCCCGCGCACGGTCAGCCCGTCCGGCCCGGCGACGGCCATCGCCAGCTCGCCGAGGTCCTGGTGCCAGTTCGCCCAGACCAGCTTGGCGATCGACGCGGCCCCGCCGCCGGAGGACGAGCCTTCGCCCGCGACCGAGGCCGACAGTCCGCGCAGCGCGTTGAGCCGCATCACCTCCAGCTCGACCTTCGCCCGCGCCAGCCGGTCCCGGATCACCGGGTCGTCGAAGGCGCCGTTCTGCCTCGCCAGCTCCACGACGCCCTTCGAGCTCGCGGGCGAACCCGACCTGCTGGCCGAGCGTGGACACTCCGCGCTCGAAGCCGAGCAGCCCCATCGCCACCCGCCAGCCGTCGCCCGGCTCCCCGACGACGAGGTCGGCCGCGGTGCGGGCGCCGGTGAAGAAGACCTCGTTGAACTCGGAGTCGCCGGTCAGCTGCTCGATCGGACGGATCTCGACGCCCTCCTGGTCCAGCGGGACCAGCAGGAACGAGAGTCCGTGGTGGCGCGGTCGAGCCGGGCTCGGTGCGCGCCAGCACGAAGATCCAGTCGGCGTCCTGGGCGTTGGAGGTCCACACCTTCTGCCCGTCGATCACCCACTCCTCCCCGTCGAGCCGCGCCCTGGTCTGCACGTTCGCGAGGTCGGAGCCGGCGCCCGGCTCGGAGTAGCCCTGGCACCACAGCTCCTCGACCGCCCGGATCCCGGGCAGGAAGCGCTCCTTCTGGGCATCGGCTCCCGAAGGCGATCAGCGTCGGGCCGAGCAGCTCCTCACCGAGGTGGTTGACCCGGCTCGGCGCGTCCGCGCGGGCGTACTCCTCGTGGAAGATCACCTGCTGCATCAGGCCAAGCCCGCGGCCGCCGTACTCGGTCGGCCAGCCGACGCAGGTCCAGCCGTGCTCGGCGAGGTGCCGGTTCCAGGCCAGGCGCTCGTCGTACGCCTCCTGCTCGCGGCCCGAGCCACCGAGGCCGCGCAGTCGCGCGAACTCGCCGGCGAGGTGCTCCTCCAGCCAGGCCCGCACCTCGGCGCGGAACGCCTGGTCCTGCTCGGAGTAGGTCAGGTCCACGAGTGGTAGCATACCAAGCAAATGCTTGGTTCGGACACGCTGCCCGCCCTCCTCCGTAGTGCCGCCGATCGCTTCGGCGGCCGCTGCGGCCTACGTCGGTGGCGGGCGGCGAGATCCGGTACGCCGAGCTCTACGACACGGTTCGCGCCACGGCAGCGGGCTACCGGGCTCGCGGGCTCGCACCCGGGCGGCCGCGTCGTGGTCTGGGCCCCGAACAGCGTGGACTGGGTCGTGGCCGCCCTGTCGGTCTCCTACGCCGGCGGCGTGCTCGTCCCGGTCAACTCCCGCTACACCGGCCACGAGGTGGCCGACATCGTCCAGCGCACGAACGCCGTCCTTGCTGTGGTCGCCGACGGGTTCCTCGGACGGACCCAGATCGCCGATCTGCGCGCGGCGGCGACCCGGACGTGGTGCCGGGCGAGATCATCGATCTCGCCGAACTGCGACGCGGTCGATGGCGGAGCCCGGTCGACGATCGACGACGCGGCCGCTGCGGTCTCCCCCGACGACGTGGCCGACATCCTGTTCACCTCCGGCACCACCGGCCGACCCAAGGGCGCGATGAGCGCCCACCGGCAGACGATCGGCGTCGCGCCGCGCCTGGGCCGAGCCTCGGCGGTGTGACGCGCGCGAGGACCGCTACCTGGTGGTCAACCCGTTCTTCCACTCCTTCGGCTACAAGATCGGCATCGTGGTCGGCCTGCTGACCGGCGCGACGCTCTACCCGGTGGCCACCTTCGACGTCGACGAGACGATGCGCCTGATCGACGCCGAGCGGATCACCCTGCTGCCCGGAGCGCCCACGATCTACCAGTCGCTGCTGGCCGCTCCCACCGCGGCGAGCTCGACCTCGTCCTCGCTGCGGCTCGCGGTCACCGGCGCCGCCGTCGTACCCGTCGTGCTGATCGAGCGGATGCGGCCGGCCCCGAGCCTCGGCGATCGACCAGGTCGTCACCGCCTTCGGCATGACCGAGGCCGTCGTGGTCGACGATGTGCCGCGAGGACGACTCGGCCGAGACCGTCGCCACCACCTGCGGGCGCGCCGTCCCCGGCATGGAGACCCGGATCGACGCCGCCGACGGCGAGGCCGGCGAGCTGCTGCTCCGCGGCGACCACGTGATGCTGGGCTACCTCGACGACGAGGAGGCCACCGCCGAGGCGATCGACGGCGACGGCTGGCTGCACACCGGCGACGTCGGCGACGCTCGACGAGCACGGCAACCTACGATCACCGACCGGCTCAAGGACATGTACATCTCCGGCGGCTTCAACGTCTACCCCGCCGAGGTCGAGCAGGCCCTCGCCCGCCTGGACGGGGTCGCCGACGTCGCCGTGGTCGGCGTACCCGACGAGCGGATGGGCGAGGTCGGCAAGGCGTACGTCGTGGCCGCGACGGGTCCAGCGTCGCGCCCGAGGACGTGATCGCGTTCGCGAAGGAGCGGCTGGCCAACTTCAAGGTGCCGCGGCACGTCGAGCTCGTCGACGCGCTCCCCCGCAACCTGTCCGGCAAGGTGCTGAAGACTGAGCTTCGTCAGGGAGAGGGGCTGCGCCATGGATCTTGACCTGTCGGAGTCCGAGCTCGCCTTCCAGGACGAGGCCCGCGCGTGGCTCGACGGCAACGTGCCCGACGAGCCGCTCCCGTCGATGGACACCGAGGCCGGCTTCCGCGCCCACCAGGAGTGGGAGGCGAAGCTCGCCGAGGCGCGCTGGTCGGTCGTCTCGTGGCCGTCGGACTACCACGGCCGCGACGCGTCGCTGGTCGAGTGGGTGATCTTCGAGGAGGAGTACTACCGCGCCGGCGCCCCCGGTCGGGTCTCCCAGAACGGCATCTTCCTGCTCGCGCCGATCCTCTTCGACCACGGCACCCCCGAGCAGCAGGACCGGTTCCTGCCCTCGATGGCCACCGGCGAGCAGGTCTGGGCCCAGGCGTGGTCCGAGCCCGAGGCCGGGTCCGACCTCGCCTCGCTGCGGTCCACCGCGACCCGCGACGACGAGCGCGGCGGCTGGGTGCTCAACGGCCAGAAGACGTGGTCCTCGCGGGCGTCGTACGCCCACTGGGGCTTCGGCCTCTTCCGCTCCGACCCGGCCGCCGCAGCGCCACGCCGGCCTGACCTACTTCCTGTTCCCGCTCGACGCCGAGGGGGTCACGGTCCGGCCGATCGCCCAGCTCGACGGCGAGGCGGGTTTCGCCGAGATCTTCCTCGAGGACGTGTTCGTGCCCGACTCCGACGTCCTCGGCGCGCCTGGCGACGGCTGGCGGGTCGCGATGAGTACGGCGGGCAACGAGCGCGGGCCTGTCCCTGCGCTCCCCCGGCCGGTTCTGCGCGGCCGCGGACCGGCTGGTCGAGCTGTGGCGGCGCGTACGGGCGACGCGCGCACCTGCCGACGCGCCGACTGACGTGTCGACGCCTGGATCAAGGCGCAGGCCTACCGGCTCTACACGTGGGGCACGGTCACCCGGCTGGCCGCCGGCGGCGACCTGGGCGCCGCCGGCTCGGCCAACAAGGTCTTCTGGTCCGAGCTCGACGTCGCCCTGCACGAGACCGCCCTCGACCTGCTCGGCCCGGAGGCCGAGGTGGAGTCGGCGTGGACGCGACGGCTACCTGTTCTCGCTCTCCGGCCCGATCTACGCCGGCACCAACGAGATCCAGCGCAACATCGTCGCCGAGCGGATCCTCGGCCTCCCCCGGGAGCCCAAGGGAGGCGGGCGATGAGGTTCGAGCTCACCTCCGAGCAGGCGACTTCGCCCAGACCCTCGACAAGCTGCTCTCCGGCGCGCGACACCGTGGCCGCGGCGCGTGCCTGGGCGGACGGTGACTCCGGCCCGGGGCTGGAGCTCTGGCGACGCCTGGCCGACCTGGGCGTCACCTGCTGCTCGCCGACCGACGGCGGCACCCCGGTCGAGCTGTGCGTGGCGTTCGAGGCGCTGGGCCGGCATGCCGTGCCGGGGCCCGTGGGTCGAGTCGGCCGCGTACCTGCCGGTCGCGCTCGGCCGCGAGGTCGACGGCGTGGCCACGGTCGCGTGCCCCCGCACGCGCCGTACGCCCTGGACGCCGACGTGGCCGACGCGGTCTACTCGTCGGACAGGACGGCCTCCGAGTCGCCACCGTCGGCGAGCTGCGTCGCGCTCGGTCGACCCGACCCGGCGCCTGTTCGCCGTGACCTCGGGCGATCCGGCCGGCGTCGAGACCGCGCCGACGGTGGCGTTCGACCTGGCGGTCCTCGCCACGTCCGCGCAGCTGCTCGGCTGCGGCGAGCGGCTGCTGGCCGACACGGTCGCGTACGCGAAGCAGCGCCGGCAGTTCGGCCGCGAGATCGGGTCCTACCAGGCGATCAAGCACCGCGCTGGCCGACGTCCGGATCGCACTCGACTTCGCCCGGCCGCTGGTCTTCGGCGCCGCGCTGACCGAGGTCGCGCCCGGGACGTCTCGGCGGCCAAGGTGGCCTGCGGCGGACGCGGCGTACCTCGCCTCCCGGACCGGCGCTGCAGGTCCACGGCGCCATCGGCTACACCGCGCGAGTTCGACCTCTGCTGTGGATCACGAAGGTCCGCGCGCTGGTCGGCGCCTGGGGCACGCCCGCGTTCCACCGGGCCCGGGTCCTGGAGGCTCGCTCGCTGATGGAGTTCGCGCTCAGCGAGGAGCAGCAGGAGCTCGCCTCCACCCTCCGGGCCTGCTCGACCAAGCGCGCCGACAGCGCCGCCGTCCGGGCGGCCATGGCGAGCGAGCGCGGGTACGACGAGGCGCTCTGGCAGACGCTGTGCGAGCAGATCGGCGTGGCCGCGCTCGCCGTCCCCGAGGAGCACGACGGCGTCGGGCGCCACCCTCTTCGAGACCGCGGTGGTGCTGGAGGAGCTCGGACGGTCGCTCGCACCCATCCCGCTGCTGGCCACCGCCATCGCGGCCGCCGCGCTGCTCCTCCACGGCTCCGACGAGCAGCGCGCCGAACTGCTCCCGCGGATCGCTGCCGGCACGCTCGCCACCGTCGTCCTCGAACCGCCGCTGGTGCTGGACCCGCGCGCCGAGATCGTGCTCGTTCCCCGCGGCGACGCGCTGGAGAGTCTCCGACGGGACCGGCCAGCGTCCGGCCCTGCCCTCGACCCCACCCTCCGGCTCGGACATCTGGACACGGAGGTCGCGCCCGTCACCGCCGCTGCGCGACGTCGCCACCGCGCTGGTGACCGCGCTCCAGCTCGGCTGCGCCCCGCGCGCGCTCGACATGACCGTGGCCTACAGCGAAGCAGCGGGAGCAGTTCGGCCGGCCGATCGGCTCGTTCCAGGCCCTCAAGCACCGGATGGCGGACCTGCTGGTCCTCCTGGAGATGACCCGGTCCGCTTCGTGGGCGGCGACGGGTGCCGCGTCGTCGTACCTCGCCGAGCCGACGACGGAGCGTGCCGAGACACTGCACGCGCGTGCGACCGTCGCCAAGGCCTACTGCTCCGACGCGCTCGACCGGATCGCGGGCGAGACGCGTCCAGCTGCACGGCGGAATCGCGATCACGTGGGAGCACGACGCCCACCTCGTGCTGAAGCGTGCGCACGCCCTGGGCCAGCTGTTCGGCACCGCCAGGACGCACCGGGCGCGGGTGCTGGACGACTGAGCTGCGCGCGGGTCAGAAACTTTGGGGGCAGAATTCCCCCGTGAGCACGTTCGAGGGTGAGGACCTCCGCGGCGCCCGCTATGTCGACTGCCAGCTCGACGGCGCCGAGTTCCGCGAGGTGACGATGGTGGGCGCGCGGATCATCGGGTCGGTGCTGGTCGACGTCGAGATCGACTCCCTGGTGCAGAACGTCACGGTCAACGGCGTCGACGTGGTCCCGCTCGTCGAGGCGGAGCTGGACCGCCGGCACCCGGAGCGGATCGCGCTCAGACCGACCGACGTGGCCGGGGTTATGGTGGCGATGGACGTCGTCGACGAGTTCTGGGCGCCCACGATCGACCGGGTCAACGGGCTTCCCGAGGACCTGAGGTACCAACGCGTCAACGGCGAGTGGTCCTTCGTCGAGACGCTCCGCCACCTGATCCACGTGTACAACGGCTGGTTCGGTCGGGCCGTGCTCGGGGAGGTCGAGCCCTACAACCCGCTGGGCCTGACGGCGTCGTTCCTCGACCCGGCCGATTCGGGATCGACCCCGACCTGCGACCCTCACTCGACAACGTCCTCGCCGCGCGGCACGACCGTCAGCAGCAGGTGCGCGAGCACGTCCGGGCGCTCGACGACGAGGGACTGACTGCGATGGTCCCGACGCCACGGCGTCCTGGGCTTCCCGCCCGAGGAGGAACGCTCCACGCTCGACTGCGTGCGCATCATCCTCGACGAGGAGTGGGCGCACCACCGCTTCGCGGTGCGGGACCTGAATGCAGCTCGCACCTAGCCCTTGAGTGCAGCCCGGATCGACGGTGCGGCCAGGCTGACCACTTCCTCGACCGACGCGGAGGCGATCGGCTCGACCTGGATGACGTAGCGCGCCATCGCCAGCCCGATCAGCTGCGAGGCCGACGAGCTCGAGCCGCATCGCCGACGCCTGGACGCCGGTGACGCGAGCCACCGGGTTGACCGCGGCGCGGTTCACCACCTTGTAGAGGAGGCGGCCCGCCCGGGCGCTGCCCACGGAACCCCTGACCATCCGGACCATCGCGGTCCGGGTGCGGGGGCTTCGCAGAGGGAGAGGAAGCGGCGGAGGAGACGGACGGCGAAGTCGCGGGTCGGGTCGTCAGCCACGGGTCGTGCGGTACTCGCCCCGGTAGAACAGCAACGGCTCCCCGTCGCGGGTGGCGTCGAGGTCCTGCACCCGCCCGATCACGACGTAGTGGTCACCGGCCTCGTGGACCGCGTGGATCGGTGCAGTCGACGTAGCCGAGCGACGCCGTCGAGCAGCGGCGCCCCGGTCTTCGGCGGGCGACCAGCCGACGCCGTCGAACTTCTCGGTCCCTCGGTCGCCATCGTGTTCGACAGCTCGGTCCTGGTCGGCGGCCGAGGAAGTTGACGCAGAAGTAGCCGGCCCGCTGCATCAGCGGCCAGGCGCGCGACGTCTTCGCCGGGCAGAACAGCACCAGCGGCGGGTCGAGCGAGACCGAGCAGAACGACTGGCAGGTCATGCCGACCGGCTCGCCGTTGCTCATCGACGGTCACCACGGTGACCCCGGTGGCGAAGCGGCCGAGCACGTCGCGGAAGTGCGCGCGCCTGGGCGCAGCGCCTCGGGGTCGTCGGCAGCGGGGTCTCCTCGCCGAGCCGGAAGCTGGAAGTCGAAGTCGCCGAGGAACTGGTCGATCAGTTCCGGCGTCGGCCAGGTCTCCCTGGCGTCGGGACGCATGCCCTCCGGTTCATCGCCCTCGGGGTCTCCGGACTGACCACGAACGCGAGTCTGTCACTTGTCAGCCGCCGCTGAAGTCGTGGCCCCAGTAGCTCGACCGCGGTGGACTCGCGGGCCACCCAGCTGCGCGTCGTCGACCGTCAGCCCCTCGCAGCCGTACTCCACGTCGAACCCTCCCGGCGACTTCACGTAGAACGACACCATCTGGTCGTTCATGTGTCGTCCCAGTGTCGCACTGAGCGGAACCTTGTGCTTGCGGACCCGCTCCAGCGCCCGTCCGACGTCGTCGAGCTTCGTCGACCTCGAACATGATGTGCACGCACTTCGACGGGTTTGGCATCGGCAGGAACGCCAGGCTGTGGTGGCGGGGGTTGCAGCCGAGGAACCGCAGCCACGCCGTGCAGCCGGGCTCCTTGCCGACGAACTCCCCCGGCATCCGCATCGAGTCGCGCAGCCGGAAGCCGAGCACGTCGGTGTAGAATCGCAGCGCCTCCTCGTCGTCGCTGACCGGGATCACGATGTGGCCCATCCCCTGCTCGCCGGTGACGAACGTCTTGGCGTACGGCGTGACCACGCGGCCGCGCCTCGTAGGTGGCGCCGTGGAAGAGCTCGAAGACGTTGTCGAAGGGGTCGGCGAAGCGGACCATGCCCTCGACCCGGCGCTCGGCCAGCTCCTCCGGGCGTGCCCCGACTCGACCTCGACGCCGTGGTGCTTGAGGTGGTCGCCGGCGTCCTGCAAGGCGTCGGTGGTCGGCGACCTCCCAGCCCATGCGCGGCCAGCCGGTCCTCGTCGGCGGGGAAGACGACCAGACGCGCCGACACCTCGTCGATCCGGTAGTAGAGGTTGCTCCGGGCTCGGGCCCGCGGCCCTCGGCGAGGCCGAGCACCTTGCCGGCGAAGAGCCGCCACTGGTCGAGGTCGGTGCTCTCCACCCGGACGTAGCCCAGGGACTTGATGTCGATGGTCATTCTCTCCCTCACAACTTTCTCCCGCTCCGGTGCCGCGCCAGGAAGGCCGTGGTCACCTCGCGGAACTCCTCCGCCGCCTCGATCTGCGCCCAGTGCCCGCAGTTGGGGAACACGTGCAGCTGGGCCTTCGGGATCAGCTTGAGCGCGGCGAACGCGCCGTCGATCGGGTTGACCCGGTCCTCGCGGCCCCACGTCAGCAGCGTGTGCTGGCGCAGGCGGTGGGCCTCGCGCCAGAGCATGCCGTCCTCGGCGGTCTCGGGGTTCCAGAAGGACATCCCCATGCTCGCGCATCGCCTCCTGCGCGCCGGGGGCGGTCGCGTCGGCGAACCGCTCCTCGACGAGCTCGTCGGTGACCAGGTCCTGGTTGACGACCATCGTGGAGATGAAGGCGCGCAGCGCCTCGCGGGTCGGGTTCGGCGGCGAAGTCCATCAGCCGCTGGACGCCCTCGGTCGGGTCGGCGTGGAAGAGGTTCAGCGACAGCCCGCCCGGGCCCATCAGCACCAGCCGGCCGACCCGGTCGGGGTGGCTCAGGGCGAGCCGCATCGCCGTACCGCCGCCGAGGCTGTTGCCGAGCAGGTGCACGCGGTCGATGCCGAGCTCGTCGAGCAGGGCGACGACGTGGTCGGCGGCGAAGCGGTAGTAGTTGCCCTCGACCGGAGGCTTGTCGGAGCCGCCGAAGCCGGGCTGGTCGACGAGCAGCGTGCGGAAGTCCTGCGGCGAAGCGAGGCAGCGCCGAGCCGAAGTTGCTCCACGCCGACGCGCCCGGGCCACCGCCGTGCAGCATCACCAGCGGCAGGCCCGCCGCCGAGCTCGGTCGGCCGCTCGGACCCGGCCTCGTAGTAGTCGAGGGTGATGTCGCGGGCCTTGGCGGTGCGCTGCGCGGAGCCCTTGGCCGCCCGAGTGGTGCTGTCGGGCGCCACTCAGTACATCCCCGGGTCGATCTTGTGCCCGAACTCGAGCGAGCCGTACATCGCCAGCGCGCGCTCGGGGTCGTTGGCGGCGTGCACCCGCCCGGCGTGGGCGTCGCGCCAGGCCCGCTGCAGGTAGGTGCCCTCGGCCAGCGCGCGGCCGCCGGAGGCCTCGAACATCGTGTCGATGGCGCCGATGGCGCGCTCGCTGGCGATCACCTGGTCGCGGCGCACCTTCAGCCGCAGGCCGAGCGGGATCTTCTCGCCCTTGGCGACGCAGCGCCTGCTGCTCGCGCAGGTTGTGCATCTGCAGCACCCAGGCGGCGTCGATCTCGTTGGAGGCGCGCGCGATCCGCACGGTCGCGTACGGGTCGGGTTGGCCTTCTCGCCGAGGTACGCCGCCCGGACGCGCTTCTGCTGCATCTCGACGTGCTCGGCGTAGGCGCCGTAGGCCATGCCGATGATCGGCGTCGAGATCGTCATCGTGAAGACCGAGTGGAAGGGCAGCTTGTAGAGGTCGGAGGTGTTGACCTCCTGGCCGGGGCCGAAGCAGCGGCCGGTGTCGGACATCGACAGCGTGAACGCCTCGGGGACGAACGTCTCGTCGACGACGATGTCGTTGGAGCCGGTGCCGCGCAGGCCGACGACGTTCCAGACGTCCTCGATCGTGTAGTTCGCGCGCGGCACCATGAAGGTGCGGAAGTCGACGACCTGGCCCTCGGCGTTGAACACCAGCCCGCCGAGCAGCACCCACTGGCAGTGGTCGCAGCCCGAGGAGAAGCTCCACTTGCCCGCTCAGGGTGAAACCGCCGTCGGCGAGGACCGCCTTGCCGGTCGGGGCGTACGACGACGACAGGCGGGTGCTCGTGTCCTCGCCCCACACCGCCTGCTGCGCCTCGTCGGCGAAGAGCGCGACCTGCCAGGGGTGGACGCCGACGACGCTGGAGACCCAGCCGGTGGAGCCGCAGGCGCCGGCGATCTCGCTTGACCGCGGTGTAGAAGTCGACCGGGTCGGCCTCCAGGCCGTCGTACCGCGTGGGCTGGAGCAGCCGGAAGAAGCCGGTCTCCTCGAGCTCCTTGACGTTGGCGTCGGGCACCACGCGCAGCCGCTCGGCCTCGTCCGCCCGCGCGCGGAACGAGGGCAGCAGGTCACGGACGCCGTCGAGGACGTGCCTGCGGCATGGGCTCTCCCTCGTGGTCGAGCTCTCCCTGGCTGGGCGAGCCTGTCGCACCCGATACTAGAACACGTTCTCGTTTTGGTCGAGGACTCGGACCGCGCCGGCGTGCAAGCCCTCAACGGAAGGTGGCCGCGGCCGCTTCGACTCTCGCGAGGTGGGCAGCCCAGTCGTAGCCGTCGTCGGGCAGGTTGGAGCTCTCGACCAGGAAGCCCGCGGCCCCGTCGATGAGCTCGCGCAGGATGTCGGCGTGGCCGGCGTGGTGGTGCGTCTCGGTCGCGACGTGGACCAGCATCTGGTGGAGGGTCACCTGGTTGTGCGGTGCCGGCCAGTGCGCCACGACGCCGGGGCTGTCGAGGTCGAGGGCGTCGAACGTGCCGGCGGCGTGTTCCCACGCCCGGTGATAGAGCTCGATCACCCACGCGCGTGACTCCTCGGGCGTGACCCACATGTCGGCATTGAGTTCGGCGTCCTCGCTGTACCACGGCAGGTCGATCCCGGGATCACGCCCGAACGTCGAACCGAAGTAGCCCAGCTCGACGCTGGCCAGGTGCTTGACCAGCCCGAGCAGGTTGGTCCCGGTCGGGGTGAGCGGGCGTCGGGCGTCGTACTCGGAGAGACCGTCGAGCTTCCAGAGGATCGCGTCGCGGGCTCCCTGGAGATAGCGGACCAGGGTCTCCTTGGGGTTGGTCATGCGCTCACCCTGCCACCCCGCGACCGGCTAGGTGGTTGAGCAGGAAGGCGCCCCGGCGCCGGTCTGTCGAAGCCCCAGACCATTGGCAGGGTCTTACAGGGTGTGTCCCCATTCAGGCAGAAGCGCACTCATCTGGCTCCCCTCTGTGTCAAGGAGCCGGCTGAGGGACCTTCTCTCGTGGGCTCTTCCTGACCTGCGCGGCCGGTTGTAGCGTCGGGTCTGCGGGTCCGGGAAGTGGCTGATCCGAAGTGTCGATGTGCGGGGGCAGGTCGACCGCGCTGGATTCAAGAGACGCCCCGCAGTGCCCTCCCGGGCCCGTTCCGCCTGTGCGGACCTCGGCTGGCTCGAGCGTCGGCGACGAGGCGTCGGTAGACGACGTCGGACAGTCGTCGCTTGAGGCAGCGCAGGGCTTCCATCGGGGTCTTGCCGGCGGCGAGCTTGCGTCGGTAGTAGGCGCGGCCCTCGGTGTCGTGGCGCAGCTGCACGATCGCGGCGACGTGGATGACGTGGTTCATCCGCCGGTTGCCCGGCCCGGGACAGCCGGTGCCGGATCTGCTCGCCGGAGGAGGCGTCCAGGGGTGCGGTGCCGGTCCAGGAGGCGAACCGGTTGCGGTCGGCGAACCGGGCGACGTCGCCGACGTCGGCGAGGATCCGGGCGGCGCCGGCGGGTCCGATGCCGTGGATGTCCATCAGCGTCGAGCCCCGCTCCCGGACCGCGGCCTTGAGCTCGGCCTTGATCTTCTTCAGCTTCTTGTCGACCGCGACCAGGTCGGCGAGCTCCTCGGCGGCCATCCGTCGTCGGGTCTTCCCGGCGATGTCGCGGGGTCGCACGGTGGCCAGCATCGCCTTGGCCTGCAGGGCGGACAGGTCCTTCTTGCGCTGGCCGGGGATCAGTTCGCTGAGCAGCCGCTGGAGCCGGTTGACGATCTGCACCCGCAGCCGGGCGAGCTCGTCGCGTCGGTCGGTGAGCATCCGCAACGCCTCGAGCTCACCGTCGGATGCGCACCACCCGCAGCCCGCGTGTGCGGACCGCGACCATCGCGATCGAGTGCGCGTCCAGCGCGTCGGTCTTGCGGTTGTGGCCGGTGTCGAACAGCCGGACCCGGGCTGCGAGCTTCGCCGGCACGTCGAGGACCTCGCTCACCGGCCTCGACCAGCCGCTGGGCCAGCGGACGGCCGGCACCGTTGGCGCCCTCGATCGCCCAGACCCGGTCCGGCCACGACTTCACGTAGCTGCGCATCGCGGCGTAGCCGGCCTGGTCGGTGGTGAACCTACCCGACCCCAGCAGCTGTCCGCGGTGGTCGACGACCTCGATGGTCGCCGACAGCTTGTGGGGATCCACCCCGATGATCACGCCTGCCATGGGCGCCTCCTGCCTTCCTCGAACCGATAGGGACGGCGAGGTGGGCAGTGCTACTACGAGCTGGGCAGTCCCCTCTTGAGCCACGCCTCGTCACGGTGCCCGGCGGGTCGCAGCCCAGATGAGAGCCACACCTCGAACACGGGTGGGCAGCCGCTGATGAGAGCGTCCCGCCGGACACCTGGACCGAGTCTCGCCAGACACCGATCCTGCGTGAAGTCTCCTAGTAGCCGAGATCCGTGCGCCCTCACGATGAGGTGGTCGTTCCCACGACGTGCTGGTCAGGTGTGTGCCTGTGAGGGTCGTTGGCTACGACCCCGGTGGCAGCATGCCAGCGGAGCCGACGATCGCACCAGAAGAGCAGGGTCCACGGTGCGCAGGGCTTCGCGCTTGAAGCCGTTCATCAAGGCCCACTCCACCGCTTGTACGCGCCGCTGAGCGAGGCGCTTCCGACGCAAAGGGCTGTGAGCCGGGGCTAGCCGTGAGGCTCAGGCGAGTTCCTTGAGCGTGTAGCGCACGGTCGTGCGGCTACCGGCCGCGTAGTCGCGGGCCCCGTTGGCGTCGGGATTGTCGCGCAGCAGCCCGGTCCAGTCGGAGAGTCCTTCGAGGTCGGTACCCGTTGAAGCGGCCCAGCACCTCGAGGGCGGCGACCGTCGGCCGACCGGTGAGCGTGGCGCCGTCGTAGGAGTAGTCGTCGGACACCGCGTTGCGCTGGCGGCCGACTTTCTCCTTGCCGATCCGGATGGTGGGCTCCCGCCCCTCCAAGACATTGGTGTCGATGACCAGGTGGCGCGCACCGGTCTGGCGCATCCGCGCATAGAGCTCGGGGTAGCGCAGCGTGTGGTAGAGGAACCCGAGGCAGAGCACCACGTCGACCTCGAACTTCTCGCGGGCCATCACCTCGAACACGTCGCCGGTGACGAAGCGGTAGCGGTCCGTCTCGATCCCGTAGCAGCGCATGTTCTCCGCGGCGTTCTCGACCAGGTCGGCCCGGGCCTCGATCCCGACCACCGACGCCGCCCCCGCCTCGAGCGCGGCGAGGGACCAGCGTCCGTCGTGGCTCGCGATGTCGAGGACGCGGGCGCCCGCGAAGAGGTCGCGGTTCTGCGTGAAGATCGCCTCGTGGCGCAGGTTCAGCCGCCCCGGGTCCGGGGAGGTGCGGCTGGTCTCGTAGAACCTGGAGTGCGTGTCGAAGAAGCCCTTGCCCTCAGGGACCGCCAGCGAGCCCGGCGCCGCGGACGACGGCCTCAGGACCGAGTCCTCGTCACCCGGGGCCCGTGGCCGGAGTCGCGAGCCCAGCTTGGACAGTCGTCCGGACTTCTCGGTCAAAGTCACTCTCCCCAGCCCATCGAAAACACCTCGAACGGTGCCGCGAAGGCTACCCCGAGGCGCTGCCCGGCACCTAACCATGATCCAGCGCCCCGTGACCCTGAGGCGGCCGCATGAAATTCGTTCGCTCATGCCGCTGATGGTGAGCTCTGACGTGCCGAGATCCGGAAAGGCCGAACGGGCATTCCGCCCACTATGACGCGTCCGGTCTCCCTCGTCTCTGCGCCCTTGGTCCGGTCGCCATGACGAACTCCTCCAGCAGTGCGGCCACCCGATCCGGGTTGCCCAGCTGGGGCACGTGCCCGGCGGGCAGTACCTCGAGGCGGGCGTCGGGATCTCGGCCGCGACCGCGCGCGCCTGCGCAAGGGGTACGACGGGATCGCGATCACCCCAGATCATCAGCGTGGGCACGGCCAGCCGGCGGAGGTCTTCGCGGCTGAACCGCATGCTGGTCCGGAAGCCGCGTGGGGAGATCAGCGCACGCAGCTCGGCCAGGTTGGCCCGGGTCGCGACCGGGTCCCGGGCGCCTGCGACGAGGGAGTCGAGCAGGTCGGGGTGCCGCACGATGGTCTCCGCCTCGCCCACCGAGGCCATCATCTTGAGCAGCATCCGCCGGCCGGGCTTCACCGCTCGCACCATGAGGTCACCGATCCCCGGAGTCGCAGCCAGCCGCAGCGGGAGGGGCACGCGGCCACCGGGCAGGGTCGGTACGGAGCCGAGCATGACCAGCCCGCGGACCCGCTCCGGGTGGGCCAGGGCGTACCAGGTGGCCCAGATGCCGCCGCCTGAGGCACCGACGAGGATGCGCGGCATCGAGGCCCAGGGCGTCCAGCACGTCGCCGACGAAGCCGACGGCGTACTCGCGGAAGTCTCCCGGCCGGAAGGAGTCCGGGTCGCTGAGGCCGCATCCGGGTCGGTCGACGAGGTAGGAGCGGATGCCGGGTGTCCGGCCCGGCAGCATCAGGTGGGAGAGGGACGACGTGTTGGTGCCGTGCAGGTGCACCAACGGGTGGGCCGTCGCCGGCCTCCACCACATGGACGCGGCGCCCGGACGGGCGCGGGACGAACCGTCCGCTGCGCGTCGGCAGCGCGCAGCATCCGGCGGTACAGCTCTTCGATCGCCGGGGTGTGCCGCGGTCGCCGGCCGCGGCTGGCGGAGGGTGGTCATGCACCCACGATCCGTCCGACGGCCGGAGGTCGCATAGTTCTGCATTCGAACTCGCTGCGTGGGACACTGGGACGGTGGGCTCGCGCGAGTTCCCCGGCTACTGCTCTTTCACCAAGGCCATCGAGCACCTCGGCGACCGGTGGAGCCTGCTCATCGTGCGCCAGCTCGGGGTGTTCGGACCGCTGGGCTTCAACGAGCTGGCCGTTCGCTGCCGGGCCGGATCTCCCGTTCGGTGCTCACCGAGCGGCTCAGGCGGCTGGAGACGCTGGGTCTGGTCTCGCGGGAGGAATCCACCGGCTATCGCCTGACCACGGTCGGCGCCGGGCTGATGCCGGTGCTCTTCTCCCTGCGCGGCTGGGCCGAGACGTGGCTTCCCGATGACCCGGCCATGATGGAGCGCGATCCCGACGTCGTACTCGGGTGGTTGGCCCAGCGGGTGTCCGCGGGGCACCTGCCGGCCGAGCCCGCGGTGCTGGAGTTCTGGCCGACACGAGCACGGTCGGCGCTACTGGCTGGTGCTGCAGGACGGCGTCGCGCCGTACGGGTGCCTGACCGATCCGCTGCTGGACACCGGCCGCTACGTGTACCTGCGGTGCGCGCTCCCGACGCTGCTGGCCCTGGCACGCGGCCGGCAAGGGTGGCCAGACGCGTTCGCCGACGGCTCGCTCACCGCTACCGGCGAGACGGACCTGTGCCGCCGAGTGACGGAATGGTTCGCCCCGCTCGCCGCGCCGATCACGTCAGCGGGCGGCTGACCTAGTTGCGGAAGCTCGCCCAAAGGCGCTTCCTTTCCCGCACCGGGGGGCGCATCTCCGTGGCGCTGGGCAGAACTGGCAGGCGGGGTCTCACTGCCTCGGCTTCCGTAGCCGAACGCGTTCGATGTATCCAGGAAGTCTGTACGCCAGGCACCGTCGTTTACGCACCAGCCAACGTCGTACACACGTTCGTGGTCGTCTCGGATGGGCCGGGAAAGAAGTTGAACCTGTTCAGCCCTGGGGCCATGGTGGGGTTCTTCGAACAGTTGGCAGAGGCCGAGGCCACCGGCACGGCGACGTCCGAACGACGCAATGAGATTAGCGAGGCGAACCATATGAGGATCGTCGGCCCGGGGCCCGACACCTACCTCTGACATCGCTTGGCCCAGCCCGCAGGCTCTGCCCGCCTGGGCTGTTCGAACGCACTCACCTAGCCGCAATGAGTGCGTCTATCCGTTGAGGGTCGCGCGTCGAGCAGCAGCCGCTGACGAGGCGGGCATGAGTCCGACGCTTGGACGAGAAGGCGCACGACGTGGTGTCAGGGCGCCGTAGGCTGCGCGTTGTCGAGAGGAGTGGACATGTCTGCTGGAGATGATCCGGTCCAGCTCGTCGGTTCGTTGATGGCGGGTTTCGTCGACTCGAGATGCCTCCACGTAGTGGCGAATCTGGGCATGGCAGACGCCGTCGGCGAGGAGCCGGTGTCGGTCGCTGAGCTGGCCGCGGAGCTTGGCGTCGACGTGGGGTCGCTGACTCGCTTGCTTCGTCATCTAGCCACCTTGGGGGTGTTCTCACTCCAAGGTGACCGCCTCGCCCACACCGAGGCTTCTCGGCTGCTGCGCTCCGACCATCCGTTAGGGCTGCTCGAGACTGCACAGTTGATGGCCCTGCCGATCATCTGGGACTCGGTGCGGCACCTGGAGGACGCCGTTCGCACCGGGCGACCGGGAACTCTCTTCCACGACGAGCGTGGATTCTTCGGTTACCTGGCCGACCACCCCGACGAGTCGGCGGTCTACGACCGCGGTATGACCTCGATGACGATGCGCCGGATCGCCGTCCAAGTACCTGCCTATGACTTTTCCCGCTTTGGCGTGATCGCCGACATCGGCGGGGGACGCGGGCACCTGATCCGGGCGATCCTGGACCAGACGCCAGGGGCCCGCGGCATCGTGTTCGACCAGGCGCACGTGGTCAAGGACGCTTTGCTCCATGACCGGATGACGGCTGTGGCTGGAAGTTTCTTCGACGACCCAATACCCGCAAGCCGACTGCTACGTGTTGTCGAACATCGTCCACGACTGGGCTGACGATGAGGCGCGCGCGATCCTCAGGGCGGTACGTGAGGCTGCCGGCACCGACTCGACCCTGCTGCTGATGGAGTTCCTGGTGCCCGAGGGTGATGAAGGCTTCGAGGCGACAGACATCGACATCGACATGCTCATCCTGGTCGGCGGCCGCGAACGCACGGAACGTGAGTACCGCGAGCTGCTCGCCGCTACCGGTTGGCGTTTGGCACGGACCATCCCCACCGAGCGTCAATCGCTCCTGGAGGCACACCCCGTCTGATCGTTCCTCGTCAACAGGGGCACGACGAGATGCGTCTAACCGCCGCGATTGATGCGAGGCGCATCAGCCGACATCGACTTCGAGGAACGTCCGCGCATGCCCGCGGTCAGCGTACGCGGTGGCGATCCGGAACTGCCGCATAGTGTGCGCGTCAGCGTGCGCGGATCTGCCGCAGACAGCGTGCGCTGCGGCCATCCGCCGACTTCGGTGCGACCCAGTCGGCTGGTCCTTGGCAGGAGAGTACAAACACCCTTCAGTGGTGAACGATGCGCGCGTACTGCGCTACACACGTCCGCTGAAGGGCGCTCTGTCATCGACAGTACACCCGAACTTCGCAATCAACGACCTGGGCAGTCCACCGACTACAAGTTGGTCACCCGGGAGTTATTGCCGACCGTATCGGCCAGCAGTTCCACGGCAACGCGGAAGACCACCGGCGTGAGCGAAGGAACTCACCAGTGGACGTCCGGCGACGTGGCGGCAGCGCCTGCCAGTTCCGATAGCGTGCGCTGCGCCCCATCCGGACATGCCGCGATCCGCTCGTAGCCGATGAGCGTGCGACACTCCCGCTCGTGGCGCACATGATCTCTGATGGGTTGGTTCAGACCGACTACGGCCAGTTCGACCTCATCTGGGGCAGGGATTTCGGATTCGACGGAGACTTCGACAGGTTCTTCAACGGACAGGTCAACGGCCTCGTGGGTGCCGCCTCCGGCGACGGGCTGTATCTGAACCTGGCCCGTCGATCCGGAGGCTCCCCGGTCCAGATCGTGCTGCACGACACCGAACCCCCGCTGCTCGACGACTGGCAGGACGTGGTCGAAGTCTCGATCTCACTCCCAGCGGACGCCGAGCCGACGTGGAGGACGGGGGCTGGCGAGGAGAGTGGCCCCCTTTCGATCCGGTGCGGGACCTATCGCGTCCGCGTCAACGCACGAGGCCGAGATGCTGGCCGTGATGGTGAGTTCGCCGACGAAGCTGTGGACTGGTACCTGATTGAACTGCGGCCAGCACCGACCGGGGACGACGCGATCCTGCGCACGACGTCCGCCGACGCCGACTCTTGGCACAGCGAAGTCGGGTCCCGCCGCTAACGCACACACATGCCGCGAGGAACGCGTCGGGCCGGTTACCCGGTGGTTGGGAAGTGGGCGAAGCTCCAGCCCCGCACCCCCGAGTCCTCGTCACCAAGCTCGAACACCAGCTTGCAGGCACCGTCGGTGATCGAGCAGCGCATGAGGTCTGTGCGGAGCGAGTCCTGCAGCACCGTGACCAGCACGGTCTCGTTCGTCTCCCACCACACATTGCTGGGTCAAGTTGTCGTACAGGAGCTGGTTGTAGCGACTCTCGGGTACCCGCAGCCTGACCACGTCGCTCGGGTCCTCCGACCCGACCGGTCGCACCCGGAGTTGGGTCGCGGGAGGCATGATCGAGTCCGAGTCCCCCGGAGCGTCGCCGGTGAACACCTCCTTGGTGCCGTCCGGAGACACGAACTGGTCCCGGAAGAACTCCCCGGTCCCCTCGTCGGGATAGGGCATGTCGGAAGACCTCAGGTCGGGCATCGGCTGCACCGTGTCTGCGCGGACGTCCCAACGGGTCACCGGGATCTCGCTGCCTTCGTCCACCCAGTAGGCCATCCCGTCCGCGTCGATTCCCGCCAGGTAGCTCCGCGGACCGCCATCGACGTCGTTGCCCGGCAGGTCGCGGGAGGCCAGCTTCTGGTTGGTTTCGGTGTCCCAGGCGACAACGCGCGTGGAGTCCGCGGTGGGGTAGGTCCACCAGTACGCGATCCGGCCGTCGAGACTCAGCCGCGGATAGAGATCCGGGATCGGAACCGGTTCGAGCCGGTCGCCGTCGACCAGTGCCCACGCCGGATCGACGCCGCGTTGTCCGTACGCTCCCGCCAAGACGGTGTCTCCGGCAACCTCGATGACTGGGCTGTGTCGCCACGGGGTCTCGATCTCGACCCCGCGGACGTGCAGGACGCCGTCGTGCCAGTACGGCGTCCGGGGTGGCCCGCCGATCTGCTGTGGACCGGCCGGTTCCGGCGCGCTCGCGTCCCGGCCGCTGAGGACGGCGGTGCCCGTCACGAGGATGGCCACGACGACAGCCGCGACCGCGACGGCAACACTCTGGCGCCGGTTCGTGTGGGCGCGGGAGCGGATCGCGTCGAGGTCCACCTCTGGTACGACGACCCCGTCCGCGACGTGACGAGCCGCATCGGTGATCCGCTGGTCCAGTGTCATGTCGTTGCCTCCTTCGCGGGTCGAGCCGGTGGTACGGCGGGCTCCCCCAACAGGTCCGCCAACCGACGCGCGGCCGCATGGCCATGGCTCTTCACCGTGCCCGGTGCCATGTCGAGGGCCTCGGCGATCTGCGCCTCGGACAGGTCCTCGTAGTACCTCAACACCGTCACCGCACGCTGCCGGGCAGGCAGACTCAACACGGCCTGCCAGACCCGCTCGTGCTCCGCGACCTCCTCCATCCGGCCACCCCAGGCGGGCTCGTCGCGAAGCAGCAGCGTCGTCTCGTGCGACGACCGCCGACGCCACCACGAAATCGCCTGGCTCACCAACACCTTGCGGGCATACGCCACCGGCCAGTCCATCGCGTCCACCCGAGGCCAACGCTGATAGAGACGGACCAGAGTCGTCTGCAGGAGATCCTCAGCGCGGTGGTAGTCACCGGTCATCAAGTAGGCGGTGCGGAACAACGTCGCGCTGTGGGCACGCACGAAGCCGGTGAACCCGTCCTCATCGCTCTGCCGCATCTCGCCACCTGTAGAAGGTCCGTCTGGGTGTCGCCCTACAACCTCAACGCCTCGAACATGCGCGAAGGTTCAGTCATCAAGCCAACGGATTCCGTCCCGCAGCCAGGACGCCCCCGAACGCGCTCCACCGCGGTCCGCTTAGCCCCGGCGGGATGTCGGACCTGGGTAGTGCTCCCGTACGCGGCCTTCCGGGACGAGGCGTGACGTGTTCCGAGCATCCTCGTGTGGGTGAGCCGGTGTCCACCAGTTTCCGGATCACCGTCACTCGGTGTCCGCGGCGACGAGCGCATTGCCTCGGGCAAGCATTGCCTCCGCGGCGTCAGGCAACCGCACTCACATGCCGCGATCAGTACGGAATAGCGTGACCGCTCATGCCGCGTTGTGCGCGGTCGTGCCGATGAGCGGACCCATGCGCATATCGTCTACATCGTGACCGCCACAGCCAATGACGAGCATCGTTGGTCGGCCTGGCTAGTTGAGGCTGTCGACCCCTTGGTGCATCGACTACTGACCATGGAAGACCCATGGGAGGCTTATGGGTGTGCGGCCGATGTCGCTGGCGTTCTGTCCTGCGACTTCTAACGGAGGCTTCGCAGGGCGGTGCTGTGTACGTGGCTTGGATGGAACTCACCGACGTGTTCGAAACGGGCAAGACATCCGACGCACACGCTCACGGTCTCCTGCGAGCGGCTGCGAAGCGTTGGGTCGAGCGCGATGGCGCTCCAACTGCTTCATTTCAAGAGAATTGGGCGAGCGAGACAACAGAGCAAACCGGCCTGAGTTTTAGACGAGACGGCGATTTCTGGCACGACCCCGAGAACTCCTGAGCCGCTCGCTCATGCCGCAGATGGGGCGCGGTGCTGCCGATGGCGGTCAATGGCTGCGCGTCGTGCACCCGGCTTCATGCCTGCGAGCGCATAGCTCCTGGTGGCGGCAGTATGGGGACATGGGAGCAATGGCTGTTGCGCGCGAGGTTGAGGCGGCGCTCAATCCGGTGCTGACACCGGCAGGCTTCCTTGACGGTGCACGCGGCGTGGACGACCGCAATGAACGAGGAGGGGTCCTCTTCTGCATTGGCCACGACGAGTTCGGTGACCGCTACCCGTGGGCGCCGCAGGCGGACGCGCAGAAGCGGGGCGCCGGCGGCTGCATCGACCTGATGATCGAGACCAACATCGCCCCGTGTCGGAAACCCGAACGCCCGCCCCCTCCCGGGTGGGAGGAGACGGGCGAGAGGGGCTCGGTCAGTTGAACAGGACCGTGTCGCCCTTGATCTTCACGGCATCGAAGACCACGGAGCCGGTGCCCTGGTCGGCGACAAGACCCGCTCCGGTGATAGTGCCTCCGGGCGAGGTGAAGGTGACGACCTGGTCGACTCCGCCGCAAGCCGCGTCAACACCGTTGCCGATGTTCTGGTCCCACGAGTTCGGGAAAGCGTCCCCGATCTGCACGAACATCCGAGGCGAGCCACCGGAGCAGGTCGCACCGTCGCGCAGGGTGTAGTGGAACTGGATCACGTCGCCAGCCTCGGTCGGGATGCTCAGGGCGGAAGTCTCGACGGAACCAGTGGCCGGGTCAGCGGTCACGACAGCGGTGTCGCCGTAGACATCGTGGATGCCACGGTCGTTCCACGGAGCCACGACGAACGCGGCTGCGCCCGTGTCGCTGTCGGCCAGCGTCCGGCTCCGCAGGTTGTCGGTCAGGTCCTTGCCCCGGATCGTGCCGTCCTGGATGTCCGCCGACGTGACCAGAGCCGCCGCGACCGCACCGGTGGTGCCGACGAGAGCCAGGATGGCTGCCGCGATGACGATGATGATGATGTTGCGCTTCATTGAGATGTTGCCCTTTCGCCTTACTGCGTGATTCGGGAATCCGTCCCGAGGCGGAAAAGGTCCGGTTCCGCCGTCCCCCACAGGAGTGAGACGGCGGCACCGGGAGATCGTGACGCGGGCTTCCCGACTACTTGTCGGAGCCCTTGATGTCAGCATCCAGTCCTAACTCCTCGGACAGCTCGCGTCGCAAGGCCGCGTCGGGCGATTCGCCTGAATCGACTCCACCGCCAGGACAGGCCCAGAACCCGCCGTCAGGGTCAAGACCTTGCCAGTCGAAGTGCACGAGCAGGACGTTGTCATCGTCGTCGAGCAGGAGCTCGAACAGCCTGCCGGAGTCGAGGTTCGGTCACGGCCAAGGATCCCAATCACGAGGGCGCGGACACGCTCATGGTCGGGCGAGCCGGACGATGTATGTGCTCACTCATGGAGCAGATGGCGTGCGCTGCGGCCATCCGGACATGCCGCGTTGAGTACGGCATGGCGTGACCGCTCATGCCGCGATCCGGGCGATGCCAGTTTCTGCAGGTTCGTCCTCGCGGGCTCCGTACGTCACAGACTGTCGCCGGGCTGGTCGGGCGCCTTCTCAGCGAGGAGCGACTTCTCTCGGGTCACGAGATCCTGCAACTCGGCCACCGGCATGACGAGAGGGGCGGCGGGGGTACCACCGCCCCTCTTCGCTCGGGCCTCGCTCTCGGGACGGCGACGCGAGGCGCTCTTTGTGCGGGCCTCGCTCTCGGGACGGTGAGGCGAGGCGGCTATGAACCTAATCTCGTGGCGCGGGGGTACTGCCCGCAATCGGACGATTGGGCTAGTCCACGCGAGTCTTGGAGCGCCGATGCAGCGCGCTCGCAACGGACCAGGAGCCGATCTGAGCCAAGCGCCGATGCCCGCCCGCTCATGCCGCCACCCGCTCGGCCGGGACGATGAGAATTCGCGTCGGCCGGGCCCGGCAGCCAGACGTGCTCGGGTCCCGAGAGGTCACGAAGGCGAAGAGGGTCGACCGAGCAATGAGATGGTTCGCGGACGTTTTCCGTCCGGAAGCATCCCTAGGGTGGGCCCATGACGAGCACCTTCGGCTTCACGCCCGGCCAGCCACCAGAGTGGGACATCGAGCGCTTCATGCGCGGCGACGAGGTCGATACGGCCGTGATCACCCTGGAACGCAACCGGCTCACGTTCGCGTGGAAGTGTGCCGATGTGGGCGCCGAGGGGCTGGGTCTGCGGCTCGGTGCGTCGTCGGTGACGCTGGGAGGCCTGCTCAAACACCTTGCGTGGGTCGAGGAGCTCTATTTCCAGAACCGGCTCGCCGGTCGCCAGTCCATGGCGCCGTTCGACCAGCTGGACCCCGAGGGGACTGGGAGGACTGGGCCTGGAGTACGGCGGCCGACGACACCCCCGATGCGCTGCGTTCGCTCTGGGTAGCACCGTGCACCGCTCCCGCGACGCGCTGGCCGGGGCGCTGTCCCGCGGTGGGCTGGAGCAGGCGACCCACGACGGGATGAGCCTGCGCCGGTTGCTGGCCGACATGATCGAGGAGTACGCCCGCCACACTGGGCACGCCGACCTGCTCCGCGAGCAAGTCGACGGGGCCACTGGAGAAGGCGCTCCGAGGGACTTCCCGGTTCCCTGAGCCCGGCGGCCCGCGCCCAATCTTGACCGTGCCCGACCGGTGCGCGCCCCAGGCGTAGAGTGGGAAGCGCCTCGGCATCGTCAAGACCTACCCTGTCCCGGCCCCCATCCAACTGCGCCGAGTCAGGTGACGAACATGGCAGTGAACGCGACCTACTGGTCGCTCCATGCTGGCCCCCAGCGCCCGGCAAGGGGGCTGGACCCATTCGGGTCGTGATTGTTGACGACAATGAGCTGTTTCTCGGGGGCTTGGGGATGCTGCTCAACCTCGAGGACGACATCGACGTCGTGGGCGAGGCGGGTGACGGTGGCGCCGCGGCTGTTCTGGTTGCAGCCACGGTGCCCGATGTGGTGCTGATGGACGTGCGGATGCCCAAGCTGTCCGGCATCGAGACCTGCCAGACCATCAAGGACGTCGCCCCCGACTCGCGCATCATCATGCTCACCTCCAGCGACGAGGAGGCCGACCTGCTCGACGCCGTCAAGAACGGCGCCTCCGGCTACCTGCTCAAGGATTCCTCCATCGACGAGGTGGCAAACGCGGTTCGACTCGTCACCGAAGGTGACGCGCTGATCTCCCCGAGCATGGCGACCAAGCTGCTCGACGAGTTCAAGCAGGTCGCGCGCGCACGGCCGGCGGTGTCGAGCCCGCGACTGACCGAGCGTGAGCTGGATGTGCTGCGGTTGGTCGCGCAGGGGCTGAGCAGCCGCGAGATCGGGGGGCAGCTGTTCATCAGCGAGCACACGGTGAAGAACCATGTCCGCAACACGTTGGAGAAGCTGCAGCTTCACTCGCGGTTAGATGCCGTGATGTATGCGATCCGCGAGCGATGGCCTGGGTTCCCTTCCAAGGGTTCGGTCTGACGCGGGTTGCAGATGCCAGGCTTGGGCCTAGCGGCCCGTCCCAACCGCGTGCTCGGGCGGCTGAGACCCGGCGCGCCGTCCCACGGTTGAGCGCTAGGTGCCCGCCCAGGAACCCTGCACCTGCTACGACCACGTTGCCTGCGAGGCCGAGCCTGGTTCCGGCGGCGTACCGGCCACGCATCCGCGCGACGAACGAGCCGAGGAAGAGGAACGTGGCGTCGTCGGTACCCAGCGCGTGCACCGCTCCGACCGGCGCCGGCGCCCGACATCTCCGCCCAGTCGCCGGTACCCGCGATTGCGGTCGGTCCAGCCGCTGCCACTCCGGCTCCGGCCAGGAGCGCAGCGGCGCCGCGTGCCTGGGTCCCACCGGCCAGGTCGAGGATGGATGCACTCATCCAGCACCCGAGCGTCAGATCCGTGAGGAGAGGATGCACCGAGTGCCCCAGGGCGTCGGTGTGCAGCGGGCTGCGCCGTGCCCAGTCGATCACCGGACCGTAGAGGACCTCCTGCGCACGAGCGATCCGCTCGGAGAGCGAGCTCTCGCCCACGGCCCGGGTCACCCGCTGCGGAAGTGGAAGGTTGCGCACGCCGGCAGCGTACGCCGCCGCGACCCGCCGAGTCGCTGCCGAACGGGACGCACCCAGTTATGTGCGTCGATGGAAGCGGAGCTCTCCGGAGGGCAGCCGGCGGGTGCCGTAGCGGTGGTCGTGGGCGCGGTGGTGGTGCCAGGAGCAGAGGAGCAGGCCGTCGGCGAGGTCCGTGCGGCCGCCGGTGGTCCAGGGTCGGGTCGGCGTGGTGGGCTTCGCACCAGGCGGCGGGGATGTCGCAGCCCTCGGCGCGGCAGGTGCGTCCCGGATGGCCATGGCCTTGCGTTGGGCGGGGCTGAACAGGCGGCGGGGCGGCCGAGGTCGAGGATCTCGGAGTCCGCGCCGAGCACGGCGGGCAGGATGTTCGGCGGTGCAGGCCAGCCGGCGGGCCTCGCCGGCGGTGATCGGGGTGTCGCCGACCAGGGCGGTGCCGAGGCCGTCGCGGAGCCGGTCGAAGTCGATGGTCACCATCAAGGTGGTGGCATCGCCGCCGTGCAGCGGCATCCGGTCGGGGTCGACCGATTCCAGGAACGCGCCGAAGGCGTGGCCGAGCTTCTGGTCGTAGGGCCGCCGGTCGGTATCGGGGCTCCCGGGCTGGGGTGCTGCCGGGGGAGGTGAACGCCTCGAGGTAGGTGAACAGTCGGTCGGCGACCAGGTCGCCACCCGGATCCTAGGTCGGTGGTGCCGTCCCCGCGACGTCGGCTGGTCAGCGCGGTGACCGCCGCCGCGTGGGCCTCTTCGCGCTCCAGCGCCCGCCGTTCGGCGTCCTCGGCCACCTCGGGGGCGACCACGTCCAGGATCCGGCGACCCAGGATCCGCAGCTGCCGTGGCCCGAACCGCCGGCTTCGGTCACCAGCCGCTCCTCCGCCTGCGCGAGCAGCTCGGGGTGGAGGTCGTCGGGCAGCGTCTCCAGGGCGGCGACGATCACCTCGGCCTGGGCCCGGTTGGCCTCCCCTCGCGCAACGCCCGCGCCGTCTGGTGCCAGCGGTTGCCCAGCGCCCGGGCCAGCCGGAGGTCCCGGCGTGTTTCCGCCGCGGTCACGGCGGTCGCGGTGGGCCAGCCAGGCAGCGACGTCCCTCGCGCCCTCGTCGAGCGCGACATCGTCGGCCGCGGCGAGCACCCGCAGCCGCAGCTCCTCCAGTCGCGCCAAGGCTCGGTCAAGGGCCACCAGTGCGGCCTTCTTTTCCGGAGTCGGCATGAAGACCGGGTCTACGTCGGCGACGTCCTTCAGCGCAGCCTCCAGCGCGGCCGCCGCGGCGACCACCGGATGCTCCTGAGACTCCACACACGCTCCCTGGCTCGAACGACTTCTCCATGTCCGGGGCATTGCCGGCTCAACCCAAGTCGTCGAACCCAGTGCACCCCCGATGGGCGAACTGCCGGAGCGCGGCGGCGAGATTACTGGGAACACGTGGTGCAGATCGTGCGCTCTGCCCTCATTAGAACATATGTTCGAACGATCCGTCAAGCCCCTGGCTGGTACGGCGTCAGCACGCAGAACTCGTTGCCCTCCGGATCGGCCAGCACCGCCCAGCCCTTGTCCGGGCCCTTCCTCAGGTCGTCGACCAGGGTGGCGCCGAGGCCGAGGATCCGGTCGACCTCCTCGTCTCGGGTCGATCGGTGGGCCGCAGACAGATGTGCATGCGGTTCTTGACCGTCTTCGGCTCGGGAACCTTGAGGAACAACAGGAAGCGGTCATCGGGGCCGGCCAGGCCGCACTCCTCGTCGTCGGGCTTCATCTCCCAGTCGTCCTCGACCGTGAAGTCCTCGAGGACCTTCGCCCACCACAGGGTCTGGGCGTAGGGGTCAGCGGAGTCGATGCAGAAGTTGGATGCGCGGGATGCCATGGGCTCAGCGTTGTCCGATGTGCCTGGCTGTCGAGCGAATTGCCGCGAGGCGGTGTTCGGACCCTGCCGAGGAGACACAACCCGGGACGCCTCAGAGCTTCGTGCCGACGGCGAGCAGGTACTCCTTCTCGAACCGCGCGCCCTCGGGCGACCCGCGGTCCCACTCGTCGCAGAACGCGTCGAGCGCGTCGTCGAACTCGTCCTCGCGGCCGTCCTTCGCGGCGTTCTCGCGGGCGGCGATCGTCGGGCCGTAGTACGCCTTGAAGTGCTCGCCGTAGTCCCGCGCCGCTCGAACGCCGTGATCTCGAGCATCGTCGCGCTCGAGCGTGTGGAAGTCGACCCGGCCGCCGAACAGGCCGTGCAGGTGCTCCTCGCTGCCCCACAGCGGCGGCGGCTGGGCGCCCGGGCGGGGGCGGCGGCGCGAACGGCTTCATCGTCGCGAACAGCGCGCCGAGCATGCCCTCCGGGGTCCAGCTCAGCAGCCCGATCGTGCCGCCGGGACGGCAGACCCGCACCAGCTCGTCCGCGGCGGCCTGGTGGTGCGGGGCGAACATGACGCCGATCGAGGACATCACGACGTCGAAGGACGCGTCGTCGAACGGCAGGTTCTCCGCGTCGGCCGCGACCCACTCGAGCTCGAGTCCCTCGGCCTCGGCCGCGGCGCGGCCGGCCTCGAGCAGCTCGGGCGTCAGGTCGCTCGCGGTCACGTCGGCGCCGCGCTGCGCCGCCGGGATCGACGCGTTGCCGGTGCCGGCCGCGACGTCGAGGACGCGCGTGCCCGCGCTCGATGCCGCACGCCTCGACCAGCCGCGGCCCGAGCGGCAGCAGGAACGTCTCGACCATCGACGGGTAGTCGCCCGAGGCCCACATCGTGCGGTGGCGGGCCTTGAGCTCCGGACGTCATGCGGTCTGCATCGGTCATGCATGGCCTCCTTCGTGAATCGCTGGTGACCGAACATCCACCCGCCGGACCGGCGCGGCTACATCGGGAGGACTCCCTATCTGCTGCCCGATTCGGCGTCGCACGCGGCGCATGCGCGGCGGCCTCGGCGCGGTTGCGCACGCCGAGCTTGGAGAGGATCCGGCTCACGTGGTGGCCGGCGGTCTTCTCGCTGATCACGAGCGTCTGCGGCGATCTGGGCGTTGGACATCCCGAGCGCGACGAGCCCGAGCACCTCGCGCTCGCGCGCGGTCAGCTCGCCGCCGGCTCGCGGCCGCGCCGCCCGTCGCCTCGCCGAGCTCGCGCAGCACCGCCGCGGCGGCGTCCATGCGCCCGCGACGCCCCGAGCTCGCGGAACGCGGCCAGCGCGGTGCGCGCCTCGTCGCTCGGCGAGCGCCGGGGCGACTCGCCGCGAGCGGCGCGGGCGAGCTCGAGCCGCGCCTCGCCGACGTCCAGCGGCATCGCCGAGGCGCGCCGAACGCCGGCGAGCGCCCGGCGCGCGGGCTCGGCGGCCTCGCCGGGCCGGCCGGCCGCGAGGCGCGACGCGAGCGCCGGCGAGCTCGGCGCGGGCCGTCGACCAGCCGGATCCCGGAAGCCTCGGCGAGCTCGGCCAGCTCGCGTCGCCGCCGCGCGCGCCGCCGTCGAGGTCGCCGCAGGCCAGGCGCGCGTCCACCAGCGGCGGCGAGCAGCTGCGTGGTGCGCATCGCGTCGCCCTCGGTCGTGCGCAGGCCGCGCTCGAGCAGGCGCGGCCGCCGCCGGGCCGGCCCTCGGCGATGCGCAGCAGCGCGAGCGCGCGCAGCGACGACGGGTGCTCCTCGCGGCCCGCGAGCAGCCGCTCGGCCTCGGCGCAGCCGCCCCTGGCGGACGCGCAGCTCGGCCAGGGTCGCGACGGTGGGCGCGCCCATCTGCGGGGATGTAGCGGGCGTGGGTCGCCAGCGCGCCTCGAGCGCGTGCTCGGCCTCGGGCCAGCGGCCGGTCGCGCAGCAGCACGTCGGCGTGGATGGTGCGGCAGGCGCCGAACAGCGGCACCGGTCCCGTGCGTCGCGCGCGAACTCGTCGACCATGCTCGCACCACTCCGCCGCGCGCTCCCACTCGCCCGCGCTGGTGCAGGCCATGATCAGGTTGCAGTAGGCCTCGGCGAGCGTGTGCACGTTGCGGACGCGCCGGCCGATGCCGCCGCCATCGCCTCCTCGAGCAGCTCGCATGCCGCGCTCGCGGCGCGCCGGCGCTGACCTCGGCCCGCCCGAGCAGGCTGAGCGCGAAGACCTCGAGGTCGCCGTCGCCGGTCCGCGGCGCGATCTCCATCGCCGTCCGGGCGTGGCGCGACCTGCTCGGTCACGGCGGGTCGCGTGCCGGGCGCGCTCGACCGCGACCCAGCCGTGCCCGGCGCCATCGCCGGCGTCGGCCAGCGCGCGCTCGGCGCGGGCCAGCCAGCCCGCGCCGCCGACGTACGCCCGCCGATGGCGTGCTGGTGGGAGACCCACACCGCCACCCGGGCGGCGTCGTGGACCCGACCTCGCGCTGGTACGTCGCGAACGCCCGCTCGCGGCACGATATCCCCGCGGCGACGTCACCGAGGAACCACAGCGCCAGCCCGAGTCCCTCGAGGCCTCGGCCGACTCGCCTCGCTCCAGGACGGCCTCGAACGCCGGCGCGCCTCGGCCCACCCGGCCGCCTCCAGCGCCCGCGTGCCCTCCCGGATGTCGTCACCCACGCGCGGCGGGTCCATCCGGTGAGCACGGACCCGAGTCGGCGCGATGGCGACCGACGAACGACGTCGTCAGGCGGTTGCGTGCCCCGGATCGGCCAGGGACTTGTCCTGCTCCGCCTTCAGCATCAGCGCGATGTCGATCAGCTGGTCCTCCTGGCCACCGATCAGCTTCCGCCGGCCGGCCTCCAGCAGGATCTTGGCGCCGGAGACGCCGTACCGCTCGGCGGCGTTGCCGGCGTGCTTCAGGAACGAGCTGTAGACGCCGGCGTAGCCCATCATCAGCGTCATCCGGTCCAGCTGGCACTCCTCGGGCATCGCCGGACGGATCACGTCCTCGGACGCGTCGACGACCTGCAGGAAGTCGACGCCCGTCGTCCAGCCGAGCTTGTCGCACACCCCGATGAACGCCTCCAGCGGCGTGTTGCCGGCGCCGGCGCCGAAGCGCCGGACCGACCCGTCGATCTGGGTGGCGCCCGCCCGGGCGGCGATCACGGTGTTGGCGACGCCGAGGCCGAGGTTCTCGTGGCCGTGGAAGCCGACGTCGGCCTGGTCGCCGATCTCGGCCACGATCGCGGACGACCCGGTCGGCGGTCTGCTCCATGACCAGCGCGCCCGCGGAGTCGACGACGTAGACGCACTGGCAGCCCGCGTCGACCATGATCCGGGCCTGCTTCGCCAGCACCTCGGGCGGCTGGGTGTGGCTCATCATCAGGAAGCCGACCGTCTCCAGGCCGAGCTCACGGGCGAGCCCGAAGTGCTGGATCGAGGTGTCGGCCTCGGTGCAGTGCGTGGCGATCCGGCAGATCTCGCCGCCGTTGTCCTGGGCGGCGCGGATGTCGTCCTTGGTGCCGACGCCCGGGAAGCATCAGGAAGGCGATCCGGGCGGTCTTCGCGGTCTCCGCCGCGATCCTGATCAGCTCCTGCTCGGGCGTCTTCGAGAAGCCGTAGTTGAACGACGACCCGCCGAGGCCGTCGCCGTGGGTCACCTCGATCACCGGGATGCCGGAGGCATCGAGCGCCTCGACGATGTCGTGCACCTCCTGGGCGGTGAACTGGTGCCGCTTGTGGTGCGACCCGTCGCGCAGGCAGGTGTCGGTCAGCCGCAGGTCGAGGTCGCCCCCGTGCTGGTCCTTCCAGGTGCGGGTCAGGGTGTTGAGGTCGCTCATGCAGGTGGCTCCGTCCATCGAGCGGGCGAGGTGCTCGCCCACCTGGGTCGCGGCGGCGGTCATGATGTCGAGGTTGCCGGCGTACGGCGGCAGGTAGTCGCCCGCGCCCTCGACCTCGACGAACACGCTGACCTTGAGCTGGCCCTGCGTGGCCGACGACGGCTCGTCGATCTGCGGCTCCTGGAGCAGGCGGTAGCCGGGGACGTACTCCTGCACGGCCCGGACCATGTCCTGCACCGAGCGGACGATCGCGTCCCGGTCGGCGTCCGGGGGTACGGCGCAGAAGATCGTGTCCCGCATGATCATCGGCGGCTCGGCCGGGTTGAGGATGATGATCGCCTTGCCGCGCTCGGCGCCGCCGATCGACTCGACGCCGGCGGCGGTGGTGCGCGTGAACTCGTCGATGTTGGCGCGGGTGCCCGGCCCGGCCGACACGGAGGCGACCGACGCCACGATCTCGGCGTACGACACCGGCGCGACCCGCGACACGGCGGCCACCATCGGGATCGTCGCCTGCCCGCCGCAGGTGATCATGTTGACGTTCGGCGCCGTCGAGTGCTCCTGGCCGTTGACCGGCGGGATCACGGCCGGGCCCACGGCGGCGGGGGTGAGGTCGACCGCCCGGATGCCCGCCTCCTCGTAGCGGGGGCGTACTCCCGGTGGATCTGCGCGGACGTGGCCTCGAAGATCAGGTCGGGCAGCTCGTCCTGCTTCAGCAGCCAGTCGACCCCCTCGTGGCTGGCCTCGAGGCCGAGCCCGTCGGCGAGGCGCAGCCCCTCGCTGGTCGGGTCGACGCCGATCATCCAGCGCGGCTCGATCACCTCGGAGCCGCAGAAGCTTGTACATCAGGTCGGTGCCGATGTTGCCCGGGCCGACGATGGCGGCGGTCTTCTTGGACACGTCTACTCCTTGAACTCTGTCGCACGGACGTAGCGGTCGAACCCGCTGATCGACGCCTCCACCTGGTCCCCTGGCGCGAACGGCACGAAGGGGCCGAGCGCACCGGACAGGACGAGGTGACCCGCCTGGAGCGGGTCGCCGAAGCGGTAGCACTGGACCGCGAGCCAACGCAGCGCCTCCAGCGGGTCGCCGAGGCAGGCGGCGCCGTTACCGGACGATCGAACCTCGCCGTTGATCGTGAGTGACATCTCGACGTCGACCGGCGTGACCTCGTCGAGGTTGCGCCCGTCGTTGCCGACGACGAATAGGCCGCTGGACGCGTTGTCGGCCACTGTGTCGGTGAAGGTGATGTCCCAGTTCTCGATGCGAGAGTCCACGATCTCGAGCGCCGGCAAGGCCGCCTCGACCGCGAGGCTGACGACCTCGAGCGTGATTTCATCCTCGGTGGCTGGCGCGACCGTGCGGCACAGCAGGAACGCGACCTCGGCCTCCACCCGCGGCTGCACGAGCGTCCGCATCGAGATCGGTGACTGCGAGCTGACGTCCATGTCGTCCAGTAGGTAGCCGAAGTCCGGCTGGTCGACGCCGAGCTGCCTCTGGACCGCCTCCGACGTCGCACCGATCTTGCGACCGACGACCCGGGCGCCCGCGGAGAGACGTTTCTCCACCAACCCCTGCTGGACCGCGTACGCCGCAGCGAGGTCGTCGGTGCCGATCAGGTCGCGCACCGCGGCGCATGGGACACGGGTCGTCTGAGCCTGGTCCAACCGCTCGACGGCGGCCGAGATCGCGTCCGGTGAGGTCACGACGCGCATTCTAGAACCTGTTACAGTTTTGCGCCATGACGGGGACTCCGCCGAGCCTGCCGACCGAAGTCGACGTGGTCGTGGTCGGCGCCGGCGGCGCGGGTATGACGGCTGCGCTCGCGGCTGGACGGTACGGTCTCGAAACCGTGCTGGTGGAGAAGAGCGCCGTGGTTCGGCGGCTCCACGGCCCGCAGCGGCGGCGGCGTCTGGATCCCTGGCAACGACGCCCTCAGGTCGGCGGGACAGGTGGACCGCGACGATCTCGAGCAAAGCAGGCTCTACCTGGACTCGATCGTCGGCGACGACGTGCCCAAGGTCCGCCGCGACACCTTCCTCGACCGTGGTCCCGAGGTCATGGACTTCCTCCGCGAGCACACCCCCCTTCGCTTCGCCTGGGTGCCGGAGTACTCCGACTACCACCCCGAGGCGCCCGGCGGCCGGCTCCGCGGCCGCAGCGTCGAACCGGTGCCGATGGACGCCCGGTCGCTCGGCGAGGAGCTGGGGCGGCTGCACCCGGCGTACACGAAGGCGCCGGCCAACCTGATCGTCACCCAGGCCGACTTCCGCAAGATCAGCCTGGGCCTGCGCACCCTGCGTGGGCCGCTCACCATGCTGCGGGTCATGCTCGCCCGGCTGTGGAGCAGCCTGCGCGGCCGGAAGATGTACGCCATGGGCAACGCCCTGGTCATCGGGCTGCGCCAGGGCCTCGTCGATGCCGGAGTGCCCGTGCACTACGAGACCGAGCTGACTGACCTGCTGATCGAGGACGGCCGGGTCGTCGGCGTCCATGTCCCCCACCACGGGGGTCCGACCACGATCCGCGCCCGGCGGGGCGTGATCCTGGGGAGCGGTGGCTTCGAGAAGAACCTCGAGATGCGCGAGAAGTACCAGCCGCAGCCGACCTCCGTCGACTGGACGACCGGGTCGGTCAACAACACCGGCGGCGGCATCCTGGCCGGGATCGCCGCAGGCGCCCAGACCGACCTGCTCGACGACGCCTGGTGGGGGCCGACGATCCCGCTGCCGTCGGGTCCGTGGTTCTGCCTGGCCGAGCGCAACCTGCCCGGCTCGATCATCGTCAACTCCGCGGGCCGACGGTTCATGAACGAGGCCATGCCCTACGTCGAGGCGGTGCACGCGATCTACGCCGGCGAGGCCACCGGAGTGCCGCACGTCCCCGCCTGGATGGTCATCGACCAGCGCTACCGCAACCGCTACCTCTTCGCCGGGCTCTCCCCGCGGCAGCCGTTCCCCGGCCGCTGGTACAAGAACGGCACCGTCAAGAAGGCCGACAGCCTGGCCGGCCTGGCCGACGAGATCGGGGTGCCGGCCGACGCGCTCGAGGAGACGGTGCAGCGCTTCAACGGCTTCGCCGCGTCCGGGGTCGACGAGGACTTCCACCGCGGCGAGAGCGGCTACGACCGCTACTACTCCGACCCCACCGTCAAGCCGAACCCGTCCCTGCACGCGCTCGACCGGGCGCCGTTCTACGCGGTGAAGATCGTGCCCGGCGACCTCGGCACCAAGGGCGGCCTGGTCACCGACGAGCGGGCCCGTGTGCTGCGCCCGGACGGGTCGGTGATCCCGGGCCTCTACGCCGCCGGCAACGTCTCGTCGGCCGTCATGGGCCACACCTACGCGGGGCCGGGCGCCACCATCGGTCCGGCCCTGACCTTCGGCTACCTGGCCGCACTCGACATCGCCGAAGGAGAGCTGATGCCGATCGACCCGTCCGTCGCCGTCGGCGCTGAGCTGCCCGACCGGCTCTTCTCCTGGGACCCCAGCGACGTGCTGCTCTACCACCTCGGCATCGGGGCAGGCTCCTCCCCGGGCGACAACCTCTCCCCCGACGCCCTGCGTTACACGCTCGACGGTCCAGGGCTCCAGGTGCTGCCGTCGTTCGGGATCGTGGCCCCGACCTTCCACGAGACCGACCCGCCGCCGCTTGACCTGCCCGGCTGCCAGATCGACCTCGCCCAGGTGGTGCACGGGTCGCAGTCGATCACGGTCACGCGCCCCTGCCGACCTCCGGGACGGCCACGCTGCGCACGCGCGTGACCGACATCTGGGACAAGGAGAAGGCGGCCGTCATCTGGCAGGAGGGCACCGCGACAGGCCCCGACGGCGATGAGCTGTGGACCGTCCGGTCCTCGATCTTCGTCCGTGGCGAGGGCGGCTGGGGCGGCGAACGCGGCACCTCGGAGAAGGTCGAGCTCCCCGACCGGACGCCGGACGCCGACACGACGTACGACGTCTCTCCGCAGCAGGCGCTGCTCTATCGACTCTGCGGCGACCGCAACCCGCTGCACGCCGACCCCGACTTCGCGAAGGCCGCCGGCTTCCCCGCCCCGATCCTGCACGGGCTGTGCTCCTACGGCATCGTCCTGCGCCTCCTCACCGACGAGCTGCTCGGCGGGGACGCGACCCGGGTCCGCGGCTTCACCGCCCGCTTCGCCGGCGTGGTGTTCCCCGGGGAGACGATCCGGGTGCAGGCGTGGCACGAGGACGACAGGATCGTCGCGTCGGCGACGATCGCGGGCGAGGGCGAACGGGACGGCTCGCCCGTCCTCGCCGACTGCGTGCTCACCCCCGCCTGATCCGACGAAGCGGCACCGAACGCCCGCCGCGACGGGTAGCGTGGCCCGGTCCGCTCTACCTGCTCGGGAGGCAGAGGTGAACGCACACCGCCGTGGGCCCCGACGTTCCGGACCCCGCACGCTGACAGCGCTGACCCTTGCGCTCCTGGTCACCTCCGCGACCCTGGCCGGCGTCACGGCAGCGACCGAGCAGGCGGCCTCAGCGGCATCGCCCAGCCTGGCTGTCTCGCCGAACAACTACGTCGGTGGTCAGCGGCTCACCTGGACCGGGAACGTCGGCCACAGGGGCGAACGACGACTGGTGCTGCAGTTCAACATGGGCAGCGTCACCGGCGGCAGCTGGGCCACCGTCACAGGGTTCGGAGCCCGCACGCGCGCCGACGGCAGCTTCTCGTTCGTCTTCCCCGCCCCCAGCATGTTCAACATCCGATACCGCGTGAAGGGCGGCGAGTACGTCACTCCCGCGCGCGTGTTCAACGCCAAGACCCAGGACCTCACCATCCGGGTCACCGGGCAGCAGGACAACAACGTCAGCAGGCCGGGGATGGTCGACGTTGGCGAGTCGTTCGGGATCACGGTCGACACCACCCCTGAGAACATCTACCGCAGCCCCGAGTCCCGAGGACTCCCGGTGTTCAAGGGACGAACGCTCACCCTGCAGAAGCGGATCAACGGCCGCTCGTGGGACACCGTCGCGACGACCACAGTCGCCGGCGACGGGACCGGGCACTTCACCGGGCTCCAGGAGGGCCCCGGCACCGCCGTGTTCCGGGTCCGCCAGGAGAACGTCACCACCAACAAGAACCAGATCGGGTGGACCCAGTCGTTCCCGCTGTATGTGCTCGTGGGCCAGGAGGCCCAGGACTCGTACACCAGCCGGTACGGGCTCAACCAGCCGACCTCATCGGAGCCGCCGCGCACCGGCCCCCTCGGTCGACAGCCGCAGACGGCAAGCCAGCGCTACTCCTGGTTCCCCTCCCTGTTCGACTTCACGTGGGAGTACGGCCAGTCACTGGACAGCCCGCCGGCACGCGGTACGCGGATCCAGGGCAGCTGGGAGGACTACTCCGACGGTAGTGGCCGAGTGCAGAAGTACAACGGTGGGCTCGCGATCGACAGCAAGCGGTACGCCGGTGCCGGATCCGGAGACTTCGGAACGACCATGGCAACCCTGCGCGGCAACGCCGTGACCCGGGGCCGCTGGGAGATCAGCATGCGGATTCGCAACGCCTTCGAACGTGGCGGCCGCCCCTACCAGGTTCTTGCTGAGCTCATCCCCGCCAGAGCAGCCGACTACGACTGCGGCTCCCACAACATCACCATCGCGCGCATCTCGCCGTACTCCCGGACGGTCCGGTTGGGGGTCCGGTCGCCGCGCTACCAGTGGACCGGCAGCAAGACCCTCGACTACACCCCCCTGGAGAACGCCTACAACGTCGCGATCGAGGTTGCCGGGAAGCACATCACCTGGTTCCTCAACAGCTCTCCGGTTGCGTCGGTCACCAACACCGCGGCCCTTCCGGGGGTGCCGATGACGCTGCGGCTGTCGCTGCGAGGTCACCGACGCGACGAGATGAACCAGACCAATTTCATCTCCGACTGGCAGCGCGGATTCCCGATCTCGAGCGGGCGCCAAACGGTCAGCCAGAGGAAGTTGACCCGTGCGAGCGCGCCGGTGACAGCCTGCACGGCTTGATCGGCCGCTGCCGAGTCCTTGCCGACTGCGTGCTGACGCCCGTCTGACGCCGCGCGGCTACAGCCGGTCGAGGAAGACTCGCCCGATGCGGCCCAGCGGGCTGGCGCAGGCAGCGGGCCACGTGGGCACGACCTTGGCGTTGCACGCGCGGTACCCGGTCTCGTAGCCCCTGGCGCTGCCGCTGATCTTGAGGTAGCAGTCGTCCTCGCACGTGAGGCCGTCGATCCGGAAGCCGCCATCGGCGTTGGTCAGGTCCTCGCCGTCCACCTCCTTGATCGCGTCCTGGCTGCGCGCGGTCACCCGCACGCCGCTCACGGGCTTCTTGGTGACGCTGTTGACGACGATGCCGCGGATGAACGCCGGGATGGCCCTGACGTTGCCCAGGGCGGTGCCGGCCGCGAATGGTGTCGGCGAACGCCGAGTCCCTCTGGAGCCAGCCGCCGCCGACCCACCCGGCCTGGTAGTCGCCGGCCACCGCGTGGACGAAGAACTCAGAAGCAGCAGAGACTCCGGGGTCGAGGGAGAAGCTGCCGTCGGCCTCGGTGACCGCGGTGTCCAGGGGTCGGCCCCGGCGATCCCCCGACCGACTCGAACAGCTCGACCGTCATGCCGGCCACCGCGGGCGCGGGGGTCCCGGCGTGCCCGTTCACCAGACGTCCGGTGATCGGGGAGGCGGCCTCCGCGGAAGGCGAGACAGCGAGCAGGGTGAGCGCCGCAAGGCACCCGGACAAGAGGACAGCGAGGGAGCGACGCATGAAGAACCACCAGGGAGGGAGGGGGCCGGACGCCCAAGATTAAGGTCCCGTCTCCTCTCGCCGCAGCCGAATCGCGGGTGCTGACCTAGACGTAGATGTTGTCGTGCTCCTCGAGGAACGCGACCAGCTCTTCGTGGGTCGGCTTCCAACGCCCCTCGGCGATCTCCACGAGACCCTCGAAGTAGGCCTCCCGCGGGGCTCCGGGAGCGAACAGGATCAGCAGCGAGGCCGGCTGCCCCGACTCGTTGCGGAATCCGTGCAGCCCACCCTCGGGAACGAACGCGAAGTCACCAGGATGCGCGTCGAGCCACTCGTTGCCGTCGTACAGCTTGACGGTGCCGTCGAGCACGAAGAACGACTCGGTGATGGTGCGGTGGAAGTGGGGTTCGGCGCCGCCCGGCTCGGGACCCATGTCCCACCGGTAGAGCCCGAACTTGCCGCCGGTGGTCGCGCCGGTGGCGAGATAGCTGGCCGCCCCACCGGGCCGGGGCAGGTCCGGAGCCGTGTCGGCCGGACGGAACGTGGCGGTCACCTCACCACCGGTGCCGAGATACCTGGGGTCTGGATACGACATGGTCCGACGGTACGGCGCCCTGGCACACGCGAGGGCCCGTTCCGGTCATACTCCCGGCATGACTCTTCTGGACGGTTGGACCCGTGGCGACCACACCGCGGACGGCACGACGCATCCCACGTACCGAAAGGGCAGCGGCCCCGGCGTGATCGTGATCCACGAGATCCCCGGCCTGACGCCCGAGGTGATCGGCTTCGCCGAGGAGGTCGTCGAGGCGGGATTCACGGTGGTGCTGCCGCACCTGTTCGGCGAGCCCGAGGCGCCGATGAACCCTGTGACGCTCGCCAAGACGATGAAGCAGGTGTGCGTCAGCCGCGAGTTCACCAAGCTCGCGACTGGGGAGACGACGCCGGTCGCCGGATGGCTCCGCAGCCTGGCCCGGGAGCTGCACGGCGAGCTCGGTGGGCCGGGCGTGGGCGCGCTGGGCATGTGCTTCACCGGGGGCTTCGCGCTGGCGATGATGGTCGATCCCGCGGTCGCGGCGCCGGTGCTGGCCCAGCCGTCCGCGCCCTTCGCGGTCACGCCGGGGCGCTCTCGCGACCTCAACCTCTCCCCCGGCGACCTGACCACCGTCAAGGAGCGGGCGGCCGCCGGCTGCGAGGTCCTTGGTCTCCGCTACCGGAAGGACCCCGCCATTGGTCAGCGCTTCGAGATCCTCACCCGGGAGATCGGCGACAAGTTCATCCGGGTCGAGTTCCCGGGTCGCAAGCACTCGACGCTCACCCTGCACCGGCAGCAGGAGGGAGTCGATCGCGTGCTGGGATTCTTCGCCGAAAAACTGCGCTAGTACGCCATCGGCGGCTCGGCCTGGTCAGGTGCACCCTCATGCCGAGAGCGCGGTCCGGCCGATACACCCACCGTCAAAATGGACGGTGATGTTGTACGTGACACACCCAGGGACTGAGGGGTATGCGCAGATCCTCGTGGGGTACTCGGCCCCCTGTGAACTTGCTGCTGATTCCGTTGATCCTGGCCGGCCTCTTCGTACTGCCTTTCACCATGGCATGGCTGGAGCCGAAGAAGGCTCCAACTCATCGCGCTCAGCGCGCAGCATCCAGGCGCGCAACCTCGCGCTGACAAGTGGAGGTCGCCTCCGGTCCTCGGGTGCGCTCGCGCTCGTCCGCCTGGACGTCATGCGGAGAGTGCATCCACTTGCTCCACCCGCATGACTTCCCGGGTTCGCGACTGGTCGACATCGATCGGCAGATTGCTGACCTTGATGCCCTCCGCGCCGTCCTCATCCAACGACGCGATCAAGCGGGAACGGTCGATCCCTCCACCTGCCCCGCCGACTCGGTCTGTCGATATGTGTGACGTCACGTGTCGTCCGGACGTCCCCGCGCCTGAACGCCGGCAATGGCTGAAGGACCAGGACGAGCGCTAGCCGCACTCTCTTGCCGCGATCCGGAAGCGTCGGTCTGAGCAGGATCGTCGCGACTCGATAACGTGCAACGCATGCCCATCAAGTTGGAAAACGTCGGAATCGCCGTTCGCGACCTCGAAGCGACGATCGCCTTCTTCACCGACCTGGGACTGACCGTCCTCGGCCGTGACACGGTCAGTGGGGAGTGGACCGACACCGCCGTCGGTCTCGACGACAACCACGCCAACATCGCCATGCTCCAGACACCAGACGGCCACGGTCGCCTCGAGCTCTTCGAGTACATCCACCCAGACGCGATCGAGACGGAGCCCACCCGGCCCCACGAGATCGGCATGCACCGCGTCGCCTTCTCGGTCGACGACATCGACGAGGCCCTCCAGATCGCCGCGAGGCACGGCTGCCGCCCGCTGCGCGGCGTGGCCACCTACGAGGACATCTACAAGCTCACCTATGTCCGCGGCCCCAGCGGCATCATCGTGATGCTCGCCCAGGAGCTGAACAAGTAGCCGCGAATCGATGGTCACGGAGAGGCGCGCCGCTCACGGTCCCCGGCTGCCCGTTGATCCTCCAAAGCGTGACTGGCGCAAGTCCGCGGCGTAGCCTTGTCGGAGAGGTGGTCGCCGTGCCGATGTGGTTGATTGTCGCAATCGCTATTTCAGCGTTTCTCATCCTGATGCTGGGCATCGCCTTCGCATGGTCGAAGTGGATGACCCGCTCGGAGGCTCCCGAGGAGTGAGCGGCTGGCACCGAGGTTCTCGCTCTTGGCGAGCGCTCGGCGTCAGGTGAAGCGGATGTACCGCCAGGCACTGACGGACGCCATGTTGCGTCTGTCCCCACGCCACTCCCCGCGGCTTGGCCACCGACTGCCAGGGGCGGCGCCGTCGCTAGGCCGACAGCACCAGCCCGCTGGTCGGCACGCCGGTGCCGGCGGTGACCAGCACGTGGGCGACGCCGTCGACCTGGTTCACCGACGTACCGCGCACCTGGCGGACCGCCTCGGCGATGCCGTTCATGCCGTGGATGTAGGCCTCGCCGAGCTGGCCGCCGTGGGTGTTGACCGGCAGCCGGCCGCCGATCTCGATCGCGCCGTCGGCGATGAAGCCCGGCGCCTCGCCGCGGCCGCAGAAGCCGAGCTCCTCGAGCTGCATCAGGACGTACGGCGTGAAGTGGTCGTAGAGCACGGCGGTCTGGATGTCGTCGGGTCCGAGCCCGGACTGCCGCCACAGCTCGCGGCCGACCACGCCCATCTCGGGCACGCCGATGTCGTCGCGGTAGTACGACGTCATCACGAACTGGTCCGGCGCGCTCCCCTGCGCCGCCGCGGCGATGTACGCGGGCGGCTGCGGCAGGTCGCGGGCCCGCTCGGCCGACACCACCACGAGGGCCACCGCGCCGTCGCTCTCCTGGCAGCAGTCGAGCAGGTGCAGCGGCTCGACGATCATCCGGGAGGCCTGGTGGTCCTCGAGCGTGATCGGCCTGCCGTAGAAGAACGCGTTCGGGTTGGTGGCGGCGTGCCGGCGGTCGGCGACGGCGACCCGGCCGAAGTCCTCGGTGGTGGCGCCGTACTCGTGCAGGTAGCGCGGGGCCTGCATCGCCACCGTGGCGGCCGGCGTGGTCAGGCCGTGCGGGTAGGTCCAGGCGTTGTCGAGGCCGTTGGTGTTGACCTGGGTGTTGGCCCACGACCGAGGCCTGGCCGAACCGCTGCCCGGAGCGCTCGTTGAACCCGCGGTAGCAGACCACGACGTCGGCGACCCCGGTCGCGACCGCCATCGCGGCCTGCTGGACGGTGGCGCACGCCGCGCCGCCGCCGTAGCTGATCCGGCTGAAGAACCGCAGCTCGCCCATCCCGAGCTCGCGGGCGAGCGCGATCTCGGAGGTGGTGTCCATCGTGAACGTCACCAGGCCGTCGACGTCGGCCGGGCGTGAGCCCGCAGTCGGCGAGCGCGGCCCGGACCGCCTCGGCCGAGAGCTGCAGCTCGGAGCGGCCGGACTCCTTGGAGAACTCGGTGGCGCCGATGCCGGCGATCGCGGCCTGCGCCGCTCAGTCCATTTCCGGGCGCTCATCGCAGCGTCACCGTCCCGGTCACGTGGTCCCCGCAGTGACGACCGCGCCGACCACCGACACCGTGTCGCCGTCGCGGGTGCCGGTGAAGACGAGCTCGTCGCCGGGGTAGCCGGCGCGCCGAGCCGCAGGGCGATCCCCGCCAGCTCGACCTGGCCCATCCGATGGCACGCGCCAGTCGGTGACGTAGCGCTGCACCAGGCCGGTGGTGGTCAGGATGTTGAGGAAGATGTCCTGCGAGCCGCAGGACTGCGCGAGGTCGCGGTCGTGGTGCACGTCCTGGAAGTCGCGGGTGGCGATCGCGGTGCTCGACCACGAGCGTCGGCGTGACCGGCAGCCGCCACTCGGGCAAGGTGCATGCGTCATGCCGATCCTCCAGACGGGCAGGGTCAGGTCGTCGTCGATCCGGTCGAAGTCGACCACCACCGGCATGCCGATCTCGACCTTCTCCGGGTCGGCAGTCGACGAGCTCGCCGACCATCCGCACGCCCTCCTCCAGGTCGACCAGCGACGAGCAGGAACGGCAGCTCCCGCCCGGGCACGGGCGGGTGGTGGTGGACGACGTAGGAGAAGACCGTGCCGCGGCCGGAGGCGACGACGTGCCCGCGGTCGACGCACCGCACGCGGGGCAGCACGGGCCCGGCGGGTGGCGCAGCGCGCCGCAGGCGCCGCAGTGTCTGGATCCGCAGCTCGCCGGCCGCGTGCCCTCCCAGAAGAACGCGGTGTCCCGGTTCTGCTGGGGCCGCAGGACGAAGTCGCCCGGATCCGGCGTCCGCCTCCTTCGGGACGAACTTCAGCACCCGGAACAGCATCGTCGCGACCTGCTCCTGCGTCCGTCCGGATGGGCACGCGCCAGACGTTGCGGGTGGTGACGAAGTAGCCCTCGCCCACCGCCGGTCCGCTTCGGCCCGACCACCGACTCGAGCCGGGTGGTGACCGTGACCTCCTCGCCGACGCGCAGGTAGCGGTCGTAGGTCTGCTCGCAGTTGGTGCCGAGCACGCAGGTGAACCCGGCCTCGGTCAGCACGGCCATCATCGAGTGCAGCGGGTCGTCCGGGTCGCGCTTCGGGTGCAGCCCGCCCATCGTCCACACCTGGCGCCATCGCCGGCGGCGCCACGCCGGCGCTGCCAGCGCGGGTCGGTGTCGCCGATCGCCTCGACCCAGTTGTTGATCATCGGCTGGTTGACCGGGTCGCGGCCCGGCGCGCGGCGCGTCTCGCCGGTGGCCTTGATCCGCTCGGCCGCGGCCATGATCTCGTCGTGGCTCGTCGGGGACGTCATCGCGGCACCCGCGGCAGGCCGAGCCCGAACATCGCGATCAGCTCGCGCTGCACCTCGTTGACGCCGCCGCCGAAGGTGAGCACGAGGTTGCGCTTGGCCTGCGCGTCGAGGTAGTCCACCAGCTCGCCGGTCTCGGGGTCGGCCGGGTCGCCGTACCGGTGCACGACCTCGGCCAGCGACGCGGCCGAGGCGCTGCACCCGGTCGGAGGCGAACACCTTGGACGCCGACGCGTCGGCGACGTCGAGCTCGCCCGCCTCGGCGGCGCGGGCGACCTCCCAGTTGAGCAGCTCGTTGACCCGGAAGCGGCGGTCACCTCGCCGAGGCCGGCGCGACGTCGGGCTCGTCGAGCACGCCGTGCCCGGTCGGCCCAGGCGGCGACCCGGTCGCGCAGCCCCTCGAGCCGGCCGGCCGGGCCGAGCATCACCCGCTCGTGGTTGAGCTGGGTGGTGATCAGCTGCCAGCCCTGGTTCTCCTCGCCGACCAGCATGTCGACCGGCACCCGGACGTCGTTGTAGTACGTCGGCGTTGTCGTGGTGCGAGCCGTCGGCGGTGATGATCGGCGTCCAGGAGTAGCCGGGGTCGGTGGTGTCGACGATCAGGATCGAGATGCCCTGGTGCTTCGGGGCGTCCGGGTCGGTGCGGCACGGCCAGCCAGAGGTAGTCGGCCTGGTGGCCGCCGGTGGTCCAGAGCTTCTGCCCGTTGACGACGTAGTGGTCGCCGTCGCGCTCGCGCGGTGGTGCGCAGCGAGGCCAGGTCGGTGCCGGCGTCCGGCTCGCTGTAGCCGATCGCGAAGTGCACGTCGCCCGCGAGGATCCGCGGGAGGAACAGGTCCTTCTGCTTCGGTCGGTGCCGTAGCGGATCAGCGTCGGGCCGACGGTCTGCAGGGTGACCGCCGGCAGGTGCACGTCGGCGCGCTGCGCCTCGTTGGCGAAGATCGTCTGCTCGACCTCGCCGAGCCCGTGGCCGCCGTACTCCTTCGGCCAGCCGACGCCCATCCAGCCGTCGCCGCCCATCTGCTGGATCGTCTTCTGGTACGTCGGGCCGTGCCGGTCGCGGCCATCATGTCGCGGTGCTCGTCGTGGCTCGGCCAGCCCGGTGAAGTAGTCGCGCAGCTCGGCCTTGAGCGCGCGCTGCGTCGGCGGTCAGCTCGAGGTTCTTGGCGTGCCGGGTCCTCGATCCGGACGGCGTCGCAGCGGTCAGCGCGCGGGCCGCCGAGGGCGTGGGCGAGGTCGGTGACCCAGGAGAAGTAGCGGTGCAGCGGGTAGGTCACGTCGACGCCCATCCCGCCGTGCAGGTGCTGGCAGGTGTGCAGCGCGGGCAGGCCCTCGACGCAGGCCAGTACGCCGCCACGGCGAGGTCGTCGGCTCGCGTCGAGGCCCTCGGGCCAGCCGCCACGCGGCGTTGTCGGCGGCCAGGGCGACCGAGCGGGAGGCGATGTAGACGTCGGCGACCTGCTGGGCGACGGCCTGGAACTCCGCCAGCTTGCGGCCGAACTGCTCGCGGCCCTTGACGTAGTCGGCGGTCAGGTCGCGCGCGCCGGCCACGACGCCGGCGGCGGTGAGGCAGAGGCCGGCGACCGCGAGCTCGCGCAGCAGCCGCGGCGGCGTCCTCGCCGGGGAGCACCTCGGCGCGGAGCGCCGTCGAGGACGACCGTGTGCTCAGCGGCGTCCGCGGAGGAGGGCGAGGGCAGCGAGGGTCACGCCGTCGGCGGCCGGGTCGACGAGCGCGACGACCACCCGGTCGCCGTCGTAGCGCCGGCACGAGCAGCGCCGCGGCCTCCTCGGCGTAGGTCACGCCGATCTTGCGACCGGTGAGCCGGCCGTCCGCGAGCGTCGTCGACGGGCATCTCCGGGATGCCGGCGCCGACCTCGCGGACGGCCGGGGTGAGCATCACGTCGCCGGTGGCGACGCCGGGCAGCAGCCGCCGCTGCTGCTCCTCGCTGCCGGCCGCGGCCAGGGTCGAGCGCGCCGCAGCAGAGCGTCTCCCAGACCGGCAGGTCGCCGGCGCGGCGCCCGACCTCGCGCAGCAGCACCGCGACCTCGGCGCAGCCCGAGCCCCTCGCCGCCGTACTCCTCGGGCACCGGGAGGGACAGCAGTCCGGCCGCGGCCAGGCCGGCCCAGTCGGCGTCGCGGTCGAGCGCCTCCCGGACCACGTCGCGCACGGCCGGCCTCGCGTGCTCGGCGACTGGTCGGGACTCACGGGCGCCTCCTTGGACGTGCTGTCAGGGTACGGGGCAGACAAACTGTAACCTGTTCTAGTCTAGTCAGAGAGGAGGCGCCCGTGTCCTTCCTGTCCCCGCGCGAGCTCGTGCGCCGTTCCGTCTACCTCCCCTGGGTGCCGATCCCGGAGGGCCGGATGGTGGAGCTGCCCGGGCCGCGGGTCGACCTACGTCACCGACACCCCGGGCCCGCGACCCGACTCCCCCACCGTCCTGCTGCTGCACGCGCGTGGGCTGCACCGGGCTGCTCACGTGGTTCCCCGTCGATCCGGCCCGCTGTCCGAGCGGTACCGCGTGGTCACCCTCGACCAGCGCTGGCACGGTCGCGGCATCCAGTCCGACGAGTTCTCGCTCTACGACTGCGCCGACGACGCCGCGGCCCTGCTCGACGTGCTCGGCGTCGACCAGGCGATCCTGGCCGGCTACTCGATGGGCTCGATCATCGCCCAGCGGGTCTGGCGCCAGCACCCCGACCGGGTCGGCGGGGCTCGTGCTGTGCGCGACCACCGACCGGTTCCGGCGTCGAGCCCGTCGGAGCGGGCTGTTCCACGCCGGGCATGGAGCTCGCGATGGTCGGGCACCCGCGGCGTCTCCCGGTCGCGTACGGCGGTGCGCGCGGCGCGGGCGGCCGCGGAGGCGCTGGACCTCGAACCCTCCGACATCCACGACTGGGCGATGCGGGAGTTCCGCAGCACCAGCCCCTGGGCGGTCGGCCAGGCGGTCGCGGCCCTCGGCCGGCACCACTCGCGGCCCTGGCTCTCGAGGATCGACGTCCCGACCGCGGTGGTGGTCACCAACGACGACAAGGTCGATGCCGCCCGGCGACCAGCTCGACGTGGCCCGCCGGATCCCGGGGGCGACCATCCACGACATCGACGCCGGACACGCCTGCTGCGTGCTGGAGGCGGAGACCTTCGTGCCGGCGCTGGTCGAGGCGGTCGCGCGACCGTCAACGCGCGCGCATCGTGCCGCGCAGCCGGCTAGGACGTTCGGCGCAGCCGGCCTTCTTCTTCTTGCGTGATCGGCGTCGCCTTCTCCTGCGCCGCCACGGCCGCCTTCAGCCTCGCCAGCTCGGCGGGGAAGCGCTGCACCAGGTCGTCGACGTCCGGCATCGACTCGCGGCAGGCGATGATCCCGACGTGCACCTGGCCGTCGTTGGACATCACGGTGATGTTGACGCCCGGCGCCGTGGAAGACCGGGCCGAGCGGGTAGAGCGCCTCGATCCGGGCGCCCATGAAGTACAGCGGCACCGGCGGTCCGGGCACGTTGGAGATCACCAGGTTGTGCACGACCGGGTGCCGCTCGGCCAGCCGGAGGCCGGCGTAGGCGCGGACCGCGAGGCCGAAGGTGCGCGGCGCGGCGAACTCCGCCCAGTCCTGCAGCGAGTCGGCGCTGATCGCGTTGTGGTGCTCCTTGGCGTTGCGGTTGGCCGCGGCCAGGTCCTCGAGCCGCTCGAGCGGGTCCTCGACGTCGGTGCCGAGCTTGGCGAACAGCGCCGACACCTTGTTGGCGCCGTCGGAGCGCTGCGACTCCTCGCGCACCGAGACCGGCACGGTCGCCAGCAGCGAGTTCGACGGCAGCTCGCCGCGGTCGTCGAGGTAGGAGCGCAGCGCGCCGCCGGAGACCGCGAGCACGACGTCGTTGACGGTGGTGCCGGTCGCCTTCTTGACCGCCTTGATGTCCTCGAGGCTCATGTCGGCGAGGCGCGATCGTGCGGTGGCCGGTGATGGTGCCGTTGAAGGAGGTGCGCGGCGCCGAGAACGGCGCCGCCATCGCCGTGCCCTCGCGGGCCCGGCCGACGGTCTTGGTGAGCAGCTGGGCGGACGGGCGCGAGCAGCCGGGCGGCGTTCAGCGGCCGGTCAGGTTGCTCACCAGCGCCGCGGCCGAGCAGCTCGCAGCTCGCGCGGGTCGCGGCCGAACTCGCCGTTGCTCGCCCAGCGCCAGCGGCGGCGCGTCGGGCTCGAGGCTGCACAGGTGGGAGATCAGGTTGGAGCCGGAGACGCCGTCGACGGTGGCGTGGTGCATCTTGGAGAAGACCGACGATCTTGTCGTCGTCGTACCCCTCGATCACCCACATCTCCCACAGCGGCCGGGACCGGTCCAGCGGCAGGCCGGCGAGGTGGCCGGCCAGCTCGACCAGCTCGTCGTAGCCGCCGGGCTGCGGCAGCGCGAGCCGGTGCACGTGCCGGTCGATGTCGAAGTGCTTGTCGCTGGACCCAGATCGGGTGGTCGAGCTTCAGCGGGACCTTGCGCAGCTTGCGGGTGAACGTCGGGGACGTCGTGGACCCGGCTGTCGATCTCGTCCTGCATGGCGTCGAAGGAGTAGCCGTCGGGCATCGTGCTCGGGTCGAGCACGATCAGGCCGCACACGTGCATGAGCTGCTCGGGGGTCTCGAGGTAGAGGAAGCTCGCGTCGAGCCCGGACAGTCGGTCCATGGCGCGCATCCTAGGCCGCAGACTGGAACGTGTTCTAGTTCTCAACGACGTGCGTCCGTCGCACGGGTGAGTCGATCTCAGCCCGTCGTGGGCCGTTCACCGTGCGTTCCTCCGCGACAGCTCGTCACCGCCGCCCTGACCGCCAACGCGATCCGGCCGCTCCCCGGGTTCCGCGCCGGCGTCCCGGCGTTCTTCGCCGGCTGGCTGACCGGCGAGCTCGCCCCCCACCTGCTCGCCGCTCACCGCCGCCGACGCCGCCGCCCACGCGCTGACGCGGCCGCCGGCGCGACCGGGCCGGGCTGGCGCTGGCCGGCGCCAACGCCGCCGGCCTGGCCTACCTGGTCGCGCGAGAGCCGCAGGGTCCAGCACCACGCCGAGGACGCGCTGGTCGAGGGCCTCGGCATCGACTACGTCGAGCAGCTCGACGCCGACGCCGACCCCGGCCGAGCTGGCCACGCCGTGGCGCAAGCTGGTCAACCCGTTCCGGATGCGCGACGTCGGCGTCCGGGTCGAGAAGGACATCCGCTACAGCCGACGCACGGCCGGCGCGGCCTGCTCGACGTCTACCTGCCGGCCGCGGGCGACGACCTGGCGGACGCGCCCGGTGCTGCTCCAGGTCCACGGCGGCGGCTGGACGATCGGCAACAAGGACCAGCAGGGCATCCCGCTGATGCAGCACCTGGCCGCCAAGGGCTGGGTCTGCGTCGCGATCAACTACCGGCTCGCGCCGCGCGACCCGTTCCCGGCGCACATCGTCGACGTGAAGCAGGCGATCGCCTGGATCCGCGAGCACATCGCGGAGTACGGCGGCGACCCCGACTACATCGCGATCACCGGCGGCTCGGCCGGCGGCCACCTGACCGCGCTCGCCGCGCTGACGCCGAACGACCCGGCGTACCAGCCCGGCTTCGAGGACGCCGACACCACGCGTCGCAGGCCGCCGTCCCGCACTACGGCGTCTACGACTTCGCCGGCGTCGACCGGGCTGCGCAGCGCCGAGCTGATGCGCGACCAGTTCCTGCGCCGCGGGTCTTCCAGAAGACGCTGGGCCGACGCCCGCGAGGTCTTCGAGGCCGCCTCGCCCATCCTGCGGGTCACCGCGGACGCCCCCGACTTCTTCGTGCTGCACGGCGTCCACGACACGCTCGTCTCGGTCGAGCAGGCCCGGCTGTTCGTCGAGCGGCTGCGCGAGACGTCGCAAGCGCGACGGTCGTCTACGCCGAGCTGCCCGGCGCCCAGCACGCCTTCGACGTCTTCCCCTCGATCCGGTCCGCCCACGTCGTCCGCGCGATCGACCGCTACCTGCACTGGCACTGGAACGCTGGCGGGCGGCCACAGCCTCCGCCGCGTCCCGACGCAGGTCACGTCGCCTGGCTGACCGCGCTCAGCGCGGCAGGCCGAGGATCCGCTCGGCGGCGACGTTGCGCAGGATCTGCGTCGTGCCGCCGGCGATCGACAGGCACCGGGTCAGCAGCATCTCGTGCACGTCGGCTCCGACGTCCTCGCCGCCGAGCACGACGCCCGGTCGCCGTGCAGCTCGACGACCAGCTCGGAGGACTCCTGGCGGCTGCGGACGCCGAGCAGCTTGGCCACGCTCGACTCCGCGCCCGGCCCCTGCCCGGCGAGCGAGCGCAGCGTGGACCGCACGCCGAGCAGCGAGCAGACGGTCGCCAGCGCGACGGCGTGCCCGACCCGGACCCGCTCGGCCGGTGAGGCGTCCGGCGGCCAGCGTCGACGGCGCGCTCGGTGCTCATGCCGAGCCGGCTGCCCGGCCATCGCGACCCGCTCGTTGGCCAGCGTGGTGCGGGCCAGCCGCCAGCCGTCGCCCGGCTCGCCCACCACGCAGTCGTCGGGCACGAACACGTCGTCGAGGAACACCTCGTTGAACATCGCGTCCCCGGTGATCTCCCGCAGCGGCCGGACGTCGATGCCCGTCGGCCGCCATGTCGACCAGGAAGTAGGTGATGCCCTGGTGCTGCGGGCACGTCCGGGTCGGTGCGGGCCAGGCAGATCCCCCAGTCGGCCTCGTGCGCCAGCGACGTCCACACCTTCTGCCCGGTGAGCCGCCAGCCGCCCTCGACCCGCTCGGCGCGCGGTGCGCAGCGAGGCCAGGTCGGAGCCGGCGCCGGGCTCGCTGAACAGCTGGCACCAGGTCAGCTCGCCGAGCAGCGTCGGCCGCACGAACCGCTCCCGCTGCTGCGTCGGTGCCGTGCGCGAGGATCGTCGGCGCCGCCCAGCCGCCGATCTTCAGGTCCGGCCGCTCGACCCCGGCCGCGGCGAGCTCCTGGTCGATGACGAGCTGGGTGACCGCGTCGGCGCCGAGCCCGTACGGCGCGGGCCAGTGCGGCGTGAGGTAGCCCGCCTCGACCAGCGCCGGCCGCTGCCGGTCCCCGGGCAGCGCGGCGATCTCCGCCACCCGGCGCGCGTACGTCGTCGCGGACGGCGTCGTCGCGGCCGTCGAGGTCGACCTCGACCCGGCGCCGGACCCCGGCCGTCGCCCGGTCGGCCAGGGACGCCGCGAACGCCGTCGGGCGAGCCGAGCAGGCTGCGCAGGGCCGGTCGCCCGGCGCAGGTAGAGGTGGGCGTCGTGCTCGAAGGTGAACCCGATCCCGCCGAGCACCTGGATGCACGCCTGGGCGTTGCGGACCGCCCCGTCGAGCGCGACGGCGCCGGCGACGTCGGCGGCGAACGCCCACTGCTCGTCGTCGGTGAACGGCGACGCGCGCGGCGTCCCAGGCCGCGGCGGTGACCGCCTCGGCCGTCTCCAGCATCTCGGCGCACAGGTGCTTGATCGCCTGGAAGCTGCCGATCGGCTGGCCGAACTGCTCGCGCACCTTGGCGTACTCGACCGCCGTCTCGAGGCACCAGCGGGCGATCCCCGGACGCCTCGGCGGCGGCGAGGGTGACCGCCGTCCGACGCGACGACGCCTCGGTCGAGACCCGTCGACCGGGACGGCGCCTCGACCTCGAGTCCACCGACGACGGCGCCGAACCGCCGGGTCAGGTCGAGGCCCGAGCGCGTGCTCGTCGAGCTCGTGAGCCGCCGGTCGCGGGCACGACGCACCAGCTCGCTCGCTCGTCGGCGCGAGCAGCAGGTGGGTGGCGGACGGGGCGTCCCAGACCACGTCGCGCCGAGCACGCGATGCCCCGACGACGGCGCCCGGCCGCCGAGGCCGTCGGCACGCGCCAGCGGCCTCGTCCCCGAGGAGCGCCGCGACGCGATCGCGGTGGCCGAGCAGCGGGCCGGGCACCAGCCCGTGGGCACACGCCTCGAGCGCGACCGCCACGTCGAGCACCGTCCCGCCCCCGCCGCCGACCGCCTCGGGCAGCCCGATCGTGGCCACGCCCATCTCGGCGACCGCCGTCCACACGCTCGTCGAAGCTCGCGTCGGGTCGCTCCTCGGCGGCGCGCGCGAGCGTCGCGGGCCGCCGAGGCCGCTCCGCCCACTTGCGCAGGCTGGCGGCGAGCTCGACGTGCTCGTCGGAGATGCCCGATCGACAAGTAGCGCACGCTCCTCCATCGGCCGATCGCCGGTCGAGCTTCGTCCGAGACCTGGTCGGTCGACAAACTAGAACGTGTTCCACATTCTAGGCTGACGCGCCGTGCCCGACACCACCACCGACCACGGCATGCCCGCCGACCTGCACGCGCACGCGCTGGCCGCCAAGGGCTTCATGCCCGACGACGAGGGCCTGCTCCTGCACCGGGCGGCCCGCGAGCGGCTCCCCGCACGGCCCGGTGCTCGAGGTCGGCACCTACTGCGGCAAGTCCGCGATCTACCTCGGCGCGGCCGCCCGCGAGGTGGGCGGCACCGTGTTCACCGTCGACCACCACCGCGGCTCGGAGGAGAACCAGGCCGGCTGGGAGCACCACGACGCCGTCGCTCGTCGACGAGGAGCTCGGGCTGATGGACACGCTGCCGGTGTTCCGCGCGCACGCTCGCCCGCGCCGGGCTCGAGGACCAGGTCGTCGCCGTCGTCGGGCAGCTCGACCACGGTCTCGGCCCACTGGCGCACCCCGCTGTCGCTGCTGTTCATCGACGGCGGCCACGCCGAGGTGCACGCCCAGAACGACTACACCGGCTGGGCGCCCTGGCTGATGCCCGGCGGGCTGCTGGTCATCCACGACGTCTTCCCGGACCCCGCGGACGGCGGGCGGCCGCCGTACGACGTGTTCCTGCGGGCGCTGGACGGCGGCAGCTTCGAGGAGGTCGAGGCGCTCGGGTCGATGCGGGTGCTGCGACGAATCCACGGTGAGCCGGGCGAGCGCCTGGCCTGAGCAGCCTCAGCCTCGCTGCTGGGCCCACCGCGGCCAGCATCCGCACTCGAGGGCGATCTCGGCGAAGTCGGCCGGCAGGGTCGCGCCGCGCATGATGTCCGAGCCGCCGCGTGCCCTGCGCCGAGCGCGTCGGCGGCGAGGATCACCGCGGCCGCGGTGTACGTCGTGTGCTCGACCGGCCAGTTCACGTCGTCGGGGTAGACGTAGCCGGTCCAGTAGCGACCGTCCGGCGTCGCGCAGGTGCTGCATGTCGGCGAACAGCCGGCAGCGCCCCGTCGCGGTCGCCGAGCGCGTCCAGCGCCATCACCAGCTCGCAGGTCTCGGCGCCGGTCACCCACGGGTTGGTGTCGACGCACCTGATGCCGAGGCCGGGCACGACGAAGTCGTCCCAGCGGGTCTCCAGCAGTCGGCGGCCGCGCTACCGCGCACCGCGCCGCCGAGCACGGGGTAGTACCAGTCCATCGAGAACGTGCGACTTGTCCAGGAACAGGTCGCGGTGCTCCCGCAGCGCGTGCCCGAGCCGGCCGCCGGCGAGCTCCCACTCCGGCTGCGGGTCGTCCATCAGCTCCGAGAGCGCCACGCCGGCGCGCAGGGACTGGTAGATGCTCGAGGAGCCGGCCAGCAGCGCCTCCCGGTTGACGCCTCGCGGGGCGACCGTCGGCCCACTCGCTGGGACCAGGCGATGCCGCCGAACGGCAGCTGCATCGACACCACCCAGTCGAGGGCGCGGCGCACCGCCGGCCAGTGCCGGCGTACGAAGTCGAAGTCGCGGCGGACCAGCCAGTTGTGCCAGACGCCGACCGCGAGGTACGCCGACATGTTGGTCTCGCCGCTGTGGTCCTCGACCTCGCCGGCGACGATCTTCATCGGCCACGAGCCGTCGTCGCGCTGGGTGTCCAGGCACCAGCCGTAACGCCCGCTCCGCAGCCTCGACCTGCCCGCCCGACGAGCAAGCGCCATCGCGGCCTCGACGTGGTTCCAGACGTCGGTGTGCTCGCCGACCGTCCACGGGACGGCGCCGTCGGGCTCCTGCATCGCCGCGATCGACGGCGGCGGTCTCCGCGACCTGCGGCGGCGGTCAGCACGCCGTCGACGTCGGGGATCCCGGCAGCGCGGTCAGGCTGCATCCGGCTCTCCCGGCCCGGGCTTGCGGAAGTAGAGCACCATGCTCTTGCCGATCAGCGGGTCGAGCACCCGCTCGGCCACCCGGGTGGTCCGCGGCCGGCTCATGATGTCCCAGACCAGGAGCCGGTGGTAGGCCTTCGCCAGCGGGTGGTCGTCGTTGTTCACGCCGACGGCGCACTTGATCCACCAGTACGGCGAGTGCAGGCCGTGGGCGTAGTCCTTGCCGTCGAACTCGAGCCCGGCGTTGGTCGCCTTGCGTGATCAGCTCCTTGTCGGAGTAGATCCGGATGTGGCCGCCGGGGGCGTTGTGGTAGTCGTCGGACAGCTTCCAGCAGACCATCTCGGGGAGCCAGCGCGGGCACGGTCAGCGCGATCGTGCCGCCGGGCCGCAGCACCCGCACCAGCTCCTCGATCGCCTGCGATGTCGGCGGGGATGTGCTCGAGCACCTCGGCGGCGACGATCCGGTCGAACTCGCCGTCGGCGAACGGCAGGGACAGGGCGTCGCCCTCCTTGACGTCGGCCTCGGCGCCCTCGGGCACCTCGCCGGCCTCCCTCATCGCGACGAACAGCTCGCGCACGCTCGGCGAGCTCGTCGGCGTCCTGGTCGAACGCGATCACGTCGGCGCCGCGGCGGTACATCTCGAAGGCGTGGCGGCCGGCGCCGCAGCCCATGTCGAGCACCCGCTCGCCGGGCGCAGCCCGAGCCGGTCGAAGTCAACGGTCAGCATGCGTGCTCTCCTCCTCGGTGCTCGGCGATCACGTCCTCGTAGGCGCCGGCCGTCGGCCGCCGCGACCGCGCGCCAGCTGAACAGCTCCTGGACCCGGCGCTTGCGGCCGGCCGCGCCCATCCGCGCGCGCCGCTCGGGTCGTCGAGCATCGCTCCAGCGCGCTGCTCGAGCTCACCGACGTCGCCCGGCGTGACCAGGTCGGCGCACAGGCCGTCGGGGCCGACGACCTCGGGGATGGCGCCGGCCCGGGACACGACCAGCGGGGTGGCGCAGGCCATCAGCTCGGCGGTCGGGAGGCTGAAGCCCTCGTAGAGCGAGGGCACGCAGGCGACCTCGGCCGAGCCCATCAGCTCGACCAGCTCGGCGTCGCTGATCGCCGTGGACGAAGCGCACCGAGTCGCTGATGCCGAGCCGGTCGACGAGCTGCTCGGTGCGGCCACCGGGCTGCGGCTTGGTGACCAGCACCAGCTCGACGTCGCGCTCGGTGCGGAGCTTGGCGAACGCCTCGAGCAGGGTGGCGATGCCCTTCATCGGGGCGTCGGCGCTGGCCATGGCCAGGATCCGGCCGGGCACCCGCGGCTGGCCGTCGGCGGCACGAAGCCGTCGTCGACGCCGAGCAGGATCACCTGCATCCGGGCCGGGTCGACGCCGAAGTCCCTGGGCGATGTCGCGGCGGGAGGCCTCGGACGGGGTGAGGATCTTGCGGGCCTGCCGGGCCACCTTGCCCTGCATCCGCAGGAAGCCGTACCAGCGGCGTAGCGTCGAGCTTGCGGCGCAAGGTTCGGTGGCCGCCTCGAGGTCGATGCGCCGGTCGAAGGTGATCGGGTGGTGCAGGGTCGTGACCAGCGGCAGCCCGAGCCGCTCGATGTCGAGCATGCCGTAGCCGAGTACCTGGTTGTCGTGGACGACGTCGAAGTCGTCCACCCGGTCCGCGAGCAGCCGCGCCACCCGCCGGCTGAACGTCCTGGGCTCCGGGAAGCCGCCCAGCGCACATGGTCAGGAACTCCTCGACGTCGACCAGGTCGCGGAACTCCCGGAGCTTCGGGATCGCGGAACGGGTCGGGCTCGCGGTAGAGGTCGAGGCTCGGGACCTTGGTCAGCCGGACGCCGGGGTCCAGCTCGGGATAGGGCTGCCCGGAGAACACCTCGACCTCGTGGCCGAGGTTCGACCAGCTCACGGCTCAGGTGGCGGACGTAGACGCCCTGACCGCCGCAGTGGGGCTTGCTGCGGTAGGACAGCAGTGCGACACGCAACGCCTCGCCTCTCTCTCGGCCCTCCGACTTGGGGCCGGATGCCCCGGTTCGTCGGAGTGACACGCCGGGCCGGACGAAGTGAAACGTGTTCCTATTATGCCTGACTCCGTTGATAGCCTAGACGCCGTGCTCTGAGGGACGGAGGATCCGGTGACCAGCACCAACTCGCTGACCGCCGACGACCTCGGCTCGGCGGCGCAGCGCGATCGGCGCAAGCGCATCCTCGACGCCACCATCGCCCTGGCGTCCCGAGGGTGGCTTCGACGCGGTCCAGATGCGCGCCGTCGCCGAGCAGGCCGACGTCGCCCTCGGCACGCTCTACCGCTACTTCCCGTCCAAGATCCACCTGCTGGTCTCGGCGCTCGGCCGGGAGTTCGAGAAGGCCGAGGCCGCCAGCCGCGACAAGCCGATCCCGGGCGACACCGCCGCACGAGCGGGTGATGCACGTCCTCAGCCGCACCACGCGGGGCCTGCAGGGCGACCCCCACCTGACCGAGGCGCTCACCCGGGCGTTCATGTTCGCCGACGCGTCGGTGCAGAGCGAGATCCACCACGTCGGCATGCTGCTGACCTCGATGCTGACCCGCGCCATGCACCCGGACAAGCCCGACCTCACCGACGAGGACGTCGCGATCGCCCGGGTGATCGGCGACGTGTGGCTCTCCGCCCTGGTCGGCTGGGTCACCGGCCGCACCAGCCACCGAAGACGTCACCCGGCAGATGGACGTCGCCGTCCGGCTGCTCCTGAGCTGACCCGCCCAAAAGTTTCGGGCGGGTCAGCGCGACTGCCGGTCAGTTTCGGGCGGAGTCACCCGCCGAAGGCGTGGGTGGCGGTGACTCCCCCGTCGACGGCGATCTCGGCACCGGTGACGTAGGCGCTCTCGTCGCTGGCCAGGAAGACGTACAGCCGGCGCGACGTCCTCCGGGTGCCCGACCCGGCGCATCGGCACCTTGCTGGCGCCGAACTCCATCGCGGCGTCGCCGCCGTGCGCCTGCGGTCATCGGGGTGTCGATCATGCCGGGGTGCACCGAGTTGACCCGGATGCCCTTGCGGGCGGCCAGCTCATCGCGGCGGCCTTGGTCATGCCGCGGATCGCCCACTTGGAGCCGCAGTACGCCGACACCGAGCCCATCCCGCCCATGCCCTCGACGGAGGAGGCGTTGATGATCGAGCCGCCACCGTTGCTTGCTTCATGGTGCGGTACGACCGCCTTCATGCCGAGGAAGCAGCCGACCTGGTTGACCCGCCAGACCAGCTCGAACTCCTCCAGCGGCATCTCCTCGATCTCGCCGAAGCGGAGGATCCCGGCGTTGTTGACCAGCACGTTGACCGGCCCGCACCGCTCGTTGGTCTCCTCGACCAGCGCGGTCCAGGAGGCCTCGTCGCTGACGTCGTGGTGCGGAAGTACCGCCGCCGTCGCCGAGCTCGTCGGCCAGCGCGGCGCCGGGCTCCTTGGCGACGTCGGCGATGACGACGCGGGCGCCCTCGGCCACGAAGGCGCGCACGATCGCCTCGCCCTGGCCCTGGCGCCGCCGGTGACGATGGCGACCTTGTCGGTCAGTCGACCCATGGATCCGCTTCTCCTTTCGAGTTGCGGGGTTTCGAGGCTCGGGCCCTGACGGCCTTCGCACCTCAACCTCCTCGCATCGCTCGGACGAGCTGCATGACGGAGTCGGCCGCGAAGCCCGACCGCCGGTCGCGGTCCGCGAAGTAGCCGCCGACCTGCTTGGCGAGGTCGTCGAGGTTCCAGGCGTCGCCGGAGGCGTCGAAGCGCTGCGCCACGACGGGCGCGGCGAGCAGCGCGACCATGCCGCCGTACACGACGAAGACCTGGCCGGTGATCCGCTCGGCGGCGGGCGAGGCGAGGTAGGCGACGAGCGGGGCGACGTGGTCGGGCGAGTAGGGGTCGACCGCGAGGCCGGACTCGTCCTCGCCGAAGACCTCGGCCGTCATCGCGGTCCGGGCCCGCGGGCAGATCGCGTTGGCGCGCGACGCCGATCCGGCCCAGCCCGCGGGCGGTGGAGAGGGTCAGCGCGGCGATGCCGGCCTTGGCCGCCGCGTAGTTGGCCTGGCCCGGCGAGCCGCCGAGGAACGCCTCGGAGGCGGTGTTGACGACGCTGCCGTAGACCGGGACCGCCGGTCTCCTTCGACCTGCCGCGCCAGTACGACGCGGCGTTGCGGGAGAGCAGGAAGTGGCCGCGCGAGGTGCACCCGTGATCACCTGGTCCCACTCCTCGTCGGCGAGGTTGAACAGCATCCGGTCGCGGGTGATGCCGGCGTTGTTGACGACGATGTCGAGCCCGCCGAACTCCTCGACCGCAGCCGCCACCATGGCGTCGGCGGTGGACCGCTCCCCCACGTCACCCTCGACGACGATGGCCGTCGCCGCCGCGGCGAGCGGATCTCCTCGGCCGCCTCGTCGGCCGCCCCGGGCAGGTCGTTGAGCACCACGCGGGCACCCGCCGTCCGCGAGGGCCAGCGCCTCGGCGCGGCCCAGGCCGGCTCCGGCCCCGGTCACGATCGCGACCCGGCCGTCCAGATCGGTGACGGCTCACGTCATCCTCCAGAGAGATCGCCGCACGCGGGCAGGACGGCCACCGCCTGCTTGACCCGTTCGCAGGTTCTCGTCGGTGGTCTCGTCGGTCTTCAGCTGCAGGAAGTCGTCGTCGTCCAGCTCGAAGACGTCGGGCGCGATGCCCTCGCACAGGGCGTTGGACTCGCACAGGTCGAAGTCGACCTTGATCTTCATCTTGTCTCCTTTCGAGTCACCGGGTTTCGCGGTTCCGAGGTCGAGGTGCGAGCGAAGCGGCCTCGAACACCTCAACCTCCGGGCCATCTTGCGGTGGTCCCAGGTGGCGACGTGGTCGGGATGGACGATCACGCCCGACCCGCTTCGACGCCTGCCGCTCGACCTGGGCTCGCGGCCGATGTCGCCCAGCGTCCTCGAACGACTCGGCGCCGACCATCCGGGTGGCCACGGCCGACCCGATCGCGCGGATCCGGTCGGGCTCGCGGACCAGCTCCGCCTTGCCGGTGATCGACACCCCGCGCAGCTCGAAGTAGTCGACGCCGTCCTCGACCAGGCAGCTCAGCCGCGGGTCGCGCTCGAGGTTGCGGATCTTCTGGCTGCGAGCCGTAGGTCCAGAACGCGATCCGGCCGTCGTCGACGACGTAGAAGAGCGTGGTCAGGTGGGGTACGCCGTCGCGGCCGGTCGTGGCGACCTGCACCTTGAGGTTCTCGGCCAGGAAGGCCGCGACCTCGTCGTCGTCCATCCTGACCGCGTCGCGTCCGCTCGGCGAGCGTCATGGCGCGTCGCTGGAGTGGCCGGGGAACACGTGCGCGCTCGGGTCGATCGCCACGGCGGCGTTGTTGACGGCGGTGGCGGCCTCGCCGAAGCCGACCGCGATCAGTCGCACCTTGCCGGGGTACTCCGTGATGTCGCCGGCGGCGAACACCCGCTCCAGGTTGGTCCGCATCGCCGAGTCCACGACCACGTGCCGCTTCTCGACCTCGATCCCCCACTCCTGCAGCGGGCCCGAGGTCGGCGATGAAGCCGAGCGCGGCGACCACGGCCTGCGCCGGTGCGGGTGACGGGCTCGCCGTCGACGTCGATGTCGACCTCCTCGAGGGCCTTGTCGCCGTTCGAACCGCCGTGCAGCGCGGTGACCTGGGCCTTGGTGAGGATCTCGACCGACGTGGCCCGGACCTGCTCGACGGTCCGCTGGTGGGCGCGGAACGTGTCGCGCCGGTGGACCAGCGTGACGGACGCGGCGATCGGCTCGAGGTGCAGCGCCCAGTCGAAGGCGCTGTCGCCACCGCCGACGATCACGACGTCCTTGCCGGCGTACGGCGCGAAGCTCGGGACGAAGAACTCCATGCCATGGCCGAGCCAGCCGTCGCCCGCCGGCAGCGGGCGGGGGCTGAACTTGCCGATGCCGGCGGTGATCAGGACCGCCTTGGCCGTGATCTCGGTTCCGTCGTCCAGCCCGATGGTCACGCTGTCGGCGTCGTGGCTCAGGGTCTGCGCGGTCCGGTCGAGGAAGTACTCCGGCTTGGCGCGTCGCCGGCCTGCTCGACGAGGCCCTCGACCAGGTCGCGACCCTTGACGTTGGGGAAGCCCGCGACGTCGAGGATCGCCTTCTCGGGGTACATCGCGGTGATCTGGCCGCCCAGCTCGGGCAGCGAGTCGACCACCGCCACCCGGAAGCCGCGGAAGCCCGCGTAGTAGGCGGCGAACAGGCCCGTGGGCCCGGCGCCGACGATCAGCAGGTCGGTCTCGGCACGTGCAGGCTGGGAGGTCACGTCAGGCGATCCTTCCCTGTCACGCGTCACGGGCTCAAGCCCCGGCCATCGTCACATACTGAAACGTGTTCTAGTTTACTACTTGGTCTCGATGTCGGAGACCAGCCAGCCCTGCTCGGTGTGCACCATGGTGACCAGCGCGCGGTAGGGCGTGTACGACGTGTCCTTGCCGGCGGTGGTGACGTACTGGTTGAGGAAGAGCAGCGCCTCCACCTGGGTCGACGAGGCCTGGACGACGCCGGCGGCGGCGACCTCGACCTGCACCTCCTTCTCCGCGTCGAGGAACTCCGGGCGGACGTCCTCGGCGGTCTGGCGGTACTTCGCGGCGAACCCGTCGGTCATCTTGTCGACCGCCTGCTCGACCTGCTCGTCGTAGTTCTTGTACGACGTCGAGACGATCTCGTCGGCGGCCTGCGCTGGCGGCCTCGACCGCGGAGCGGTGCGCCATCTCGCCGGTCACGACCGGTCGGTGGCCGACACGACCGGGTCCTCACGCAGCCAGAGGTACCACCCCTCGGCGGCGGCGACGCCCGATCAGCAGCACGATCGCGCACGACGAGCACGAGCGTGGTCCGCAGACCGGGCGCGGCTCCCCGAGGGCGCGGTGTGCGGGGGCGGCACGTCCACGGCGGGCCCAGCGGGCGGGGGCTCCGGTGGTGCGAGCCTCGGTCGGGCGGCGGCGGTGCGGTGGGCTGCTCGTCGGCCGGCGCGGCAGCCGGCTCCTGGAGCCGTCTCGCCGGCGGGCCTGGGACCGGCCGGCGACCTTGCGCGGACGGCCGGTGGGGTTGCGGGACCCGACGACCGGTCGAGAAGGCCGGCGGCTGGAGGGGCGCGGTGTCGATGCCATCGGCTCAGCCCACGAACTGGAGGTCGTTGGTCAGCCACCGGCCGTCCTCGAGGACGAGGTCGAGGCGGAGGCGGAAGTTGCGGGCCACGGGCTGGTTGTCGGTCGCTTGTTGGCGACGGTGCCCGAGGTCGCGGCGATCACCGTGGCGCTGTCGTTGTCGACGTCGACGACTCCGGCCCAGAGCACCTCGCCCTCCATCACCGACTTCTCCTGCTTGAGCACCTGCAGCACCCCTTCCGTCGAGGAGGAGTACTGCTTCTTGAACTCGCCGGTCGCGCCCTCGGCCACCCGGTCGATGCTGGCCTGCGGCGTCGTCGTACCGGATGTTGATGAACGCCTCGGCCTCGCCGGAGGCGGCAGCGAGCACGTCGCCGTACCGCTCCTGCTCGGCCTGGGCGCGCTCCCGGGCCTCGTGGGTGCGCCAGGCCATCACCCCGCCCACGACGCACACGCAGGCGAGCAGCACGGTCGCGACGTAGAGCGCGATGTTGCTGCGCGGGAAGGACCTGGCGCACGGCTTCACTGGCCCGCCACCGGGCCCACCAGAAGCCACTTCCACGAATCCCCTCCCAGGATCGACAGGTTCCCCGGATCGAGGAACCGTACGGGGTTGCCCTGCGCGTCCACGGCACCCTGCCACCAGGCCGGTGCGCGGGGTCGTACGAACCACGGTACGCGCGGCCCGGTGAGGAGCTGCTCCGGCTGTCCGGGGACGTACTTCGTGCCCGCGCATGTTGTAAGGCGGGCCGGGCTCTCGCACTGGCCGGGTAGATCGGGGCGTCGCTCGGTCTGGTCGGCCGCGCCGCCACTGGCTCTCCGGCATGTAGCCCTCGGTGCAGGGCTGCACCTTGTTGGAGAACTGCATGTTGACCCGGCCGCCGCCCTTCGGACGGAGTCCCGGTGAAGCCGCTGGCGATGGCGCGCGGGAAGGTCACCAGCAGCTGCTCGAGCCCGGCGAGGTGGGAGACCACGACCTGGTTGACGCTGACGGCGTTGCCGAGCAGCACCGGCAGGGTGGGCTCGAGGTCGTCCAGCATCGCTTCCAGCTCCCGGGCGGTGCCGGGGGTGCCCTGCAGCACTCCGCGCAGGTCGTCGTCGCTCCGGCGCAGCGCCCGGTGAGCAGGTCGCAGGTCGCGCGCGAACGAGCGGATGTTCTCGCCCTCGTCGCGCTGGGTGCGCAGGACGGTCAGCCCGTTGTCGAGAAGCTGCGATCGTCTCCTCCTCGTGGGCGGCCGCCTCGTCGATGAACCTGCTCCCCTGGTCCAGCATCTGCTGCAGCGCGCGGCCGGTGTCGTTGAACATCAGGCCCAGCTCGCGGATCACGACCTTGAGGTTGCGCCGGTCGACGGACGAGACGAACTGCGTCGAGCTCGACGAGCAGGTCGGCCTCGTCCACCGGGCATCGACGCCTCGCTCGCCCTTGAGGGTGTCGCCGTTCTCGGCGTAGGGACCCTCGTCGTCCGGGGGCTCGAAGTCGAGGTACTGCTCACCGACCGCCGAGAGGTTGTGCACGTACATCGCGGAGTCGAGCGGCAGCTGCGTGCCGTCCTCCAGCGCGAGGTCGAGCCGAACCCCTTCGCGGGTGGGCGTCCATCGCCTCGACCTTGCCGATCTTGACGCCGCGGTAGGTCACCTCGCTGCCCTCGAACAGCCCACCCGACGCCGGCAGCGTCGCGTGCACGGTGTTCCCGCGCCCGAGGATCCGGTCCACGAACCCGAGGTAGCTGCCGGCGATGTAGACGATGCCGACGGCGCTCAGGACCAGGAAGGCCGCGATCCGGACCTTGACGCTGCGCCTCATGCGTCCACCACCCCGCCGAAGCCGAACAGGCCGGCGTAGGTCGGAGAGGCCCGGCCGCTGCTCAGAGCGGCGCTGAGGTCGGTGTCCAGGCGGGGGACCGGGAGGGGCGGCACCGTCGGGCCGTCACCGCCGCCACCGCCGCCACCGCGCACCCGGCACCGGGGAGCGCCGGCAGATTCCGGCAGTCCTCGTTGTTGGGCCGGTTCTGGCATTCCTCCTTCAGCTCCTCGGAGAAGTCTCGCGTCGTCGAACACCTTCTGGCAGGCGTCGCTGTTCAGGTTGCCGCTCCTGAGGCACTTCTCGACGCGGTCAGCACCTCGCCGGGGTCCGGGAGCGGGATCGGCGGCGGTCCGCCGCCACCGCCGCCTCGTCGGGCAGGAAGGTCTCGAGGTTGATGCCGGCGCGGATCGAGGCGTTGGCGTAGTCGCCCTTGACGACCTCCGCCGCCTCCTGCGGGAACGGGAAGCTGACCATCATGTCCAGGCCGGGCGCCAGGCTCTTGCCGGCCGCGTGGAGCTTGGTGAGCACCGGGTCGCAGATGGGCGAGGGTCGTGATCAGGTTCTCCTTGCTCGCCCCGATCACCCGGGCGCCGACCTTGCCGAGCCGGTCGCAGGGCGCCGAGCATCTGCATCAGCTCGTCGTGCTGGTCGGCGAGCACCGCCACCGCCGGGCCCATCACGTCGAGCGCGTCGCCGATCGTCTCGCGCTCGGCGTTGAGGGTCGAGGCGAGGTCGTTCATCGACTCCATCGCCGCGATGATCTGGGTCTTCTGCTGGTCGAGCGTGCCGATGACGCTCTCGAGCGACCCGAGCAGGTGCCGGACCCGGCCGGTCCGACCGGACATCACGTTGTTCAGCTCCTGCGGTGATGGTGCCGAGCTGGCCGACGCCGCCGCCGCTGAGCAGGAAGGACAGGGCGCCGAGGACCTCCTCGACCTCGGGGTTGCGGCCGGTCGACGACAGCGGGATGTCGTCGCCGTCGCCGAGTCGGCCCACCGGCTCCTCGCCGATCGGTTCCTCGAGGGCGACGTACTTCTCACCCGAGCAGGCTGACCTGGCGGATGTCGGCGATCGCGTTGTCGGGGAGCTCCACGTCCTTGCGCACCAGCATGGTCACCTTGGCGTGCCAGCCGATCCGGTCGACCTCGGTCACCTCGCCGACGGTGACGTCGTCGACCATCACCACCGAGCGCGGCACGACGTTGAGGACGTCGTCGAACTCGGCCGTGACCTGGTAGGCGTCGTCCTCGTCGACCGGCGACCCGGGCAGCGGCAGGTCGTAGGCGCCCTCGAACTCGCAGCCCGGAGAGCACGAGCGCGCCGGCCACGACGAGGGCCGGGAGGCCGCGGCGCGCGGCGCCCGGTCATGCTGCCACCCCCGATCAGGTGTCGAGCGTCGCGGGCCCGTCGCCGGCGTACTGGCCGGGGACGGTGCGGGCGTCGGGGTCGACGTCGGAGAGCCTCAGCGGCAGGTCGGGCGGAGCCGTCGGGCGGGTCCTGTCCGCCAACGGGCTCCAGGAGGTCGCTCGAAGATCCGGCAGGCGAGCTTCTTGCTGGCATCGGGCATGTCGGACTGCATGACGAACGCGCAGAGCAGGTCCGTCCGCGTCGCCGAAGGTGCCCTGCACGCCGATCCGCGAGCCGATCGATCCGGTCTTGGTGTCGAACGCGACGGCCAGGTTGCCCAGCGCGAGCGGCCCCACCCGGAGGGCCGTGTCGAGGCTTTCCCGCTCGGAGTTGATGGTCTTCATGACCCGGGTCAGCTTCTCCAGGTCGGTGACCAGCGCGTTCGCGGTTGTTGCGCACGAACCCCTCGACGGTGCCGACCGACCGGGCCACGGCGTCCAGCATGCGCTCGAGCTCGACCCGCTCGTCGGCCAGCGCCGACGACATGCCGGCGAGGTCCCTGATGAACGCGCGCACCAAGCGGTCGTTCTTGCCCAGCACCTGGGTGAACTTCGCCAGCTCGGTGACGGTGGCGAAGAGGTCCCCGCTGCCCTCGCCGAAGGTGGCTGCGGCGGCCGACAGGTTACGGAGCATCTGGTTGCCGAGGCGACCTTCGCCCTCGAGGTTGCGGGAGCCGGCCTTGAGCAGGTTGTCGAGAGTTCCGTCCCGGTTGACGCCGTTGGGTCCGAGTGCCTCCGACAGGTCGCGCAGGCTGGAGTAGATCCGGTCGAGCTCGACAGGCACGCCGCTGTCCGGGAGCGGGATGTCGGCGTCGTCCTCCATCACCGGGCCGCCCGTGTACGCCGGGGTCAGCTGCACGAACCGGTCGGCCACCAGGGTCGGGGTGATGATGGCGGCCTTGGCGTCGGCGGGGAGCTTCTACTCGGCGTCGTACTCCATCTCGACCCGCACCGAGTTGCCCTCGGGGATCACGGCGGTCACCCTGCCCACCTTGACGCCCAGGATCCGCACCTCGGACCCCTCGAAGACGCTCACCGCGCGCGGGAAGTGGGCCGTCACCGTGCGAACCTCGCCGTCGCCGCGGACCACGAAGAAGGTCGCGGCGAGCAGCAGCACGGCGGCCGCGACCGCGAGCGCCCGCCCACTGACGTGCTGCCAGACCCGGCTCATCCGGGTCCCCGTTCGAAGCGGAGCGAAGCGAGCATTCGAAGGGGTGTTCATCCCAACCCCCCTGGCTGGAACTCGCCGGTGGGGATCATGGCGAGGTTGAAGACGTAGGCGTCGAACCACGGCCCGGTGCCGATGATGTTGCCGAGGATCGAGGAGTAGGGCCCCACGGCGTCGAGCGTCGCCTTCAGCTGCTTCTCCTTGCGGATCAGCATGTCGAGGAGGTCGTCGACCTCCTGCAGGGCGGCACCGATCTCGCCTGGTTGTCCCGGCCAGGCCGCGCAGCTCGTCGGCCAGGATCCGCGCGTTGACCAGCAACCGGTGGATGGCCGCCTTGCGGCGCTCGATCTCCTGGAAGACCAGGTCGCTGCGGTCCATCAGCCGCACGATGTCGTCGCTCCGGTCGGCCAGCATCCGCTGACGCTGCGGGAGCTCTTGAGCAGCGACTGGATCTCCGCGTCGCGCGAGGCGACCGTCTTCGACAGCCGGGAGATGCCCTCGAAGCTCGGCCTGGACCTGCGGGGCCGACGGTGTCCATGGTGTCGGAGACGACGTTGAGCGCCTGCTTGAGCTGGCCGGTGTCGATCCTCTCCGTCGTGGTCGCCAGGTCTCCGAAGACCCCGACGATGTCGTACGCCGACTCGGTGCGGCTGACCGGGATCACGTCGTCCTCGTCGAGCTGGCCGGAGCCGGCGGGAGTGAGCTGGAGGTACTTCTCACCCAGCAGGTTCAGCACCTCGATCGACGCCTGGCTCTCGGTACCGAACTCCACGTCCTTGTCGACCTCGAAGGTCACCACGACCTTGGCGCCCTCGAGCTCCACCTCCTCGACCCGGCCGACGCGGATGCCGCCGACCTGGACGATGTTGCCGCTGCGGATGCCACTGGCGTCGGTGAACTCGGCGCGATAGGTGTCGCCACTGAAACCGGGGAACTTGGAGAGGTTGAAGGAGGCCGCCATGATCAGGAGCATCACCACCAGGGTGATCGCTCCAAGCCGGAGGATCTGGGCCTCGGTGTACCGCCTCATGGCTGGCACCTCTCAGCCGTCGAGTGGAACCGGATGCTGCTCAGCTCGCGTGTGAGCTCCTTGATGCCCGGGATGTCCTCGAGCTTCGGGCAGCTCGATCTTGCCGGAGAACTCGCACAGGTAGTAGCTGTACCAGGAGCCGTAGGTGCCGGTCCTGGTCTGGTCGGTCATCGACTCCGGCAGCCGGTCGAGGGTCTGCTCGATGACGGCGCGGTTCTCCGGCTGGTTGAGCAGCCGGGCCAGCCTGCGCAGCTGGCGATGTCGTCCTTGACGACCGGGCGGCTCCGCCGCACCAGATCAGCCACCACCACGGTCAGCTCGGAGACGTTGTCCAGCGAGGCGCCGATCGTCGTCCGGTCACGGGCCAGGTCGGTCATCCAGCCCTTGAGCTCGATGATCAGCTGGCCCAGCTGCTCGCGGCGCTGGTCGACGGTGTCGAGGGTCTGGGTGAGGTTGGTGATCACCTCGCCGATGAGCTGGTCACGGTCGGCGAGGGTGTTGGTCAAGGAGGCGGTCTTCTCCATCAGGGATGGCCACGGTGCCGCCCTCTCCCTGGAGCACCTGCACCAGGTTGAGGCTCAGCTCGTTGACCTGGTCGGGGCGCAGCGCCTGGAACAGCGGCTGGAAGCCGTTGAACAGGACCGTGAGGTCGAGGGCGGGGCTGGTGTTCTCGATCGGGATGGTGCCGTTGGCCTCGAGCGGCTGGGCGTCGGAGTCCGCGCCCTGCTCCAAGGCCATGTAGCGGTCGCCGACCAGGTTGAGGAAGCGGATCTCGGCCTTCGACGCCGAGGTCAGGTTGATGTCGTCCTTGACCTGGAAGGTCACCACCGCGTTGTTGCGCTGGTAGTGCTCCACCGACTTGACGTCACCGACGTTCACGCCGGCGATCCGTACGTCGTCGCCTTCCTGCAGCATCGAGGCGTTGCTGAAGACCGCCTTGTACTCCTCGCCGGCGCCGAAGCCGATGTTGCCCATGATGGCGACCAGCAGGCCGGTGACGAGCAGCGAGGCGACCGAGAAGATCCCGAGCTTGACCCCGGCGCCGATGGTCGTGGAGTTGCGGCTCATGCCTGGCCACCTCCACTCCGCACGACGGGGCCGTACATCAGCGGCCCGAGGGAACCGTAGGTGTCGACCGGGTGGCCCGATCGGTCGGCCAGCAAGGCGTTGATGATCGCCTGGTCTCCCGGCGTGCCCGCGAACCCGCTCCCGCCCGAGAACGAGGCCGGCGAGCGGGGCGCCGTACTGGTCGGTGGGTTGTTGTCCTGGGCGGTGCCGTCGTCCAGCGGCTGCGGCGGGGCCGGCACCGGCGGGTTGGGCAGCCCGAGACACCAGGGGCCGTGCCCGACCTCGCCGTAGACCGGACGGTCCCGCTGGTCGTACTCGCGGTACTGGGGCGTGTTGAAGACGAAGAACTGGCGGATCATGTTGCCGCGGAAGACCGAGGCCAGCCGCGGGCGGTACCGGGCCAGGCCCTTGAGCAGGCAGGGGTACTGCGGGGAGTAGGTGGCCAGGAGCTGAAGGACCGGCTCGGTCACCTCGCCGACCCGGATCAGGTTGGTCTCGTTTTCGGACAGGATCCGGGTCGAGGTGTTGGCCAGGCTCGGCCAGGTCACCGAAGAACACGTCGAGCTGCTGTCGCTGATCGAGCACGGTCCGGCTGGTGGTGGTGGCGTTGCGCAGGATCCCGATCAGGTCGGGCGCGGCCACGGCGTAGGTGTCGGCCACGTCGGCCAGCAGGATGAGGTCCTTGCGCAGCGTCGGCAGGTGGTCGTCGATCGCCCCCAGGTAGGAGTCGAGCTTCTCGATGGTCACGCCCAGCTCCTCGCCCCGGCCGTTGAGAGCGGTGGCGAGCGCGTTGAGGGTGGCGTTGAGGTCGGCCGGGCGGACCGCGCGCAGGAGTGGGAAGAGCTCGGACAGGATCCGGTTGAGCTCGACGTTCGTCTCCACCCGGTCCGACGGGATCACGTCGCCTTCCTCGAGCGACGAGGACGACGGGGACTCTCGGATCGACGAAGGCGAGGTACTTCTGACCGAAGAGGGTCGTGGGGAGGATCTGGACTTCGACGTTGTCGGGGATCTCCTCGGCGGCGGCGGGCTGGAGTGCGACCTCGATCGAGGCCTCCTCGCCGTCCTGGCTGACTGTACGGACCGCCCCGACCAGGGCGCCGTTGACGCGGACGTCACCGAACTTGGCCAGCTGCAGCCCGGCCCGGTCGGCCTTGACCGTGATCATCGTGACGTCGGCGAAGGCCTTCTGGTAGATCGCGATCGACAGCCAGATCAGGAGGGCGATGGTGGTCAGGAACGCCACTCCGGCGACGAGCAGCCGTCGGTGCTCCGCGCGGGCTGTCGTAGTGGACGTTGACCAGCATGACTACCCCGTGATCCGGACCGTGGTCGTGGAGCCCCAGATCGCGAAGCTGAGGAAGAAGTCCGCCACGACGACCGTGACGATGCTGGTGCGGATGGCTCGACCCACGGCCATCCCGACCCCGGCCGGGCCCCCGGAGGCGGTGTAGCCGTAGTAGCAGTGGATGAGGATCACCGCGACCGCGAGGAACATCAGCTTGAAGAACGACCACAGCATGTCGATCGGCGGGAGGAACTGGATGAAGTAGTGGTCGTAGGTGCCGACCGACTGGCCGTAGATCAGCGTCGTGATCAGCCGCGGAGAGAGGTACGACGCGCAGAGCGCCACGATGTAGAGCGGGATCACCGCGACGAAGGCGGCGATCATCCGAGTCGTGACGAGGTAGGGCAGCGACGGGACGCCCATCACCTCGAGCGCGTCGATCTCCTCGGAGATCCGCATCGCCCCGAGCCGGGCGGTGTAGCCGCAGCCGACCGTCGCGGCCAGCGCGATCGCGGAGACCAGCGGAGCGACCTCACGGGTGTTGAAGTAGGCCGAGATGAAGGCGGTGAACTTCGCGACCCCGATCTGGCTCAGCGAGGCGTAGCCCTGGATGCCGACCTCGGTGCCGGCGAAGAAGGCCAGGAACGCGATCACCCCGACCGTGCCAGCGATGAGCGTGAGGCCGCCTGCGCCGAAGGTCACCTCGGCCAGCGTGTTGAGGATCTCGCGCTTGTAGCGTCGAAGCGCCCGCGGGGTCCAGGCCAGCGCCTTGACATAGAACAGCAGCTGGTCGCCGTAGTGCTCGAGGGAGTCCCGTCGTCCCTGGACGACGGAGCCGGTGATCGACGTGAGGCTGGCCATCAGAGCCCCGGGGGCGGAGCGATCTGGAAGTAGATCGCCGAGATCACGGCGTTCAGGAAGAACAGGAGCATGAAGGCGACGATCACGGACTCGTTGACGGCGCGGCCGACCCCGCTCGGGCCACCGCCCGCGTTGAGGCCCTTGAACGCACCCACGATGGCGGCCAGCCAGCCGAACACCGCCGCCTTGACCATCGCGACGTAGAGGTCGTTCAAGAGGCCAGCGCGGTGAAGGAGGAGAGGAACGCCCCGGCCGATCCGCCCTGGATGATGACGGTGAAGAAGTATCCCCCGCCGATGCCGGCCGCGATGACGAGGCCGTTGATCATCACTGCGACGAAGATCGTGGCCACCACGCGGGGCGCGACCAGGCGGGCGAGCGGGTCGACGCCGAGCACCTCCATCGCGTCGATCTCCTCGCGGATCTTGCGGGCACCCATGTCTGAGCAGATCGCCGACCCGGCGGCGCCGGCGATGATCATCGCGGCGGCGATGGGTGCGGCCTCCCTGGACACCGCCAGCACGGCGGTGGCGCCGGCGAAGGACTGGGCACCGAGCTGGCCGGTGAGGTTGCCCACCTGGAGCGAGATCACGGCGCCGAAGGGGATCGACACCAGGATGGTCGGCATCAGCGTGACGCTGGTGATGAACCAGGCCTGCTCGAGGAACTCGCGGAACTGGAAGGGCGTGGTGAAGATCCGCTTCGTGACCTCGACGACCATCGCCGCCAGCTCGCCGGGTCCGCGCACGACTGAGACCGCAGAGAACGCCATCGGTCACCTCCCCGGGTCCGTCGCACGCGCCGCCACAGAATAGAACGTGTTCTCGTTTTGGGCAATGTGGCGTCCAGCCGCTCGGCCCTGCATCAGGTACAACGACCGCGCCACCCCGATGTCACGCGCGCCGGATCGCAACCGGGGCGAGGCAACCGTCCTAGGATGCCGCACGTGAGAGGCACCGACACGGGGTTCGCCCGCATAGCTCGCGAGCACCCGTCGGCGATTCTCCTCGGCGCCCAGCTGTTCGCCGTCCTCTCCTACCCGTTCCTCGCGGACTCCACGTGGGGCCGCGTCGCTCTCGGCGTGGTCCAGCCCGCCATCGTGCTGCTCGCCGTCTACGCGGTGCGTCGTACCGCAGCCCTCAGCTGGGTCGCCCTCCTCTTCGGCCTGCCTGCGGTCGTGTTCAGCGTGCTGGAGGTCATCCAGCCTGAGAGCGACGTGGTCATCGTCGGGTCGGCGCTGGCGCACGCGCCGTTCTACTTCTTCGTCTCCTACGCGATGATCCGTTACCTGTTCCACGACGACAAGGTCACCCGGGACGAGCTGTTCGCCACCGGCGCCGCCTTCACCGTGGTGGCCTGGGGGTTCGCCTACCTGTACGCCGCGGCGCAGGTGCTCTGGCCCGGCTCCTTCGTCGGCACTGGTGGACCTGGCGACCGGTCGTGGTTCGACCTGCTGTTCCTCTCCTTCACCACGCTGACCAGCGTGGGGCTCTCCGACGTGATACCGGTGCTCCCCCACGCGCGCTCGCTGGTGATGGTCGAGCAGGTGGCCGGGGTGCTGTACGTCGCCCTGGTGGTCGCCCGGCTCGTCGGGCTGACGGTCGTCGGCAAGCAGGCCGCCAGGTAGCCGCGCTGTCTACGCAGCGCTGTCTACGATGTCGCACGTGTCCGAAGCCTTCTGGGCCGAGTTCGAGCTCGACCCGCGGCACCCGTCTTTCGCCGGGCTCCGCGCGTCCGACCGGGACCGGGAGCTGGTCAACCGGGTGCTCACCGAGGGCTACGCCCAAGGGCGGCTCGACCGCGAGGAGCTCGACACCCGGGCGACCACGCTGGCCGCGGCCCGGACGCTCGGCGAGCTGCCGCCGCTCGTCACCGACCTGGTGCCCGTCTCACCGAGCGCCAGTCACGGCACCCGCGCCCTGGCTCCGGAGGAGCTGCGCCAGCGCGCGGTCGCAAGCTGGGAGCGCTCACGGCGCGACGCGATCTGGACCGTCCTGTCCGCCTCGTTGATCTGCTGGGTCATCTGGTTCGCGATCGGTCTCGACGAGGGCCGCTTCGACGCGGGCTTCCCGTGGCCTCTCTTCGTGACAGCCGGGACCGTCCTCAACGTCGCCCGGATCCAGTACCGGCGCCAGGACCTGATCGCCGACGAGGTCCGCTCCCTCGAGCGGAAGCAGGAGCGAGAGCGGCGTCGCGAGCTCGAGCAGTTGCCCGACGATCCCGACGAGCCTGCCTCAGGGTGAGTCGTCCCACCCCGGCGGGCGGTCCCGCTTCGGGAGCTTCGAGACCACCAACCGGTAGGACTCGTCTACGGCCTCCTCCAGGTCGTCGTCCGGGATGGTCCCGGAGAACGAGAGGTCGTTCCAGCCGGAGCGGCCGATGTAGGCCCCGCACCTGGCTTGGCCAGGCAGTACTCACGCATCGTGTCGGGATCCACGAGGCCAGGTGTCCTCCGAGGTCGCCAGCCTGCGATCTAGCCGGCCTCCATCACGGCCCAGACGGTCTTGCCGTGGTCCCGCGAGGGAACACGCCCCAGCATCGCGTCAGTGCCCTCACGAGAAGCAGTCCGCGATGGCGCAACGGGTCCTCCAGGGGGTCGCTGGGCGCGTCCAGCTGCCTGATCCGGAGGTTGTCCGAGCCGTAGTCGTGGACGGCGATCCGGATCTGTTCGTCCACGCGACTGAGGGTGAGGTCGAGGGCGGTATCTGCATGCACGATGGAGTGGGTGACGAGCTCACTGACGACGAGGCTGGCAGACCAGGTCAGTTCTTCCAGCCGCCAGTCGCGCAACGTCCGACGTGTGAACGACCGCCCGTCGTCGCAGGCTTGAGGGTGCGGTTGCAGGAATGTGGTGGTTCGGTGCTGGTGGGGAACGAGGTGGCGGGCGCGCTCGAGCCCCTCTTCCCAGCTACGACTGGGTACCACCCGGTCGATGATGGTGGGCGGCAGTCGACGCGCGGCCTTCGCTGGATCGGGCACACACACCACCACGACTGTGCCGGGCCAGGCGGCGAGATATGAGGCCACGGGCTCGAACACGTCCAACATGGCGCGTGTGCTTTCGGCTAGCTCGGCCAGCTCGAGAATCACGACCAGTGGGTTCTCGGCGAGCACGTGTCGGAGCTCGCTGACGACGTCAGAGGGCAACCGGTAGCGGCCGGTGATCCTGACGACCCGGGATCCCGGGGAATCTTTGCCGAGCGGCAGAACTGGTGTGGGCATTGTCGACGGCTCCCACGCCCACGAATTGGCACTGCGGCCCTGCGGAGTGCCGGTCAGGCTCGATGCCTTCGGCAGACTCCGAACACGCAAAATTCGCGGCGTATCGGGGTCATACCCGGGCACGCCAGATTCCTAACCTTTCGTGCCCCGATGGACTAGCCCGGTCAGTCCCCGTCGAGCACCCCGGCCTTGCGGGCTGCCTCGACGATCCGGCGTACGTTGTCGACGCTGCCACACCCCGCGTCGACCTGGGCGTTGCGCTCGCGGGCGAACTGCTCCCCCAGCTCGGCGCGGACCTGGGGCCCGACCTCCTCGCGGGCGGGGTTGAGGATGCTCAGCTCCTCCTCGGTCAGGTGGTGGTTGACCGCGGCGGCGAGCTTCTCGACGGCGTCGTCGAAGGCCTGGGTGTCGGTCCCTTTGAGCTCGAGCACCGCGAGCAGGGCAACGTGTCCCTCGGCGTGCTCCTCCTGGCCGTGCTCGGCCTCGTGCTCGCCGATCGCGTCCTTGCGGCGCAGCTTCGGGTAGACGTGCTTCTCCTCTGCCTCCGCGTGCGCAACGTGCAGGGTGGCGAACGCCTGCCGGACCGCGTCGCGGTCCACGCTGTTGTCGCGCAGGTCCCGCAGCAGGGACTCGAAGAGCCGGTGATCCTCGAGGATCAGCTCGATCACGTCGCCGGAGACCGGCCGTCCCAGGTCGATGGTCGTCATGCGGGCCAGCCTAGATGTTGAGTTGGGCCTCGCGGCCCCTCGAGTTGGGCCTTGCGGCCCATTTGCCAGGCCTTGGTGCCCAACTGAAGGGGCCATCACGCCCAACTCAACATCACTTAGTCGCCGGCGCTCGCTGCGCTCGCGTTGCTCCTCGCTCGGCGTTGCTCCTCACTTCGTCGCTTCCATCATCTGGCGGAGCTCCTTCTTGAGGTCGGAGATCTCGTCGCGCAACCGGGCCGCGACCTCGAACTGGAGCTCGGCGGCGGCGGCCTTCATCTGGTCGGTGAGGTCCTGGATGAGCCCCGCCAGCTCGGCGCTGGGCAGTCCTGCGAGATCGGCGGCGTGCTTCCCGGATGCCTCCCGGCCCAGCCCCGGCACCGGCGCCTTGCGGCTCTTCGGGTCGAGGTGCTGCCAGGTCTCCAGGAGCTCCTTGGTGTTCTCGTCCTCCCGGGCCAGCATCTCGGTGATGTCGGCGATCTTCTTGCGCAGCGGGGTCGGGTCGACGCCGTTGGCGGTGTTGAAGGCGACCTGTTTGGCCCGGCGACGGTTGGTCTCGTCGATCGCCTTCTCCATCGAGGGCGTGATCTTGTCGGCATACATGTGCACCTGGCCGGAGACGTTGCGCGCGGCCCGGCCGATCGTCTGGATCAGGGACTTGTCGGAGCGCAGGAACCCTTCCTTGTCGGCGTCGAGGATCGAGACCAGGGACACCTCCGGCAGGTCGAGCCCCTCGCGGAGCAGGTTGATGCCGACCAGGACGTCGTAGTCACCGAGCCGCAGGTCGCGCAGGAGCTCGATCCGCTTGAGGGTGTCGACCTCGGAGTGGAGGTAGCGCGTGCGGATGCCGGCGTCGAGGAGGTAGTCGGTGAGGTCCTCGGACATCTTCTTGGTCAGGGTCGTGACCAGGATTCGCTCGTTGCGCTCGGTCCGGGTGTTGATCTCGTGGATGAGGTCGTCGATCTGGCCCTTCGTCGGCTTGACCACCACCTCGGGGTCGACCAGCCCGGTCGGCCGGATGATCTGCTCGACGGCGTCGCCGCCCACCTTGTCCAGCTCGTAGTCGCCGGGCGTCGCGGACAGGTAGATCGTCTGTCCGATCCGGTCGAGGAACTCCTCGAACTTCAGCGGCCGGTTGTCCATCGCGCTGGGCAGCCGGAATCCGTGGTCGACGAGGTTGCGTTTGCGGGACATGTCGCCTTCGTACATGCCGCCGATCTGAGGGACGGCGACGTGGGACTCGTCGACGACCAGGAGGAAGTCCTCGGGGAAGTAGTCGAGCAGGCAGTTGGGGGCGGAACCGCGGGAGCGGCCGTCGATGTGCATCGAGTAGTTCTCGATGCCGGAGCAGGACCCGACCTGCCGCATCATCTCCACGTCGTACGTCGTCCGCATCCGGAGCCGTTGTGCCTCCAGCAGCTTGCCCTGCCGCTCGAAGAGCGCGAGCTGCTCCTCGAGCTCGGCCTCGATCCCCCGGATGGCCCGCTCCATTCGCTGGGGACCGGCGACGTAGTGGCTGGCGGGGAAGATGTAGAGCTCCTGGTCGTCGGTGAGCACCTCGCCGGTGACCGGGTGAAGGGTCATCAGTCGCTCGATCTCGTCGCCGAAGAACTCCACCCGGATCGCCAGCTCTTCGTAGACCGGGAAGATCTCGAGCGTGTCGCCGCGGACCCGGAAGGTGCCACGCGTGAACGTCATGTCGTTGCGGGTGTACTGGATCTCGACGAGCCGGCGCAGGATGGAGTCGCGGTCGTGCTCCTCGCCGACGCGGAGACGGACCATGCGGTCGACGTACTCCTGCGGGGTGCCGAGGCCGTAGATGCACGACACGGTCGAGACCACGATCACGTCGCGCCGGGTCAACAACGAGTTGGTGGCGGAGTGGCGCAGCCGCTCCACCTCCTCGTTGATCGAGGAGTCCTTCTCGATGTAGGTGTCGGTCTGGGGGACGTAGGCCTCGGGCTGGTAGTAGTCGTAGTAGGAGACGAAGTACTCGACCGCGTTGTGCGGGAAGAGCTGTCGCAGCTCGTTGGCGAACTGGGCGGCGAGGGTCTTGTTGGGCTGCATCACCAGGACCGGGCGCTGGACCTGCTCGGCCACCCACGCCACCGTCGCCGTCTTGCCGGTGCCGGTGGCGCCGAGCAGGACGACGTCCTTGATCCCCGCCTCGACCCGCTCGCGGATCTCGGCGATCGCCGCCGGCTGGTCGCCGGAGGGCTGGTAGTCGGAGACCACCTTGAACGGCGCCACCCGGCGCTCCAGGTCGGTCACTGGTCGCATGGAGCGAGCCTACGTCCCGTCACCGACAACGGCGCCACGCACAATTCAGGCTGGGGTGGTGGCCCAACTGGGCCATGCCTAAATGGCCCGCAATGACCACCTAACCAACTCACCCGTCCCGTGGTTGTACAAGCCAGATCAAAGATCCACGTCAGCGGCGTCGCCAGTCTCAACGCTTCTTCCGGGCAAGCACGACGTTCCGGACCGGGAACCAGGTCCGATTTTCGGGGGACCTGGTTCTCGGGACGCGACGCCTCTGGGGAGAGCGTCGTGCGGACCGGCTGGTTCTCGTCGGGTGCACCGCCTCGCGCCGCTAGATTGTCGGGGTGAACTCGCGGGAACGCACGGCACTCGGACGGTTGGCCCGGGCCCTGAGGCGCACGTTGCTGGCGATCCTGGGCGCCCAGCTCGTGCTGGCGATCGGGATGTCCCTGGTCGACTCGTACCGCCGCCGAGGCAAGAAGTCCAAGCCGTTCCCCACCACGCCCCCACGGACCGTGGAGATCGGTGAGGGCACGGTCACGACGTATACCTACGGCCGCGACCTCTACCGCGACATGCTCGACGCGATCGAGGGCGCGAAGCGGCAGATCCTCCTCGAGACCTACATCTGGAAGGGCGACGAGGTCGGCGAGCGGTTCAAGCGCGCGCTCGCCGCGGCGGCCGATCGGGGCGTCGAGGTCTACTGCGTCTACGACGGCTTCGCCAACCTTGTGGTCAGCCCGCGGTTCAAGCGGTTCCCGGCCACCATGAAGGTGCTGCGCTATCCCGTCTACTCCGCCGGCTGGCGGTTCTTCGACCTGCGTCGCTACGGCCGCAACCACCGCAAGATCCTCGTCGTCGACGACGAGGTGGCCTTCCTCGGTGGCTACAACATCGGCACCCCCTACGCCACGGAGTGGCGCGACACCCACGTCCGGATCACCGGGCCCGGCGTGTGGGACCTGAAGCGCGCCTTCGCCGACTTCTGGAACCTCCACCGCCGGCGGCGGATCGGTCAGAGCGAGCGCCCACTCCTCATGGAGACACCCTCCACCTGGGAGCCCCGGATCCGGCTGCACCGCAACATCCCGCGGCTCTGGATGTTCCCGATCCGGGCGATGTACCTCGAGGCGATCCTCCGGGCCAGTCGCAACGTGTGGATGACCCAGGCCTACTTCATCCCGGACCAGGACTTCGTCGACGCCCTGAAGGAGGCCGCAGGGCGAGGTGTCGACGTACGACTCCTGGTGCCGCTGAAGTCCAACCACATCGTGGCGGACTGGCTCTCCCGTGGCTACTACTCCCAGCTCCTCGGCGCGGGCGTGCGGATCTTCCGTTTCCGCGATGCGATGGTGCACGCCAAGACCTCCACCGTGGACGGCGCGTGGGCGACGGTCGGAACCGCCAACATCGATCGGCTGAGCCTGACCGGCAACTACGAGGTGAACGTCGAGGTCATCGACGAGTCCCTCGCCAAGGCGCTCGAGGAGATCTACCGTGTCGACGAGTCGAACTCCCTGGAGCTGACCATCGCCGAGTGGGAGGCACGCGACCTGCACCGCAAGTTCACCGAGTTCGTGCTCGCGCCGCTGCGTCCCCTCCTCTGAGGGATCTGCTCCGAGGAACCGGTCTAGCCCAGATGGGCCATTGCGCTGGCAGGATCTGCGGGTCAGGATCCGGCATGGCACTCCTCGGGGGCACCCGCATCCAGCATCAGGTCCACGCTGTCCCGTCACCCAACGCCGCAGTGGCGAACTTCGCTCGCTGGGTGGCCGAGGAGTGCCCGCAGGACGCCCGGGTGCTGAACATCGGTGCCGGCTGCAACCTCTCCGGCTCCCTGAGTCCGATCCGGCGGCACGCCGGGATGCTGGTGGGGGTCGACCCGGACCCGTCCATCGGTGACAACACGACCCTGGACGAGCGCCACTGCCAGTCTCTGGAGGAGTACGCCGAGACGGGCCCTGCGCCGTTCGACCTCGCCTTCTCGGTGTTCGTGCTCGAGCACGTGCATGACCCGAAGGCCTTCACACAGGCCTGCGCGCGGGTCCTGAAGCCCGGCGGCGTGCTGATGGGCATGACCGTGAACATGTGGCACTACTTCGGCCTGGCCACGTGGGCCGCGACCCGCATCGGCGTGGCCGACCGCCTGCTGCCGCACCTTCGGCCCCAAGCGCAGGTCGACCGCTACCATTTCGCCACGGAGTACCGCCTCAACACCATCCGGGCGATGATGCGGCACCTGGAGGACAGCGGCTTCGCCGCGGTGGAGTTCCGGTGCTGGGACCTGCCGTCCATGTACGAGCCGTACCTTCCCGGCCCGGTCCGTGGCGTTGCCGGTCTTTACAACAAGGCGGTCTACCGGATCGGCTCTCCCCACCTGATGGGTCACATCACCTTCCGGGCAACGCTGGGCAGTTCGGACGCACTCGACGTTGAGTGAGCGTGGCGACTCTCAGCGAGCCTGGGGGATGTCGATCACCGAGCTCAGCTGGAGCGCCTTCGCCCGGTCCCCCTTGACCTTGAGCTGACCTCGGAGCACGCCGGCGATCGGGCTGAGGTGACCGGTCGCCAGCCGCAGGAAGTCGTGACCCTCGCAGGTGACGGTGGCGTCGCGGTCGCCGCCCTCGTCGCCGCTCGTCACGGTCGCCATCCCCCGGTCGACCTCGACGACGTACCGCTCGACCTCACCGGACGGCGCACCGGTCAGCCGGAAGCCCACCCGCAGCTGCACCTTGGCCGCCTTCTTCTGGTCCACGAAGTCCGGCAGCCGGCGGAAGATCTCGCCCAGGACGACCGTCCGGAAGCCGGAGTGCATCACCTTGGCGAGGTGGTCGCCCTTGACACCCTTGAGGACGGTGGCCACGTCGACCGGGTCCAGCGCGGTCGGGTCGACCGCGACCGAGTCAGTCCCGGGCACCCGGAAGATGCCACCAACGCCCAGCGCCAGATCGGCGTCGCCCTCGATGTCGAGCCCACCGCCGAGGTACTCGAGGCCGGCGTTGCGCTCGCCGCTCACCAGCCGGATGAAGACGAGCACGCTGGTGCTGAGTACGACGTCGGCGGGTGCGTGCTCGTCGACGTCCGGCCGAAGCTCCATGGTCCCGTCGTCGAATGCGAGGGCATGGCGTTCGAGGAGCGTGCCGCGCTGATGGAGGTCGAAGCGGATCACCCCATGGAGCCGAGCGACCCGTTCGGGGACGGAGAACTCGTGCAGACGACCGAGGATCCCCGCCACGGCCGCCGAGCGGATCTCGTCGCGACCGATCAGCTCCAACAGGTCGGCATCGGAGGCCGCCGCCACCGCCTGGACCAGGAGCTCGGGATCAACGTCGTCGAAGAACCGGGCGGCCTCTCCCGAGTCGGCGGTCCGCAGCTGGTCGAGGTCGGGGCGCACGCCGGTCACGGTAACCCGTCACCCGGCAGGAAGGTGGAACCGCGGCGCCATCCGCGGTCCGCGCCGCGGCCGACGAGGACCGATGAGCAGGATCAGGAAGGTGACCCGCCCCCGGTGCGGCCGCCACGGCTCGAGGAACTCCTCGAGCTCGTCGTCGTCCATGGGCGCGCCCCGGATCGCCCAGCCGACGTCCGCCGCCACGTGGTAGTCGCCGAACGACACGGAGTCGGCGTCCCCCAGCGCTCGTGACCGCACCTCGGCGCTGGTCCACCGCCCCACGCCGGGAAGGCTGCACAGCCGCCGGTCCGCCTCGTCGACGGGCAGGGCGACGAGGCGTTCGAGCGAGCCGGCCACGGCGGCCGCGCGCACCACGGCCCGCGACCGGGCGGGGTCGATGTGCAGCCGAAGCCACTCCCAGGACGGGATCGTGCGCAGCGCGTCCGGCGTGGGCTGGACCCAGAGGCCGATGTCCGCGCCTGGCCCGGGCGCGCGCTCGCCGTACCGCTGGACCAGGCGCCGGAACCCGGCGAATGCCTCCTGGCCGGTCACCTTCTGCTCGATGATCGCCGGCACCAGCGCTTCCAGCACCAGCCCCGTGCGGCCCAGACGCCAGTGCGGGTGGTGTCGCAACGCCTGCTCCACGAGCGGGTGCAGGGGCTCGAACCCGCTCGGGTCGTCGTCCGCGCCGAGCAGCCCCGGCAGCGAGTCCAGCGCCCAGGCCGCGCCCGGACCCCAGGCCCGGGCCTCCACCGCCGACTCACGGGGTCGGGGCTCCACCAGCAGGGACACGGGGCCGTCCGGGGTGCGGAGTCCGCGCCAGTGCCGGGCGCCGTCGATGCGGTACGTCGGGTCGCCCGGGCCGCGCCGGGACTGGCCGAGGATCTGACCCACCGGGCACGGCCAGTCAGGACGCCAGGTCCGCGCACGCTCGGTCACGCGCCAACAGTAGGACTCGCTAGGTTGGATCCGTGGGCAGGGAAGTGAGCAGTGACGAGGGGCGGGAGCACCGGGAGCTCGAGCAGGGCATCGAGCGGGACTTCTCCACCAGGATGTCGTACGGCGACTACCTGCGCCTCGACCGGTTGCTGACAGCCCAGCAGCCGCAGAGCGACCCGCCCCAGCACGACGAACTGCTGTTCATCATCCAGCACCAGACCTCCGAGCTGTGGCTCAAGCTGATGGTCCACGAGCTCCGGTCGGCCCGCAGCCTGCTCGGCGCCGACGACCTCCCACCGGCCCTGAAGCGGATGGCCCGGATCAAGCACATCCAGCACGTCCTCACCGACCAGTGGACCGTGCTGGCCACCCTGACCCCCAGCGAGTACGCCGAGATCCGGCCGTTCCTCGCCACCAGCTCGGGCTTCCAGTCGGCGCAGTACCGCGAGGTCGAGTTCCTGCTCGGCAACAAGGACGCCGACATGGTCGAGGTCTTCGCGCACGACCCGCCGGCGCAGCTGGAGCTCGAGACCCTGCTGCACGAGCCGAGCCTGTACGACGAGTTCCTGGCCTTCCTCTCCCGCGCAGGGTTACGCCGTGCCGGCCGAGCTCCTGGACCGCGACTGGTCCCTGCCGCACCGGCTCAACCCGGAGCTCGTCGACACGTTCGCCAAGGTCTACGCCGCGCCGCACGAGCACTGGGGCGTCTACGAGACCTGCGAGGAGCTGCTCGACATCGAGGACAACTTCCAGGACTGGCGGTTCCGCCACCTCCAGGTCGTCCAGCGCACGATCGGCCACAAGACCGGTACGGGAGGGTCGACCGGTGTCGACTTCCTCCGCCGGGCGCTCGACCTGACGTTCTTCCCCGAGCTGTTCGCGGTGCGGACCCGGATCGGTGAGTGAGGGCACGGGCTTGCTGCTCGCCGACATCGTCGCCGCGTCGCGCGCCGTCGCCGCGACCCGCTCCCGCAAGGCGAAGGTCGCCGCTCTCGCCGACGCCCTGGCGGCCGCCGCGCCCGAGGAGATCGAGACGGTCGCGTCCTACCTCGCCGGGTCGCTCCGGCAGCGTCGTACCGGCCTGGGCTGGCGGGGCGTCAGCGACCTCCCACCGGCGGCGGAGGCCCCGAGCCTGCGGGTGCTCGAGGTCCACGAGCTCTTCGACCGGATCGCGGCGATGGCCGGTTCCGGCTCGCAGGCGGCCCGGAAGGCGGCGGTCGTGGAGCTGTTCGGCCGGGCCACCGCGGACGAGCAGGCGTGGCTCCGGGGCATCGTCACCGGCGCCGTCCGGCAGGGCGCCCTCGATGCCCTGCTCCAGGAGGCGGTCGCCGCCGCGGCAGCGGTGCCGCTGACCGTCGTACGACGCAGCGCGATGCTGGCCGGCTCGACGCCCGAGGTGGCGGTGGCCGCGCTGACCGGAGGCGAGGACGCGCTCGCGGGATTCGGGCTCGAGGTGGGCCGACCGGTGCTGCCGATGCTGGCGTCGAGCGCGCCCGACCTTGCCGCCGCGATGGCCAAGGCGGGCGGCGGGCTGTTGGCCGTCGACGTGAAGCTCGACGGGATCAGGATCCAGGTCCACCGCTCCGGAGAGACGATCCGGGTCGCCACCCGCTCCCTCGACGACATCACCGACCGGCTCCCCGAGGTGGTCGCGGCCGCCCGCGAGGTGCCCGCGACGTCGTTCGTCCTCGACGGTGAGGCGATCGCGCTCGACGAGGACGGCCGACCCCGCCCCTTCCAGGAGACCGCCTCGCGAACCGCCATGGGCAGCGGCGTGGAGGTCACGCCGTACTTCTTCGACGTGCTCCACGTCGACGGCGCCGACCTGCTCGACTCCCCCGGCCACGAGCGGGCTGCTGCGCTGGAAGCGCTGGTGCCCGAGCACAACCGCGTTCCCCGCCTCGTGACCGACGACGTCGACGCGGCCGTGCGATTCCTCGACGACGCGCTCGCTGCGGGGCACGAGGGCGTGGTGGTCAAGAACCTCGCCGCCGCGTACGACGCCGGCCGCCGCGGCTCGGCCTGGGTGAAGGTGAAGCCGGTGCACACCCTCGACCTGGTCGTCCTCGCCGTTGAGTGGGGCAGCGGGCGGCGCGAGGGCTGGCTGTCCAACATCCACCTCGGTGCCCGGGACCCGGACTCGGACGGCTTCGTGATGCTGGGCAAGACCTTCAAGGGCATGACCGACGAGATGCTGGCCTGGCAGACCGAACGGTTCACCGAGCTCGCGACCTCACCGGTCGACCGGTCGTCGTACGTCGTGGAGGTGCGGCCCGAGCAGGTGGTCGAGATCGCGTTCGACGGGATCCAGCGCTCCTCCCGCTACCCCGGGGGCATGGCGCTCCGGTTCGCCCGGGTGGTCCGCTACCGCGACGACAAGAGGGCCGACGAGGCCGACACGATCGACCAGGTGCGGGAACACTTCGCCCGGTGACCGGTCGAGGCCGAACACGTCACAACTGTCCAACTCCGGGTTGCAAGATGCCTACGATGGCGGCATGGCCACTGCCCCGGAGACCGACGGACGCCGGACCGCGGCGGCGGCGCGGCGTCGTACGCGCGAGCAACAGATCCTGGCGGCGACCCGCGGCCTGTTCGACGAACGGGGTGTCGCCGAGGCCCGGATCGACCACATCGCCGACGCGGTCGGGATCAACCGGGCGATCGTCTACCGGCACTTCACCGGCAAGGAGGAGATGTTCGCGCTCACCCTGGTCGGCTATCTCGACGAGCTCTCCGACGCGCTCACCGCGGCGGCGACCGACGAGGACCCCCGGGATCGGCTGGCCGCGCTCACCGGCGCGTTCGTAGACTACGGGCTCGCGTACCCCGCCTTCGTCGACTGTGCCCAGGCCCTGATGCGGCGCAGTGGGCCGGAGCTCTTCGACGAGATCTCGGAGTCCGCGATCTACCGGCTCGGCCGGGCGATCTCCTCCTGCCTCGCCGTGCTGTCGGCCACCCTGGAAGCGGGGGTCGAGTCCGGCGAGTTCACCGTCGACGATCCCGAGCTGCTGGCGAACGCGCTCTACGCGAGCGGGCTCGGCGCCCTCCAGCTGGCCCGCGTCGGCATCCTGGTCAAGGAGGCCGCCCCCGGCGTGCCCAAGGTCGCCAAGGTCTCGCCCGAACAGGTCAAGGACTACCTCGTGGCCTCAGCCCTCGCCCTCGCCACTCGTTCCCGTTGAACGTTGAGTTGGGCACGCGGGCCCCTCGAGTTGGGCGAAACGGCCCTCCGCTCGGCCAGGAAGCCCAACTGAAGGGGCCATCACGCCCAACTCAACGAAAAGGGTTAGCGCTCGAGGATGGCGGTGACGCCCTGGCCGCCGGCGGCGCAGACCGAGATCACGCCGCGTCCGGAGCCCTGCTGCTCCAGGAGCTTGGCCAGGGTCATCAGGATCCGGCCACCGGTGGCGGCGAAGGGGTGACCCGCGGCGAGCGATGAGCCGTTGACGTTCAGCCGGGCGCGGTCGATCGCACCGAGCGGCGCGTCGAGGCCGAGGCGCTCCTTGCAGAAGATCGGGTCCTCCCAGGCCTTGAGGGTCGCGAGCACCTGGGAGGCGAAGGCCTCGTGGATCTCGAAGAAGTCGAAGTCCTGAAGGGAGTAACCCTCGCGCGACAGCATCCGGGCCATGGCGTACGCCGGCGCCATCAGCAGCCCCTCGCCGCCGTGCACGTAGTCCACCGCAGCGGTCTCGGAGGCGGTGAGGTAGGCGAGCACGGGGTGTCCGTGCTCCTTCGCCCACTCCTCCGAGGCGAGCAGCACGACGGAAGCGCCGTCGGTCAGCGGCGTGGAGTTGCCCGCCGTCATCGTCGCCGCCTCACCCTTGCCGAAGACCGGCTTGAGCTTCGCCAGCTTCTCGGCCGAGGAGTCCGCGCGCAGGTTGGAGTCACGCTCCAGCCCGCGGAACGGCGTGATCTGGTCGTCGAGGAAGCCGGCGTCGTACGCCGCGGCGAGCCGCTGGTGGGACGTGGCGGCGAGCTCGTCCTGCTCCTCGCGGCCGACCTGCCACTCCAGCGCGGTGAGCGCGGCGTGCTCCCCCATCGACAGACCGGTGCGCGGCTCGCCGTTCTGGGGGATGTCGAGACCGATGTCGGTCGGCCGGATCGCCGCCAGCGCGGTGAGGCGGCCCTTGGTGTCGCGCGCCGCGTTGACCCTCATCAGCTTCTTGCGGAGCTTGTCGCTGATCGCGACCGGGGCGTCCGAGGTGGTGTCGGTACCCCCGGCGATCCCGACCTCGATCTGGCCGAGGGCGATCTTGTTGGCGACCTGGATGGCGCCCTGGAGGCCGGTCGCGCAGGCCTGCTGGATGTCGGTGGCGGGGGTCTCCGCGGAGAGCTTCGAGCCGAGCACCGACTCGCGGGTCAGGTTGAAGTCGCGCGCGTGCTTGAGCACGGCCCCGGCGACCACCTCGCCCACCCGCTCGCCCTCGAGCCCGAAGCGGGTGGCCAGGCCGTCGATGGCGGCGGTCAGCATCTCCTGGTTGGAGGCGTCGGAGTAGGCCGTGTTGGAGCGGGCGAAGGGGATTCGGTTGCCGCCGAGAACGGCGACCCGTCGAGTCTGGGAGTTCATGCTCCTATCCTTGCCTCTGGACCCCCGTGAGGGAATGCAATGAGCGCCACATCACGATATGTGGACTCGAAGTTACACATCTAGTTACATGATCTTGACACCCACCGTCTGGAGGATCCACCACCCATGAGTGACCGTTACCAGGGCTTCGTGCAGACCCCGATCGGCAAGCTGCTCGTCAAGAACCTCGGGCTGCCGAACCCGGTCCAGCTCGAGCGGTACGACGAAGGCGACCCGCTCGTCGACGGCACCGTCGCGGTCGGCGGGACCGGCCGCCTGGCCGAGTCACTTCCCGGGATCCTGGACCTGCTCGGCATCGCCTCGACGCAGACCACCGACGCGGCCGACAAGTACAAGGGCCTGGTCTTCGACGCCACCGGGCTGACCAGCACCTCCGAGCTCACCGCGCTCCGCGACTTCTTCACCCCCCTGCTCCGCAGCCTCGAGACCTGCCCGCGCGTGGTGGTGCTCGGCACCCCGCCGGAGTCGGTCGAGGGGAGCGAGCGCGTTGCGCAGCGGGCGCTCGAGGGCTTCACCCGCAGCCTCGGCAAGGAGCTCGGCCGCGGCGGCACCGTCCAGCTCGTCTACGTCGCCGACGGGGCCGAAGCCGCCACCGCCTCCACCCTCGGCTTCCTGCTCTCCCCCAAGTCCGCCTACGTCTCCGGCCAGGTGATCCGGATCGGCGCCACCGGCGAGACCGACGCCGCCGAGGTCAACGACGTGCTCCGGCCGCTGGCCGGGCAAGGTCGCCCTCGTCACCGGCGCCAGCCGCGGCATCGGCGAGCAGATCGCCCGGGTCCTGCACCGCGACGGCGCCACCGTCATCGGAGTCGACGTGCCCCAGGCCGCCAGCGAGCTGCAGACGGTGATGAAGGAGCTGACGGCGACCACCTCACCCTCGACATCACGGGCAAGGACGCTCCCCAGCGGATCGCCCACCACGTCAAGGAAAAGCACGGCGGGGTCGACGTCGTCGTCCACAACGCCGGCATCACCCGCGACAAGAAGCTCGCCAACATGGACGAGGACCGGTGGAGCTCGGTGCTGGACGTCAACGTGGTTGCGCCGGAGCGGATCACCCGAGAGCTGCTGGACCAGAAGCGCGATCAACGACAACGGCCGGATCATCGGCGTCGCCTCGATCGCGGGCATCGCCGGCAACGTCGGCCAGACCAACTACGCCGCCTCCAAGGCCGGCGTCATCGGCCTCGTCGACTCGCTCAGCCGACGAGCTCAAGCACGGCATGACCGTCAACGCCGTCGCGCCCGGGTTCATCGAGACCAAGATGACCGCCGCCGTCCCCCTCGCCACCCGCGAGGTCGGTCGCCGGTTGAACGCGATGAGCCAGGGCGGGCTGCCGGTCGATGTCGCCGAGACCATCGCCTGGTACGCCAACCCGGGCTCGACCGCCGTCAACGGCAACGTGGTCCGCGTGTGCGGCCAGATGATGCTCGGAGCCTGATCCATGACTGAGCCCCGTGTCGTCGAGGGCGGGTCCGGCCTGACCACCGTGCTCAAGGCCGCGCTCCCGTCCCTGCCCGTCGTCAACCTGATCCCCGGCATCCGCAAGGACTCCGGGGCCGACCCGAGCGCACTGGTCTTCACCCGGCCCGCGGTCGAGGTCACCCGGTCGGAGGTCGACGCCTACGCGAAGGTCTGCGGTTTCCCCCGCAAGGACACCGCCCCGCTGCCCTACCCGCACATGCTCGCGTTCCCGCTGCACATGGCGATCATGACCGACCCGGGGTTCCCCTACCCCGCGATCGGGTCGGTGCACGTGGAGAACTCCATCACCGGCCACCGTCCGGTCCGGGTGGGCGAGACCGTGTCCGTCACCAGCCGGGCCACGTCACCCCGGGACCACGCCAAGGGCAAGGTCGTCGACTTCGTCACCGAGGCCCGGGCGGACGGGGAGCTCGTCTGGGAGTCGACGTCGACGTACCTCCGTCGGGGCCGGGGCTCCGAGGACGCCGATCCGGGCATGCAGTTCACGGACATGCCCGACGGGCGGGATCGAGTGGCGGCTGCCGGCCGACCTGGGGCGTCGGTACGCCGCGGTGTCCGGAGACCGCAACCCGATCCACCTCTACCCGCTGACCGCGAAGGCGCTCGGCTTCCCCCGCCAGATCGCGCACGGCATGTGGAGCAAGGCGCGGTGCATCGCGGCGATCGAGAACCGGCTGCCGGACGCGGTCCGGGTCGAGGTGGCCTTCAAGAAGCCGATCCTGTTGCCCGGAAAGGTGTCCTTCGGCACCGCCACGACCGGCGACGGCCACACGTTCTCGCTGACCAGCCCGAAGGACGGGTCCCCGCACCTGCTGGGTCGCGCCACCAGCCTCTAGGCGAGCTCCTCCTCGGCGCGGGTGATCGCCTCGAACTCCTCTTCCGGCGCACTTCCGACCAACCGGTGCCGGCTGTAGAACCAGTAGTAGGCCAATGCGGCCACGAAGATCGCCGCGGTCCAGCCGGCCGCGACCTCGTCGACGAGGAAGGTGGCGATCACGGCGGCCACGGCCAGGACCAGGGCGACGCCCGTCGTCACGATCCCGCCGGGCGTGCGGTAGGGCCGCTCGAGCTCCGGCTGACGCACCCTGAGCACGATGTGCGACACCATCATGAGTACGTAGGAGACAGTCGCGCCGAACACCGCGATGTTGATCAGCAGCGCGCCGTCCTGGGTCCACGTGGCCAGGATGAAGCCGATCGTGCCGGGGACGATCAGTGCCAGGTGCGGTGTCTTGCGGGTGTTGGTCACGGACAGCCAGCGCGGCAGGTATCCGGCCCGTGAGAGCGCGAACAGCTGGCGCGAGTAGGCGAACACGATCGAGAAGAAGCTCGCGATCAGACCGGCCAGCCCGACGTAGTTGATGAACTCAGCGACGGCGCTGCCCTCACCGAGTGCGGTGCGGACGGCCAGTGGGAGCGGGTTGTCGGAGTCCTGGATCACCGAGCTGCCCGCACCACCGGGGGCGGTGATCAGGATCAGCGCCGCTGTCACCAGGAGCACGACCCATCGCGGTGATGATGCCCTTCGGCATGTCGCGGCTCGGGTCCCGTGCCTCCTCGGCCGCGAGCGGGACGCCTTCGACCGCGAGGAAGAACCAGATGCCGTAGACGAGAGCGGCCAGGACCCCGGCGAAGCCATAGGGCAGGAAGTCGCTGGCGCCGGCGGCGCCGGTGGGCTCGATGTCGAAGAGGTTCGACGGGTCGAACTGCGGAATCATCACCACGACGAAGACGATCAGCGCGACCATGGCGACCCCGGTGATCAGGAACATCACCTTCAGGGCTTCACCGACGCCCCACATGTGGATGCCCACGAAGATCAGGTAGCACGCGAGGTAGATCGGCCAGCCAGCGGTCAGCCCGAACAGGCCCAACGCTTCGACGTACCCCCCGATGAACACCGCGATCGCCGCGGGGGCGATGGCGTACTCGATCAGGATCGCGATGCCGGTGGCGAACCCGCCCAAGGGACCGAGCGCCCGGCGGGCGAAGCCGTAGCCTGCGCCCGCGACCGGGATCGCGGAGGCCATCTCGGCAAGCCCGAACACCATGCAGGTGTACATCGTCGCCATCAGGATGGTGGCGATGAGGAGCCCGCCCCAGCCGCCCTCGGCCAGGCCGAAGTTCCAGCCGGCGAAGTCGCCGGAGATCACGTAGGCGACACCCAGACCGGCGAGCAGGATCCAGCCCGCTGCGCCCTGTTGAAGCTGGCGCTTCTGGTGGTAGTCCTTGCCGACGCCCTCGTAGTCCACACCGTGCACGTGTCGGCGCTCGCTGCTGCTCATGATCCCTCCGGTTCTCCTCCGGCGTCCCGAGAAGCCTCGGCGCGATTGGTTTGTTCGTGGACCATTACTCGGTAATCGATGAATGTACGCCGATAGCCGTTGCTGTCAAGAGAGCCGCCGCGCCTCCCCGGGCGGCGGACGATCATTGACAGCCAGGAGACGGCGGGTGTTCGATGAACGGCAAATGGACTGCATTCAGGCCAATAGGTTTCACGAGGGGTTCCGATGGGCAAGTCACCGCACAACCCGGGAATGCTGACGCTGGACAGCTCGGGAAGCTCGTCGACGCCGGTGAGGTCGACACGGTCCTCGTCGCGATCACGGACATGCAGGGCCGGTTGCAGGGCAAGCGGTGCGCCGCCCGCTACTTCATGGACGAGGTGGCCGAGCACGGCACCGAGGGTTGCAACTACCTCCTGGCCGTCGACGTGGACATGAACACGGTCGAGGGCTACGCAATGTCGTCCTGGGAGCGCGGGTACGGCGACCTGCTGATGCACCCCGACCTCACCACCCTGCGCCTGATCCCGTGGCACCCGGCGACCGCCATGGTGCTGTGCGACGTCGAATGGCTCGACGAGTCGCCCGGTGCTGGCCTCGCCGCGGCAGATCCTGCGGCGCCAGCTGCAGCGCCTGGACGACCTGGGCTTCGATGCGTACGCCGCCACCGAGCTCGAGCTGCTGATCTTCAACGACTCCTACGAAGAGGCGCACAAGCGCGGCTACCGAAACCTCGAGGCCAGCAGCCAGTACAACATCGACTACTCGATGCTCGGCACCGGACGGGTCGAGGCGTTGCTGCGGGACATCCGCAACGGCATGGCGGGAGCGGGACTCTACGTGGAGACCGCGAAGGGCGAGTGCAACTTCGGTCAGCACGAGATCGGGTTCAAGTACGACAAGGCACTGGTTACCTGCGACAACCACTCGCTCTACAAGACCGGCGCCAAGGAGATCGCCGCCAAGCACGGCAAGAGCGTCAGCTTCATGGCGAAGTACGACGAGCGCGAGGGAAACTCCTGTCACATCCACTTCAGTCTGCGGTCGAAGTCCGGCAAGCCCGTCTTCGCCGGGAAGGGTGAGCACGGCTTCTCGCCCCTGATGGAGCACTTCCTCGCCGGCCAGATCGCGTGCATGGAGGAGCTCACCTACTTCTTCGCGCCGAACATCAACTCCTACAAGCGGTTCGTGCCGGGAAGCTTCGCCCCGACCGGGATCGCCTGGGGGCTGGACAACCGCACCTGTGCCCTCCGCGTGGTCGGACACGGCGAGTCCCTTCGCCTGGAGAACCGCGTGCCTGGCGCCGACGTCAACCCGTACCTCGCGGTGTCCGCGCTGATCGCGGCCGGGCTCTACGGCGTCGAGAACGAGCTGCCCCTCGAACCGGCCTTCGAGGGCAACGCCTACAACTCCGACGTGGCGCACGTGCCGCACACCCTGCGCGACGCGGCTGACAAGTTCGGAGCGTCGGAGCTCGACCCGCAAGGTCTTCGGTGACGAGGTGGTCGACCACTACGTCAACGCGGCGCGGGTCGAGCTCGAGGCTTTCGACGCTGCCGTGACCGACTGGGAGCGTTCGCGTGGTTTCGAGCGCCTCTGAGCTCCGTCGCCCGCGCATCGGCCTGTCCACCTACCTCGAGGAAACCTCGTGGGGGACGTGGAGCAGACCGGCGGCGGTCGTGGGTCGGGTCTACCTCGACGCGGTGGCGCGGGCGGGCGGAACTCCATTGCTGCTGCCGCCGGTGGGCACCGACGAGAACGTCGCTCGACGCCCTCGACGGCCTGATGTTGATCGGCGGTGCGGACATCGACTCCGTCGGCGTACGGCGCCGATCCCCATCAGGAAACCGTCATCACGCGCCCCGACCGGGACGAGCACGAACGGCGGCTCCTCGCAGCCGCCCTCGACCGGGACCTGCCGGTGCTCGGGATCTGCCGGGGGACACAGCTGCTCACGGTCGCACTCGGCGGATCGCTGCGTCAGCACCTCCCTGACGAGCTCGGACACACGGGGCACCGGCCGTCGGTCGGCGTCTTCGGGAAGACCAGGGTGACGACCGCTCCGGGCAGCCTGGTGGCCGGGATCTTCGGCGATGAGGTGACGGTGCCCTGCTACCACCGCCAGGGCCTGTCGGAGCAGGACACGCGGCTGGTCCCGACGGCGTGGGCGGACGACGGACTGGTCGAGGCCGTCGAGCTGCCGGGCGCGCGATGGGTGCTGGGCGTGCAGTGGCACCCCGAGGAGGACCCCGACGACCTGCGCCTGTTCGAGGCGCTGACCCGCGTGGCGAGCGATCGAGCGAAGCGAGCGGAGGCGGCACCGTGACGACGTACGACGTGATCAACCCGGCCACCGAGAAGGTGGTCGAGTCGGTGCGGCTCGCCGGGGTCGAGGAGACCGACCTCGCGATCGACCGCGCCTCCGCTGCACTTCCGGCCTGGCGGGCGATGGCGCCCGACGATCGGGGCAGGCTGCTGCGCCGTTTCGCCGAGGCGGTCGACCGCGACCTGGAGCACCTCGCGCAGCTGGAGGTGGTCAACGCGGGCCACACCATCGGCAACGCGCGCTGGGAAGCCGGCAACGTCCGCGACGTCCTGCACTACTACTCGGCCGCGCCGGAGCGGCTGATCGGCCAGCAGATCCCGGTCGCCGGCGGCATCAACGTGACCTTCCACGAACCGCTCGGCGTCGTCGGCGTCATCGTGCCCTGGAACTTCCCGATGCCGATCCTCGGCTGGGCGCTCGGCCCGGCCCTGGCCGGTGGAAACACGGTCGTGCTCAAGCCGGCGGAGATGACGCCCCTCACCGCGATCCGGATCGGCGAGCTGGCCCTCGAGGCCGGAATCCCGGAGGGTGTGTTCACCGTGGTGCCCGGCAAGGGATCGGTGGTGGGCGAACGATTCGTGACGCACCCCGCGGTGCGGAAGGTGGTCTTCACCGGGTCCACCGAGGTCGGCAAGCGGATCATGGCCGGCTGCTCCGAACAGGTGAAGCGAGTGACGCTCGAGCTCGGCGGAAAGAGCGCCAACATCGTGTTCTCCGACGCCGATCTCGAGCTGGCGGCCTCGAAAGCCCCGAGCGGCGTGTTCGACAACGCGGGGCAGGACTGCTGCGCCCGGTCGCGGATCCTGGTCCAGAAGTCGGCGTACGACCGGTTCATGGGACTGCTCGAGCCGGCGGTGAAGGCGGTGGCCGTCGGGGACCCCGGCGACGAGGCCACCGAGATGGGACCACTGATCTCCTCCCAGCATCGCGAGAAGGTGGCGTCGTACGTCACGAGCGACGCGCCGGTCGCGTTCCGGGGCTCGGCTCCGGAGGGCGCCGGGTTCTGGTTCGCGCCGACCGTGCTGGCGCCAACCACCCCCGACCACCCGAGCCTGGTCGAGGAGATCTTCGGTCCGGTGGTCTCCGTGGTGCCCTTCGAGGACGAGGAGGACGCGATCCGCATCGCGAACCGCAGTGAATACGGACTGTCCGGCTCGATCTGGACCCGGGACGTCGGCCGGGCGATCCGGGTGTCGAGGGGGGTGGAGGCCGGGAACCTCTCGGTCAACTCCCACGCATCGGTCCGCTACTCCACGCCGTTCGGCGGCTACAAGCAGTCAGGGCTCGGTCGTGAGCTGGGGCCCGACGCGGTGGCCGCCTTCACCGAGACCAAGAACGTCTTCATCTCGACGGAGGAGTGACATGACCGGCACGGACGTGGTGTGCCGCCGGCTCGTGGACCGGGTGGCCGTGGTCACCGGCGGCGCGAGCGGCATCGGGATCGCAACCGTACGACGCCTCGCCTCCGAGGGCGCCAGGGTGGTCGTGGCCGACCTGGACACCACCGCGGGACCGCTCGCCGCCAAGGAGGTGGACGGGTTGTTCGTCGAGGTGGACGTGACCGACGCCGCCGCGGTGGACCACCTCTTCGAGCAGGCGAACAGCACCTACGGCAGCGTGGACGTCGCCTTCAACAACGCCGGGATCTCGCCTCCGGAGGACGAGTCGATCCTCGAGACCGGGATCGATGCCTGGCGGCGCGTGCAGGAGGTCAACCTGACCTCGGTCTACTACTGCTGCAAGGCCGCGTTGCCGTACATGCTCGAGCAGGGAAAGGGGTCGATCATCAACACCGCCTCGTTCGTCGCGGTGATGGGTGCCGCCACCTCGCAGATCTCCTACAGCGCCTCCAAGGGTGGGGTCCTGTCCATGTCGCGCGAGCTCGGAGTGCAGTTCGCCAGGCAGGGCATCCGGGTCAACGCGTTGTGTCCGGGTCCAGTGAACACACCCTTGCTCCAGGAGCTGTTCGCCGCGGACGCCGTGAGCGGCGCAGCGCCGGCTGGTCCACGTGCCGCTGGGGCGTTTCGGCGAGCCGGAGGAGATGGCCGCAGCCGTGGCGTTCCTGGCCAGCGACGACTCGTCGTTCATGACGGCCTCGACGTTCGTGGTCGACGGCGGCATCTCTGCGGCCTACGTGACGCCGCTCTAGCCGAAGGCCGGGACGTGACCAGCGAAGGGCTGCCCGAGGACGGCGGGTTGACCCGCGCCGACGAGGCAGTCTTCCGCCCGGTGCGTGAGGGGAATGCGTTCGAGGAGACCGTCGAGCGGTTGCTCCAGGCGATCAAGCTCGGAGTCGTGGCTCCGGGCGAGCGGCTACCCTCCGAGCGCGAGCTCGCCTCCCGGTTCAAGGTGGCCCGGGAGACGCTGAGGGAGGCGATCCGGGCCCTGGCGGAGGCCGGCTACGTGGAGTCTCGACGCGGCCGCTACGGCGGCACGTTCGTGCGCTCGGAGCTGCCGCCGCGCCGGAGCCGTGGGGACGCTCGGCGTACCGCGGAGAAGATGGGTCCGGACTTCGACGACGCGCTGCTGCTCCGTGACGTGCTCGAGGTGGGGGCGGCGGAGGCTGCGGCGGCGGCCGCCCTCAGCCAGAGCGAGCGGCTGCATCTGCGCGGTCGGCTCGAGGAGTGTGAAGCGGCGGGGACGAGTGACTACCGGCGGATGGACTCCCGGCTGCATCTGGCCATCGCCGAGGTCACCGGCTCCGCCTCGCTCACGGCTGCCGTCGCCGACGTACGGATGCGGCTCAACGAGATGCTCGACGCGATCCCGCTGCTCGAGCGGAACATCGCGCACTCCAATGCCCAGCACACGCTCATCGTCGACGCCGTGCTCGACGGCAACGCCGACGCGGCCCGGCGCGCCATGGCCGAGCACCTCGCCGGAACCACCGCCCTGTTGCGCGGCTTCCTCACCTGAGCTCGCGCCGACGCGCGTCAGCGGGCCCGGCCGAACCGCACCTCGGTCACCGCGGTCGCCCGCGCCGCCGTAGGCGTCGGAGCCCGGCGCTGCGAGAACGTCCCACTGCCCGGGTCCCAGACCCCCACGTCGGTGCGGCCGTTGCCGTCCCAGTCGGCCGTCACCGGCAGGTCGTTGCGGTCACCGAACTGGACCTGGGCGGTCCACGCGAGCCCGTCGCTGTCGACGATGCGCAGCGTGAACGTCGCGGTGTCCTGGTCGTAGACCCCGACGTCGGTGCTCTTGTCGCCGTTCCAGTCGCCGGTCACGGGAAGGTCGTCCGCGTCCCCGAGGTAGGCATCGCTCACCGTGCCGTTCGCGGCCCGGAGGCGGAACTTCCCGGCCCTCGCACGCCACACCCCGATCTCCGTGACTCCGTCGCCGTCCCAGTCGCCCGCCACCGGGACGTCCGCGACCAGGCCGAACACGACGTGCGTGGTCCCCGCAGCGGTGCGCAGGTGGAAGGTCCGCGTCGACGGCGTGCGTACACCCACGTTGAGCCGACCGTTGCCGTCCCAGTCCCCCGGGACCGGCTGGTCGGTCGAGGTGCCGAACCTGATGACCTTGGCGGGCTCGCCCGGCCGCCGGATCCGGAACTCCGACGTGGCCGCGCGGCGGTAGACGCCCACTTCGGCAGTCTTGCCGACCACCCAGTTGCCGGCCACCGGCACGTCCACGCAGTTGCCGGAAGTGGGCGTGCTCCCGAACACGAACGACTTGCCGCCGAACCAGGGCCACAGCACGCCCTGGCTGTTGCGCTCCTCGAAGTGCAGGTGCGGTCCCGTGGAGTTGCCCGACGTGCCGAGCAGGCCGAGCATCGCCCCCTGGTCGACGGTCTGGCCCACCTTGACCGCAAGCGACTGCAGGTGGGCATAGATCGTGGACTCGCCGTTGGCGTGGGCGACCCGCACCCAGTTGCCGTAGCCGCTCGAGCTGTAGGTGGCCACCGACACCGTGCCCGGTGCCGACGCGACGACCGGGTCGCCGACGTCGTCCGGGCGGTTCCAGTCGACGGCCCGGCTGCTCGGGCTGTGGGTGGCCCGGGTGGTGCCGGTCCACGCCTGCCCGCACGGGAACGGCATCTCGTAGTCGTTCTGGGGTGCGGCGTGGGCCGGAGCGGCGCCCAGCACGACAACGGTCGCGACTCCGGTCGTGACCGCGGACAGCGCGCACAGTCTCCTTGTGGCCGTCACGGCGGCACCTCCAGGTCAGGACGGCGCCCCCTGTGTCACATTGACAACAGAAGCGTTCAGCCGCCACAAAAGTGCTCAACCGTAACCGGTGCACGGCGTGTCTGTCTCGAAACTACATCCGTGTAGTGCTATAAGCTCGCCGAGTCAGGCGTCGCGCAGCCGGATCAGGCCCTCCTGCGCGACGGTCGCGACCAGCCGGCCGTCCTGGGTGAACACGCGGGCCAGGGCCAGGCCGCGGGCGCCGGAGGCGGACGGCGAGTGCTGGTCGTAGAGCCACCACTCGTCGGCCCGGAAGGGCTGGTGGAACCAGACGGCGTGGTCCAGCGACGCAGGCTGCAGACCAGGGGTGGAGATGTTCACGCCGTGCGGGACGAGCGTCGCCCCGAGGAGGGTCATGTCGCTGGCGTAGGTGAAGGTCGCGAGGTGCTCGATCGGGTCGTCGGACAGCTGTCCGTTCACCCGGATCCACAGCCGGGCCTTCGCCGGGTGATCGGGATCCTCCGCGAGGCCGCGTCGCGAGTTGCCGATGTACCGCACGTCGAGCGCCGCCCACTCGCGCACGAAGGCATCGCTCTCGGCGCCGCCCCGCGAGCGTGCGAGCTCCGCGAAGTCGAGGCCGTCCTCCGGCGGGGCGACCTGGGGCATCACGTCCTGGTGCTCGAAGCCCTCCTCATCGCGCTGGAAGCTCGCGGTCAGGTAGAAGATCGGCCGCCCGTGCTGGCGGGCGACCACCCTCCGGGTGGCGAACGAGCGACCGTCGCGCAGCTGCTCGACGTCGTAGACGATCGGTACCGCCGTGTCGCCCGGCAGCAGGAAGTAGGAGTGCAGCGAGTGCACCCGGTAGGCCGGGTCGACGGTCCGGACACCGGCGATCAGTGCCTGCGCCGCCACCTGGCCGCCGAAGACCCGCTGCCGGTCGGTGTCGGGCTGGCGACCCCGGAAGAGGTTGGTGTCGATGACCTCGAGGCTGAGCAGCTCGACGAGCTCCTCGGCGGATGCCGGCACGTCAGTCCTCCGGGTCGGCGTCGTCGGCAGGACTGTTGCCGGGCCCCTCGGTCGGCCCGTCGAGGCCGGCGAGGAACTGCTCGAACTGCTGGCCGATCTCCTCCCCCGTGGGCAGCGGCTGGTTCGTCGCCAGCAGGCTGGTGCCAGTCTCCTCGGCCCGCTCGAAGGCGTCGTACTGCTGCTCGAGGGCGGCAACCACGTCGGCGACCTCCTCGTTGGCCGCGAGGTAGCGCGCCACTTCGGCCTCCCGCTCCTCAGCCTCCGTCTGCAGATCAGTCAGGTCGATCGTCAGCCGGCCCGCGAGCTCGACCTGCTCCAGCAGCGAGACGGACGCCTTTGGATAGTCGAGCTGTGCGAGGTAGTGGGGAACGTGGGCGACAAAGCCCATCGCGTCGTGGCCGTGCTCCCCCAGCCGGATCTCGAGCAGCGCCTGGGCACTCGAGGGGATCCGGAGCTCGCCGCGCCAGGGGCTCTCACCGGTGAGCAGCTCGCGGTTGTTGGCGTGGTGGGTGATTGCGATCGGACGGGTGTGCGGCACCGCCATCGGCACCGAGCCCATGCTCACGACCCGGTTCACGCCGAACCGCTCCACCACCTCGATCACCGCCCTGGCGAAGGCCTCCCACCGGTTGTCCGGCTCGGGTCCGTGGAGGAGGAGGTACGGCGTGTCCCCGCTGTCGCGCAGCAGCCGGACGACCAGCCGCGGGGCGTCGTACGCCGCATAGTGGTCGCGCACGAAGGACATGGGCGGACGCCGCGCCCGGTAGTCGTGGAACTGGTCGACGTCGAAGGTGGCGACGACACGGCCCTCCGAGAGGCCCACCAGGTGCCGCACGGCCGTGGCCGCCGCGTTGCCGGCGTCGAGGAAACCGTCGAGGACCAGCACCATCGTGGGGCGCGAGCCGGTCTCGAGCTCGGGCACGTCGTCGACGATGTGCACGGGACGGGGATCCTGGGTCACGCGAAGTCCTTCCGTCCTGGTCGGGGGGTAGGCGTCGGAGCCTGGCGGGGCCCACACTATTCCCCATGCCCCGTCCCCCTGGCGCCCGCCTGCAGCGCTCCCGGATGCCCATCCGCACGCTGTCGCTCCTCGTCGCGTGCGCCTTGGTGTACGTGCCCTCTCCGGCGGAGGCCGACGCCTGGATCGTGAAGGCGCAGCGACGCCTCAACGCTCTGCGCTGCGACGCGGGCCCTGCGAGCGGCACGGTCGGCCCCAGGACCCGTTCGGCGGTGGTGCGCTTCCAGTCGCGGCACGGGATGGCGCAGACCGGGAGGCTGAGCGGGCCGGTTCGCGACCGGCTCCAAGGGAGCGATGCCCGCCGCTGCGACCTCCGGCCGGTCCCGAAGAGCTCGGGGATCGGTCGCCGGATCGTGCTGAGCCAGGCGCAGAACTGGGTCTGGTTGGTGGGCCCGCAGGGCGGCGTCATCGCCCAGGGCGGTGTCATCGACCTGCCCTCGGAGCTCTCGAAGGGCCGGCACACCACCGGCTCGTACTGCGGCCGCGCCGCCCGGATCAAGCGCAACACGACCACCAGTGGCCAGGTATGGCTGCACAACTTCGTCCGCTTCGCTCCCTGCGGGATCGGCTTCCACCGGATCCCGACCTTCCGGTCGAACGGCCGCCAGATACACCCCGACTGGTACCTCGGCACCAACTTCACCCGGTCCCACGGCTGCATCCGGCTGAGCCGGGCGATGTCGCTGCGGGTGTGGAACTTCACGGTTCGGCGGACGACCGTGAGGGTGGTCTGACCTAGTTCGACTTCTTGGGGGACTTCGACGGTCTCGGCTCCGGCTCGGGACGGTAGGTGTCGAGCATCAGGTCGCCGGCCCGACGGGCCAGCTCCGCCTCGTCCAGGGCGAGCAGGTCCTGGAGTACGTCGTCGGGACGCCCCTCGGGCATGGCGTCCAGGAGGGTCCACAGGATCGACTCGGTGTAGGCCGAGGCGAGGTACTCGCAGGTCCACCAGGCAATTCCGTAGCCGGCCTCCGACGCGGGTCCGCCGAAGTCCCGGTCGGTCGGCAGCGCGGACAGTCCGGCCTCCGCCGCGGCCAGCGCGGCCCCGGAGACCGCCCGGTCCTCCGGCGCCATGGGCCGGACGGAGACGTACTCCGCCAGCCCCTCGCTGAGCCACGTCGGCACGCGGTCGGCGCGGGACCCGAGGGCGACGTGGGTCAGCTCGTGACGGATCAGTCGTCCACGGCCCGCCCCCGCGCCGGCGACCACGTCGGGATTGAGCACGAAGCGGGTGCTCGCGACCTGCCGTGCGTCCGGACGCGCCATGACCTCGAACGACACCGCGTCGAGGCTGAGCGGATCAGATCCGGGCACGCTGTCGAGGCCCGCGAGGAAGGTCGGGTCGTCGAGCGCGTAGAGGACGACCCCGTCGTCCCACTCGTAGGGGATCTCCGCGGCGACGGCGGAGACGCCCTGCTCGACCTCGGCCACCACGGTGCCGGCGGACGCCTCGCTGCCGGCGTCGAACACCCCGAGCACGCCGTTGCCGGTCCGCACCGAGATCGACCCGAGGTCCCACGGTTGCGGATCCAGCTCGTTGCCCGACTCCCACGCCTTGTCGGTCACCGAGGCGACGGCGTACCTCCCCTTGCCCTGCGGAGTGAAGAGGTAGCGGTCGGGGGTCACGACCGGCCGCGCGTCGTAGCCGTCGAGCTGCATCGTCACCTCGACCGTGGCCCAGTAGCCGCGCCCGGACCGGGCCACGCTGGTCGGCTCCAGCGAGTAGCCGAAGCGGGCCAGCGGCAGCTGGTCGAGGTTGGCAAGGTACGTCGTCTGGTCGGCGACGAAGGCAGGGTCACCGCGGGCGACACCTGCGAGGAACGCAGCCTGGTCGGAGCTGCGCACGGCGGCGGCGCGCGCGCGGAGGGTCCTGGCCAGGGCGGGCGTCACGTCGACCTGTCGCCGAGGCTTCTCCTTCTTCTCCGCCTTCGGCTCGTGGCGTGGCGTGTCGGCAGGTGGGGGCGGCTCGTCGGAGGAGCACCCGGCGAGCAGCAGCGGGACCAGTGCGACGGGCACGACAGCCCGCCGCCAGAAGCTCAGGTCAGGGGGTGTGCTCGGCATCCACAAGGGAGCGACCCTCACCGAGCGCGGTGACGTCCTCGACGATGCCCAGCGCCAGGGCCTGGGGGGTCAGCCCGATCCGCTCGAGGATGGCCGCCCGCTTGGCGTGGCCGAGGAACTCCTGGGGGATGCCGTGCAGCCGGAACGGCGTGTGGACACCGGCGTCGTTGAGGGTCTGGAGCAGGACCGCGCCGCAGCCTCCTACCCGGCCGTTGTCCTCGAGGCTGACGACCAGGCGGTGGTCGCGGGCCAGGTCGACGATGGCCGGGTCGACCGGCTTCACCCAGCGCGGGTCGACGACGGTGACACCGATCCCCTGTGCTTCGAGGCGACCGGCGACGTCGACCGCGGTCGCGGCCATCGCGCCCACGGCGACGATCAGCACGTCGCGGGTGCCGCTCCGGACGAGCACGTCCGCCCCCCCGGCCTTGCCGAAGGACTCGATGTCTTCGGGGGGTGGGCCCTTCGGGAACCGGACGACGGTCGGTGCGTCGTCGACCTCCACGGCCTCGTTGAGCAGCTCGCGGAGCCGGGTGGCGTCTCGCGGCGCGGCGATTCGCAGACCGGGAACGACCTGGAGCACCGACATGTCCCACATGCCGTTGTGGCTCGCACCGTCGTCGCCGGTGACCCCGGACCGGTCGAGCACGAACGTCACGCCGCACCGGTGGAGGGCGACGTCCATGAGGACCTGGTCGAAGGCGCGGTTGAGGAACGTGGAGTAGACCGCGACGACCGGGTGCAGGCCACCCATCGCAAGCCCGGCGGCGCTGGTCGCGGCGTGCTGCTCGGCGATGCCGACGTCGAACGTGCGCTCGGGGAACCTGGCCTCGAAGTCGTCGAGCCCCACCACGTGCATCATGGCGGCGGTGATCGCGACCACGTCCTGCCGTCGATGGCCGATGCGGACGATCTCGTCGGCGAAGACGTCGGTCCAGATCTGGCCGCGAGGGTTCTCCTCGCCGGTCTCGATGTCGAACGGCTGGGGCGAGTGGAACTGGTCGGCCTCGTGCCGCTCGGCGGCGTCGTAGCCGAAGCCCTTGCGGGTGATGGCGTGCACGATGACCGGCCCGCCGAACCGCTTGGCCTGGGCGAGGGTCTGCTCCATCGCCGACCGGTCGTGGCCGTCGATGGGGCCGACGTACTTGAGACCGAGGTCCTCGAAGAGCCCCTGAGGTGCGATGGCGTCCTTCATGCCCTTCTTCATGGCGTGGAGGACGTCGTAGGCCGCCGGGCCGACGCCGCGGACCGCGGTCAGCCGCTTCTTGACCAGGTCGAGGACCTGCTCGTAGCGGGGGTTGGTGCGCAGCGTCGTGAGCGCGTTGGCGAGGCCGCCGATCGTGGGCGTGTAGGACCGGCCGTTGTCGTTGACGACGATGACCAGCTTGCTGTCGCGGGCGATGGCGATGTTGTTGAGCGCCTCCCAGGCCATGCCGCCGGTGAGGGCGCCGTCGCCGATGACGGCCACGACGTGACGGTCCTCGCCCCGGATGGCGTAGGCCTTGGCCAGCCCGTCGGCGTAGCTGAGAGCGGTGGAGGCGTGGGAGTTCTCGACGATGTCGTGGTCGGACTCGGCCTGGCTCGGGTAGCCACTCAGGCCGTCCTCCTGCCGGAGGCGTTCGAACTCGGCCCGGCGGCCGGTCAGGAGCTTGTGGACGTAGGACTGGTGGCCGGTGTCGAAGACCACCCGGTCACGCGGGGAGTCGAACACCCGGTGGATGGCGAGGGTGAGCTCGACGACGCCGAGGTTGGGGCCGAGGTGTCCGCCGGTGCGGGAGCAGGTCGCGACCAGCAGGTCGCGGATCTCGCTGGCCAGCAGGTCGAGCTCGTCGTCGGAGAGGTCGCGCAGGTCCCGCGGGGTCGTGATCGACTCGAGGTGGCCCATGGCGGGGAGTCTATAGGCCGAGGACGGCAACGCCGCGTTCGTGGAGGCTGCCCATCCAGACCCTGCCGGCGTGCTCCCGGACGCCGGTGACCATGTGGAAGTCGCGGGTGTCGACGTCGCAGTCGTGGACCAGGGTGCCCGTGTCGTCGTAGGCCTGGACCCACGCCCGTTGCTTCTCCTTCGGCTGCAGCTTCTCGGGGATCTTCGTCACCTGGCGGCGCAGCCAGCGCGGCCCTCGCATCACGGTCTCGACGACCGGGTCGGTGGGTGAACCGATGGCCACCCAGATCAGGCCGTCGCTTCCCCGCGCGATGTTGTCGGGGTAGCCAGGCAGGTCCTCGACCAGGAAGTCCCGCTCGCCGGCACGGCTCGCCGGAGATCCAGTGGCGCGCCACCCGGCGGGTGCTGCTCTCGGCGACCGCGACGAACGCCTCGTCACCGCCCAGGGCCACCCCGTTGGCGAACGCCAGACCCCCCATCACGACCTCGACCGTCCCATCCGGGTCGCGGCGGAGAAGCCGGCCGGTGGCGGTGACCTGGATGAAGTCGTCCTTCCACCGGTCGAGGGTGTGGACGGCCGAGGAGTCACTGAACCAGATGGTGCCGTCGCCGGCGATCGCGGCGTTGTTGCACACCAGGATCGGGGTGGCCGCCACCGTGTCGGCCAGGGTCTCGACGTCACCGGTCGACGGGTCGACGCGGAGCAGGCCGCGAGTGGCGTCGCAGACCACGAGCCGGCCGTCGCCGTCGTACTCGATGCCGAGCGGGCGGCCACCGGTCTGCGCGACCCGGTCGATCTGCTGGCCCTCGTCGCGGAGGCGCCAGATGCTGCCGTCCTCGGTGCCGGTGAAGACCGCTCCCTCGTCCGGGCCGTGGGTGGCCACGGCCACGTCCTCGCAGCCGTAGGCGGGCACCGGGATCACGCGGAACGTCATGCGGGGTCGCGAGCGTCGAGGCGCTGCGCGCTCCTCAACCCACATCTACGCGAGCGGCTTCGTGGGGTGCTCACAGAGTCATCCTTCGATAGACGTCGGACTCGAGGAAGATCGGGAGCGCGAGTGCCGCCGACGCGGTCAGATCGAGGCCAAGGGCGCGAGCCGGATCGACGAACACCATCTGGCGGCCCTCGTGGCACTCGATGTCGTCGTCGGTCAGGTCGACCGATATCGCGTATACGGCGAACGGTCAGTCGCCGCACGCCCCGCAGCGACAGACGAACTCGCCGAAGAGCTCGAAGGCCGCCCTCGAGCCGGACGCCGGTCTCCTCGGCGAGCTCGCGGTAGGCCGCGGCCTCGTAGGTCTCCCCGTCCTCGACTCCCCCGCCGGGAAATCCCCACTTCTCCGGGTCGATGACCGGGTGCTCGTCACGCTCCTGGAGCAGGATCCAGCCCCGGCGGTCGACGAGGGCGACGCTCGAGTAGCCGTGCATGGGGGTCGACGCTACAGCCGGGCGACGTAGCGGCGGCCACGCAGTGCTTCCTCGACCAGTCCGACCGCCGCGGCGTACGGCGACCAGACGCGCCTCCTCGCGCTGGAAGGTCTGGACCGCAGCCTCCACGACCTCGGGGACCGCGACGTCGCGCAGCTCGGACCGCGCCTCGCTCAGACCGCGCCGGCAGGCCGCCTGAGAAGCCTCGACGTGGAGCACCGCGAAGCGGGCGAGCACCACGACGTGGCGGCGCAGCGCGCCGTAGGAGCGGTACTCAGGCGGACAGATGTCCAGGAGCCAGTTGGCGGCCGTGTGCTCCCACCCCGGAGCGTCGGGCGGGCGAACCTGGGACGGCCAGCCCGGAGGAGCGACATAGGTGGCCATCAACCGAGCATAGCGGGGTTTCGAACGTTTGTTCGATACTCTTCTCTTTGGGCGGCGGATCCTTCCCAAAGACCAGTCCCGCACGGGAGGATGGTCGGATCATGGGGACCCAGGTGGCCGTCGACCAGCTGCTCCCGGCGCTGCCCAGCAGTGCCGGAAAGGCACGCAGGCTGTTGCGAGACGCCCTGCCCGGAGAAGCGTCGGAGGAGGCCGTCGACGCCGCCGCCCTCGCGCTCAGCGAGCTCGTCACCAATGCGCTCGTCCACGCCGGGACGCAGATGCGGCTCCGCGTCATCCTCGCGCCCTCCGCGGTCCGCGTGGAGCTTGCCGACGGCAGCGTCCACCTGCCACTCCCCCGCGACTACTCCCGCGCCGCCGGGACCGGACGGGGGTTGCACATGGTCACCGAGGTCGTCGACCAGCTGGGGCGCCCACCACGACGACGACGGGAAGGTGGTGTGGTTCGAGATCGCCGACCCGCCGCCAGCGGAGCCATCGGGCGCCACCGGCCAGGTCCCGCCCGCGCGCCGACCGGCGCACGCGTCCACGCTGCGCGTCGAGCTGGTCAACGTGCCGTTGTTGATGCATGCCGCCTGGCAGGAGCACGCGGCCGGGCTCCTGCGTGAGCTGCTCCTCACCAGGCTGGAGGAAGATGCGTCCGCCATCGACGAGCACGCCGCGGCCAGCGCGGCGATGAGCGTGCTGTTCGAGCAGATACCGTCCCCCGACCTCGGCGACGACCCCGAGGCGATCATGGCCACGGCCCTCGAGCCGCGGGTCTCGGCCGAGCGGGTGTTCCTCGACCTGCCGCAGGAGGCGGCTGCCGACTTCGACGTCCTCGACGAGATGCTGCAGATCGCGGTCCGGATGGCCGAGCAGGGCAAGCTCCTGTCACCACCGACCCAGCCCGAGATCGGGGCACTGAGGCGCTGGCTGTGTGAGCAGGTCCGCGAGCAGTCCGCCGGGGGCAGGCCGGAGGCCTGGCTCGCTCCCATCGGCAACCCGCCGCCGCCGGACCCGCGGACGTTCCACTGGGACCCGGTCTCGGTCAGCACCTCCACCCGCGCGCTGGTCGCCGCGGACGACACCGACCAGATCGTCGCGGCCAGCCCTTCAGCCCTCGCCCTCCTCGGGTACGACCACCCCCGCGAGCTGGTCGGAAGCCGTCTGATCTGCATCATCCCGACGCGCTACCACCAGGCCCACATCGCCGGCCTGACCCTCCACCTGGCCAGCGGACGGGGCCCGCTCCTCGGCAACCGGATCGCGGTCCCCGTGCTGCGCGCCGACCGGACCGAGCAGGTCCTGGACGTGCAGATCGAGTCCCGGCACCTGCCGGACGGGCGGGCGGTCTTCGTCGCCGAGCTCTTCAACTAGGCGCGCGGCCGCCGAGATCAGTCATCCGTCGGCCAGGAAGGACAGCCGCACGTCGCGCTCCGCGTTGTCGACGTTGACGTCGACCAGGCAGATGCTCTGCCAGGTGCCGAGCGCGAGCCGGCCGTCGATCACCGGCACCGTGGCGTACGGCGGCACCAGGGCAGGCATGACGTGTGACCGGCCGTGCCCGGGGCTGCCGTGCTGGTGCCGCCAGCGGTCGTCGGCCGGGAGCAGGTCGCCGAGGGCGGCGAGCAGGTCGTCGTCGCTGCCTGCGCCGGTCTCGATGATCGCGATCCCGGCGGTGGCATGGGGCACGAAGACGTGGAGCAGGCCGTCCCCGCGACCGGAGGCGAACTCGGCGCAGTCCCCCGTGATGTCGCGAACGGTGTCGGTGTCCCCGGTGCGATAGCTGCGTGTCTCGGAATCCACCTGACGATCGTGCCACCCCTTGCGTACCTTCGCCTCATGGAGCTCCGGTCACTCGCCTGGCGGACGGATCTTGCGCTGCTCCAGGCGGCGGGCAGCGAGGTCGAGGACCGCGGAGACCACCTCGTCGTACGCACGCCGCGCAATCCGGACTTCTACTGGGGGAACTACCTGCTCCTCGACGCGCCCGCCGGCCCCGACGACGTGCCGGACTGGTTGCGGGCCTTCGAGAAGGAGTTCCCGGAGGCTGCGCACCGGACCTTCGGGGTCGACGGCACCGACGGGTCGGTCGACGACCTGGCGCCCTTCCGTGCGGCCGGCATGGGCGTCGAGGCGTCGACCGTGATGACCGCGCAGGCAGTGCACGAGCCGGCCCACCCCAACACCGAGGCGACCATCCGTCCGCTCGCCACCGATGATGACTGGCAACAGCAGGTTGAACTCGCGCTCACCGACGAGGACCTGCATGGCGGAAGGGTGTTCGCCACGCGCCGTGCCGCCGCTGAGCGGAGCCTGGTCGACCAGGGCCGGGGCCGGTGGTTCGGCGCTTTCGTCGACGGCCGTCTCGGCGCGTCCATGGGGCTGTTCGTCGCGTCCGAGGGGCTCGCTCGCTACCAGGGCGTGATGACGCATCCCGAGCTCCGCGGCCGCGGTCTCTGCGGCACCCTGGTCCACCACGCCGGGCGTTTCGGCTTCGACCAGCTCGGTGTGCACACGCTGGTCATGGTCGCCGACCCCGACTACCTCGCGATCCGGATCTACCGCTCGGTCGGCTTCGCCGGAACGGAGACGCAGCTGCAGGCAGCGCGCATGCCGAAGGCGTGATCAGGCGTTGCCGCCGGAGTCCTCGAACTCCTCGACCCCACCCAGGCAGGTCACCTCGGGCTCGGGTGAGGTGTGCCCGTCGGAGTATTCGTCGGTGAACAGGTCGAGTCGCGGGTCGTCGGGGCCGTCCAGTGCGAGCTGCGCGCCCCAGACGGTGACGACCACCGGTGCGTCCTGGCCGTCGTACGGCGAGAGCAGGCCCTTCTCGGGGAGCTTGTCGGCCAGGCTGCCGATCTCGTCCGCCGAGAGTCCCGGCTGGTAGGTGATCCAGGTGGCGCCGTGCTCGAGCGTGTGCACCGCGTTCTCCTCGCGCACCGGCCGGTCGTAGATCCCACAGTTCTGCCAGACCGGCGTCGTGCGGTCCGCCCACGGGAGGTGACTGCGGGTAGCCCACCTCGCTCTCGACGTGGTCCCGGTCCAGGTCGTCGTAGGTCACCACGTCGCCCAGCCCGGACGGCGGTGCGTCGTCCGCACCCGGACCGTCGTCCCGCAGCACCTGGACCGCCACCGCAAGGCCGATCAGGACGACGAGTGCGACAGCGAGGACGAGGAGCCGGCGTCGGGTCGCGGACGTCATGCCTCCAGGGCCTGTTCGACGCGGTGCACCTTGGCGGTGAGCTGGCCGTCGTACCCCGGACGGATGTCGGCCTTGAGCACGAGTCCGACCCGCGGGGACACCTCGGCGACGACGTCGACCGCACGCTTGACGACGGCCATGACCTCGTCCCACTCACCTTCGATGTTGGTGAACATGGCGTTGGTCTCGTTGGGGAGGCCGGACTCGCGGACGACACGGACGGCGGCCGCGACGGCCTCGGAAACGCCGCCGGAGTCGTCCGCGGCGGTCGGGGAGATGCTGAAGGCGGCGATCATGGCGACAACGGTAGCCAGCGGCCTCACGCTCGCCGCCGGGTGTACTCCACGAGAATTCCTGTCCACGCGGTTCTGCTTGTCGGCGGACGGGTCTAGCGTGCGGAGTGAGCAACGGACATGAGGACAAGGGAGGACACCGTGGCTTCGAAACTCAACCCCTACGTCAGCTTCGACGGCAACGCGCGAGAGGCGCTGGAGTTCTACCGTGACGTCTTCGGTGGCGAGCTGAACGTCAACACCTTCGGTGACTTCGGCAACGACACCGGCGGCGAGGCCGACAAGATCATGCACGGTCAGCTCGAGACGGACGCCGGCTTCACCCTGATGGCCGCGGACAACCCGCCCGGACAGGACTTCACCCCCGGCAACAACCTCGCCATCAGCCTCAGTGGTGACGACGGCGACATGCTCCGTGGCAACTGGAAGCAGCTCGCCGACGGCGGCACGGTCATGGTGGAGCTCGAGAAGCAGATGTGGGGCGATGAGTTCGGCATGTGCGCCGACCGGTTTGGCGTGACGTGGATGGTCAACATCGCCGGACAGCAGGGCTAAGGCTTCACCCGGGCGACCCGGTCAGTGCCCGTCTGGTTGACCCGGGGCGAAGGGCCACTCCTCGAAGGAAGCGCACCGACCGTCCTCGGCGAACCGCATCACCCAGAGGTCGCGCCAGCGGCCCCCATCCGGGCGGTCGTAGTCGACGGATACGCGAACCACGGCAGACTCCCCGTCCACGGCCACGACGTCGGCAGACATCCTGAACTCCTCATCGGCGCCGTCACGCTCGGCGTCCCAGAACTGTGCGATCCCGTCCACCCCCGTCACTGGTCGAGCCCAAGGAGAGGGAAGGTAGGTGGCATCGGGTTGGAACAGGTCCGCCAGGCCGCCGGTCCCGGGCGTGCGCCAGAGCCGTTCGTAGCCTTCAACCCACTCCTCGACAGCTCTCCGGTCCATGACTCCATTGTGCTTCGAGAGCCTCTCAGGCGAGCGACCTGACGAGGAGTACGACGGCACTCGCGGCACAGACCACCAGCACGGCGACCCGGAAGCGGTCCCGGGGCAGCCGGCCCCGAACCCTGGTGCCCAGCCAGATGCCCAGGATCAGGAGGGGCGACACGAGCCCGGCGACCACGACCGAGTCGAACGGGATCGACCCGGTGATCGCCAGCCCCGACAGGCTCAGCACGACCCCGATGAAGAAGAACACGGCCAGGGTCGCCCGGACCTCCGAAGGGCGGCGGTGCTGGAACAGAAGCGCGATCGGTGGGCCGCCGATCGACGTAGCCGTCCCGGTGACACCCGAGGTGAACCCGGCCGCGAGCAGGGTGGTGCGGTTGACCGGGACCGAGACCGAATGGACGGACAGCAGCACCGCCACCAGCACCATCAGCGCGACCGCGATCCCGAGCTGGCTCGACGTGAACACCAGGACCAGCCCGACCCCGAGCATCGTGCCCGGGATCCGGGCCGGCAGGCTCCAGCCGATCGCCGGCCAGTCGACGTGGTGCCGCTCGCCGGCCAGGGAGAGGCCGGAGACCAGCAGCCCGAACAGGAGCGGCAGCGTCGGCATCAGCGCGGGCTCCAGGACCGCGATCACCGGGGCGGTGACCAGCCCGACGCCGAGCCCGACGACGGCCTGGACGAACGAGCCGACGAGCACCGCCAGCGCGATCATGATGATCACGCCGGCGGAGACCTCAGTCAGGATCCATGCCGATGACTCAGCCCTGACGCAGGTTGCGCAGGACGTACGGCATGATCCCGCCGTGGCGGAAGTAGTTCGCCTCGCCAGGGGTGTCGATCCGTAGAACGGCGTCGAACTCCGCGTCGCCCGCCTTGACCTTGACCGTCTTGGGGGTCTTGCCGTCGTTGAGCTCGGTGACACCGGTGATCGAGAACGTCTCCTCGCCGGACAGGCCCAGCGACTCGGCGCTCTCGCCCTCGGGGAACTGCAGCGGCAGCACGCCCATCCCGATCAGGTTGGACCGGTGGATCCGCTCGTAGGACTCGGCGATCACGGCCTTGACGCCGAGCAGCGCCGTACCCTTCGCCGCCCAGTCGCGGGAGGACCCTGAGCCGTACTCCTTGCCGGCGAGCACCACCAGCGGGATGCCCTCCTTCAGGTAGTTCTCCGAGGCCTCGAACACCGTCGTCTCGTTGCCGTCGGCGGTGAAGTCGCGGGTGACGCCACCTTCGGTGTCAGGCGCGATCTGGTTGCGGAGCCGGATGTTGGCGAAGGTGCCGCGGATCATCACCTCGTGGTTGCCGCGCCGCGAGCCGTAGGAGTTGAAGTCGCGATGCTCGACGCCGTGGTCGGCGAGGTACTTCCCCGCGGGGGAGTCCTTCTTGATCGCGCCGGCCGGGCTGATGTGGTCGGTGGTGACCGAGTCGCCGAGCTTCAGCAGGACGCGTGCGTCCTCGATGTCGGTGACGTCCTCGGGCTCCTCGGGCATCCCGTCGAAGTACGGCGCCCGCCGGACGTAGGTCGAGTCCTCGTCCCACTCGAAGATGTCGCCCTCCGGCGTCGACAGGTCGCGCCACCGATCGTCGCCGGCGAAGACGTCCTCGTAGGAGGAGCCGAACATGTCGGCGCTGATCGACTCGCCGATGACCCGCTCGATCTCGGACGGGGAGGGCCAGATGTCCTTGAGGTAGACCTCGTTGCCGTCGGAGTCCTCGCCGAGCGGGTCCTCGAACAGGTCGACGTCCATCGACCCGGCCAGTGCGTAGGCCACCACCAGCGGCGGCGACGCGAGGTAGTTCATCTTCACGTCGGGGTTGATCCGGCCCTCGAAGTTGCGGTTGCCCGACAGCACCGAGACGACCGCCAGGTCGTTCTCCTGCACCGCATCGGACACCTCCGGGATCAGCGGACCGGAGTTGCCGATGCAGGTGGTGCAGCCGTAGCCGACGAGGTTGAACCCGAGCTTGTCCAGGTACGGCGTGAGGCCGGAACGCTCGTAGTAGTCGCTGACCACCTTCGAGCCGGGCGCCAGGGTGGTCTTCACCCACGGCTTGCGCTGCAACCCCTTGTCGACGGCGTTCTTGGCCAGCAGGGCGGCGCCGATCATCACCGACGGGTTGGAGGTGTTGGTGCACGAGGTGATCGCCGCGATGGTCACGGCTCCGTGGTCGATCTCGAACTTGGTGCCGTCGGAGAGCTCCACCTGCGTGGGGCTGGACGGGCGGCCCTTGGCGCTGGCGCGGTTGAGGTGCCAGTCGGTCGGCTCGCCGCCGCCGTTGCCGTCCGCGGAGTACGCCGGCGCGTCGCTGGCCGGGAAGGACTCGGCCGAGGCCTCGTCGGCCGAGCGTGGGCACGATTGCGGTCCTCTCCGCCCGTCTCGTCCTCCTGGACGTAGTCGGCGAGAGCGGACCGGAAGGCCTCCTTCGCCTCGGTGACCTCGACCCGGTCCTGGGGTCGCTTGGGTCCGGCCAGGGACGGCACGACCTCCCCGAGGTCGAGCTCGAGCTTCTCGGAGTAGCGCGGCTCGACGTACCCCTCGGCAGTCGGGTCGTGCCAGAGGCCCTGCTCCTTGGCGTAGGTCTCGACCAGAGCAAGCTGCTCGTCGCTGCGGCCGGTGAGGCGGAGGTAGTCGATGGTCTGCTGGTCGATCGGGAAGACCGCGATGGTGGAGCCGAACTCGGGGCTCATGTTGCCGATCGTCGCCCGGTTGGCCAGCGGCAGCGCGCCGACACCGTCGCCGTAGAACTCGACGAACTTGCCGACGACGCCGTGCTTGCGGAGCTGTTCGGTGATCGTGAGGACCAGGTCGGTGGCGGTGGAGCCCTCGGGCAGCTCGCCGGAGAGCTTGAAGCCGACCACTCGCGGAATCAGCATCGAGACCGGCTGGCCGAGCATCGCGGCCTCGGCCTCGATGCCGCCGACGCCCCACCCGACCACGCCGATGCCGTTGACCATCGTGGTGTGGGAGTCGGTGCCGACGCACGTGTCCGGGTAGGCGACGGTCGTCCCGTCGTCGTCGCGGGTGAAGACCACGCGCGCGAGGTGCTCGATGTTGACCTGGTGAACGATGCCGGTGCCGGGCGGGACGACCTTGAAGTCGTCGAAGGCGCCCTGGCCCCACCGCAGGAACTGGTAGCGCTCCTTGTTCCGCTCGTACTCGATCTCGACGTTGCGCTCGAACGCCTCGGGAGTGCCGAAGACATCGGCGATGACGGAGTGGTCGATCACCAGCTCCGCGGGAGCGAGCGGGTTGATCTTCGACGCGTCGCCGCCGAGCTCCTGCATGGCCTCGCGCATCGTGGCCAGGTCGACCACGCACGGCACGCCGGTGAAGTCCTGCATGATCACGCGGGCGGGCGTGAACTGGATCTCCTTGTCAGGCTCGGCGTCCGCGTCCCAGCCGGCCAGGGCGCGGATGTCGTCCTCGGTGATGTTCTGGCCGTCCTCGGTGCGGAGCAGGCCCTCGAGCAGGATCTTGAGGCTGAACGGAAGGCTGGCGACGTCGAGCCCGTCCCCGTCGACCGCGTCGAGGCGGTAGATCTCGTAGGACTTGCCGTCCACGTCCAGCGTGCTCTTCGCCTTGAAGCTGTCCTGACTGGCCATCAGCCGTCTCCTCGTCGTCGGTCGCTCGCGTCTCCGTGCCCATCTTGCCGCTGGTCACTCGGGGCCGAAAGGTCGGGGCGCCCCGGATCCCGTGCGGAAGGGGCACTCGATATCTCTTGATGTCAAGATACATGGGATCGAGGGGGTTTGCGAATGCGTCACCCCGCGACGGCGTCCAGGCGCTGCAGCAGGTCGTGCGCCGCCAGCTCGATCTCCTTGTGACGCCACTCCGAGGCGCGATAGACGCACGCGATCAGGGCCGTCCGATGGACCCGACGGAAATCGCCGCAGACGAAGGCGTAGCGGGCCTTGGTCTCGTCGCTCGCGCCGTCCGTGAGACCGAGGTGCCACGCGGCGTACTCATCCCAGGAGTGCCGCTCCAGGTAGGCGTTCTGAGCCTCCGCGCGCGGCTGCACCTCGCCCCAGTCGCTGTCCAGGACGTACTGCCGGCCGTCGATCATGCGCTCGACATGCTCAACCGCTGCCTTGTTGACGGTGTAGGACGCCACAGACCCAGATTGTCACGGATCGTCGTCAGGGAGACGAGTGGCCGAGCTCGACGTCGTAGCGACCCACCGTCATCGCAAGATCCGCCGGAGTCGCGGCCGCGAGCGCGGCGCCGGTGAAAGCTTCGTCGTGCGTCACCTCGGCGACCACGTCGAAGCCGGCCGGGAGGCCACGGTCCGGACCGGAACCCCGGTCGATCTCGGCCAGGACCAGCCCGGCCAGACCCCCGCCGAACACGTCGACGGCGACTCGCTGCCCGTCCCGCACCAACCGCCACCGCTCCTTGAGCAGGACCTGGGCGGGCAGCCCGGAGAGCATCGACCACTCGGCGTCGTCGAGGTAGAGAGAGGTGCAGGCAACCACTCCGGCGTCCGCGTCGAGGCGCACCTTGTGGCCGAGCTTCCGCTGCACCGACTCCCCGACCGTCACCTCGCGGAGCCTCAGTCGGGTCCCGACGAGGTACTGGTCGGTGATCCCCATCGGCATCCCGGTGAGCTCGGGGACCGTCGCGAGAAGCCACCGGCGCTCTCGCTCGACGTGGGCGTACTTCAGCGAGACCGTCACTCCGACCTCACCAGCAGGGCGACGCACTCGACGTGGTGGGTCATGGGGAACAGATCAAACGCGCGCAGCCGCTCCAGCGTGTAGCCATGACGGCCGAAGGTCTCGACGTCCCGGGCGAGCGCGGCCGGGTCGCAGGCGACGTAAGCCACCGCGCGCGGGCTTCGGGCCACGATCTGTTCAACGACCGCACGCTTGGCTCCTTCGCGCGGCGGGTCGAGCACCACCAGGTCCCACGGCCCGTCGTACGCCACCGAGAGCACCGTGTCCACGCGGCCCCACGTCACCTCGACCGGGCCCGGCGGACCGTCCGCCCGGTCGAGTCCCAGGTTGGACCGGGCCTGCAGGCAGGCCGCCTCGTCCCCCTCCACCGCGACGACTTCGCCGTACCAGCCCACCGCGTCGGCCAGGAACCGGGCGAACAGGCCCACCCCGGCGTAGAGGTCGAGGACCCGCTCCGCCGGGCGCGGGTCGAGCAGGTCGAGGACGGTCTCGACGAGCGCTCGCGGCGCGCCGGGATGGACCTGCCAGAAACCGTCCGGCGGGACGGCGAAGGTGTGGGAGCCCCGGCCGGTCTCGACGACCTCGACCACGGGGCTGGTCGGCTCCATCGGCTCGGGCTGTCGGGCATCAGGGCGGGCGATCAGGCAGTCGGCCACGGGCACCACGTCGTGCGAGCGGTGCTTGCGCATCCCGCGCCGCCCGTCCGGCGCCGTGGCATAGCGCACCCGGGTCCGCCACCGCAGCCCGTCCTCGTCGCCCGGCACCGGCTCGACCTCGACGCCGGCGACGACCGGATGGTCGGGCTCGAGCCTGCCGAGCCGGACCAGCTGCTCGCGCACCACCTCCGCCTTCAGGGCGCGCTGCGCCGCCAGCGCAACGTGCTGGAAGTCGCAACCACCGCACAGCCCCGGCCCGGCGACCGGGCACGGCGCCTCGACCCGGTCCGGGGACGCCGACTCGACCGCGACCGCGTCGCCGCGCCAGTACCGGTCCTGATCGGTGCCCTCGGTGATCTCGACGACCACGCGTTCACCGGGCAGCGCGTGACGGACGAACACGACCCTTGACGAGGTGTCGACGGGGATCCGCGCGACGCAGTGACCGCCGTGGGCCACCGGCCCGACGTCGACGGTGTACCGCTCCCCCACCCGGGACCGGCCACCGGCCCGCCGCTGCCGCGGACGTCGTCTCTGCGGAGGGGTCACCGCTGGATCTGCCGGCCGCGGCCGGATCGCTCCGAGACGTTGCCGCGGCGCAGGTCACCTGGACGCACGCGGTCGCGCTCGCGCTCGTTGCGTTCGCGGGCGATCTCCGAGGACCGCAGCTGGTAGGGCACCGAGGTCACCATCACCCCGGGGGTGAACAGCAGCCGGCCCTTGAGCCGCAGCGCCGTCTGGTTGTGGAGGAGCTGCTCCCACCAGCGCCCGACGACGTACTCCGGGATGTAGACCGCGACCACGCCCCGGGGGTTGGCCTGCTTGATCTCGAGCGCGTAGTCCACGATCGGCCGGACCACCTCGCGGTAGGGCGAGTGCAGGACCTTGAGCGGTACGCCGAGGTTGCGGTCGTCCCACTCGGTGAGGAGCCGGCTGGTCCGCTGTGGTTCTTCGGCGACGTACACCCCTTCCAGCACGTTGGGCCGCGAGGCCTTCGCGAAGGCCAGGGCGCGCAGCGTCGGCTTGTGCAGCTTCGAGACGAGTACGACGGCGTGCACCCGCGTGGGCAGGATCTTGTCGTCCTCGTCGGCCGCGAGCTCCAGCGCGACGTTCTGGTAGTGCCGGCTGATCCCCTTCATGATCAGGAAGAAGGAGACCATCGCGAGGATCGCGATCCAGGCGCCGGCGAAGAACTTGGTGATCAGCACGATCACGAGCACCACGGCCGTGAACATCAGCCCGATCGCGTTGATCGCCCGTGACCGCTGCATCCGGCGTCGACGGGCCGGGTCCTTCTCCGTGCGCAGATGGCGGGTCCAGTGCCGGATCATGCCGAGCTGGCTCAGGTTGAACGACACGAACACCCCGACGATGTAGAGCTGGATCAGCCGGGTGGTCTCGGCGTTGAAGGCAAGGATCAGGGTGATCGCCATCACGGCGAGGAAGACGATGCCGTTGCTGTATGCCAGCCGGTCACCCCGTGAGCCAAGGGCGCGGGGGGCATAGCCGTCCTCGGCGAGGATCGAGCCGAGGACGGGGAACCCGTTGAAGGCGGTGTTGGCGGCCAGTACCAGGATCACGCCGGTCACGGTGACGACGAAGTAGAAGCCAGGCGGGAAGTCGCGGAACACGGCCTCGGCGATCTGAGCGATCACGGTGTCTTGGTCGTACCCCTCCGGCACCGGCCGGCCGTTGAGGCTCAGCCGCCCTAGCTCGTGGGGGTCGACGTAGCGCAGGCCCATCTGCTTGGCGAGCACGATGACGCTCATCATCATCGCGATCGCGATCATGCCCAGCATCAGCAGGGTGGTCGCCGCGTTGCGGCTCTTGGGACGACGGAACGCCGGGACCCCGTTGGAGATAGCCTCGACACCGGTGAGCGCCGCACACCCGGACGAGAAGGCGCGCGCCAACAGGAACATCAGCGCGACGGTGGTGAGCTGACCTTCGTAGCCGGGCGCGGGAGTGATGTCGAAGGCGGCGCTCTTCACCTCCGGCAGGGTGCCGTTGACCAGCTGCAGCATCCCGTAGCCGCACATCACGCCCATCGCGACCATGAACGCATAGGTCGGGATCGCGAAGAACGTGCCCGACTCTCTGATGCCACGAAGGTTCATGGCCATCAGCGCGAGCACCGCGATGCTCGCGACCATGGCCTCGCGGCCGCTCAGGAACGGCAGCGCGGAGGCGGCGTACTGCGCTCCGGAGGAGATGGACACCGCGACCGTGAGGACGTAGTCGACAAGCAGGGCGCTGCCGACGGTGATGCCGGCGTTGCGGCCGAGGTTGACCGTCGCCACCTCGTAGTCGCCGCCACCGCTCGGGTAGGCATGCACGTTCTGGCGGTACGACGCCACGACCACCGCCATGACCAGCGCCACCGCGATGCCGATCTTCCACGACCACACATAGGCCGAGGCCCCCGCGAACGAGAGCATGATGAAGATCTCGTCGGGGGCATAGGCCACGGAGGAGAGGGCGTCGCTGGCGAACACCGGAAGGGCGATCCGCTTGGGCAGCAGCGTCTCCCCGATCTGGGAGCTGCGCAGCTTGCGTCCGAGCAGGATGCGCTTGGAAACGTCGCCGACACCCACGAGCGAACAGGTTAGACCGTCGTACCGGTCCGGTGCGGCTGGGATACGGTTTCACTGTGCATGTCGTCATCATGGGTTGCGGCCGGGTTGGTTCGACGTTGGCTCGAAGCCTCGAGGAGCGCAACCACACCGTCTCGGTGATCGACAGCGAACCGGACTCGTTCCGTCGGCTCGGCCCGGAGTTCAACGGCGACAAGGTCACCGGCTTCGGGTTCGACCAGGCCGTCCTGGAGAAGGCCGGCATCCGTCGGGCCGAGGCGTTCGCCGCGGTGTCCAGCGGCGACAACTCCAACATCATCGCCGCCCGGGTGGCGCGCGAGACGTTTGGCATCGAGCAGGTCGTGGCCCGCATCTACGACCCCGGCCGCGCCGAGGTCTACCAGCGGCTCGGCATCACGACGGTGGCCACGGTCAAGTGGACCGCTGACCAGATCCTGAGGCGGCTGCTGCCGGCCGGCGCCGAGCCCGACTTCCGCGACCCGTCCGGGACGATCCGGGTCGACCACATGCCGGTGCCGGAGGTGTGGATCGGCCAACGCACCGTCCACTTCCAGGAGCAGACCAACAGCCGGATCGCCTGGATCGACCGGCTCGGCGAGGGGATGCTGCCCACGCGCGAGACCATCATCCAGGAGGGCGACTTGATCCACCTGGTGATGCGCGAGGAGAACGCCGGCCATGCCTACGCGGTCATCGACAAGGGCCCCGAGGGGGACGAATAACGTGAGGGTCGCCATCGCCGGAGCCGGCGCAGTCGGTCGCTCGATCGCACGTGAGCTGATCACCAACGGACACCAGGTCCTGCTCATCGACAAGGCAGCCAGCGCCATGAAGCCCGAGCGGGTTCCCGACGCCGAGTGGCTGCTGGCCGACTCCTGCGAGCTGTCCTCGCTGGAGGAGGCCCGACTGGACCGCTGCGACGTGGTGATCGCCGCGACCGGTGACGACAAGGTCAACCTGGTCACCTCGCTCCTCGCGAAGACGGAGTTCGGCGTGCCGCGGACGGTGGGCCGGGTCAACCACCCCAACAACGAGTGGCTGTTCACCGAGGCATGGGGCGTCGACGTCAACGTCTCGACCCCGCGGATCATGTCGGCGCTGGTGGAGGAGGCGGTGACGGTCGGTGACCTGGTGCGGTTGTTCACCTTCCGCCAGGGCAACGCCAATCTGGTCGAGCTCACCCTGCCCGAGGACTCGCCGTACGTCGGGAAGCCGACCGGGCTGATCCCGTTCCCCGAGAACTGCGCCCTGGTGACCATCCTGCGCGACGGCCAGGTCTACACACCCGACGCCGACCAGCCCATCGAGTCCGGCGACGAGCTGCTCTTCGTCGCCGCCGCCGACGTCGAGGACGAGCTCGAACGCCTGCTCGCGCCGCAAGCGCACGGCGGCTGACAAGGCGCCCTGCCTCAACTCACCCGCCGCGTTCGTTCCTCACGCGTCGCTGCTCGTCTCATCCCCGCCGAGGACCGCGGCGGGCTCACCCTGCACCGGGGTCCGGTTCCTGGCCAGCAGCCACACCATCAGCGCCAGCGCCGCGAGCTGCAGCGGCCAGCCCATCGCGATCTTCAGGATGCCGAGGACGGCAACGGCGGTGTCCACGTCGAGCGTCCCCGACTTCGCGCTGAGCCATACCGGGGCCTGGGTGGCGACCCGCAGGATGCACGGCGCCACCAGAACCCACGTCAGGAGGGAGCACAGCTTCACCACCTGGCGGTCACGGTGCCAAGCCGTGGGGTCGCCGGTGACGCTGCCGACCATGAACCCCATCAGTGGCCAGCCGATCAGGCAGGTGAAGGCGAGGACCAAGGAGTACCCGGTGTTGTAGATGATGCCGGGCAGGAAGTAGGCGAGGGCCTGATCGTCCTCGCTGCCGCCGGAGCGTGCGGACATGGTGACGAACAGCCAGCCGATCCCGATGCCGAAGATCGCGTTCAGCACGAACTGGACGGATGAGCGCTGCAGGATCCGGACGACGAGGAGTGCGACTGCCACGGCCAGGCTGGCGAGGAGCGCGACCTTCAGCTCCCTGGTGGACAGCCAGGTGACGGTGAACAGGATGGTGGGGACGGCGGCCTCGATCATGCCGCGGCGTCCGCCCAGCGCCTTCGACAGCTGGTGCCGGACCACCGACTCCACCGTCTCGACGGAGGCCTCGTTGGTCTCGCTCACGGGATCAGCTCGTACCGCGGGTTGTACATGATCCGGCCCCCCTCGGCCGACCCGATCCGGCCCTCGACCTGGATCGCACGACCCGGCGCGATCCCCGCGATCCGCCGTCGTCCGAGCCACACCACGGTGAGCACGCCGGAGCCGTCGGTGAGTTCCGCCTCGAGGGCAGGTACGCCGCCGCGCGGCCGGAGCGTGACCGTGCGCAGGGTGCCCCGCAGCCGGACCCGCTCGCGGTCGGGCGCATCGGCGATCCGGGAGCTGCCGACGTCGGCGTAGGTGCGCCGCAGCTCGCGCTCGTGCATCTCGGTGCTGCTGGCCCACTTGCTGATGCTGCGCCGCAGACGGCTCTTGCCCGTCACTGCCACAGTCTAGGACGCGTCGGGGCTCGTGCGCCGGGCCGAGTCGGGCAGCACGACCGGCAGCGGGTCACCGGCCGGCATGGCGTGGTCACCCCGGCGGATCGCGACCTTGGTGAGGGTGTCCTCCCAGGCAGCGGCACTTTCGGGGTCGGTGGCCGGCCGGCCCAGGAACGTGCCGCGCAGCATCCACCGCGGGCCGTTGATGCCGATGATCCGCGACGCCTGGTTGGCGGCCCGTCCCTCCGCCGTCTGGACCGAGAGCTGGCAGACCAGCTCGGTGCCGAACCGCCCTTCACGCTCGGTGGCGGTCCCACCCCGGCGGGCCAGGTCCGCGGCCAGCTGTGGCCGCACCTCGGTCCACAGGTCGCCGTTGCGCGGGGCCGCGAAGGCACGCAGCTCGAGGGCACCGTCAGACCCGGCGAGCAGCACCGCCTGAACGGCCTGGGTGCTCTCGTCGACCTGGAGCCGCAGCTCGCGACCCTCCTCCGGGGCAATCAGCAGCGAGCCGAGGTCCACCCGCTGCACGCCGTCGTCGGGAAGCTCGTCGATGTCGAAGGGTCCCTCTGCGTCCACCAAGTCGTCCACGCCCTCGTCGGTGGACTCGGCCGACTCCCCGGGCTCCGCGGCTGCGGGGTCGGGATTCTCGGACTTGCGGCGGAACTTCACTGCTCCTCCTCTGCTGGGGTCTCGCCAGCGGCGAATCCTCCAGTAGAACCGTAGCCCCCGGCTCCACGCGCGGATTCGGGGAGTTGGTCGACCTCGACGAAGCGGGCGTGCTCGAAGCGCTGGACCACCAACTGCGCGATCCGGTCCCCGCGCCGCAGCTTGATCGGCTGCTCCCGGTCGTGGTTGATCAGCAGCACCTTGATCTCGCCGCGGTAGCCGGAGTCGATGGTTCCGGGAGTGTTCACGATCGAGAGCCCGTGCCGGGCCGCGAGCCCCGACCGGGGATGGACCAGGGCGACGTGACCCTCGGGCAGCGCGAGCGCGACCCCGGTCGGCACCAGGATCCGTTCACCCGGTGCGAGGACCACGTCCTCGGCCGTGACCAGGTCGGCACCGGCGTCACCGGGATGGGCATAGCTGGGCAGTGGGAGGTCCGGATCCAGGCGGAGGACGGCGACCTCGAGGGCAGGCACTGGGTCGGGTACGCGGTCGGGCACGGCCGGACCATACCCTTGACCCCCGTGGAGTACGACGAGCGGCTCAGCGTCCCCCTGCGCTGGTGGGTCCAGGGGACGATGCTGGTCGCCAGCCTGTGGCTGGCCATGATCGTGGCACTGCCGCCCACGGCGGCCTGGACGCTCACCGCGATCGCGATGGCCGGGCTGGCCCTCGGCCTGCTGGCGTACGGCGCCGCACGGGTGACCGTCGAGGAGGGCTTCCTGCGCGCTGGCCGGGCCCGGATCGCGGGGCTCCACCTCGGGACGTCGAGCGCGCTGGACGCCGAGGCGACCCGAAGGATCTCCGGGGTCGAGGCCGACGCGCGGGCCTACCTGCTCTTGAGGCCCTACCTGAAGCGGGCCGTCCGGGTGCAGATCACCGACCCGGCCGACCCCGCGCCGTACTGGCTGATCAGCACCCGGCATCCGGACGAACTGGCACGGGCACTGACACAACTGACTGAATCGACCGCGGCTGGGTAAGGTCCGGGCATGGCATCGTCATCGAAGGTCTGGTCCATTTTCTCCCTTGCCGCCGCGCTCGGCGCCGCGGCGATCGCGAAGAAGGGACTCAACACGTCGTGGAAGGCCGCGACCGGGAAGAACCCTCCGGCCAACCCTGCGGACCCTGACGTCGACGTCTGGGAGGCCGTCTTGTGGGCCGCGGTGAGCGGGACGTTCGTCGGCATCGCCCGGATGCTCGCCAGCAGGAAGGCCGCCCACTACTACACGAAGTCGACCGGGCACTTGCCGCCCGACCTGGTCAAGGACGACCAGGACGCCGACAAGGCGCCGACGCCGCAGACCTGAGCGGATAACGGGGAGACGCCCCGGTCATCTCACTGGTACGCAACGCGCTCGTGCCTCGCGCGCTGCTGCTCAGGCGCAGTCCTTGCAGATCAGCTTCTTCTCGTCCGCGAGCTGCGAGCGGTGGTGGACCAGGAAGCAGCTCATGCAGGTGAACTCGTCGCTCTGCTTCGGCTTGACCTCGACTGCCAACTCCTCGTGCGAGAGGTCGGCCCCGGGCAGCTCGAACGACTCGGCCGCTTCGGCCTCGTCCTCGTCGACCTTCCCGGAGTTCTTGTCGTGGCGACGCGCCTTGAGCTCCTCGATGCTCTCCTCGGACTCTTCCTCGGTCTTGCGCGGGGCGTCGTAATCGGTGGCCATCAGTCCTCAACTCCCCTCACGCGTCTGCGCCGGTCGTCATTAGCTCCACAGGTTCGGCGGCAGATTGTGCACCATGCCGGTGCCATGGTGCACATCGGTTCCCGAATGTGTCCCGAGAACACGCAAGGTCGGGAGGCTATTCCCCCGAATCGGCCAGAAAACCGGCCTCTTCCACGGCTTTTCGGAATTCGACGAACCCGTGGTCGGGTGCGCAGAGGAGGAGCTCCTGGCCGCCGGCGCCCGGGATCAGCTCGCTGCGTGCCCCTGCGCCCTCCGCGATCAGGGCCCCGGCCGCGTGGTCCCAGAGGTTGACGCCCTCCTCGACGTAGCCGTCCAGCAAGCCTTCCGCGACGTGGCAGAGGTCCAGGGCGCATGACCCGAAGCGACGGATGTCGCGCACCTGCGGCAGCAGCCGGCCTACCGCGTCCGCCTGGATCGCGCGGATCCGGGCCTCGTAGCTGAAGCCGGTCCCGATCAGGCGTTGCGAGAGTGGCGCCGGAGAGCGAACCGAGAGAGGACTGCCATCGCGATGGGCCGTCACCCTGACCCGCCCGTTCGGCCCAGTCTCCCGTCGCCCGACGTACGCCGCGTCCCGAGCGACGTCGAGCACGACACCGGCGACGACGAGCCCGTCGCGCTCGGCGGCGACCGAGACGGCGTACTGCGGGATGCCGTAGAGGAAGTTGACCGTCCCGTCGATCGGGTCGACGATCCAGCGCACGCCGGAGGCACCCGCCTCGTCGTCGCCCTCCTCCCCCACGACACCGTCGTCGGGTCGCGCCCCGCCGAGCAGCGACCGGATCAGCTCCTCGACCTCGCGGTCGGTCTCGGTGACCACGTCGGTCTCGCTGGACTTGGTGGCGGCAACCGTCACCCCCAGCTCCCGACGCTCACGGATCAGCCGACCTGCCGCCTGCGCGACCTCGAGGGCCAGTTCTGCAAGCTCCTCGCTCATGCCTCGACGCCGCCGACCGCGGGCCGGTCGCCGACGGGGTTCGGGCAGCACCCCAGGCCGCAGAGATCCCACCACGCCTGCAGGCTGCCGACGGCGCGGCGGCGCGGCTTCTCACCCCGCTCGGTGGCGGCCCGTTCGACCAGCAGGTCGCGGACCACGGTCACGAAGCGTGGGTCGATGCCGGGCGTCGCGGCCCGCACCGCCGGAAGGTCGAGCTTGGCCGCGGTGGTGAGGGCTTCGGTGTCGAGGTCGTAGACGACCTCCATGTGGTCGGAGACGAAGCCGATCGGGACGAGCACCACGGCCGAGGCCTCCTTGCGGGACAGTGCCTCGAGATGGTCGTTGACGTCGGGTTCGAGCCACGGCACGTGCGGGGGTCCGGACCGCGAGCAGTAGACCAGCTCGTGCGGGTTCCGACGTCCGGTCTCCTGGCGCACCCGGTCGACGACGGCGGCCACGACGCTGCGGTGCTGGTTGACGTAGGCGTTGCCCTGGCGCCCGCTGGCCTCGTTCATCGACTCCGGGATGGAGTGGGTGACGAACGTCAGGTGGGCGCCGTCCCGGACCGACTCCGGGAGCTCGGCCAGCGCGGCGAGGGTCGCGTCGACGACCGGCTCCACGAAGCCCGGATGGTTGAAGTACTGGCGCAGCCGGTCCAGCCGGGGGGCGCCGGGGAAGTCGGCGGCCCGGGCCAGGTCCTCCCGGTACTGGCGGCAGCTGGAGTACGACGAGTAGGCGCTGGTGACGAAGCACGCCGCCCGGGTGATGCCGTCGTCGGCCATCTGCCGGACCGCGTCGGCGAGGTAGGGCTGCCAGTTGCGGTTGCCCCAGTAGACCGGGAGGTCGATCCCGGCCCCGGACAGGTCCTCGCGCACGGCGGCGAGCAGCTCGCGGTTCTGGTCGTTGATCGGCGACCGGCCACCGAAGAGGTGGTAGTGCTCGCCGACCTCCTCGAGCCGCTCGCGCGGGATGTCGCGGCCACGGGTGACGTTCTCCAGGAACGGCAGCACGTCGTCGGGGCCTTCCGGCCCACCGAACGACACCAGCAGGACGGCGTCGTACGGCGAGACGTCGAGGACCATGCGCCCCATCGTAGAGACGGACGTTGAGGATTGGCTGGCTTCGATTAGTTGGCGTTCCCGGCCCGGTCCTAGTCTCCGGTTGAGATGTTGACGTCGTACCGCCGGATCCTGGGACTCCCCGGCACGCTGCTGTTCAGCGCGACCGGGATGGTGGCTCGGCTGCCCATGTCCATGGTGAGCCTCGGGATCGTGCTGCTCGTCTCCACGGCGACCGGTTCCTACGGCCTCGCCGGCTCGGTGTCGGCGGCGTACCTGATCGCCAACGGCGGCTTCGCGATCGTCCAGGGCAGGCTCCTGGACCGACTCGGGCAGTCGCGGGTGCTGCCGGCGGCCGTCACCCTGTTCGGGGCGACACTGGCCCTGCTGATGTGGTCGGTGCAGGCGGAGTGGCCGGTGATCGTCTCCTACCTGCTGGCGGCCGTGAGCGGGGCCGCACTCCCCTCGGTCGGCGCGTGCGTCCGGGCCCGGTGGTCCCACGTCCTCCGCTCACCCGACCAGCTGCAAACCGCGTTCGCCCTCGAAGCGGTCGTCGACGAGTCGGTGTTCATGCTGGGGCCGATCCTGGTGACCGTGCTGGCCACCGCGTGGCACCCGGTCGCCGGGCTGACTGCGGCGCTGGTCTCCGGCGTTGTCGGCACGCTGTTCTTCGCCGCCCAGCGCGCGACCGAGCCACCGGCCCACCCCCGCCGGGAGACCACCGGGCCTCGCCCGGGGATGCCGTGGGCGACGGTCGCGCCGCTGGCGCTGGTCTGCGCCGCGCTCGGCACGCTGTTCGGCGCGGCCGAGGTGACGACCGTGGCGTTCGCGGAGGAGCTCGGCAGCAAGGGGTACGCCGGCCCGCTGCTCGCCCTGTGGGCCCTCGGCAGCCTGATCGCCGGGCTGGTGACCGGTGCGGTCCACTGGCGCCGCGGCCCCGACCACCGGCTGCGGTGGGGGTCGGCGGCGATGATGGCCGCGATGCTGCCGCTGGGGCTGATCGGCTCGGTCCCGCTGATGGGAGTCGCGCTGTTCGTCGCCGGGTTCGCCATCGCGCCCACCCTGATCGCGACCATGTCGCTCACCGAGAAGACCGTCCCGCACGCCCGGCTCACGGAAGGGATGGCGATCATGCACACCGGCATCGTGGCCGGTGTCGCCCCCGGAGCCACCCTCGCGGGCGTGGTCATCGACGCGTACGGCGCCTCCCCGGCCTATCTGGTCGCCGCCAGCGCCGGCCTGGTCTCCGCCCTGGCCGCCCAGGCGATCCCCCGCTCGCCGTCGTCCGAGCCGGTCGAGACCACGGCGAACTAGGCTCGCGACGTGGAGTGGCGGAACTGGTCGGGGCTGGAGGCGTCGTACCCCGACGTGGTGGTCCACCCCGGCGACGCCGAGGCCGTGGTCGCCGCCGTGGACCAGGCCCGGACCGACGGCACCACCGTCAAGATGGTCGGCACCGGTCACAGCTTCACGGGAATCGGCGTGCCGGGCCACACGATGCTGCGACCCGACCGGCTGAGCGGGATCGTCGCCGTGGACCGGGAGGCGATGACGGTGACCGCGCTGGCCGGCACTCCGCTGCACGTGCTGAACACCGAGCTCGAGCGACTCGGCCTCTCGCTGCACAACCTGGGCGACATCGCCGAGCAGACGCTGGCGGGTGCCATCTCGACCGGCACCCACGGGACCGGTGGTGTCGCTGCCGGGCTGTCGGCGCAGGTCGCCGGCCTGCAGATGGTGACCGGGACCGGTGAGCTCCTGACCGCAACGCCCCAGGACAACGCCGACGTGCTGGATCTCGCACGGGTCGGGCTCGGGGCCCTCGGGGTGCTGACCACGGTCACCTTCCGGGTCGAGCCGCTGTTCGTGCTCGAGGCGCACGAGCAGCCGATGAGCTGGGACCAGGCGCTCGGGTCGTTCGACGAGCTGGTCTCCTCGAACCACCACGTCGACCTCTACTGGTTCCCCCACACGGACCGGGTGCTCGCCAAGCAGAACAACCGGCTCGACGCGTCGCCCGGGGAGACCGAGCGGCTGTCACCCGCCAGGGCCTGGATCGAGGACGAGCTCCTGTCCAACCACGCGTTCGGCCTGCTGTGCGCCGGCGCGAACCGGGCACCGGGCGCCATCCCCCGGATGAACCGCGTGACCAGCCGGCTGCTCACCGAGCGCCGCTACTCGGACGTGGCCCACCGGGTCTTCACCGCGAACCGCCGGGTCGTGTTCAAGGAGATGGAGTACGCCGTCCCGCGGGCGGCCGGTCTCGCGGCGCTGCGCGAGGCACGGCGTGCCATCGAGGAGTCGGACTGGCGGATCAGCTTCCCGGTCGAGGTCCGGGTCGCGCCGCCGGACGACGTACCGCTGTCGACCGCCTACCAGCGCGACACGGTCTACCTGGCGTTCCACACCCACCGCGACGCCGACCACGTGGAGTACTTCGCGGCGATCGAGCGGATCATGCGGGATCACGGAGGCCGGCCCCACTGGGGCAAGCTCCACTCGCTAGGTGTTGCCGAGCTGACCTGCCTCTACTCGCGTTTCGGTGACTTCCTCGCGCTGCGCGACCGGCTCGACCCCGACCGGGTCTTCGCCAACGACCACTTGCGCCGCCTGCTCGGCGACTGAGCGAACCTTTCTGACGATTCTCAGACGCTGGCGGGCCCGGTCGGCTTCGGCGCCTGCCAGTGCTGCCACATCGCCAGCAACCGCCACGCCAGGCAGACGCCCCCTCCGACGGTAGCGACGACGCCGATGGGGAACCCCAGGCTCTCGCCGACGACGGTGATCGCGGCGCCGGCGAGGGCGGGGGTCGCGTAGAGCTCGCCCCGGAAGACTGCCGGAACCCGTCCCGCGAGCACGTCACGGGCCATCCCGCCGCCGATGCCGGTGACCATGCCCATGAGCGCCGCGGGCACCGGACCCAGGCCGAACTCCAGCGACTTGAGCGCACCGGTGACGCAGAACAGCGCCAGACCAAACGCGTCGAAGACGCTGACCTGGCGCTCCATCCTGCCCAGCGCCGGGTGGAAGTAGAACGCCAGCACCCCGGCCGCGACCGGCACCAGCAGGTACCGCCAGTCCGCCAGCGTTGGGGCATCCGCTCCCCACCGCCCCGCTGCAATACGGCGTCTTCAGTCCAGACGGTTCGATTTTGGCCGCTGCCGATGTCGCCGACGGCCCGTTGTCGCTCCTCGATCCGACAGCGGCCGAGTGATCCGGCGGCTCGAGCCTCCCGGCATGCGCCCGATCAGCGCACTCGTCACTTCTGCACCTGCCTTCAGTCCAGACGGGCGATTGGTGGCCTATGGCGGTCCGACGGCGTGCGTCGCCATCTTCGATGTGGCGACCGGCGACGTGGTCAAGACGCTCACGCCGCCACCCGCCACCACCGATCACGAGTTCATCGATCAGCCATCGCTCCCGTCTACGTCGGGCCGCTGGCGTTCAGTCCGGACGGCACCAAACTGGTGTCGGCGGCGCTGGAGACGGCCACCCTCTTCGACCTCGGCTCCGGCCAGCAGCTCGCGCAACTCGCCGGCTGGGACCTATTGGCCACCAACGCGATCTTCACGCCCGACGGCCGATACGTGGTGATCTCCGGCTTTCAGAGCGTGACGCTGGTGTTCGATTCGACCACCGGCGAGCAGTGGTGATCCCATCGGCGACAGCACCGCGCCCGCATACGTCGCCCACAACGGGCTGCCGGACATGCTATGACATCCGACTTCACCGGCCACATCGCTTCGTCGACCTCCTCGACGCGCACGCAGGTCGGTCCGCCCATGACCGGCAAGGCCGTGGCCGTTTCCTCCGTCGTGCTTCTCCCCGGCGGCGACCGGGTCGTCGCTGGGTTCTTCGGCGGCACGGCGAGCGAGCGTGGATGTTCGAGCGCGCCACCGGCCAGGCGATCGGCGACCCGTTCCCGTCGCTTGCCCAGTACAGCGCGCTGTCGGTGAGCCCCGACGGCAAGACCCTGATGACCGGTGACGGCACCCAAATCTACGATGGGACATCGACTGGACCACGTGGCGAGAGACTGCCTGCCGGACGTGGGACGAAACCTCAGCCAGGCCGAATGGGCGCTGTGCCGCCCAACGGCGGACCGTACCGCGGCGATCTGCCCGAGTACCCGGGTTGAGCCCCGACGTGCGCGCCGACACGTGTGCGAGGTGCGACGTCCGTGCTTTCCAGGCGTAGCGCTGCGCGTGCGGCCGAGGCGGTGTTGCTTGCCCTGATAGAACCGGTACACCGTGGGCTGGAGGCCAGCACCAGCTGCGGCCTTGAGTGCTCAGGGACGGGTCTCCAAACGCCTCGATTTCCAGACCGCCCCCGAGTTCGGCGAACTTCCCCGAGGGGCCCCCGACTGGCCATGTGCGACAGGACGGCGTCGGAGTTCGTGCACGTCTCCCGCACGACGCATCTGGTTTCGTCGTCGCTGAAGAACCAGTCATATTGCACCGTGGTCCCTTCGCCCTTCGTGATCTCAAAAGCGCGTGCGGCGGCTCCCTACAGCGCTCGTGGAGTACGGCGCTCGTTGTCCGGATAACAGGCGTTGCGGAAGGCGCAGGCGCCTCGACGACACGCGTCGCGTTTCGGGCGTAGCGAAGACGCGGTGTGCGACCCGGCGAGTTCCAAACTCGCCCGCTCGCCGGGACCTCGGGATCCCGATGCTCCTGTCGGCGCTCGTCATACGGGAGACCCATGGCTCCGGCGATCGCCGGCCGATCCGCCGTTGTCGGGTCAGTCGATGGTCACGGTGGTGCACGGCGTGGCGTAGACGTCAGCCGCGTCGACCCTCAGCACCCATCGGATCGTAACCGTCGCACCTGAGAACGGAGCAAGGTCCGCCGCGCTGAAACCTGCCGACGCATGACCATTGCCGCGCAGTCCGTGGTGGGACCGCGGTCTGGGTGAAGTCCGTGAAGTCCGCCTCGTCGCAGAACTCGTACCACACCTCGTAATCCGTGGATGCCTCGGCCTACGACCTGGTAACGCTCCAAGGCTCCGTTGACAGGTCCATTCGTGTGAATGTTCACCACCTGGCCATGGAAGGCAGGATCGGCCCCGCCCGCGAACGAGAGCGCTCGGAGTGGTACACGCCGTCTGCTGCCGCGGTGCCTGCTGTTGCCAGGATGGCCACGATCGTCATAGCATCGAAACACCTGAGCGCCTTCATCATCCGCTCCCCATCGATTATCCCGCACGGTCGACGCAGTTTCGAGGGTTGGCGAAGCTTGCCCGGTGAGACCGACCGCACGTTATAGGACGCGAGATCCCGCTCTGGACGGCGCTCCGAATGCCCGCTCCGGAGCGCGCGGTCGAGCGCAGAACCAAGCCTCTTTGTGTCAGGGGCGGGCGACGTCGTCGGCCCGGACCCAGCGCGAGCCGGTGCGAGCACGGCGTATTCGAGCGCTCACGTTGATCGCCTGGCGAGACTCAAGAAGACCTACGACCCTGACAACTTCTTCAGTGTCAACCCGAACATCGTTCCCCGCATACCTAAGACGACAGCGCAGGCGGTAGACGCGGACGGGCTCGTCGAAACCCTTGAACGTGTGATCGCCGGCGTTGTCCCAATCGAAGCCTTTGCCTGCGGCAAGGTCGCGCACGCTCGACGTGACAAAGATGCTCCCGGGCTCGCAGGCGCTACAGACGCGGCTCGCGAGGTTCACCGCGAGCCCGAAGAGATCGTCGCCGTCGCGACGGGCTCGCCGGCGGCCGAACTCAGCGGCACGGAGCGGCCATTCGGTCGCTTCGAGCCCGGCCACGCCTTCCTGGATGTGCCGAGCGCATTCGAGCGCTTTCACGACCGACATGAAGCTCGCGAGGACGCCGTCCCCGAGCGTCTTGATCTGCCTGCCGCTGGTAGCGAAGAGCGCTGTCTTGACGATCTCGTCGAGCCGACGCCGAACGACGAGGGCACGCTCGTCTCCGAGACGCCGGTTGATCTCGGTCGACCCCTCGAGATCGGTGAAGAGGATCGTGCGGAGCGCGGGCTCGACGCGGCCCCTGATGTCCGAGCTCCTCGATGGAGTTGGTCACCGAGGAACGCCTTCATTCTCTGGTGATCGATCTCGATGATTTTGCTGGGCATGTCGCCGTGTGCCTCGCCGTGCACGGCTTGGACAGCTTCGGCGTTAGGTGCCTCGCAGATGCAGAACCCCATCTGCTGGTCCAGGTCGATCAGCGCGCCGAGGAAAGCGCGCCCGGTGCTTGTCCTCGACGGCAGGTCGAGGCCGTGCATCTGGAACACGTCCTCACGGGTGAAGAACACTCCTCCGGGGGGCGGCTCGTGCCTGTCGATATAGAGCGGCATCCCGATCCGTCCGTCGAACCGTCTCAGCCATTATCCACCGTCAGGGAGGGCGATGTCTCGCCTCACGAAAGTGGCAGTGGCAAGAGCACTGACCGGGTTCCTCGCAGGGGCATGCGCAGGACTCGTTGAACGATCTCTGCGGGTCGTGGTCTTACGGGATGACGTTGACCCCTCGCGTCCTATGCCTAGAGTGGGAAGCCAGACGTTTGAGCAGATCAAGGGTCACCTCGACGGTTTGTTGATGGCGATCCTGGAGCACGGGCCGTGCCACGGCTACGGGATCATCGAGCAGCCCCGCACCCGGAGCGACGACGTCTTCGACCTTCCCGAGGGAACGGTCTACCCGGCGCTGCACCGACTCGAACGCAACGGCATGGTCACGAGCAAGGCACAGCCCGTCGGCGGCCGCACTCGCCGGGTGTACCGACTGTCGCACCGCGGCCGAACCGCGCTCGCCAAGCGTCGTGGTGACTGGTCACGGTTTGCCGCTAGCGGTCAACACGGTGCTCGGGGCCGCTCCCGCATGACCGACCTCGACGTCTACCTGGCGGCGGTGTCGGACCGCCTCCCCATGTATCGCACGCCCGGAGGCAACGGATCCTCGACGAGGCACGAGGCCATCTTGCCGACACGACGACCGATCTCGAGGCAGGCGTGGGATACCTGTCGCCGATGCTCGCCGTCAGGCCATCGCGGCTTTCGGCCAGCCCGGGCAGCTCGCCCGTGAGTTCAACGCGCAGGCTGCGACGGCCACGATGCGCCGCACTCCCGTCGTGATCGGAGCCAGCGGCATCGCGGTGGCGTCGGGCTTCGCGCTGGCGGCGGCCTCCCTCCCGCATCCCTCTACGGCACCGCTGGCGGGAATCGCCGCCCAGATCTTGTTCTTCGTAGCGATCGTCGCTTTTCAGTGCGCTGCTGTCGCAGGGATGCGTGCTGCGTCGCTCGTCGCCGCACGGTGGCGAGCCGCGAGCACGCCGCCTGCGGATCGCGATGTTGTGCGCCACGCTGGCAGCATCTGTGCGTTAGGCCTCGCCGTCGCTGAGTCAGCGTGGCTGGTTGCGATGTCGGTCAGGACCGGCGGCGGATCGCTGC